>JAFUIQ010000008.1 GCA_017468385.1 Clostridia bacterium
AAAACTCTCCCCCAAAAAATAAATTCAGTAATCCCTTTTTATAAAGTTTTAGTCGAGTTTTTTCAAAAACTCGCGGGGTCTGGGGCAGAGCCCCGGCGTATCCCCCACGGAGGCTTACATGAAAACTGATATCATCGTAGTTGGCGGCGGCGGCCGCGAACACGCGCTGATCAAAGCGCTGAAGAAAAGTCCCGAAATCGGCGTGATCTACGCCCTGCCGGGCAACGGCGGTATGGCCGCCGACGCGATCTGCGTACCGGAGATCGGTGCGAAGGAGATCGACAAGATCGTGGCTTTTGCCACCTCTCATAACATCGGCTTTGCCGTGGTGGCTCCGGACGATCCGCTGGTGCTGGGATGCGCCGACGCTCTCATCGAGGCGGGCATTCCCACCTTCGGCCCGAAAAAGAACGCCGCCATCATTGAGGGAAGCAAGGTCTTCTCCAAGAATCTGATGAAGAAATACGGCATTCCCACCGCGGCCTACGAAACCTTTGATGACGCGGAGGCGGCGCTCTCCTATGTGCAGGATTGCGCTATCCCCACCGTAGTCAAGGCGGACGGTTTGGCCTTGGGCAAGGGCGTGATCATCGCCATGACCCGTGAGGAGGCCATCGACGCCGTTCGCTCCATCATGGAGGACAAGGCCTTCGGCGAGAGCGGCTCCCGCATCGTCATTGAGGAGTTCCTCACCGGTCCTGAGGTGTCCGTCCTCTCCTTCACCGACGGCAAGACCGTGCTCCCCATGATTTCCTCCATGGATCACAAGCGCATCGGCGATCATGACACCGGTCTGAACACCGGCGGCATGGGTACCGTTGCCCCCAATCCCTACTACACCGACGAGATCGCGGACGTTTGCATGAAGGAAATCTTCCTGCCCACCATCCGCGCCATGGAAGCGGAGGGCCGCCCCTTTGCGGGATGCCTCTATTTTGGCCTGATGCTGACCCCGACGGGCCCGAAAGTGATCGAGTACAACTGCCGTTTCGGCGATCCCGAGACCCAGGTGGTACTGCCGCTCTTGGATTCCGATCTGTTCACCATCATGAAGGCGTGTGCTGAGGGAAATCTGACGCCGGATTTGGTGAAATGGAAAAACGGCCACGCCTGCTGCGTGGTACTGGCGTCAAACGGCTATCCCGTGAAGTATCAGAGCGGATTTGAGATCACCGTACAGGACGGCTTTGCGGCCGAGTTGTACGTGGCTGGTGCCAAACTGGCGGACGGCAAGCTGCTGACCGCGGGCGGCCGTGTGCTGGGCGTAACGGCGGTGGCCGACACGTTGGAGAACGCTATCGCACAGGCGTACAAGAATGCCGATCTCGTTTCCTTTGAGGGCGCGTACCGCCGCAGTGATATCGGTCAGCGCGCTCTGGCAGCCGGTCAGCCTACTATGGATGACATTATTTCTCTGTTGAAAGAAAACAAAGAACTGCCCTTGGATTGGCTGGGAGACGCTTTATTTGATCTTATATATGCAGGTGCTACATATATAAACCAGCATAAAGACAATGTGAAAATACCAATTTGCTTTGATGAAACAATCGGCGAAGAAGATATAGTTAATATTGATTGGACTGCCGAAGAATTTCGGCTTGCGGCCAGTGCTGTTGTTGCGTTCAATTATCTGCTTCCACAAATGGAACGGTTGCACATTAACGAACAAATTACGGGCAAATATATCGACGAAGACAAAAAGAAATTGATTGATTTCTTGAAAAATGAGCGAGAATCGCTATCCGAGGCCGAATTTCTAAATAAATACAAAGGAATAACTCTACAAAAAATGTGTGGAAAAGAGATTTTCGCACAGAAAGATGAAATAGACACAGAAAAAGAACATTACATCATTGTGTCAAAGGATCCTGAAACTGGTTCGTTCAGATTCAAATTCAACTAATGCTTTAAGGAGTTTAAGCGTGGTATACAGAATATTTGTTGAAAAAAAGAAAGAGCTGGCCGGCGAGGCTCGCTCCCTTCTTTCCGATATCCGCACCCTTTTGTCCATTTCTTCCGTGACGGATGTCCGTGTCCTCAACCGCTACGACGTGGAGGGCATTTCCCCGGAGCTGTTTGAAAACTGCAAGAACACCATCTTTGCCGAGCCCCAGCTGGACATCGTGACCGATTCCCTGCAGGCCGGCGAGGACGACACCGTGTTCGCTGTGGAATATCTGCCCGGTCAGTTCAATCAGCGGGCCGACTCCGCTGCCCAGTGCGTACAGCTTCTCTCCCAGGGCGAGCGTCCTTTGGTGGAGACCGCAAAAGTATATGTACTTTCCGGCAAGGTGAGCGCGGACGAGCTCGCCGCCATCAAGAAATACGTCATCAACCCCGTGGAGGCAAGAGAGGCATCTCTCGCTGAAAAGGAAACTTTGGCCGCGGAATATCCCGTACCGGCAGACGTGGCTGTGCTCACGGGCTTTTGTGAATTGGACGAAGGTGGCCTTGCCGATTTTGTGAAGACATACGGTCTGGCCATGGACCAGGCGGACGCCGCTTTCTGCCAGGCATATTTCCGGAGCGAGAAGCGCGATCCCACCATCACGGAGATCCGCATGATCGACACCTACTGGAGCGATCACTGCCGTCACACCACGTTCCTCACTACCATCGACTCCGTTTCCTTTGCGGATGAGATCACGCAAAAGGCGTGGGAGCGGTACATGGGCGAGCGTGAGCGTCTGGGCCGGTGCAAAAAGCCCATCAACTTCATGGACATCGCCACCATCGGTGCCAAATCTCTGAAGGCGCAGGGCCTGCTCACCAAGCTGGACGAGAGCGAGGAGATCAACGCCTGCACCGTGAAGATGAAGGTCAATCATAACGGGAATGAGGAAGACTGGCTGCTCCTCTTCAAGAACGAGACCCACAACCATCCCACCGAAATCGAGCCTTTCGGCGGCGCGGCCACCTGCATCGGCGGTGCGATCCGCGATCCTCTGTCCGGCCGTTCCTATGTATATGCCGCTATGCGTGTGACCGGCGCGGCCGATCCCACACGCCCCGTATCCGAGACCATGCCCGGAAAACTGCCCCAGCGCAAGATCGTGACCACGGCGGCGGCGGGCTATTCCTCCTACGGTAATCAGATCGGCCTGGCTACCGGTATGGTAGACGAGATCTATCACCCCGGCTATGCGGCCAAGCGCATGGAGATCGGTGCCGTGATCGCCGCCGCTCCGGCGGAAAATGTGCGCCGCGAAGTGCCCGCGCCGGGAGATGTGGTCATCCTGCTGGGCGGTCGTACCGGCCGTGACGGATGCGGCGGTGCTACCGGCTCCTCCAAATCCCACACCACCGAATCTTTGACCTCCTGCGGTGCAGAGGTCCAGAAGGGCAACGCCCCCGAGGAGAGAAAACTCCAGCGTCTGTTCCGCAATCCCGAGGCATCCCGTCTGATCAAGCGATGCAACGACTTCGGCGCCGGCGGTGTATCCGTGGCCATCGGTGAGTTGGCCGACGGCTTGCGCATCGATCTGGACCGGGTTCCCAAGAAGTACGAGGGCCTGGACGGAACGGAGTTGGCCATCAGCGAATCCCAGGAGAGAATGGCTGTGGTGGTTGAGCCCGGCGATGTGGCCCGCTTCTGCGAGATCGCGGCCGGCGAGAATCTGGAGGCTACCGTGGTAGCCAACGTCACCGACGACGCCCGTCTGAGAATGCTGTGGCGCGGCAAGGTGATCGTGGATATCTCCCGTGAATTCCTGAACTCCAACGGTGCGGAGAAGCACATCACCGTAGCCGCTCCCGCTGCCGCTGAGGCAAAAATGGCTACTCCCGCCTCCTTCACGGAAGGATACAAGGCGTTGGCGGCCGATCTGAACGTGTGCTCCAAGCGGGGTCTGTCCGAGACCTTCGACTCCACCATCGGTGCGGGTACGGTGCTTATGCCCTTCGGCGGCAAGCATCAGCGCACGCCCATTCAGGCTATGGTCCACAAGATCTCCTGCGAGACCGGCGACACCGACACCGTTTCCTACATGGCATGGGGATACAACCCCGATGTGGCCAGCATGAGCCCCTACCGCGGCGCCTATCTGGCGGTGGTAGAGTCCATCTCCAAGCTGATTGCCACCGGCGCATCCTTTGAGGATGTATATCTGACCTTCCAGGAATATTTCGAAAAACCCGGCAAGGATCCCGCACGCTGGGGCAAGCCGCTCGCCGCTCTGCTTGGATCGCTGGACGCACAGCTGGATCTGGGCGTGGCTTCCATCGGCGGTAAGGACTCCATGAGCGGATCCTTTGAGGATCTGGATGTTCCTCCCACTCTCGTTTCCTTCGCGGTCACCACCGGTAAGCTGGGCGAGATCGTGACCAACGATTTCAAGGCAGCCGGTCATCGCGTGGCTCTGTTTGCCCCCGCCTATACGGAGGCCGGCATCCCCGACGCGGATTCTCTGAAGGCTCTGTACGCAAAGATCACCGCCCTGATGCGGGAAGGAAAGATCCTCTCCGCTTATACCCCCGGTTACGCCGGCATTGCCGAGGCCGTTCTGAAGATGGCCATGGGCAACGGTCTGGGCTTTGAATTTAACGCATCCGTATCTCTGGAGAAGATCTTCTCCTACGCATACGGCGCATTCGTATGCGAGCTGGCGGATGGCTGCACCGAGGGCGAGATTTTGGGCGTAACGGCTCCCCACGGCAATTTCGTGTTGGGTGGCGAAAAGATCAGCGGATGCGAATTGTCCTCTCTGTACGAGGGCAAGCTGGAGAAGGTATACTCCTGCAATATCGCCCAGGCGGGCAAGGCGGTGGACATCCCGCTGTATAAGGGTGAAAAGCGTGCGGCACCGGCGGTGAAGATCGCCCGTCCCCGCGTGCTGATCCCCGTGTTCCCCGGCACCAACTGCGAGTACGATTCCGCCAAGGCAGTAGAGGCCGCGGGTGCGGAGGCAAAATTGTTCATCGTTCGCAATCTGACATCCGAGGACGTAGCCCGCTCGGCGGAGGCTTTTGCCCGGGAGATCGCCGATTCCCAGATCATCTTCGTTCCCGGCGGATTCTCCGGCGGTGACGAGCCCGACGGATCCGGCAAGTTCATCACCTCCTTCTTCCGCGGTGCGGCTGTAAAGGAGCAGGTAACCAATCTGCTGGAGCGGCGCGACGGTCTGATGTGCGGTATCTGCAACGGCTTCCAGGCGCTGATCAAGTTGGGTCTGGTGCCCTACGGCAAGATCACCGACGGCGACGCAAATGCGCCCACGCTGACCTTCAACACCATCGGCCGTCATCAGTCCAAGCTGGTGCGCACCCGTATCACATCCAACAAGTCTCCCTGGCTGGCACTGACCGAGCCCGGCGAGATCTACACGGTGCCGATCTCCCACGGTGAGGGCCGCTTCCTCTCGGACGAGGCCACCATCCGTGCGCTGGCCGAGAACGGTCAGATCGCCACCCAGTACGTGGATCTGGCAGGCAACGTGACCGACGACATCCAGTACAATCCCAACAATTCCGCCGCCGCTATCGAGGGCATCACCTCCCCCGACGGACGCGTATTCGGTAAGATGGGCCACTCCGAGCGAATCGGTGCCGGTCTGTACCAGAACGTGCCCGGCAACTTCGACATCCGTATGTTCGAAGCCGCGGTGAAGTATTTCAAGTAAGAATCCATAAAAGAAAGGCATCGGTCTTAGCCGATGCCTTTTTTGTTTCTCAATACCGGATGTCGTCAAACGAGTTATCCCACGGGAGGAGAATATCATTTCCATGCTCATATTATTCGTCCTCTCTTACCGGATGCCGTTTATTTCTTCTCCGTCAATTCGCACGCGCGGGCAAGAATTCCGGCGATCTTCTCCGGTATATTCTCCTCGGCGCGGGGGATGCCGCAAGTCTGATTCATGGTCTGCAGTACCGTCTGCAATTCCCCGGCGGTGTAGCAGGCACGGCCGGAGAAATAATCCGCTTTAGCCGCATTCTTCAGGTATTCCTGGTATTTCTTTTCCTCGTTCCAGAAATGGACGGTGGGGAGATTGGAAAAGCTTGCCAGATCCCACGCCACGTTGCGTCGCTCAAAATTGGGCATGAACAGCATGTAATTGTAAGTCAATTCCGGCACGGGCACGCCCTGCTTCTTGCAGTCCTCCTCGATGAGGCGGATCACACGGCGGATACCGTCCTCGGCCTGGGCGATCACGGTGCTTACGTCCAGTTTGTTTTCCTTCTCCTGGTTGCCAAGGAAGGATTTTTTCTTCAAAAGCATGGTGCCGTTGGGCTGTACCTCCACATAGCCGCCGTTCATCTCCGGCAGCACGAACAGCACGGCGTTTTCCGACAGCAGCACTTTTCCGAAGGGAGAGGTGAGGGCATCGGCGGTATGTACATCGTGGAGAACCACGGCGCCCGGATAGGTGAGATCACGGCCTTTTGCATCCGTGTTGTCCAGCATCTTCCAGATATTTTTCAGCATTTCCCACAACCGCAAACAAAGCATGGCCACCAAAACGATGTCCGCGATGAACGCAAATCCGGACAGCCACATGGGGAATCCGAGGATGGCCAGAAGCACCCACGCGCCCGCGGCGATCACGCCGGATTTGATCAAAAATTTCTTTTTCGCTTCTTTTTTGTTGATGGCGCCGTCCAGCTTACCGCCGAAGAACGTCAGCGCGACCACGCAGTACAGCGCAACGCCCACCAACATCAGATACACAAAGGGATACGCCGCTTCCGGCCACCGTTTCAGCCCCAGAAAAGCGGTGAAGATCACGATCACCGCGCAGATTGCCAGCAGTTTGATCAGATGCATCGCATGCTTTTTGCCGGCCGCATTGCTTAATTCATATTCGCGCACCATAGAAAATTGCCTCCTGAAATGTATATAAATTTTATTGGAATCAGGGGTGGGGTTGTCTTCGCATAAGAATCTGTTTTACTTTGAGAAAATTCTCCTCCACGGAGTCAGCGCCGTCTAAATGAAGTATTTCGCAGGGCAGCAGTTTTTGCCAAACATCGTGTTTGGCCTTACTTCTTACATCGACTCCGCCGGTGTCGTAAGTCTTTGCCCATTCCACAAACGCAAGGTGGTGCTCGTACATATCTCCGCCCGGCTCAATCCGGGATCCAAAACGCTGTTTCTCCCGATTCAGTAACCGCTCCATGCGCAGATTGTGGTCCATCTCAATCCTTACCGCTAAGGTGAAATACGGAATCAAAGCATCCCCCCAACCGGCAATCGATCCGGATAAGACAGCGTTTTCCGCTTCGTTTATGTCTTTTTTTATAAGTTCGATCCGCTCCTCACGGGGGCGTTTTTGTGTAAAGGGCGGCGTTGTGGGCATCCAGAAATAATCGTCTGTATCCATCCGTGTATAGCCCAATTCCCCACAGATCTTCTGCCCCAATGTAGTTGTGCCGGAACCGGAAGCACCGAAAATAAGGATTACGTTTTTCACATCATCACCTCGATTCGATGGAGCGGGGGTCTGTTTGTTTTATTCTTCCGTATACAACTCATCGTAATACCACCGCGCAGGATTTTCGGCGATGTATCTTGCGTGCTCCTCGTAGTCCTCACGATCGCGGATGATATGGTCGTAAAATAATTTCGTCTGCCCTCGGTACATATCGTGATAAAATACGCACCGCTGCTTGAGTAATCATACTTTTCCAAACGGTTTCTTTTCCGTTTCACCCACTCGTTTTCCATCATGTAAAGCTGTATTCACAATCCGGCTGGCCAATTTCGTAGGGACATTCGATGATTTCCGCCGTGTCCATTTTTTCGATATAGGTAAGCGCACGGAAAGCCATGCCGTGCCCGACAAATATGACTTTTTCCCGCTCTGCATATTTATCGGCGACGCGCCGCATTCTCTCTCGCATATGCGCAAGCGTTTCCCAGCGCCGGGTTTCCCCAGCCGGATACACGCCGCGGCATTCTGCGAAGTCCCGCGACAAAGCAAAACTTTCCTCCGATGTGGCATATGTATTGGTAAAATCCGGCTCCCATTCGTGTAAATCCAATTCCACGGTCACATCAAGGCCTGTGTGTTTAGATATAATCTGCGCCGTTTGTAATGCTCTTGTATACGGCGATGATACGATGATGCCGGCGGATTTCAGCCGCTCGTCTTTCGCTGTTGCTTCGGCCTGTTCGATACCCTTACCAGATAACGGCGCGAACGCCCGGCCAAAACCGAAAAAGCCGTGCTCCGCCAAATGGGAATAATCCGGCTGCCCGTGTCGAATCAAATAAAACAGTGCCATCGTTGCTCCTCACTTGCTTGGATCCACCTTGGAGAAAGTCGGTCGGCGGGCCGATTCAAAATGGCTCACCCATTTTGAAAGACTTTCTCGCTGAGTGAGGTGGCTGTCGTGCGATTACGGCTGAGGTTTATCCGCTCTCAAGTTAAGCTGCACTTCGGAGAATTTCCAGTCATGGAAATTCTCGCTGAGTGAGGTGGCTGACGTGCGATTTCGACGGTTTGTTATCCTCACTCTTACGCCACACCTTGGAGAAAGTCGGTCGGCGGGCCGATTCAAAATGGCTCATCCATTTTGAAAGACTTTCTCGCTGAGTGAGGCGGCTGACGTACGATTACGGCTGAGGTTTATCCTCACTCAAGTTAAGCTGCACTTCGGAGAATTTCCAGTCATGGAAATTCTCGCTGAGTGAGGTGGCTGTCGTGCAATTACGGCTGAGGTTTATCCTCACTCACGTGGATTTTCCCATTCAAAAAATCAATGGCGCGCTCGGGGGCGTCCTTGGCGTTGCCCCAGGGCTCCTCATCGTAGCGATAGTCGAATTTCTTCACGAACCAGTTGACGTCCGCGCCCAGCTCGTCCATGAACTTGCCCTCGAGCTCGGACACGGATTTATAAAACTCCGCAAACGTCTTCCGTCCCATACGGGCCTTGGCCGCCGCCACAAATCCGCCGAAATGAGCAAGGCAGAAGAAGGGCTGGGCCGCGGTCTTGCCCCGGAATTCCTCATCCTGCTCCCACAGAAGAGCCGCCGTTTCCTGCATACGGACGAAATTGTACTCGATCCGATCGCACACATAGCAGGATTTTTGCAGGGTGGTGAATTTCTTCGCCGCATTTTCTCCGGCCTTGCCGATGAACATGGCGCCCCGTCCCAGATTCTGATTCTGCTCCGCCAGGTGGCTTTCCAGCACCAGGGCAAGGGGCAATCTCTTGGGGCGGCGGATCATCATAGCGAAATGATCCCGGCAGAAGCCCAGCTCGTTGGTCTTCACCCGCACGTCGGGCTCCATCATGGACGCGCCCAGGATCAGATCCAACTCGTCCTGCTCCAGCTTATTGTACAGCCGGCAGAAGGGACATCCTGCCGCGGGATCCTCCATGGATTTTTCAAAAGCCTCGTTGACCGGTATGGTATAAATCTGTTCCATTTGACGTCCTCCGTGTGATATGGTATACTTATGTATATTATAACAGCAAAAATTCGCCAATGCAAGAGGGACGGGACATGACGCAGCGGGACAAAAACCCTTTTTCTTTCTCGGACACCAACAAGCGGTATCACACGGCGGCCTATCACCTGAAACGCACTTTTGGGGGAAAGATCGCCCGGATTCCCCTGGACGGGGGATTTTCCTGCCCCAACAAGGACGGCACATGCGGCGTGGGCGGGTGCATTTTCTGCGCCGGAGGATCGGCGTCCCTCACCGCCCGGGGCGAGATCGAGGAGCAATACCGGCGAGGCCGGGCCGCGGCGGACGCCAAATGGCAGGCGAGGGGGTACATCCCCTATCTGCAGGCGAACACCAGCACCTACGGTGATCCCGCCGATCTGCGAAATCTGTACCGGCGATGCACCCGTCTGCCAGGTGCTGTGGCGCTGGCCATCGGCACCCGGGCGGATTGTTTATCGGACGGAGTGCTGGAGGTGCTGGCGGAGATAGCGGAGGAGATCCCCTTGCTGATCGAATTGGGGATGCAGACCATGCACGACGACACGCTGGCCGCCATCCGCCGGGGATACGATCACGAAGCGTTTCTTTCCGGCTACGCCCGGCTGGATACCTTGCGGAGATCGTCGGGCGTGCGCATCGGACTGCACATCCTGAACGGACTGCCCGGGGAGGATGAGGAAAGGATGCTGGCCACGGCAAAGGAGGCGGCGCGGCTTTTGCCCGACGAGGTGAAGATCCACACGCTGTGCGTGCTCCGCGGCACGGAGATGGAGGAGATCCACCGCCGGGGTGAATACGGTCCCATGGAGATGGGTGATGCGGTGGCGCTGACGGCGCGCCAGCTCACCTACCTGCCGCCCGAAACCGTGATCGGCCGCATCGGGGCGGACGCGCCGCGGGATCAGCTGATCGCGCCGACGTGGGTGCGGAACAAGAGGGCGGTGGAGAACGCCCTGGATCGGTATTTGTACGAAAACGATCTGTGGCAGGGGAAGGATTGGGAATGAGATAGGGGGCTGTTACAAGTAGATGCAACAGCCCCGAATTTTTGCCAAAGAAAACAGATAAAATTTCGCATTTAACAAAACGCAAACATTTCCGAAAAACCTTCCAAACATCCGCCGGGTATAATGCAATCACAAATACAGAACAGGAGAAAACAGCATGTCTACATTCGCAGAAACCAATGATAAGATCGCCGAGAAGATAGTGGAGGGCTACAAGAAAATCGAAACCGGCGTGGTCAGCGGCTACAAAAAGATCGAGGACGGCGTTGTGAGCGGCTATAAGAAAATGGAAAATGGCGTAGTGGAAGGCTTTGGCAAGATGAACGACAAAATCATCGAGAAGGTCTTCTCCAAAGACGGTGAGACCGCAGAGGACACCAAAAAGCGGCTGTCCGGCGATAAATAAACGGCAAAGAGAAACATTCCCCCCGGTACAATAATTCATCAGAACGAGGTAAATCATATGAATCGCAACGATCAGGAATTTCTTATTCAGAAGATCCGCACCCAGTACACCGAAAAACAGCACACCGCTCTGGACGAGTTGAAGGAGCTGGATGCCAAAGTGAAGCGTCCCGCCCAGGTATTCGCCTGCCTCTTCGGCAGCATCAGCGCCATCATCATGGGATCCGGCATGAGTTTGGTTATGACGGACATCGGATCCATGCTCGGCATGGAAGAAACCATGATCCCCGGCATCCTCATCGGCGTGGTGGGCATGCTGATGGCCATCGTCAACTATCCCATCTACAAGGGGATCCTCACCGCCCGCCGCAAAAAGTATGCGGACAAAATCATCGCGCTCAGCGACAAGATCATGAAGGACTGAGGGCGGTGCGCATCGTCGCGATGCCGTGAACATACACCATTCCGCGAAGCGAGGGGCCGTCGGCGTCTCGCTTTTGCTGTGGGTAGGTGTCCATCCCGCGTGAATTTCCGAAAAACTGCAAAACGCAAACAAAATCTTAACAATTGCGTGGTATACTGTAGCAAAACAGACGCAGGCGGAGGTATGCCATGTTTAAGATTTTGGTAGTGGAGGATGACCGGGAATTGAACAAGACGGTCTGCTCCTTTTTGAATCAGAGCGGATACGAGGCCACGGGGTGTCCGGATGCCGCCCAGGCCTACGATGCCCTGTACGGGACAATGTTCGATCTGATCGTATCGGACATCATGATGCCCGGGGAGGACGGCTTTTCCTTTGCACAGAACGTGCGGGAATTGAATCAGGATATTCCGATCCTGTTCATGACCGCCCGGGATGACATGGCCTCCAAGCAGCGGGGATTCCGCATCGGCGTGGACGATTACATGGTGAAGCCCATCGATCTGGATGAGTTGTTTCTGCGAATCGGTGCCCTGCTCCGCCGGGCCAAGATTGCATCCTCCCGGAAATTGGAGATCGGCCGCTTCGTCATGGACGCGGATGAGCACACCGCCTATCTGGGACAGGAGGAGATCTCCCTGACCAACCGGGAATTCAGCATCCTGTACAAGCTCCTCAGCTATCCCAAGAAGACCTTCACCCGGACCCAGCTGATGGATGAGTTCTGGGATGCGGACACCGAAACCGCGCCCCGGGCGGTGGATGTATACATGACCAAGCTGCGCGCCAAGCTCTCGGAGTGCGAGGATTTTAAGATCAGGACCGTACACGGTCTGGGATACAAGGCGGTAGTGAAATGAAACGCGTTCTGCGGTGGCTCAATCATTATTTTGTGTTTTTTCTGCTGGTGGCGTTTGTGATCACCTGCTGCACCATGCTGTTTGTGTCCGTGCTGGCGTGGGATCTGGGGATCACTTTGGTGGATGAAAACATCCGCGCCGCGGCCAAAATCACTTTCTGGAATGTGGCGCTGCTGAGTCTGATCTTCACGGTGATCGATTCCATCCGACGGAAGATCACGGTGGAGCGGCCGGTGAAGCACATCACTGACGCGGCGGAGCGGATCGTCCGGGGGGATTTTTCCGTGCGCATACAGCCCCAGGGCCGGTTCGGCACGGATGACACCTTCCAGCGCGTCATCGACTGCTTCAACAAAATGGCGGAGGAATTGGGCGGAGTGGAGACTCTGCGCACCGATTTCATCGCCAACGTATCCCACGAAATGAAAACGCCGCTGGCCGTGATGCAGAATTACGGCACCCTTCTGCAGGCCCCCGGTCTGAGCGAGGAAAAGCGGCTGGAATACGCCAAGGGCGTCACCGACGGCTCCCGCCGCATGGCGGACATGATGACCAACATCCTGAAGCTGAATCGGCTGGAGAATCAGCAGATCTATCCGCAGATCAGCGAGTTTGATCTGGGGGAGCAGTTGTGCGAGTGTCTTCTGCAGTACGAGAATGTATGGGAGAAGGCGGGCATTGAGGTGGAAACCCACATCGCGGAGAACATCCGGGTGCGGGCGGATGCGGAGCTGCTCAGCCATGTGTGGAGCAATCTGTTCTCCAATGCGTTCAATTTCACTCCCGCCGGCGGCACGGTGACCGTTTCGCTGACGGCCACGGATCACCACGCCATCGTGCAGGTGAGCGACACCGGATGCGGCATGACGCCGGAGGTGGGGGCCCATATTTTCGAAAAATTCTATCAGGGGGACACCTCCCATTCCACCCGGGGCAACGGGCTGGGGCTGGCACTGGTGAAGCGGGTGGTGGACATCCTGCAGGGGGAGATCGGTGTGGAAAGCACGGTGGGAAAAGGCTCTTCCTTCACCGTGAAGATCGGTCGGTGCTGACATGAACTGGAAAAAGATCGGCCGGGCCATTCTCTATCCGCCCCTGGCGATTATGATCCTCCTGCTCCCCACAGCCGCGGTGTTTCTGGTGTATGCCATGGTGTTTCTGGGAACGGATTCCCTGACGGCCATTCTGTCCTATATACTGGCCGCTTACACCCTGACCGTCTGGTGCCTCCGGATCCCGCAGCTGATCCGGATGGGGATGACCTTCCGTGAGGAGAATCCGTACGCCCGGCGATGGCGGGAGGACATACGGCTCCGGATGAATACCTCCCTGTACGGATCCCTTCTGTGGAACACCGCCTATGCCCTGCTCCAGCTGGGCATGGGATTCCGGCACCACTCCTTCTGGTTTTATTCCCTGGCGGGGTATTACCTTTCCCTGTCCGTGATGCGGTTCTTTCTGGTGCGCTATACGCGGCGGTACAACCCCGGTGAGCAGCTGCGGGAGGAATTGCGCCGGTACCGCGCCTGCGGCGCGATCCTTCTGGTGATGAATCTGGCCCTTGCGCTGATGATCTTCTTTATGGTGTACTGGAACCGCACGTTCCATCACCACGAAATCACCACCATTGCTCTGGCGGCCTACACCTTTACCGCCCTGACCCGGGCGATCATCCACATCCGGAAATGCCGCTTTATCGGCAGTCCGGTGTATTCCGCCTCCACCGCCATCCGTCTGGCGGCGGCGTGCGTATCCATGCTGACGCTGGAATCCACCATGCTGACCACCTTCGGGGACGGCAGTATGGATCTGGCCGTCCGGCGGATTCTGCTGGGCGTATCCGGCGGCGTGGTATCCGTTACGATTATTGCCATGGCCTTGTACATGATCGTGCAGGGCACAAAAAAGATGCGGCTGCTTCCGGCAGCGAAGGAGGACTCCCATGGAGCGAAACGATAAAGAAACATTCACATACACCTACTCCGCCAAGGAGCAGAAGGAAATACAGGCCATCCGCCAAAAATACGCCGCACCGGCGCAGGCGCAGGATAAGCTGGGACAGCTTCGCCGGCTGGATGCGGCAGTGACCCGGAAGGCACAGACGGTGTCTCTGGCCTTCGGTGTGATCGGGGCGTTGGTTCTGGGCTCGGGCATGAGCCTGGCCATGACCGATCTGGGCGGCATCCTTGGTCTGGACAGCGTCATGGCCATGGCTGTGGGAATTCTGCTCGGCGGGATTGGCATGGTGCTGGTGGGCGCGGCCTATCCGGTATACAACCGGATTCTGAAAAAGGAACGGGCGAAGATTGCCCCCGAAATCCTTCGCCTGAGCGATGAACTGATGAAATAAGGCCCTTCGATGGGACAGAAAACCTCCCCGGCAGAGAAAACTCTGTCGGGGAGGTTGGTTTTTGTATGAATAGTAAGTGTGTCAATCTGCGGGTCTTGGATGATTGGGCAACGCTTTTCCGTTTTCGTCCCGATTTATGGGAGTGGCTTTCAGATGGAAATGGATACTCTTACAAGGGCACACCAAATTCATTTCATATTTTTCTTTGGAGCCTCTGTATGTAAAATCGCCGCCGCACCGGATCACTTCACACCATGTATATACCTGTGCCATCACTCTGGGGCACATCCCTGCAGGACATTCATAGGAAAAGGTAAAGGTGTCTCCCTTTTCCAAACCAAGTCTGCAGTTGCCGGCCTTTCCTTCCATGGCAGTCAACTCAAACGCCCAGTCTTCTACCACCCATTTTTTCATGGACTTTTTCTCCTTTTTGTCATTATCTCAAGCAGTTTCACAGTCCAACCAATCCTCGTCGACCCATCCGCATTTTTCACAGGACAAGGAAACAGTAATCCAGTCAAATGCATTTACCCAGTCATCCAGTGTAAATGCATCCCCATCCGACAGGTTTTCTGCAAAATCCACTATGCCCGGAGAGGATATGTATACCGTTATACGGAAAGCATTTTCCCCGCATTCCGGACAGAAAAACTGCCGAGAAGGCATTTCCCGGTCGAGCCCATCCTGCCCGCACATAACAGCGTCCCATCCGTGTTTTCCACCGTCGAACAGCACGACTTTTTCCTTACACTTTGTGCATACGATCGTTACTATTTGCCTGTCGTTGCTTTCCCAAATTTCAAAGCACTCGTTTCCGCAAGGACATTTGATTTTTCCCGTTGCCTCAAAACCGCTGTTTTTATCCCCAACAGGGACCAAAATGGATTTCATATGCGTGGGAATAGGAAGATATTCATTTTCGTCTTTCTTTTTAAACAGGCTGAACAATCTCATTCTTCACTCCTCGACATACAATTCGTCATAACACCAACGAGCCGGATTGTCGCGGATGTACCGCAGGTGTTCTTCGTAATCCTCTCGGCTGCGAATGATGTGGTCAATATATCCTCGTTGAAAAACGTTATTTCCAATTTCTTTATTACAAAACCGTTTGAACGTGGAAACGATATGGGGCAACATCTCATTGGTAGGGGTCGTCGCGAGTTCGTTTTACGAACTCGAGGCGACCCCTACCGGTTTGATGATATCTGAAAGTAATCTTATCCTATCTTTAACACAAATCGTTACAAAATAAGCACCTGCAGAACTGTAATCATATTGCTTGAGCCGCAAGTCTTTCCGTTTCGGTAGATCCATCACCATTTTCCCTCACATCCCCAATTTATCCCTGAGGAACCGGCCGGTGTAGGATTTCTCCACCTGCGCTACCTCCTCGGGGGTGCCCTGGGCGATGACGGTACCGCCGGCGTCTCCGCCCTCCGGTCCCATATCGATGATGTGATCCGCTACCTTGATCACGTCCAGATTATGCTCGATGACGAGGACCGTATTGCCCGCGTCCACCAGCCGCTGGAGGATAGCGATCAGCCGTTCCACATCGGCGGAATGGAGTCCCGTGCTGTGCATATCGGGCCTCCTCCTTATCAGAAAATTATTACACTCCGTAATGAATCATGTATTTCTCGCACTCGATTGCTTGACGTATCAAAGACGCAAAAGCTACTAGCCTTTTGTCTCGTCGATATCTTTTGTCAGAAACTACGATATTCAGCAGCTTTGGTAATGAGCTGGGGGGAATGATGGTAGTTCCCCAGCGAGAGAGTGCCTTTTGAGGTTGCAGAATATGCTCGTCATAAACATTAAATGTATCTATTTCCAAAAGAGAATCCCACCAATCATTCAGATATTTGTCATCATCGATGGCTACACAATTGTATCTCTCTGGAGCATATTCTGTATAATCCCCATATTCATCAAAACACTCAATAATACCAAACTCTGTTTTAATCATACGCATCACCCGTTCGTCAACTTCTCATTTACCGTTCTGTTTCATCCCCAGCTTCTCCCTGAGGAACTGGCCGGTGTAGGATTTCTCCACCTGTGCCACCTCCTCGGGGGTTCCCTGGGCGATGACGGTACCGCCGGCGTCTCCGCCCTCCGGTCCCATATCGATGATGTGATCCGCTACCTTGATCACGTCCAGATTATGCTCGATGACCAGCACCGTATTGCCCGCGTCCACCAGCCGCTGGAGGATAGCGATCAGCCGCTCCACGTCGGCGGAATGGAGGCCTGTGGTGGGCTCATCGAGGACGTAGAAGGTCTTGCCCGTGGATCGCTTGGACAATTCCGTGGCCAGTTTCACCCGCTGGGCCTCGCCGCCGGAGAGAGTGGTGGCCGCCTGTCCCAATTTCACATAGCCCAGGCCCACGTCGTGGATGGTCCGCACCCGATTCGCAATCCGGGGGATATCGGCAAAGAAATCGCAGGCCTCCTCCACGGTCATATCCAGCACGTCCGCGATGCTCTTGCCCTTGTATTTGACCTCCAGCGTATCCCGATTGTAGCGGGAGCCGTGGCACACGTCGCATTTCACATACACATCGGGCAGGAAATGCATCTCGATCCGCTTCACGCCGTCGCCCTCGCAGGCCTCGCACCGGCCACCTTTGGTATTGAAGCTGAACCGGCCCGCCGCATATCCCCGCATCTTGGCCGCGGGGGTTTTGGCGAACAGCTCCCGGATGTCGTTGAACAGTCCCGTATAGGTGGCGGGATTGGAGCGGGGGGTGCGCCCGATGGGGCTCTGATCGATGGCGATGACTTTATCCAGCGCGTCGATTCCGTCCATGCCCCGATGCTTGCCGGGCCAGGTGGATGCGCGGTTCAGTTTCCGCGCCAGGGCGGGATAGACGATGCCGTTGACGAGAGAGGATTTGCCCGATCCGGACACGCCGGTGACGCAGACAAAGCATCCCAGGGGAATCTTTACATCGATTTTCTTCAGATTGTTGACCTCGGCGCCGTACACGCTGAGGAATTTTCCATTGCCCGCCCGGCGGGAGTTCGGCACGGCGATCTGCCGCTGGCCGGTGAGGAACGCGCCGGTGACGGAATCCTTACATTGGCGGATCTCCTCCGGCGTGCCGGAGAAGATGACTTCACCGCCGTGGACGCCGGCACCGGGACCGATATCCACGATGTGGTCGGCGGAGGCCATGGTTTCCTCGTCGTGCTCCACCACGAGAACGGAGTTACCCAGATCCCGCAGATGCTTCAGCGTGGCGATCAGGCGGCTGTTATCCCGCTGATGCAGGCCGATGGACGGCTCATCCAGCACGTACATCACGCCGGTGAGGGCCGATCCGATCTGGGTGGCCAGGCGGATGCGCTGTGCCTCGCCGCCGGAGAGAGTCCCCGCCCGGCGGGACAGGGTAAGGTAATCCAGCCCCACGTTGATGAGGAAGCCCAGGCGGGAGCGAAGCTCCTTCATGATCTCCCGGGCGATCATCTCCTCGGAGGGAGTGAACGTCAGGCTGTTGATGAAATCGAGTGCGTCGCAGATGGACAGATCGCACAGGGCGGTGATATCCATGCCGCCCACTCTCACGCTGAGGGCGGAGGGGTTCAGCCGCTTGCCGCCGCACTCGGGACAGGTGCTCTCCTCCATGAACTGCTGATAGTAATCCGCCTCGGCGCTGTTCATATTCACACGGGAATTTATGATGGGAATCACGCCCTCCCATTTCGCGAAGGCGCGGCGTCCCACCTTGCCGAAATAGCGGGTGACGTCGTATTCCTCCTCCCCCGTACCCCAGAGCAGGGCGTGCATGGCATCGGGGGGGAATTCGCACAGGGGCGTATCCAGGGTAAATCCGTACTTTTTGCCCACGGCGGCCACCAGCGGTCCGTTCCAGGAATCGGGGGTCACGGTTTTGAATCCGTTGACGGCCAGTCCTCCCTCGGCGAGGGAGAGAAGCTTGTTGGGCATGATCTTCTCCGGGGAAACGGAGCGGAGCACGCCGATGCCGAGACAATGGGGGCAGGCGCCGAAGGGATTGTTGAAGGAAAACAGCCGGGGCTCGAGTTCCCCGATGCTGACGCCGTGCTCGGGGCAGGCGTAGCGGGTGGAGTATTCGTAGGTTTTCCCCTCGCCCTCTCTTGGCACGGTGACGATCATAACATCGCCGTCGCTCTCCCGAAGGGCGGTCTCCACGGAGTCGCTGAGGCGGGTGCGGATGTCGTCCCGCATGACCAGGCGGTCGATAACCAGCTCGATCGTGTGCTTTTTATTTTTATCCAGGCCCATGTCCTCCACGATATCCGAAACCACGCCGTCCACCCGGGCGCGGACGTAGCCGCTCTTCATGGCGGAAGCAAAAATCTTCTCGTGGCGGCCTTTTTTGCCGCGGACCACGGGGGACAGCACCATAAACCGCTCGCCCTCGGGCATCTCCATCACGGAATCGATGATCTGATCCACGCCGCTCTGCCGGATCTCCCGTCCGCAGATGGGGCAATGGGGCACGCCGATGCGGGCATACAAAAGGCGGAGATAGTCGTAGATCTCCGTGACGGTGCCCACGGTGGAGCGGGGATTTTTGCTGGTGGTTTTCTGATCGATGGCGATGGCGGGAGAGAGTCCCTCAATGGAATCCACGTCGGGCTTGTCCAGCTGGCCCAGGAACATACGGGCATAGGAGGACAAGGACTCCACGAAGCGGCGATGTCCCTCCGCATAGAGGGTATCGAAAGCCAGGGAGGATTTGCCCGATCCGGAAAGGCCGGTGAACACCACCAGCTTACCCCGGGGGATCGTCAGATCGATATTTTTCAGATTATGCATCCGCGCACCGCGGACGGTGATTTCGTTCATATAGAATCCTTTCGGTTGAAGGGGATTTTTTCTTACTGGAAACACAGCCGGAAACCAGACTGTGTTTGCTCTTTCTTGCACCGTTTTGTATAGCTATATTTTTTCACTGTGAGGGAGAGAAACCATCTCAAACGCCGAAGTTTCCGCCCCGCGCCCCACTTCCTTGGCTCTCGCAAAGAAAGAAAATATTTTTATCCGGAGCCAAGGAGATGGGAGTTTTATCCTCGGAGACGGACGGGATTCCGCTTTTGCGGAACGATGGCCTCTGCCATCGCGTCCGGCTCGCGCAGATGGCCGGCTGTGTTCGCACCCGCTCACGCCATCTGCATTACTTAACAATCTGCAACTCTCTTATCTTATCCCGCAGATAGGCCGCTTCCTCGAAGCGGAGTTCCTTCGCGGCCCGCTTCATCTGCTCCGTCAGTTCCTCAATCCGTGCCTGCCGCTCGGCGGCGGATTCCTTCACGGGATCGGCGTGGCGGCCCTTCCGCTTATCCAGCCGCTTCCTGTTCTCCTCCGAGGTGCCGATGGCGATCAGTTCCCGGATGCCCTTCTGCACCGTCTTCGGGGTGATGCCGTGCTCCTCGTTGTACTGCTTCTGGATCCGGCGGCGGCGCTCCGTTTCGTACAGCGCCGCTTTGATGGATCGTGTCATCACGTCCGCGTAGAGGATTACCTTGCCCTCTGCGTTGCGGGCGGCGCGGCCGATGGTCTGGATCAGGGATGTCTCCGAGCGGAGCAGGCCTTCCTTATCCGCGTCCAGAATGGCCACCAGAGTGACCTCGGGCAGGTCGATGCCCTCGCGGAGCAGATTGATGCCCACCAGCACGTCAAACATACCGGTGCGCAGATCCCGCAAGAGTTCCATGCGCTCCATGGTTTCTACGTTGTGGTGGATATACTTCACCCGGATGCCCAACTCGTCCAGATATTCCGTCAGATCCTCCGCCATTTTGGTGGTCAGCGTGGTGACCAGCACCCGCTCGCCGCGGGATGTGCGCTGACGGATCTCGCCGATGAGATCGTCGATCTGTGTCTCTACGGGCCGCACCTCCACCACAGGATCAAGCAGTCCCGTGGGGCGGATCAGCTGCTCCACAATCTGGGAGGAATGCTCTCTTTCGTAATCCGCCGGGGTGGCGGACAGGCAGATCACCTGATTCAGTTTGCCCTCGAACTCCTCAAAGCGGAGGGGACGGTTGTCAAAAGCGGAGGGCAGACGGAATCCGTACTGCACCAGATTCTCCTTTCTTGCCCGATCGCCGCCGCTCATACCCCGCACCTGGGGCAGGGTGGCGTGGCTCTCGTCGATGAACATAATAAAATCGTCCGGGAAATAATCCATCAGGGTATGGGGCGTCTCCCCGGGCTGTCGTCCCTCGAAGATGCCGGAATAATTCTCCACGCCGGAGCAGTAGCCGATCTCGCGGAGCATTTCCAAATCGTATTTCGTCCGCTCCTCGATGCGCTGTGCCTCCAGCAGTTTATTCTCACTCTTGAAATAGGCGACCCGTTCCGCCAGTTCACTTTCGATGCGCTCGTAGGCGCTCTCCCGCATCTCCGGCGCGATCACGTAATGATTGGCGGGGTACACCGCCGCATAGGTGAGATCGCGGATGGCCGCGCCGGTCAGGGGATTGATCTCCGTGACCCGGTCGATCTCGTCGCCGAAAAATTCCACACGGATGGCCTTATCCGAGGAATTGGAGGGGAAAATCTCCACCGTATCCCCCCGCACGCGGAACTTATTGCGGGCGAAGGCCACGTCGTTCCGATCGTACTGGATATCCACCAGATGGGCAATCAGCTGCTCCCTCGATATCCCCATACCGGGGCGGAGGGAGGTGACCTGGGCCTTGTACTCCTCGGGGGAACCGAGGGAATAGATGCAGGACACGCTGGCCACCACGATCACGTCCCGCCGCTCAAACAGGGCGCTGGTGGCGCTGTGACGGAGCTTGTCGATCTCCTCGTTGACCAGGGCATCCTTTTCGATATACATATCCTTGCCGGGGACGTAGGCCTCCGGCTGGTAATAATCGTAGTAGGAAACGAAGTATTCCACCGCGTTCTCGGGAAAAAACTCCCGCAGCTCCGTGCACAGCTGGGCGGCCAAAGTTTTGTTATGGGCCAGCACCAGGGTGGGACGGTTCAGCCGGGCGATCACGTTGGCCATAGTAAACGTCTTGCCCGATCCGGTGACGCCGAGCAGCGTCTGCATCCGCATGCCGGATTCCACGCCCGCCACCAGGGCATCGATGGCCTGGGGCTGGTCGCCCGTGGGGGTGTATTCGCTTTTCAGGTGAAATACGTCCATGTGTGTCTCCTTATGGGGATTTCGTGGTGAAGATTTCGCAGAAATTCCAACTTACCGAAAATTCTTCTTTGTGAGGGAGAGAAACCATCTCAAACGCCGAAGTTTTCTCTCCCTCACACTCCCACATTTCCTTGGCTCTCGCTTTATTTAATAATTCGTCAACTTGCTATGTCCATAGTATTGTTCTTTATTTAACAACAAAATAACAATAATCCAGAATTACATTTCCCTTTTCGTCCGGGGTTGTGTATCGGGGGCACAGACAATTCTCAAACGACCAAACGGCACCGTTCTCATCCCGCCATATTTTCATGCCATTCTCTTCCAATTTCTGTTTGCATGCACTTGTATTATGTACCTCTTTTTCTTTTCCGTAGATCCAGCAAGTACCCAAACTCAGGTTCTTGAAATCTATGCTGACGAAGCCATCGGGGACTGGCGTGTTTTCCGGTGTGAGCATACCTATGTAATACGAAAAAGGCTCCCCTTCCGCACGACGCTCCACACCGATATAGCCGCCGCCATTTTCCCAAAGGGACAGGATCGCATTTGTGCCACCCATGGTCTTTTCAAGCAAATCGAACCAGCCGTTCTGCCACCACTCGCCCCAATGTCCGAAGTTATCATATTTTTTCCCGATAAATCTCATCGTGGGGATGCTCTCTTTGAAAACTTTAATTATTTCTGCCATAGTCCTTCTCCTAAATCAGGTCGTATTTTTATTGACACTAAGTTCTCTTTTTGCTATGTGTACATTATATCACACTCGCCGAGGCGTGTAAAGCGGAAATCGGTACAATTGTTCGCGATTTTTTATGGAAAAAGCGAGGGATATTCCCTCGCTTTGCGGTCACCTTGTAGGGAAAATGACGGGCGGGCACGGCAGTATAGACTTCAAATTTTTT
This sequence comes from Clostridia bacterium, assembly GCA_017468385.1. Taxonomy (GTDB): domain Bacteria; phylum Bacillota; class Clostridia; order Oscillospirales; family CAG-272; genus SIG701. The sequence continues at coordinate 22,504 of JAFUIQ010000008.1, forward strand.
ATTCACTCTATGCCGTTATCGCCCCAGATTTCCCTCGGAGGTCGCTGCTTGTTCCGCCGCAGGCGGAATGGTGTCGCTTTCCGACACCACCGCGATCCTCGCGGGCACGGCAGTATAGACTTCAAATTTTTTATTCACTCTATGCCGTGCCCAATATACCCAAACTCGCCCTCTTCCCAGATTAACGCCCACAGCGTTCCGTCCGGATAATACAGGCGATAATCCTGCTCGCCGATCTGCTCCGCCGTCAAGGGGATCAACTCCCCATTCTCCCACAGCCACAGCTGATCGAAGCCGCTGATCCGCTTGGTATCCCGGTTCCAGCCCCGGTAGAAAGAGAATCCCTCCGTCACCAGCGGCACCGGCGTAAAGGCCACGGGCGATCCCTTCACCGCGGTCAGCTTGCTTTCCAGCGTCCAATCCGCCGCGGCCACGGACGCGATGTGCTCGTGATAGGCGTAATTCTGCTCCGCCACGGGGAATTCCTTCACGCTGAGGAATCCCACGCGCCCCTCCATCTCCGATTCCCGGGCCAGAATTGCCTCCGCCAGCGCCCGATCGGCCGCCGCCGTGGCTTTGTAATCCCCGATTTCCGAAGCGCACCCCAGCAGGCACACAAACAGCACCGCCGATGCCGCCACCGCCATGAGCCGCCGACGGCGGATCAGGGATCGGAAAAGCAGATCGATGAGGATGGCCGCGCCCAAAAAAGAGGGCACGGTGGATCGCAGGGAGAAATAAGGTCTCGCAATCACGAGAAAGGGGGTAACGGGGGCGATGGCCAAAAGGAATCCCCACACGAGGGCCCGCCGCCATCCCGCAATCGACACCACGGCCCGTCCCCGACGGGGCCACTGCATGACGGCGTACCACACGCCCAACCCGGCGGCGGCGATCAGATACACCCATCCGCCCATGCCGCCGGTGACGCAGGCAAGCAGACCCCGCCAACATCCCAAAAACGTGGTACGCACGCCGGCGGACAGAAAGGACACGCCGATCTGCCACGCCAGATCCGGCAAAAATACCTCAAAATAATAGGGCGTATCGGGAAGTATCAACTCCATGCGGTTGGCCAGGGGACTTTCCGTTTGGAAATAGGATGTGAATCCAAAGTAGATGCCCACGCACAAAAAGGCCAGCCACGCGGCCGATGCCCGCCGATCCCGCCAATGATGCAGGAAAATCAGAGCCGACAGGGTGAGGGAGAGCACCAGAATCTGCTCATAAAAGCTGAAGGAAAGCAGTTCCAGCAGAAAGAACAGGGGCACCCGCCACCATTTTCCCCGATCGATAAAATCGCACAGCACCGCCGCGGCGCAGGCGGTAAAAAACAGTCCGCTGACCACCCGGGTGGCGGCGGAGAGCCAATAGGTGCCCTCGCATCCCAGGGGAAGGAGGGTATAGATCACGGAAAAGATCGGTCCCATCTCGAAGAAGCGGGACAGCACCCGCCGGAGAAGCACCGCGGATATGCCGTGCATCACGGCCATGAGGATCACGGCAAAAAACAGATTGCCCCGCATCTGTCCGACCACGAACAGATCCATGACGGCCGCCATGGGGCGGGAGGCAAACAGGCCCTCCCGGGCGATCAGCGCACCGTAATCCCGGGAGGTGGGATAGAGCAGGTACTGGACGGTGTCGTCCAGAATGGGCTCGTAATACACGCCGCCGAAGGACGCGCGCAGAAGCAGTGCCAGAATAAAAAGCACCGCACAGGCAAGGGTGCGCCTGGTTCCTGTGCTGCTGTGCATTGAGTGCAAACGGAACATACGCATCCTCCTGTGCGGTATTGATTTGGTTTTAAATATCCGCCGTGTCCCAATACTGGGCGCCGTAGCGGGTGATGAACTCCTTACGGGCGGGCAGATCGTCGCCCAGGAGCGTCTCAAAGATCCGCGCCGTGGCGGCCGCATCCGTGGGATTGACCCGGATCAGGCGGCGGGTGGCGGGATTCATGGTGGTCATGGCCATCATCTGGGGATCGTTCTCACCCAGACCTTTGGAGCGCTGGAGGGTGTATTTCATGCCCTCTTTCTCCAGCCGGGCTACGATCTCCGCCTTTTCCGGCTCGTTGTAGGCGAACAGGGTTTCCTTCTTGGTGGTGATCTCAAAGAGGGGAGATTCCGCGATGTAGATCTTCCCTGCCTCGATCAGCGACGGCAGAAGCCGATAGAAAATCGTGAGAAGCAGGGTGCGGATCTGGAATCCGTCCTCGTCCGCATCGGTACAGAAGATGATCTTGGACCACTTCAGCGAGTTGATATCGAAGGGCGCGGCGTCGCTCTTGACCTTGCCCTTGAGCTCCACGCCGCATCCGATGACGCGGAGCAGATCCACAATGATCTCGCTCTTGAAGATGCGGTCGTAGGTGCTTTTCAGACAGTTCAGGGTCTTGCCGCGGACGGGGATCACCGCCTGGAATTCCGCGTCGCGGGACAGCTTGACCGACGTCAGCGCGGAGTCGCCCTCCACGATGTACAATTCACGCCGGGTGGGATCCTTGGAGCGGCAGGAAACGAATTTTTCCACCCGATCCGCCCCCACGCCCGTGGAGGTCTGCAGTTTCTTTTTCAGATTCAGTCGGGTGCTCTCCGCACTCTCCCGGGAGCGCTTGTTGACCAGCACCTGATTCAGGAACTTCTCCGTTTCCGCGGGGCGTTCCATGAAGTAAATTTCCAGCTGCTCCTTGAGGAAGGAGGTCATGGCCTCGGCGATAAAGGTATTGGTGATGGCCTTCTTCGTCTGGTTGGCGTAGGAGGTCAGGGTGGACTGGGAATTGGTGACCACGATCACGCAGTCCTGGATATCCTGGAAGGTAATCTTTGCCTCGTTCTTATTGTATTTTCCCAAGGCTTTCAGCTTTTTATCCACCGCATAGGTAAATGCGGTGCGCACCGCCTTTTCCGGGGATCCGCCGTGCTCCAGAAAACTGCCGCTGTGGTAGTATTCCAGCACGTTGACCTGGCTGGAGGCACAGAAGGCGATCTCCGCACGGAGCTTGTATTCGTCCTTATCGTCCCGATCCCGGCCCTTGGTTTCCAGTTTCCACAAAACCGGCTCGGTCATGGCGGTTTCGCCGGCGATCTCCCGGATGTAGTCGGAGATGCCGTTCTCGTAGAGGAAGGATTCCTCGGTGAACTTGCCCCCCTCCTCCTCGAAGCGGACCACAAAGCGGATGCCCGCGGTGACCACGGCCTGCCGATGGAGGGTATCCAGGAAGAATTCCCGGGGAATATTGGTATCGGTGAACACTTCCAGATCGGGACGCCACTTGACAGTGGTACCGGTGCGGCGTTTCTTGCCCGTAATGGGCTCCTTGATGAGCTCGGATACCGGCTCACCCTTTTTAAAATGGATGGAGGACGCCACGCCGCCGGAATAGGAGGTGACGTCCATATATTCGCTGGAATACTGGGTAGCGCAGGCGCCCAGTCCGTTCAATCCCAAAGAGAATTCATAGGCGGCGCCGCTGTCGTTGTTGTCGTACTTACCGCCGGCGTACAATTCACAATAGACCAGCTCCCAGTTGTAGCGGCCCTCGGTTTCGTTGAAGTCCAGCGGCACGCCGCGGCCGAAGTCCTCCACCATCAGGGATCGGTCGGCAAAGACCGTGGTGATGATCTCCGATCCGTGCCCCTCCCGGGCTTCATCCACGGCGTTGGAGAGAATCTCAAAATAGGAATGCTCGCATCCTTCCAGGCCATCCGATCCGAAGATAACGGCGGGGCGCTTGCGGACGCGGTCCGCTCCCTTGAGCATGGTAATCGATTGGTTATCATACTGCGGTGTTTTCTTTGGCATAATTCCCTCGTCTTTTGTTTCTATTTTATCAAATCACTGCAGTCCCGCCCGCAGAAGCACGGAGGACGCGGAGGAGGTCAGACTGTCGATATTATAAAGCAGGAGCATCCGATCCACGCCGTATTCGTCCACCAGGGCGGCGGTGCTCTTTTTGTAGTAGCGGATATCCACGATTATGAGATCAAAGTGCTGTGCCAGGAAGGGCACGGTGCTGTGGGCGAAGCTGTCCTTGATGAGCAGGAGCGTGGGACGATCCTCCCCGCCGTTTTTCGTCACGGTGACCAAGGCATTGTTTCCGCCGATGAAGGAGGAATATTTATCCTTCTTCGTAAGGTACGACGTATCGTAGAATCCCGCAAAGGAGGTGCCGTTATCCACGATGGTGGTGGTGAAGTCTGTATCGCCCGCAAAGCGGAAGTATTCCATGGTATCGGGGGCGATCCAGGACGCGCCCGCCGTGGACCAGGTGGTTCCAAAGAAGGCATCGCTGGCTGTCTCCCGGGTATAGGATGCCAGCGGGGCGATGGTCTCGCCCATCTCAGTGAGGATGATTTCACTGCCGTAGTAGGCACCCAGGGTGGTCCAGTGGTGATCCGTACGGTAGTAGACGTACTCACCCGCTTTGGCTCTCTCGTGGAGCGGATCCCGCAGGGACAGAATGGGCAGATCCGCATCGGCGGCCGCTTCATCCATGGCCGTCCACAAGGCGTCGCTGTAGGCGCTGCCGTAATAATCCGGCAAGGTATGGTGGAGCACATCCGCCGAGCGGCCGCTGATGGCCACGGTGGCGGGGACGCCGTGATTCTCACACCAATCGGCGAAGGCCGCGATGGCGGAGAGGTTGTCCCGCAGATTTTCTGTATTCACCGTTTCGCTCCGGGGAATCAGGGTACCGTCCTCTCCGAACAGAACGCCGTTGTTGCTTCCCTTGCCCAGGGCCAATTCGGAGGCGGCCTTGACCCGGATGAAGAAATCCCGGCCCGGGAACTGATCCGCCATATACTCGGCGATATCGGCGGTATAACTGCCGTCGATCAGCCGCTTGACGGTGAATGGGGGAAGCTGGGTCAGATCCTTATTCTCCGTTTCGGAGAAGGTGCGGTCGGGGAGTGCCCAGAAGAGGATCGCCAAGGCGAAAAGCAGAGCGGCAAAGAGGATCACAAAGGCGCGATCCAGAAATTGGGCTTTCTTGCCGCCGCCCATCTGGATGGTAAGAAGCCGTGCCGCTTCGCGGTCACATTCCGGTGTTTTCATATCCGCCATGCGGCACCCAATCTCCGCCCTTGCTCAGCAGCAGGGGATGGATTGGCACCCGCATCCTTTCGTTAGAATCGGTAATAGAGGAAGGGATTGTAGGAAGAATTGACCAGGTAGGCCAGGGCGATGAAGAACACGGCCAGGCACAATACCGCCGTCACTGCCCGCACGGGGGCATCGTATTTCTCCCACAGCTTGTACAGAAGCTTTTTCGGATAGGGGGTGGAGGCGATGATGAGGATCGCCAAAAGGATCAAAGAGGATGTCCAATCGAACACGCCGCCCGCGTCGATGAATCCGGTGGCACGTCCGAAGCCGAACATAGTGGCCAGATACCGCATACCGGCGGAGAAATCCGTAAAGACAAACAAGAGCCAGCCGAAGACTACGGTGATCAGCGTATAGATATGGGCCACAAACTTAGGCAGCTTGTCCAGAAGTTTCAGAAGGAATGTTTTCTCCAGCATGAGGAGCACGAAATAGTACAGACCCCACGTCACGAAATTCCAGGAGGCGCCGTGCCAGAGGCCCGTGAGGAACCACACGGCCAGGAGATTGAAGATCTGCCGGCCCCGGCCTTTTCGGTTGCCGCCCAGGGGGATGTACACGTACTCCCGGAACCAGGTAGAGAGGGAGATGTGCCACCGGCGCCAGAAATCCGTGACGGAATTTGCCATATAGGGATAATAGAAATTCTCACGGAAGGAGAAGCCCATCATTTTGCCCAGGCCGATGGCCATATCGGAATAGCCGGAAAAATCGAAGTAGATCTGGAAGGTATACATAATGATGCCCAGCCAGGCCGCCGCCACGGTGGTTTCCGGGGCTTCGCTGATGCGGGCCCAGATCTCCCCCGCCGCGTTGGCCAGAAGGACCTTTTTGCCCATGCCAGCCGCCAGAGTACGGACGCCGGAGGCGAACCGTTCCATGGAGTGAGTACGGGAGCGGAGCTGGTCATCCACGTCCTTGTAGCGGACGATGGGGCCGGCGATCAGCTGGGGGAACAGCGTCACATAGGTACCGAAGGCGGTATAATTCTTTTGGGCATTGGCGTCCATACGGTACACGTCGATGACGTAGGACAGCGCCTGGAAGGTATAGAAGGAAATTCCCACCGGCAGGGGCACGTCGATGTGGGTCAGCGTCACGCCCGTCAGGGCTGTGATCGTATCCACCACCAGATTGGCGTACTTGAAGAAGCCCAAAATCGCCAGATTGATGACGATGGCGGCGACCATATAGGCCCGCGCCCGTTTTCGGTTGCTCTCCCGATACTTGCCCACCATCCATCCGAAGAAGTAATCCACGGTGATGGTGGCCAGCATGAGAAACACATACAGCGGCTCGCCCCAGCCGTAGAAAATCAGGCTGGTGACGAACAGGGTGACATTCCGCCACTTCAGCGGGGTGACAAAATACAAAAGCAGCACAACGGGAAAGTAAAGAAACATAAACTCCAAACTTGAAAATACCATTTCTTTCCTCCGTGTGCTGCTATAGTTTGTAGTAAGGGGGAGGGCTTATCTGGCCACTTCCTCCATGATGAATGCCTCAAGAATATCGCCCAGGTGGATATCGTCGTACTTCTCCAGGCCGATACCGCACTCGTAGCCCTGTGCCACTTCCTTCACGTCGTCCTTGAAGCGCTTCAGAGAGGAGATCTTGTCTTCGAAGATCACCACGCCGTCGCGGACGATGCGGATCTGGGACTGGCGGGTTACCTTACCGTCGGTGATATAGGAGCCGGCGATCACGCCCACATTGGGAACGCGGATCGTCTGACGTACCTCGGCGCGGCCGAGGACGACTTCCTTATACTCGGGAGCCAGCATACCCTTCATGGCCGCTTCGATCTCGCCGATACATTCGTAAATGATGCGGTAGGTGCGCACGTCCACATGGTCGCGCTCGGCCATATCCGCGGCGTTCTTATCGGGACGGACGTTGAAGCCCACGATGATGGCGTTGGAGGAGGAGGCCAGCATGACATCGCCCTCGGTAATGCCGCCGACGGCGCAGTGGATGACCTTCACCTTGACTTCCTCATTGGACAACTTCACCAGGGATGCACGGACTGCCTCGGCAGATCCGCCCACGTCGGCCTTGACGATGATGTTGAGTTCCTTGATGCCTTCCTTGATCTGGCTGAACAGATCCTCCAGATTGACCTTGGAGGCGGCGGTGAGGGCATCGTTCTTCGCCTTCTCACGGCGCTGATCGGCCAGGGTTCTTGCCATTCTCTCGTCCTCAACGGCGTTGAACTCGTCGCCTGCCTGAGGCACTTCGGCCAGACCGACGATCTCCACAGGCACGGACGGGCCGGCTGCCTGGATGGTCTCGCCCCGGTCATTCAGCATGGCGCGGACACGACCGACGGACGTACCGGCGATGACGATATCGCCTGCGTGGAGCGTACCGTTCTGCACGATAACGGTGGCAACAGGGCCGCGGCCCTTGTCCAGCTTCGCCTCGATGACGATACCCTTGGCGCGGCGGGTGGGATTGGCTTTCAGTTCCTTCATCTCTGCCACGAGAAGCACGTTCTCCAAGAGATCGTCGATGCCCATGCCCGTCAGAGCGGATACAGGCACGCAGATGGTATCGCCGCCCCATTCCTCGGGCACGAGGCCGTGGGCCGTCAGCTGATTCTTAACGGTGTCGGGGTTGGCGGTGGGTTTATCCATTTTATTGATGGCAACGATGACGTCCACACCGGCGGCCTTGGCATGGTTGATAGCCTCAATGGTCTGGGGCATGATACCGTCGTCGGCGGCCACCACCAGGATGGCGATATCGGTGGCCTGAGCACCGCGGGCACGCATGGCGGTAAACGCCTCATGGCCGGGGGTATCCAGGAAGGTGATGGGCTGATCGTTGATGGACACACGGTATGCACCGATGTGCTGGGTAATACCGCCGGCCTCACCGGTGGTTACGTGGGTATGACGGATGGCGTCAAGCAGCGAGGTCTTACCGTGGTCAACGTGACCCATAACGCACACAACGGGTGCGCGGGTTTCCAGATCCTCGGTATGCTCCTCGGTCTCGCTGAACAGTTTTTCCTCGATGGTAACGACCACTTCCTTGGTGACCTTGGCACCGAACTCATCGGCGATCAGGAAGGCGGTGTCGTAGTCCAGCACCTGATTGATGGTGGCGGGCATGCCGTTCATCATCATCTTCTTGATAACCTCGGCAGCAGTCTTCTTCAGACGCTGGGCCAGCTCACCCACGGTGATCTCATCCGGCAAAGTGATCTTGAGCGGCATCTTCTTCAGCTTCTCCAGATTCTCCTTGCGGAGCTTCTCCATAGCCAGGCGTTCCTTATCCCGGTTCTTGGCGGAGCGGAAGTCTCTTGTGTTCTGCTTCTTCAGCTTCTGCTTGTTGGTGGAGGAGTCGGAGAATGCGTCGGGGGCAAACTTATCCAGACGCTCGTCGTACTTGGACAGATCCACACTGGTGGTACGGGTATCGATAACGCGGGTGTTGCCGGTTCTCTTCTTTTCCACGGTAGGCTGCTGAGGCTTTTTGGGCTGGGGCGGCCGGGTGGGCTGGAAGGGCGTATTGTTTGCGGGAGCGGCGGGGCGATTGGTCTGGGGCTGTCCGCCCTGATTGGGACGGAAGCCGTTACCCTGCTGCTGGAAGCGGTCATTCGGACGACTGCCCATCTGGCCGTTCGTGCCCTGACGGAAGCCGTTGCCGCCCTGCTGCTGGAAGCGGTCGTTCGGGCGGTTGCCCATCTGGCCGTTCGTATTCGGACGGAAGCCGTTGCCGCCCTGCTGGAAGCGGTCATTCGGGCGGCTGCCCATCTGGCCGTTCGTACCCTGGCGGAAGCCATTGCCCTGCTGCTGGGGAGCAGCGGGACGGGCAGGCTGAGCCGGAGCGGCGGGCTTTACCTCCGCTTTGGGAGCTTCGGGCTTACTCTCCGTCTTGGGAGCCTCCTGCTTGGGAGGCTCTGCCTTCTTCACTTCCTCGGTCTTCGGAGCCTCGGGCTTACTCTCCGCCTTGGGAGTTTCCGCCTTGGGAGCCGTTTCCTCAGTCTTCACCTCTTTGGCCGGTGCTTCTTCCTTCACCTCAGCCTTGGGTGCTTCTTCTTTCTTCTTACGGGCGATCTGCGTTTTACCGTTCAGATAGCCGTCCAGATCCTTGATCTGATTCTCCCGGGTCAACTCGTCAAAGAAAACATTAAAGTCATCGGGCTCAAGAGTAGCCATATAGGATTTGACATTGATACCGGAATTCTCGATTTTTGCAAGAATCTCTTTGTTTTTCATTCCGAGGTCTTTCGCCAACTGATTGACCTTGAACATAGATGCTTGTGCCATCTCTTTTTCGTACCCTGCCCGCGCTGGCGGGCCCTTTCTTGATCGAGTATTGCGGGGATTGCGTTTGGAAAATCACGGACAGCCGGCGAGTGCCCGGATTGCTTTGGCAAAGGACGGATCCAATATGGCGCAGGCGGAGAGCTCCGCCATGCCGCAGGCCGCGCCCAATTCCGCCTTCGTCAGGGGAACGGGGATCAGCTCCACGTGGGCCGTGGCGCACTTATCTTTCAGCTGCTTGCGCGTGCGCTCCGAGGGATCCGAGGACAGGAGAACCAGCTCTACGCGGCCTGTTTTCAACGCGTCTTTGATCATATCGACGCCGCATCCGAGCCGATTTGCGCGCCGGCACAAACCGATCATGGATGCCAGGCGCGCGCTCTGCGCTCCCCCGACAGATTGTGTACTCATCATGTGTCCGCTCTTTCTTTCTCGGAGAGGCGGACCTCCTCCTCCAGTGCGTTCAGAACGTCCTCGGACACGGCGATCTCCAGAGAGCGGGCGAAGCGGTCGGCCTTTCTTGCTTTTTTAAAGCAGGAAAGGGAGCGGCACACATACACGCCGCGGACGGACAGCTTGCCGGTGAAATCCATCCGGACAGCACCGTCGGGGGTGCGGACCATACGGATCAGCTCTTTCTTGGGGAAGGATTCCCCGCATCCGCAGCAGCGGCGCTGCGGAATCTTTCTCGGTTTCATCCTGTATCACCTCGGCCGAAGCCGATGCTTTCTGTTAAAGTATATGGGATAGCCGATGATTACTTGCGGCTCTTGATATCGATCTTGTATCCGGTCAGGCGCACGGCCAGACGCACGTTCTGGCCTTCCTTACCGATGGCCAGAGACAGCTGGTCGCTGTCCACCCAGACGGTGGCGCTGCGCTCTCCGTCGAAGTCCACATCGATGACGGATGCGGGGGACAGAGCGGCGGCGATGTATTCCTCCGGCTTCTCGGAGAAGAGGACCACGTCGATCTTCTCGCCCCGGAGCTCCTCCACGATCTCGGCGATACGCATACCGCGGTTACCGATGCAGGCACCGACGGCATCCACATCGGGATCCCGGGAGATAACGGACACCTTGGTACGGGAGCCTGCCTCGCGGGCCACGCCCTTGAGGAGAACCACACCGTCCTGGATTTCGGGGATAACCAGCTCCATCAGGCGGCGCACCAGGCCCTGGTGCGTCCGGGACAGCGTTACCACGGGACCGTGGGAATCACGGTGTACTTCGGTGACGAACACCTTCAGGCGATCGCCTACGGCGAAGTTGTCGCCGGGGATCTGCTCGCTCTTGAGAAGGACGGCTTCGCTGGTGCCGGTATCCACTACCACATCACCGGTGTTATCGTCCACTTTGGTTACGATGGCGGTGATGACTTCCTCGTGCTTCTTCTCGTACTCGCGTACGATATTGGAATGCTCCGCTTCTCTTATGCCCTGGATGATGACCTGCTTGGCGGCCTGGGCGCTGAGACGTCCGAAGGACTTGGTCTTGAGTTCGAACTCCACGATATCGCCCACATTGTAGCGGCGGGAGATGGCACGGGCGTCCGTGAGGGAGATCTGCTCCTTGTCGTCCTCCACTTCCTCCACAACGGTCTTCTGCTGGAACACGCGGAAGGTCTTCTTCTCGCCGTCCAGCGCGATGCGCACGTTGACGGCACCTGCCTCTTTCTTATAGGCGCTTACCAGCGCGGCCTCGATCTTCTCCAGCATATAGGATCTCGGGATACCCTTGGTCGATTCCAGAATATCCACCGCGGCGAAGATCTCCGCGCCCATATTTTCCGATTCTTTTTTGGTCACTGCTTTTTTCATGACTGTATGTCCTTATCCGTAAAATAATGTGCGTGCCGTCACCAGTTGAACACGGTGGAAACCTTGGCGGCCGCGGATTTTGCAATAGTAATATTTTCCCCATTCTCCCGGGTCAGGATGAACTCTTTTTCCTCGGCGGCGCTGAGGATGCCGCGGAGCGTTTTCTCTCCGTTCAAGGGCGCGTACAGGCGCACCTCGATTTCGTCGCCGATGCAGGCCTCGAAGTGATCGGGGCGGGTGAGGGGACGCTCCACGCCGGGGGACGTAACCTCCACCTTATAGGAATTCTCGATGGGATCGGCCTCGTCCAGGATCGGATCGATGGCGCGGGAGACCCGCTCGCAATCGTCCAGCGTGATGCCCTCGTTGGAATCGATGACCACGCGGAGGATCATGTCGGCCCCTTCCTTGACGTATTCCACATCCCACAGATAGCACTCCTGTGCCAGGACTGTATCAAACAGAAGATCCCGCACTCGGTCGGCAATATTCTTCGGACGGGGCGGCCGTTTCTTCTCGGCACCCAAGGCGGAGGTATTCTTTTCATCCATACTCATACGCAATCTCCTTATGATACTGCTTTGTACAAAAATAAAGAGCGGGAATCAAACCCACTCTCCTTAATACTCTATACTTTCAGCATAGGTAGTATACCATACTTTTCCCCCGATTGCAAGGGGTTACACGAAAATATTTCCCCAAAAAGTGCCGAAAATCCCATGATTTGCGGGATATATCCCCCGTGCCCTTGATTTTTCCGTCCCCTTGTGCTACCATATTACCGAATCGCAATGCGCAGAAAGGACACATCCTATGACCAACGAAGAAATGCGGGAAGTATGCATCGACCGAAAAGAGATCTACGACGGGGTCGTACTGCACGTAACGAAGGACACCGTCCGTCTGCCAAGCGGCGGCACATCCATCCGGGAGGTGGCATGGCACCGGGGCGCGGTATGCGTGGTGCCTGTGACCGAGGACGGGGAGATCATTTTCGTGGAGCAGTTCCGCTACGCCATGGGCCGGGTCCTCTTGGAGATCCCGGCAGGCAAGCTGGAGGAGGGAGAAACAGATCGGCTGGCGGCCGCCCGGCGGGAGTTATCCGAGGAGACGGGATTTACGGCGGACAGCATGATCGATCTGGGCAAGTATTTCGGCTGTCCGGCGCTGATTTCGGAGGACATCAACATGTATCTGGCCACGGGGCTGCACCCGGGCGAGTGTCATCCCGACGAGGATGAGTTTCTGCGCCTCCGCAAGATCCCGATAACGGAGGCGGTGGCCATGGTAGCCCGGGGAGAGATCCCCGACGGCAAGACTCAGCTGGGGATTCTGCGGGCGAAACTGTGGATGGAGATGCGGGCATGAGCAAAAACTTGATCTTATTTGATTTGGACGGGACCATCACCGATCCCGGGCTGGGCATCACGAACTCCATTCTGTATGCCCTCTCCCGCATGGGCATCGATGCGCCGCCAAGGGAGGAATTGTACTCCTTCATCGGGCCGCCGCTGCTGGATGCTTTGGCGGAGCGGTTTCATCTGACCCCGGAGGAGGCCCGGCACGCCATGGGGCTGTACCGGGAATATTTCGCCGAGACGGGCATATTTGAAAACGAAGTGTACGCCGGCATCCCCGAGATGCTCACTCATCTGAAAAACGCGGGGAAATCCCTGATGCTGGCCACGTCCAAGCCGGAGGCATTTGCCGTCCGGATTCTGGAGCATTTCGCTCTGTCGCCCTATTTTGATTTTGTAGGCGGCAGCGATATGGAACAGGTCCGCGGCACGAAGGCCGCCGTGATCGAGTACGTTTTGCAGGCAACGGGCAGCGATCCCGGGGACTGCATCATGATAGGCGACCGTCATCACGACGTGACGGGCGCGAAAACACACAATATAAGCACAGTCGGCGTGCTGTGGGGCTACGGCTCCGCCGGGGAATTGACCGAGGCGGGCGCCATCGCCCTGGCATCCACACCGCAGCATCTGGAGGAAATCATACTGTATGGCAAAGACTGAATGGGGCATTGCCCTGAACACCGCATTTGGCACAAAAATTGAGGAACGCATCGCAAACGTGCTGGAGGCGGGCTTCGATAACGTAAGCATGGTCTGGGGAGAGACGGAGGAAGACCGCGAGAAATTCTACCGCCAGGCCAAGTATATAAAGGAACAAAACGTGCCGGTTTACTCCGTACACGCACCGCTGTACCCCACGCCGTTTACCGATCTGGGCATCGGCGTGATGTGGGAAAGCAGTGACGCCGCCGTGACCTATCGGGAACTGCTGTGCCGCTGTGCCCGCGAAGTGGCGGAGCACACGGGCGCGCCTTATCTGGTGGTTCATCCCACCTTTGCCCCCACCATGCCCGCGCCCACCGCGGCCGGGGCCGAAAATTTCGGCATTGTGGCGGAATACTGCCGCTCTGTGGGGATAAAAATGGCTTTGGAGACCATGGAGGTCCCCAGCCATCTGGCCTATCTTCTGGAAAACATCCCCGCGGATCTGGCGGGCGTTTGCTGGGATGCGGGCCACAACCAGGCCTACACCCCCGATGTGAACTGGCCAAAGCAGGCCAGGGGACGCATCCTCTGCACCCATCTCCACGACAACCGGGGCAAGACCATGGGGCCCATCCCCAACACCCGCTGTGACACCCATTTTCTCCCCTTCGACGGCATCCGGGACTGGGATGCGGCCATGCGGGATCTGGCCGAGAGCGGCTACCGGGGTCCTTTGACGCTGGAAGTGAAGCGGGGACGGGATGTGTGCGAGCAGATCCCCGTTTATGCCGAATGGGGCGAGGCCCGCTTCATGAAGGAGGCCTACGCCCGGGCACAGCGTCTCAGCGCGGTATACGAGGAAGAATGCCGCCGTCTGGGAGGCTGATTTCAAACGCAACATGGAGGAAACGATATGATAGAAAAGATCGCATCCCCCGCCGATATAAAACAGCTGAATCCCGCGGAGATCACCGCCCTGTGCGGGGAGATCCGGGAAGAGATCCTCACCGCCGTCGCAAAAAACGGCGGTCATCTGGCGTCCAATCTGGGCATTGTGGAGACGACGGTGGCCCTCCATCGGGTCTTTGACGCGCCCCGGGACGCCATCGTTTTTGATGTGGGGCATCAGTGCTACGCCCACAAGATCCTCACCGGTCGCCGGGCGGGATTTGCCGATCTGCGCAAGTACGGCGGCATGTCCGGATTCCCCCGTCGGGAGGAAAGCGAATACGATCCCCTCTCCGCCGGCCACTCCGGGCCGGCCCTCTCCTGCGCCATCGGCATGGCGGAGGCCAACCTACAAGCGGGACGGGATGCCTGGGTGGTGGCCGTGATCGGCGACGCATCCTTCGGCTGCGGCATGGTGTACGAGGCGCTCCAGAACTGCGCCAAGCGGGGGCTGAAACTGCTCATCGTTCTCAACGACAACGAGATGTCCATCTCGAAAAACGTGGGGGCCCTGTCCGATTATTTCACAAAGATCCGCCTGAGCCGGGGCTATTTTTCCTTCAAGCACACGGTGCACAAAATCTGCGCCCGCATACCCGTTCTGGGGCGGGGCGTGATCCGCTGTGCCATCGGCGTGAAGGAATTCATCAAGCGGACACTGAACAAAAAGAACATCTTTGAGAATCTGGGGCTGGAGTATCTGGGCCCTGTGGACGGCAGTCGGGAAGACACCCTGGAATACGTATTCCGGGAGGCCATGGGGTGTGATGTGCCCTGCATTGTGCACGTGATCACGAGGAAGGGACGGGGATACGCCCCGGCCGAGGCCCATCCGGAGCGGTATCACGCCGTATCCCCCTTTGATCCTGCCGTGGACATCGGCGAGGTGCCGAAGAAGAGGACCTTCTCCGACGCTTTCGGGGAATCCCTATGCCGATTGGCGGAAAAAGACGGTCGGCTCTGCGCCATTACCGCCGCCATGCGGGACGGAACGGGGCTGGCTCCCTTTGCGGAGCGATATCCCCATCGGTTTTACGATGTGGGCATTGCGGAGGAGCACGCGGTCAGTTTTGCCGCGGGGCTGGCCCGGGGCGGCATGCGGCCCGTGGCGGCCATCTATTCCACCTTCGCCCAGCGGAGCTTCGATCAGGTGCTGCACGACTGCGCTTTGCAGAAGCTGCCTGTGGTGCTGGCTCTCGATCGGTGCGGCATTGTGCCCGGGGACGGCACCACTCATCAGGGACTGTTTGACGTGGGGCTGTTCACCCCCATCCCCGGGGTGGAGGTATTCGCCCCGGAATCCTATGCAGAATTGGACGACCATCTTACCCGGGCACTCACATCCGACGCGGTCAGCGTGATCCGCTACCCCCGCGGGTGCGAGGTCGAGTATGACCGCGCTCTCTGGCGCGGGGTATCCGACGGTATCTGCGCCGCCGATTTTCCGGGAAACATCGGGGGCGAGCCGCTGGTGATCCTGACCTACGGCCGGATCGCTCACGAGGCACTGCGGGCGGCGGAAGTACTGGCGGCATCCCGCCCGGTGCGGGTGATCCGTCTTGCCAGGCTGTATCCGCTTAATGCGGGGGACATCCGATCCGCCATGGACGGGGCCAAGTGCTGTCTGATCGTGGAGGAAGGCATGCGCCGGGGCGGCATCGGTGAGGCGATCACCGCCATCCTGGCCGAATCGGGGGCGGATGTGCGGGTAAAAATTCTGGCCGCCGACGATTTCGTTCCCCACGGGGATGCGGACTCTCTGCTGGCCGCCTTGTCGCTGGATGCGGCGGGCATAATCCGCGAAGCGGATTTCTGAGGGAGGAGTACCCATGAAACTGTCTTCTTTTCTGCATTTTGCTGCCTTCGGCATCAAAACGATTCTGTTCCGGGGGAAGGACCCCATTCTGGGCACGGTCATTCTGACCGATGCCTGCAATCTCCACTGCAAGCACTGCTCCGTGAATAACATCACGGCGGTGATCCATCCCTATACCCGGATCCGCGGCGAGATGCAGACCCTGTACGACCGCGGCGTGCGGATTCTGTTCTTCTGCGGCGGGGAGACGTTTTTGTGGCGGGACGGGGAGAAAACCCTGAGAGATCTGGTGATCGAGGCCAAGGCCATGGGATTTCTCATCGTGAACGTGGTGACCAACGGCACCTTCCCCCTGAATCTGCCCGAGGCGGATCTGATCCTGCTCAGTCTGGACGGGGATCGGGAAAAGCACAACGAGATCCGCGGCGACACCTACGATACGATTCTGTACAACATTGACCGCGCCGCCCGGGACAACATCTGTCTGTACATGGCCATCAATCAGATCAACAAGGACACGGTCCGGGACGTGTGCATCACCGCCCGGGATACGAAGAACATCCGGGCCGTTTCCTTCAATTTCCACACGCCCTATCCCGACACGGCGGATCTGGCCCTGACGCGGGAGGACAAGGCGGCGTGCTGTCGGGTGATCACCGACATGATGGCCGAGGGCGCGCCCGTATTCAATCTGAAAAGCGCCTTTCCCTATCTGATCGACAACTCCTTCCCCACTCCCTGTCACCAGTGCCTGGTGATCGAGAACGGGAAGATCAGCACCTGCGGCCGCTGTATCGATGTGCCCGGCCTGTGCGAGAAGTGCGGCTACTTCTTTGTGGCGGAATACACCCTGCTCTTCCGCGGCAATGTGCGGATTCTCGCCGAGATGCTGAAAACCTATCTGAAGTACATATAGGAGAGACATGAGTATTATCACCGATCTGACACGGATGTGGCTGACCCGCTCCCCCAAGCCCTTCACGTTTACAAAGGAATACGATCGCTTCCTACCCTACGGGGACTGCCGGGGGCTGGGGCTGTACATTCACATCCCCTTCTGCCAAAGCATCTGCCGATTCTGCCCCTACTGCAAGGTGGTATACCGGCAGGATCTGTGCGATCGGTATGTGGATGCCCTGATCCGGGAAATCCACGCCGTGGGCGGGCAGTACGGGGGCAAAAAGACCGTCACCAGCCTGTATTTCGGCGGAGGCACCCCCGCTCTGGCGGCGGATCGGATGAAGGATATCCTGGCGGCGGTGGGAGAGCATTTCCTCATCACCGAGGGAATCGGGGTGGAATTGCACCCGGACAACGTGACTGTGCCCACCCTGCGGACCCTGAAGGATGCGGGGGTGACGAAGATCAGCATCGGCATCCAATCCTTCTCGGGGAAATACCAGAGTATTCTGGGGCGGGATGCCATAGACAGCGGGGCCATTGCCCGGGCTCTGGCCGCCGTGCCCTTTGAGACGGTGTCCATGGATTTCATCTTCGCTTTGCCGGGGCAGGCATTTGCGGATCTGCGGGCCGACATCGACACGGCCTTTGCCATCGGGGCCAATCATGTGGCCATCTATCCCTTTATTGATTTCGCCTTCACGGACAGCACCATCCCCGCCATGCCGAAAAAAGAAAAACGCGCCCTTCTGGACGCAATCACGAAATACTGTCTGGACAGGGGATATGAGCGGAACTCCATCTGGACCTTCTCCCGGGAGAAGCAGGCGAGGTACTCCTCCATGACCCGGGACAATTTCCTCGGCTTCGGCTGTTCCGCCACCACCCTTCTGCGGGATCAGTTCAAGATCAACACCTTCTCCGTGGAGGAATACTGCCGCCGCATCGATGAGGGGGATCTGCCCACCGCGCTGACGATCCGCTTCACCCTCCGCCAGCGGATGGTGTATTACCTGTTCTGGACGGCCTATTCCACCCGTGTGGATTCCCGGGATTTTGCCTCCTTCTTCGGCGTGCCGCTGAAAAAGATGTACGGAGCGGAGCTGGCGCTGGCCCGTCTTCTGGGATTTGTGACGGAGACGGACGGGGTATACGAGATGACCTTGCGGGGTGCGTTTTATTATCATTATTATGAGAATTTCTACACTCTGGCCTACATCGACAAGATGTGGGGGATTCTGCGGAAGGAAGCCTTCCCGGAGAGAATTGTGTTATAAAGAAAACCGGTCTGTGTTTACAGATCGGTTTTTGTATGGTGTGCAGCCATTCAGGCAAACGAACTCGTCTGCCGCTTTTTCTTTGTGGCCACCGCGCAAAGAAAAAGTTATCAAAAAGAAACGCCACGGAAAATACGGTCGCTTTAGGCGAGTTTGTGATACGAACTCGGAAAAGCTCCGCAAAAACTTTATATATCACCCAGCACGGCGGTTTTCAACTCCTGCGGAGTACGGAGGATCGTCGTCGCGCCGGCGGCCCGGAGGATCTCCTCGGAGCGGAATCCCCACGCGACGGACAGGCAATCCATGCCGGTATTCCGGGCCGTGATCACGTCCACCTCGGAATCGCCCACGTACACGGCCTCCCCTTTGGTGATGCCCAGGGCGGTCAGGGCGTATTCCACCATATCCGGGGCGGGCTTTTTGGGCATATCCTCCCGGGCGCCCACGGCCACGGCGATCTTATCCCCAAAATAATGGCGGGTCAGATCCTGCACGGCAAAATCCGCTTTATTGGAGACGATGGCCATCTTCACCCCCGCCCGGGCCAGATCGGCCAGCAATCCCGGAATCCCCTCGTAGGGGGCGGTGGTATCGCTGCAGTGGGCGGCATAATAGGTGCGGAATTCCCCGAACACCCCGTCCGTCGTAGCGGGATCCGTTCCCGCGGGCACGGATCGGTCGATCAGCTTGCGGATGCCGTTTCCCACGAAGGTGCGGACCTCCTCCACCGACCGGAGGGGAAGGCCGAAGGCTTCCAGCGAATAATTCACCGCGGATGCCAGATCCTGCAAAGTATCCAGAAGCGTTCCGTCCAGATCCCAGATGACGGCTTTATATATCATATTTATATCCTCGTTTCGTTGGCTGTATGGTCCCGCGGGCGGGCCTGCCTTTATTGTACCACGAAATCCCTCGCCGCACAACCCCGCTTTTCCGCGGGGACACACTGGAATTATTCCACGCCACATGTAATTTTTCCATATAAACATGTATTTTCGTTTGGTCAAATAAACGGCTTGTTGATTGTTTTCTCTACTTTTGCTATAATTAGTGTGTCTATCAACTATAGATTTATAAAATTCAGAAAGGATTTTATCATGAACGCAAAGAAAATTCTCGCGCTTCTGCTGGCAGCATTGATGCTGGCTCCCGTGTTCGCTTCCTGTGATAAGGAAACGCCGGACAATCCCGATACCCCCGCCGTTTCCGATTCCGGCTCCGGCTCCGACACCGAGACCACTGCCCCGGAAGAGACGGGTCTGGTTCTGGATAAGACCGATTTCGGCGGTACCAACCTCCGCATTATCGGTATCAACGAAGAGAGAAACTTCGGTTACTATCAGACCTCCGATATCTGGATGGAGACCGAACAGGCCGATCCCTTTGAAAACGCTGTTTACAAGCGTATTCAGGACTGTCTCACCAAGTATAACTTCGGTGTAGAGTACACCAGTGTCCAGAACCCCATGACCGATGTGGCCAGCCTGGTTTCCGGCGGTCTGGATCAGTATGATGTGGTTCTCGACGCGTGGAACACCATGTGGCCCGGCTCCAAGGCAGGTAACCTGCTGGATCTGAGAGAGATCGATTCCATCGATCTGTCCAACGAGTGGTGGGACCAGAACGCCAACGAGCAGCTGGACGTAGCCAACCGTATGTTCTACACCGCCGGTGACTTCACCACCGTAGACGATCGCTGCACCCGCGCTCTGTACTTCAACAAGACCCTGGCTGCTGCCAACGACCTGGAAAGCCCCTATGAGCTGGTTCGCAGCAATCAGTGGACGCTGGAAAAATTCGCTCAGATGTGCCGCGACGTTAAGAATGACGTAGACGGCGGCGGCTCCGTGGACACCGAGGACATCGTTGGATTCTTCCGCGAGAGCGGTCAGTTCAACAGCTTCATGATCGCCATGGGCGAGCGCTATGCTTCCATCGACGAGAACGGTCTGCCCGTTTACTCCTTCATGCAGAATTCCGAAGCGGTTACCAAGGTAGAAACCGTTGCCGGTCTGCTGATTGAGGATGGCCTGACCATCGATATCCACAAGTTCACCGACTTCGCAGGCTACAGCAACCGCTTCACCTATGCCCGCAGCCTGTTTGCAGCCGGTAAGCATCTGTTCACCGTGGGCGGCTCTCTGGTTATCACCGAGTTCGCGGACATGGAAGACGAGTTCGGTATCCTGCCCATGCCTAAGTGGAACTCCGACCAGGATCGCTACTACCACACCCTGGATCCTCAGTGCGCTATGATCGGTATCCCCAACACCAAGACCGATGCCGCCGATATCGGTTACATGATGGAATACTTCTCCTACGAAGGCCGCGAGACCCTGTCCCCCACCTTTAAGGACAGAATGCTGAAGCGTCGTTACGCACAGGACTCCGATTCCGGTGATATGCTGGATATCATCTACGCCAACAAGTGCTTCGATATCGGATACGTAGGCAACTGGAACAATATGCTCGGCGTTGGTGACAGCGCCGTGCTGGCCAACAGAATCCCCAAGACCAGCTCTTACAACCGTATGGGTAAGGCCGTTCCCGGTCTGATCCAGAAGGACTTCGACACCCTGGCATCCATCGGCAGAGAGTAATTTTTTACATAAAAAAGCCGCACGCTGTGCGGCTTTTTTCTTTGGCTGTATTGACACATTTTTCAGCGGATGCTATAATAACAATCGGAAGATATTTATTTTTCTATTTAAGAAAGGATGTCCCTATATGAAGAGAATTCTTGCCCTTCTTTTGGCAGCTTTGATGCTGGTACCGGTTTTCGCTTCCTGTGATCAGGACACACCGGACACCCCCGACGTGCCGGTATCCTCCGACCAGCCCTCCGACACCCAGCCCCCGGAAGATCCCGGTCTGGTTCTGGATAAGACTGACTTCGGCGGCACCAAGCTCCGTATCATCGGTATGAACGAAGAGTACGCTGCCGGTTACTACGAAGTAATGGATATCTGGGCAGAAGCGGAATCGTCCGACCCCTTTGAAGCTTCTGTTTATCAGCGTATTCAGGACTGTGAGACCAAGTACAATTTCGGTATCGAATACACCGGCTCCAAGAACTCCTGCGGCGATGTGGCCGAAACCGTATCCGGTGGTCTGGACCAGTACGATATCCTGCTGGGCACCTGGCTCGGCTCCTGGGAGATCTCCCTGGGCGGCAACCTGCTGGACATGAAGGAAATCCCCACGATCGATCTGACCCACGAGTGGTGGGACCAGAACGCCAACACCCAGCTGAACGTGGGCAACCGTATGTTCTATACCTCCGGTGATATGTCCACCATCGATGACCGCTGCACCCGTGCTCTGTATTTCAACAAGACACTGGCGGCTGCCAACGATCTGGAAAGCCCCTATGAGCTGGTTCGCGCAAATAAGTGGACACTGGAAAAGTTCGCTCAGATGTGCCGCGACGTAGCCCGTGACGTGGATGGCGGCGGTGAGGTTGACTCTGAGGATATCGTAGGATTCTTCTACGAGAACGGTCAGTTCAACTTCTTCATGACCGGTGTAGGCGAGCACTACTTCACCCTGGATGAAAACGGCATGCCTGTGTACTCCTTCCTGCAGGATTCCGAATCGGTTACCAAGATGGAAACCGTTGCCAACATGCTGATCGAGGACGGCCTGACCATCAACATTCAGAAGTTCACCGATTTCGGTGGATTCAGCAACCGCTTTACATACGCCCGCAGCCTGTTCGCTGCCGGTAAGCATCTGTTCACCGTAGGCGGCGCTCTGGTTATCGCTGAGTTTGCCGATATGGAAGACGAGTTCGGTATCCTTCCCATGCCTAAGTGGAACTCCGATCAGAACCGTTACTACCACATCATGGATCCCGGTGCCTCTCTGGTCAGCATCCCCAACACCAAGGTAGACGCTACCGACGTGGGTTACATGGCAGAGTATTTCGCATACGAAGGCCGTGAGACCGTATCTCCCACCTTCAAGGATAAGATGCTGAAGAGACGTTACGCACAGGATAAGGATTCCGGCGACATGCTGGACATCATCTATGCCAACAAGTGCTTCGACATGGGCTTTGTGGCCAACTGGGGCGACATGCTGGGCATGGGTAACAGCTCCATCGATGCCGGCCGTGTTCCCAAATCTTCCTCTTATACAAGAGCTTCCAAGAGACTTCCCGCTTTGATCCAGGTAGATTACGACAAGATTATTGCCGTAGGTAAGGATGTTACTGAATAACGCCGAATAACTTCATAAAAAAACCGCACGAAAGTGCGGTTTTTTTGCTATAGGGGAACTGCTTCCGGGAAAAAATACGTTCCATGTCCTATCAGGTGGAAAAAATCAATGCCCAATGGGAATTTTTCTATTTTCCATGCGAAAAAATTGTGCTAAAATACCAATGAAGAGGCTGTAAATTGGTTGCATTTGTTCACCTCGTCTGCACCGATTTGCTGCCGCCCATCGCTATCAACCCATTGATTGAAAAATCGGAAAGGACATGATTATGAATTTGAAGCGGATTCTCGCCCTGATTCTGGCGGCACTGATGCTTGCTCCGGCCTTTGCTTCCTGCGACAAGGAAACGCCGGACACCCCGGATAATCCCGACACACCCGCTGTTTCCGACTCCGGATCGGACACCGACACCACCGCACCGGAGCAGACCGGTCTGGTGCTGGACAAGACCGATTTCGAGGGCGCCAGCCTTCGCATCCACGGCGTAAGCCCGGCTCTCAGCTACGGTTATTACCAGACCAACGAAATCTGGATCGAAACCGAGTCCCCCGACCCCTTCGAGAGTGCGGTTTACAAGCGCGTACAGGATTGTATCAACAAGTATAATTTCAACATCGCCTACGACTATTCCGAGGCTCCTCTGTCCGATATCGCCGCTCTGGTTTCCGGCGGTCTGGATCAGTACGATGTAGTATTCGGCAAGTGGTCCGACAGCTACAAGAGCGCCAAGGCCGGCAATCTGCTGGACATCAAGGACATGGTGACCGTGGATCTGAACAACGAATGGTGGGACCAGAACGCCAACCGGGAGCTCTGCGTAGCCAACCGCATGTTCTACACCACCGGTGACATCTCCGTCATCGACGACCGCTGCGCCCGTTCTCTGTACTTCAACAAAACCCTGGCCAAGAACAACAATCTGGACAATCCCTATGAGCTGGTTCGCAAGAATCAGTGGACATTCGACAAGTTCGCCGAGATGTCCCGTGCCGTATACCAGGATCTGAACGCCAACGGCGAAACCGATCTGGGCGACACCCTGGGCTTCTTCTACGAGGCCGGTCAGTTCCACTTCCTGATCACCGGTCTGGATGAGCACTACGCGACTTTGGACAAGGACGGCATGCCCATCTACTCCTTCCTGCAGACCTCTGAGGCTGTGACCAAGATGGAGACTCTGTCCAAGCTGCTGATCGATCCCAAGGTTACCTACGACATCGCAAGAGCCACCGATTACGAAGGCTTCAGCAACCGCTGGATGTACGCCCGCGGCATGTTCGCTGCCGGTAAGCAGCTGTTCACCGTCGGCGGTGCGCTGGTTATCACCGAGTTTGCAGACATGGAAGACGAGTTCGGTATTCTGCCCATGCCCAAGTGGACCCCCGAGCAGGAGCGCTACTACCACATCATCGAGACTCCCACACCTATGATGGGTATTCCCAACACCAAGGTGGACACCACCGATCTGGGATACATGCTGGAGTACTTCTCCTATGAAGGTCTGCAGACCCTGACCCCCGCTTTCAAAGAGAAGATGCTGAAGCGCCGCTACGCACAGGATGCGGATTCCGGCGACATGCTGGATCTGATCTACGCCAGCAAGTGCTTCGACGTTGGATTTGTCGGCAACTGGGGCAGCGTTCTGAACATTGCCAACGGTGCGCTGGGCAAGGGCAAGGTTCCCTCCACCACCACCTACAACCGCGCTGTCAAGTCCGTTCACAAGCTGATTGGCGACGACTTCGAAGCCTTCTCCAAGGTGGGCCGCGACGTCCAGTAATACATACGAAAAAGGGGCTGTTGCATCGAAATGCAACAGCCCCGAATTTTTACGTTCGCGACGTAAAAATTCGAAAACACGCTGAAATTTGCGGCGAGATTGCCCGTTTTTTGCCCATGTCGGGCAAAGGAAGGCTCGCGGAGGTGACGCATGGCTACATGCGACACCTCCTTTTTATTGTTTCCGTTGGCTTACGCCATGGTGGCCAGCATCTCCATCGTGACAGAGAAGCGGGTTTTCTCCCCCGCGTCGTAAGACCGATATTCCTCGTACATGTACTGGGCCATGCGGTGAATTTCGTTGTACAGCGATCCCGCGATGTGGGGGGTCAATACCACGTTGGGCAGGGTATACAATTCCGATTCCGCCCGGGGCGGCTCGGGATAGGTCACATCCAGAAGGGCGGTGCGGGTGGGCTCCGCCTTCAGGGCGGCGATCAGATCCGCCTCCACCACCTGGGCGCCGCGGCCGGTATTGATGAAGGTGGCGTATTTGCCCATTTTCTCGAACAGGGATCCGTTCAGCATGCCCTGGGTCTGGGCATTGTTGGCCAGGTGATTGGAAATGACGGCGCACTCCGCAAACAAGGTGGGAAGATCCACCTTCGTCACGCCCAGTGCGGCGGCTTTGTCATCGGGCAGGAAGGGATCGAACACCAGCACGTCCACGAAATCCAGGGATTTCAGCCGCTCGATCACCATCTTGCCGATCATGCCCGCGCCGATGATACCCACTTTCGTTTCGTAATTGCCCGTGTACTCGCCCGCGCTCTGCCGTCCTGCCCAGGCGGATCCGCCCTCGTGGGCGTGATGCATCCGCCGGAAGAATCCCTTGTTTGCCAGAACGATCTGGGCGAAGGTGTACTCCGCCACGGGCACGGCGTTGGCCGCCCAGGCGGAAAACACTTCGATCCCGCAATTCAGGAAAGGGCGGGCGAAGGCCTGCACCGTTCCCGCCGCATAAAACAGGGCACGCACCTTCGGAAAATAGGTGCGGATCTGCTCCTCGGTGAGAGCGATCATGCCCCAGGTGGAGAACAGATACTCCACCTCCGCCGTCTCACGGCGGTAGGAATCCAGATTGGAGAGGTTCAGTATTTCGGGAATGGGGAAATCCAACTCGGATGTCAGGCGGTCGAGCAAATGGGCGGGATACACATCCCGAATCTTATCCGTGCCGATAAACGCTGCCTTTTTCATGCCGTTATCCTGCCTTATTTTTCTCATTTATATTATTTCGTTCCGTTGAAGATATCCAGCTGTCCCAGATCCTCAAACTCCAGAATGTCGGAGAGGATGTAGTTGCTGACAAACATGCCCCGGGGAGTCAGGGCGAACACGCCGTCCTTATAGGTGGCAAATCCGTTTTTTACATAGGGGTACATCTTCCGGCCGTACAATTCCTCAAAGGAGAATCCGAACAGGCGGGCGAAATCCCGGCAGTTCAGCCCCTCTCTAAGGCGGAAGCGGAGCATAATGTACTCGCCCAGCCGTTCTCTCGGGGACACGGTATCGTTCTGCTCCGTCAGCCGGATGGCGGAATTCGGCAGCTCCAGGCCGTTCATATACCGATCCATATGGCGGATGAAGGCGAACCGATTGCCGCGGAAGAAGGAATGGGCGGCCACGCCCAGGCCCAGATATTCCTCACAGTTCCAGTATTTCAGATTGTGGTGGCACATATAGCCCGGTCTTGCAAAATTGGACACCTCGTACTGGCCGTATCCGTTTTGGGCGAGGAATTCCACCGCCGCCAGGTACATATCCGCCTCCTCATCCTCCGAGGGAAAGGGCAGATTCTGCCGCTGGGCATACAGCTTGGTGCCCGGCTCCAGGATCAGATCGTACAGGGAGATGTGCTCCGGCCCCAGCCGCACCACGTAGCGGAGGGTTTTCATCAGGCTCTCGCGGGTTTGGTAGGGGATGCCGAACATGAGATCCACGTTGATGTTCTCGATGCGGGCACGGCGCGCCGCCCGGAAACTTTCGGCGAAATCCTGCCGCCGGTGGATGCGGGACAGGGCGGCCAGCTCTTCGTTATTGGCGCTCTGCAATCCCATGCTGAGCCGATTGACGCCGGCCCGGCGCAGGCGATTGAGCATAGGCGTATCCACGGTGGCCGGATTGGCCTCCACGGTGAACTCCGCGTCCTTGACCACGGTGAAATTCTTCCTAACCGCCCGGATCAGCCGGATCAGCTGCTCCGTGGGCAGGCAGGTGGGCGTACCGCCGCCGATGAACACCGTATCCACGTAATATTCTTTCGTGCCCTGCCGGTACGACTGCATATGAGTGATCAGCGCATTGACGTACCGCTCAATGAGTTCATCATTCTGGGGAACCATGGAATAAAAATCGCAGTACGCGCATTTGGATCGGCAGAAGGGGATATGCAGATACAGCCCCAGCCGCTTCTTCTCACAGCGGGCATAGGTGGGATTTTCGCTGAATGTGTCAAACAGTTTTACCCCGGACATATACAGCCTCCTTTCGGGTTGATCGGGATATTCCCGGGCTATGCGCCCGGACCGCACCACCTTTTGAAAAAGGTGGACGAAAACTTTAATAAAAAATCTTTTAAGGTTTTTGGGGGTGCGGACCTTTTTTGTAAAAAGGGTCTGCGTTATACTCACGCCATTTAATATGGCTGAAGTTGTTTGCCACTTTTTCTTTGACACCAGAAGCGCAAAGAAAAAGTTATCAAAAAGAAACGCCGTTACAAGGGCGTTGCCCTTGACCCACCACCTTTTAAAAAAGGTGGACCAAAACTTTGATAAATAATCCTTTTTAAAGGTTTTTGGGGGTGCGGACCCTTTTTGCAAAAAGGGTCTGCGTTATACTCACGCCATCTTCCACAGCTGAAGTCGTTCTCCACTTTTTCTTTGACACCAGAAGCGCAAAGAAAAAGTTATCAAAAAGAAACGCCGTTACAAGGGCGTTGCCCTTGACCCACCACCTTTT
>JAFUIQ010000009.1 GCA_017468385.1 Clostridia bacterium
CTCGGGCACTTGCCCGTTTTGTTGGAATTATAGCTGCCTGCATGGCAAGTGCATTAGTCTCAGACAAAACCTTGGAGAATTTTCCGTCAGGGAAATTCTCGAGCACTTGCCCGTTGTGTGGGAATTATAGCTGCCTGTATGGCAAGTGCATTAGTATCGCCGACGGATCTGCATTTCCCGGCGGTGGGCTTCAAAAAGTACATAGGCCACGCTGAACAGTATGATAAATACAATCACCGCGCGGAAGAACCGCCCGGATGTGAAATCCTTGATCTGCTGCAGCAGATGGAGAAACTCGCTCCGGGAAACGGAGGCGGTGGCGATCAGATCGGTGGAGCCCAGAATTTCCTCGCCGTATGTAGCGGTGACCGTGCCGTACACGGTGCCCTCCTGTACGGGGGCGGTCAGGGATTCGTCGTAAGTGGTGTAGGTGATGTGGAGATCCTCCGGATTGTAATCCGTGGGCAAATACCGGGTGATGGATTCCGCCGGCACCAGCGTGACGTAATCCACCGTGGAGGACAATGCCACAGACAGCTCGCAGATCCGCTGTTTCTGGGACAGCACCTCGATGTATGCATAGGAATCGAAGGCATAATCCAGAAGTGCCTCTGCGTTTGCGTAGCTGAAAATATCCTCGTCGGTGCTTTCCGCGTTCATGATGACACACAGATAACTCAACTCATCCCGTTGGGCCACAGATACCAGACAGTATCCCGCCTGCTTGGTGTAGCCGGCGTTCATGCCCAGGGAACCGGAGTACAGATAATTCGGCTCATAAAAGCGGGAGATCTGCCCGTTCCGGTTGTATAGATTCCGGTAGTCGCTTTTGTTGGTTGCTTCCATTACGTACTTGGACAGGGAGGTGATCTCCAGAAATCCGGGCAGGGAATAGGCATACTTGGCGATGGCGGCGGTGTCCGCTACGGTGGTGATCATAGCCTCGCTGTGCATGCCCGTGGGATTGGTGTAGAAGGTGTTGTAGGCACCCAGGTACTGGGCCTTTTCGTTCATCTCCTCCACAAAATCGTCTACCGAGCCGGCAATCTCCACCGCCAGCACCTGTGCCGCGTCGTTGGCACCGTTGAGCAGAAGACCGTGAAGCATATCGTTTACGGTGACGATTTCCCCTACCTTCAGACCCATATTGTTGCCGACCACCTTGTTCAGCATCTCGGCAGTGACGGTGATGGTCCGATCCGGCGTGTCCCCCAGGGCTTCCATGGCCAGAATACCCGTCATCAGCTTGACTGTGGAGGCGGGATAGATGCGCGCGTCGGGATTCAATTCGTACAGCAGCGCGTCGTTTTCAAAATTATACAAATACGCCCCGGCGGCTCCCGCTATCTCCGGAGGAGCAGCGGCGTGGACGGGGGCGATCACATAGGGCAATAACAGAATCACGGCCATCATGCCATGCAGGATGGCGAGAAATCGTTGTTTCATGGGATTGTCCTTTCACAAAAAGGATGGGCGGCAAAATATGCCCGTGCATTTCGGATGTCGGCCTCGATGGCTTGGCGGAGCGCATCGATGGAACCGAAGCGCATCTCATCCCGCAGGCGGGTGAGAAACTCCACGCGGATGGATTCGCCGTACAGAACGCCGTCGAAATCCATGATGTGGGTCTCACAGTTCACATGGCCGTCGCTGACTACGCTGGGGCGCACGCCCACATTGGCAACGCCCATATGGCGGGTGTCCCCGACGGTGCAGATGCAGGCATAGATTCCGTGCCGGGGCACGATGTGTCCCGCAGGAAAATCCTGATTGATGGTAGGCAGACCGATCGTCCGCCCCAGTTGTTTTCCGTGCCGTACGGGAAAGCATACAGAAAACGGCCGACCCAGCAATGCGGCGGCCCTGTCCATATCGCCTGCCTCCACAGCGGCACGGATGCGGGTGGAGGATACTACCAGATCTTCGTGCCGAACCGGCTCCACTACGGTGAGAGGGATGTTTTTTTCGGATAGAATGTCCTGCAATGTGCGGCAGTCTCCCGCACCGCCCCGCCCGAAGCGGAAATTGAATCCGCAGACCACGGCGGCACAGCCCAGCTTGTCCGTCAGATACGAGGCGGCAAATTCCTCCGGGGACAGATTCCGCACCGCGGAAAACTCCTCCAGAATGGCAAAGTCCAACCCGGCAGCTGCGAATTGACGCAGTTTTTCCTCCGCGGTGGTCAGCGCAGGCACATCCGCCACTTCCTTGGCCAGCGTGGTGAACGTCCACGCACCGGCCAGACAGCCTGGAATTTTACCGGCCGCCGCCCGGGCGGCAAACAGCAGTCGGCGGTGTCCCGTGTGTACCCCGTCGAAATTCCCCAGCGCCAGAGCGATGGGAGTATCGGGCAGGGACATCGGGGTCATCTCCGGCAAACGGTAGATCGTCATAAATGCCTCGCGGGGATCAGATGCCCAGATAATTGCGCACCAGCGCACCCATCAGCTCATCCCGGTCAATGCGGCGGATCAGACTGCGGGCGTTTTTGTAGTTGGTGATGTAGGTCGGATCCTCGGAGAGTATGTATCCGACCAGCTGATTGATGGGATTGTATCCCTTTTCGTTCAGGGCTTCGTACACGGTGGAAAGGATCATTCTCAGTTCCCGATCCTTTTCGTCGCGGATGGAGAAGGTTATGGTTTTTTCGTTGTCGTTTTTCGGCATGGTGCTGACACCTCACTCACAAAAAAGTATTCAATAGTATTATACCCCGTAATCCCGGGAAATGCAAGAGCCGCACCCCGCTTATGCAATATTTTTTTGCCGGGGCGAAAAATGGACGGAGAATTGCGCCTTAAATCTGTGAAAATTGTGAACAATGCCATTGACACAATATACAGAATCGTGGTATAATTATCACGGTACTTTGGACAATTGCCATATTTTTTGCTTGCAAATGCGGGCAATTCACCGAGAAATTGGTGTAATTACACCGTTTTCCCCACATTGCGGACAGGAGGATGCAGATGGAACTTTTTCATAAAATTCTCGTCACATCCGCAAAGGGCGGAATCGGAAAGTCTACCGTGGCCCTGGGCGTGGCCGCCGCCTTGTCCCGGGAGGGACGGCGGGTGCTTCTTGTGGATTGCGACGCAGGCAACCGCTGCCTGGATCTGATGCTGGGCGTGGAGGATAGTGTCCTGTACGATCTGTCCGATGTCTATGAGGACCGCTGTGCCCCCGAGGAGGCCTTCTTGTCCTGTCCCGGACTGCCCAATCTGGTGTTCTGCCCCGCGCCGGCCGATCCCTTTACGGATCTGGATGCCGATCGGTTCTGCGGAACGCTTGCCTCGCTATGTGAGGCATCCCATGCGGAATTTGTGATCTGCGATACCGCCGGCCTGGGTGACGCGGTGCGCGCCATCGCCTCCGGCTTTGCGGACGGCGCCATGATCATCGCTACCCAGCAGCCCGCCTCCATCCGATCCGCTGAGCGGACCGCCATGTATGTGGAGGAGTTGGGCGGCATCCCTTGCCGACTGGTCATCTCCTGCTTTGAGGAGAGGGCCGCAGAGGACGGCATCCGCGCCGGTCTGATTGAGATCATCGACCGTACTCACGTCCGGACGCTGGGTGTTGTGCCCAGGGACCGTGCCTTGCTTCTGTCGCAGGAAACGGGGGAATTGCCGAAGGAAACCGCCAAATCGGCCAGAGCCTTCGCCAATATCGCCCATCGGATTCTGGGGAAGGACGTGCGGCTGTTTTTCGGTATGCGGAAAATACGCACACAGCGGGTATTATAATATAGTCTATCATACTGTCAGCAGTAGATATAAATGAATGAATAAGGAGTGAAGCGGAGATGGAAATCGCATTGATTGCCGATGATACCAAAAAAGAATTGATGACGCAGTTTTGTATTGCATACTGCGGGATTTTGAGCAAGCACAATTTGTGCGCCACCGGTACTACCGGCAAATACATAGAAGAAGCGACCGGACTGAAAGTGGAAAAGATGCTGTCCGGCGAGCATGGCGGCGAGCAGCAGATTTCTTCCCGCGTCGCTTATAACGAAATCGACGTGCTTCTGTATTTCCGGAGCACCCAGCCACGCAATACCTTCAGCGAGGAGGAGTACGGGCTTCTGCGCCTGTGCGACATCCACAACGTGCCCGTGGCCACCAACATTGCCACAGCGGAGGTGCTGATCTGTGCCCTCGATCACGGCGATCTGGATTGGCGTGAGATCGTGAACCCCAAGTCCGATTATAACCGCCGTCGCCGCGGAGTAGGCGTCTGATACTGATTTTTCTGCCGCCGAGGGGAATCCCTTCGGCGGTTTTTGATTGAGAGAAGGAGATTCGTATATGAAAGATGCAGAACGGCTGATGGCCAAAGGAAAGGCCGCCGTGGAGATCCTCCGTCAGCGATACCCCGATGCGGAGTGCTCCCTGGAGTCCGGGGGCGATCCCTGGCGGCTGCTCGTCATGGCCCGCCTGTCCGCCCAATGCACCGACGAGCGGGTGAATATCGTCTGCCGGGATCTGTTCCGGGAGATCCCCGATGCACAGGCTATGGCCGATGCTCCCCTTGCGCAAATCGAGGAATTGATCCGCCCCTGCGGCCTGTTCCGCACCAAGGCGAAAAGCCTGAAGGAATCCGCCGCTATGCTTCTCACCACCTACGAGGGGCGCGTGCCGGATTCCATGGAGGAACTGCTTTCTTTGCCCGGCGTGGGCCGGAAGATCGCCAATCTGCTTTTGGGGGATATTTATAAAAAAGGCGGCATCGTGGCGGATACCCACTGCATCCGCATCTGCGGCCGGTTGGGATTCTATGCCGAGGAATTGAAGGATCCCCTTCGGGTGGAGAGAATCCTCACCCCGGTGATTCCCGTTTTGGAGCAGTCGGATTTCTGCCACCGCATCGTCCATTTCGGACGGGAAATCTGTACCGCCCGCTCCCCGAAATGCGAGGATTGCCCTATGCGGGAGATATGCGATCATAATGGATGAAAAGAATAGAAAAAGCCTCCCTGAAAATGGGAGGCTTTTTGTTTTTGTCAGGTTTCAGATGTATCGTTGCCGATGGGCTTGGACTGAATAATTTTCACAAGGTTGTATATATGATACGGAATATACAGCACTATACCAACATAAATAATGCAGGCAAATGTCAGTGGCCACAAAACGGAGGCAATTATTTTAAATAGGGTTTTCCTCTTGGAGAAAAAATTTACAGCCAACACAATTGATGAAAATACTATGCTGAAACCAAACCCGCCGATAGAACCGAAAAGCAGAAATTGTTCTGCTTTGCTGTAGGGAAGACTGCCTGCCATACTGCCAATAAGACCATACACCACAAAACCGGATATTAAAATACATAATGTTGCGATTAAAAATTCTATTCTGCTTTTTCTACTCATTTGACCCTCCTGATTCTCATCTATCAAAGGCTGATTTTTTATCTCCTCTCACATATCCGCCAGCAAACACTGCACCACCTCCGCCGAGCGAGCGGCGGCCATCTTCACAAAAGTGGGATAATCCATGGGGGAATCCTCGTTTCCGCCGTCGGAGATGGCACGCACCACCACAAAGGGAACGTGATTCACCGTGCACACGTGTCCGATGGCGGCGCCCTCCATCTCGCAGGCAATGGCACCAAAAGTGTCACGGATGTAGGTCTTCTTCGCCGCATCCGCCACAAATACGTCGCCGGAGGCGATGGTGCCCCGTAGCCAGTTGCCGCCCGTCTTCTCAATGGCGGCGCAGACCGCATTCGCCAGATCGGTGTCGGATGGCATATGTACCATGTTCAGCCCGGAGATCAGTCCCACGGGATCGCCCAGGGGCGAGGTGTCCATGTCGTGCTGGACCACGTCATCCGCCACCGCGATGTCCCCGACGGACAGCTTGTCCGTCAACGTGCCGGCCACGCCGGTGTTGATGATCTTCGTGACGCCGAAGCGCAGAATCATGGTCTGGGCGCACATGGCCGCAAACACTTTGCCCACGCCGCAGACGGCCAGCACCACATCCTGCCCGTGCAGGGATCCGGTGTGGAATTCGATATCGGAGACAATCTCCGTTTTTTTATTGTCCAGAGCGGCGGCAAGGGCCTCCATTTCTACCCGCATGGCACCGATGATGCCGATGATTTCATTTCTCATAACGGAATGTGATCTCCTTTTTCTCATTCAGTACGGTAAGATAGGCGGAGCATTCCCGCTTGGCATCCGAAAGATCCAGATCCAGATAGTTGCCGCATTCCTTGCGGGATGCACCAAACACTTCGCCCTCGTGGGCAAGGATTTTCTCCAACGTGGATTTCACCACAGCGAGCACCGTTTCTGGGGACTGATTGCGCACCACAAGATAAAATCCCGTGCGGCAGCCCATGGGACCGAAATAGATCACATCGTCCGCGATGTCGCTGTTGCGGACATAGGTGGCAAACATGTGCTCCACGGAGTGCATGGTGCGACAGTCCATGTACGCCCCGCCGTTGGGGATCCGTGTGCGCAGATCGTAGGTGGTGATGTCCCCGTCCACCCGGGAGATGTAGATGCCGGGGGTCAGAAAATCGTGATCCACCGTGAAGCTGGTGATGCGCTGAATGTCTTTCATGAAAATACCTTCTCTCAAACCGATTCTGTACCTATTATATACTTAATGGGGATTTTGCGCAAGTGGTTTTTGTACCTTATCGGAAAAGAGAGGCAATATATCCGCTGTCCCGGGCGGCCCGGTGGAGGATCTTGTTCACCTCCGCCCCGCAGAGCAGGATGATCATGCAGAAGTACACCCACAGCATCATCACAAGCAGCAGGGCCAACCCGCCGTACAGATAGGACGCCCGGGGGAAGTATCGGATGTATAAAGAATACAGAAAGGAAAACAGCATCCATCCCCCGGCGGACAGTACCGCACCGGGGAGTACCCCCGGTCGATCCGCTCCCCTATAGGCCCGGGACAGAATCAGCCGGTGAAACAGCGTGAAAAACAGGGACAGAATCCCGAAAACGGCCAGCCCGCGGGCGTTCATGATCTGTGTCAGCGGTGTCTCCAATGCCGGGAAATGGTGCATCAGCGTGTCGGCGATCTGCACGCCGAATACCAGAAGGATCTGGGTGGCCAGCAGAAGCACAATGAACCCCATCGTGTATAAAAAGGAACGAAGTACGTCCCGGATAAATCCCCGGCTGATGTCCACTTCATACACCCCCGCCATCCCTCGCTCCAGGGCGGCCATGCCCCGGGACGCACTCCACAAAGCCGTCGCGGCGGTGACGGACAAAAGGGGAATGCTCCCCTCGTTGGCCAGAGAATCCACCACAGCGCGGATCAGCGGCAGCAGATCCCGCGGAATCACGTTTTGCACCAGATGGAGAATCTCCTCCCCGGAAAGGGGGAAGAATACCTGGGAGACGCTGAGGAGCAGCATCAGAAACGGGACGGCGGACAAAAGCAAAAAAAAGGAAGATCCGGCGGCGAATACCGTGATCTGATCCCGTCGGAGAAGGCGGGCAATGTGGACGACGAACCGGCCGCAGGAGCGCAGACGGATGACGGAGGAGTGGGGTGTTTTCGGCATAATCGGACAGGGCGCACCTTTCTGTGAGGTTTGGGAATAGTATATGGAAATTCCGGCAAAAACATGAATTGTCCCTCGCGGGCCATGCTTGACACGGGGTGGCGGAATTGGTACAATATACGCAGATACGGGATAAGTTTTATCCCGGGATACTCAGAATATGCAGGCAGGATCCTGCGCGGCAGGGGGAAAAGATATGTTTACAATCGGATGTCACGTGTCCGTGTCCGGCGGCTATGAAATGATGGGCAAAACCACTCTGGCCATCGGCGGCAATACCTTTCAGTATTTCACAAGAAATCCCAGAGGAAGCCGGGGTACCAAAACGCCCTCGGCGGCGGATGTGGCCGCACTGCGCGCCTTGATGGAGGAGCATCATTTCGCGCCCGCCTTGGCCCATGCGCCCTATACCTACAATCCCGCCTCCAAGGATGAGAATATCCGGCAGTATACGCGGGATGCCATGGCGGAGGAACTCCGCTTTCTGGAATCCCTGCCGGGCTCGCTGTATAATTTCCATCCCGGATGCCATGTGGGCCAGGGGATGGAGGTGGGCATCGCCCAGGTGACGGAGCTGCTGAACGCTATCGTTCTGCCCGATCAGTCCACTACGGTACTGCTGGAGACCATGGCCGGCAAGGGAACGGAGATCGGCGGTAAGTTTGAGGAGCTTCGCACTATTATCGATCTGGTGCGTCCCGAGATCCGCCACAAGATCGGCGTGTGCCTGGACACCTGCCACGTCAGCGACGGCGGGTACGATATCGCCGGAGATACCGACGGGGTGGTGGAGGAGTTCGACCGCGTGATCGGTCTGGACAGACTGCGTGCTATCCACCTGAACGACTCCAAAAATCCCCTGGGCGCTCATAAGGATCGCCACGAGAAGATCGGCGAGGGATTTTTGGGCATCGAGGGCATCACACGCATCATCTGCCATCCGAAACTGCGCCATCTGCCCTTCTATCTGGAAACGCCCAACGAGATCGACGGATACGCAAAAGAAATCGCACAGCTGAAGGGGATCCGAGAGGAAAAATAAGTGAAAACGAACGTGGAAAAAATCGCATCTCTGGCCAAAATCGGCGTGGATGCGTCGCACCTGAAACGGCTGGAGAGGGATGTCCCCGTGATTTTGTCTATGGCGGATACGCTGAAGGACGGCGGCACCCACACGGTGGCCGCATCCCCGGTGGGATTGGGCGATCTGCGGGCGGATATGCCCGTGGAGCACACACCGCCGGATCTGTCCGCGTTGTCCCAACACGAAAAAGACGGATTCGTGTGCGTAGCGCGCACGGTGGGGGAATCATGCTGAGGGAATACAGAGATTGTTTGCGCCGGGGGGAGATTACCTCCCGGGCTTTGACAGAGAAGGCGCTTGCCCGTATCGGGGAAATGGAGCCGTCTCTCCATGCGTTTGTTACGGTGTGTGAAGATACAGCACTGTCTGCCGCCGACGCGGCGGATCGGCGGATCGCCGCGGGCGATGCGCCCCTTTTGTGCGGCATCCCCATGGCGCTGAAGGATAACATCTGCACTTCGGGCATCCGTACCACCTGCGCGTCCACTATGCTGGACGAGTTCGTTCCGCCCTACAGCGCCCATGCGTGGGAGCGTCTGCAGGCGGCGGGAGCCGTGCTCCTCGGCAAAACCAATATGGATGAGTTCGCCATGGGCTCGGGCAACGAAACTTCCGCCTTCGGTATCTGCCGCAATCCCCACGATCCCGCCCGGGTGGCGGGCGGCAGCTCCGGCGGCAGTGCCGCTGCGGTGGCATCGGGGCAGGTTCTGTACGCCCTCGGATCTGATACAGGGGGCAGTGTCCGCGTGCCCGCATCCTACTGCGGCGTGGTGGGGATCAAGCCCACCTACGGACGGATCTCCCGCCGGGGGCTGATCGCCTTTGCGTCCTCCCTGGATCAGATCGGCGTGATGACCAAAACGGTGGAGGACAGCGCTCTGGTGCTGGCCGCCATCTGCGGCCGGGATCCGCTGGATGCCACCTCCGCCGATCGGGCGGTGGATTTTCTGGATGTTATACCCCATGTACGCGGCATGCGCATCGGCGTGTGCGATATCGCGGGGGATGCGACCTCGGCGGCGGTGCGGGATATGTATGCCCGGGTGCAGGATCTGCTGAGACAGTTGGGGGCGGAGATCGTCCCCGTGTCCATGCCCTCCTGCGAGGAGGCCTATGCGGCCTATTATCTCATTTCCGCCTGTGAGGCATCCTCCAATCTGGCCCGGTACGACGGCATCCGCTACGGACGGGCGGGGAAGGGAAATACCCCGGAGGAGATGTTCCTCGGCGTCCGCTCCCATTTCGGGGACGAAGTGAAGCGGCGCCTGCTGGCGGGCACCTATGCCCTGGCGGCCCAGGGCCGAGCGGAAAGTTATGACCGGGCACGGCAGATGCGGGAGCGGATCGTGTCCCATATGGGCGATCTGTTCACCCGATGCGATATGATCCTGACCCCCACCGCGGCGGATACGGCCTACCCCGTCGGCGCCCATGACGAGGACGCCATCGCCTACCGCTACTGCGATACGTTTACCACCGTTCCGTCCCTGGCCGGACTGCCGGCCATCACTATCCCCGGCGGGACGGATGACGGACTGCCCCTGGGCCTGCAGATTATCGCACCCCGCTTCCGGGAGGATTTGCTTTACCGGGCGGCCTTGGCGCTGGAGGAGGCCATCGGCTATGAAGTATGAAATGATCGTGGGACTGGAAGTCCATGCGGAGCTGAAGACCCGCACCAAAATATTCTGCTCCTGCCGTACGGATTACGGCGCATCCCCCAACAGCCAGATCTGCCCCGTGTGCCTCGGTATGCCGGGCACATTACCCATTCTGAACCGCCGGGCGGTGGAGTTGGGCATCGCGGCGGGCATCGTCACGCACTGCGCCATTGCGCCGGTGTCCCGCTTTGACCGGAAGAACTACTTCTATCCCGATCTGCCCAAGGGATATCAGATCACCCAGTACGGGGAGCCATTGTGCCGAAACGGCTATCTGGAGATCCCCTGTGGGCAGGGAATGAAGCGGATCGGTATCACACGGATCCATCTGGAGGAGGACGCGGGCAAACTGCTCCACGGTGAGGACGGCACCCGCATCGATTATAACCGGGCGGGCGTGCCGCTGATCGAGATCGTGTCCCAGCCGGACATCCGCTCCGCCGAGGAGGCCAAGGCCTATCTGACGGCATTGCGGGAGCGGCTGGTCTTTGCCGATGTATCCGATTGCAAAATGAACGAGGGCTCCCTGCGGTGTGACGTCAATCTGTCCGTGCGCCCGGTGGGCGAGACGGCCTTCGGCACCCGTACGGAGATCAAAAATATCAATTCCATCGCCTTTGTGGGCCGCGCCATCGCCTACGAATTCGATCGCCAGGTGAAGATTCTGGAGGAGGGCGGCGTGATCCGTCCCCAGACCCGGCGGTATGACGAGGACAACGACTGCACCGTATTGATGCGGGAAAAGGAAAGCGAAGCGGATTACCGCTATCTCCCCGAGCCGGATCTGCCGGCCGTTGCCGTCAGCGGGGACGATATCGCCCGCGTGCGGGATGGCCTTTCTGTGATGCCCGATGTGCGGCGGGATAAGTACCGCGCCTGGGGCCTGTCCGAGGACTACGGACGGATCCTCACGGAATCCCGGGAACGGGCGGACTATTTTGAGCAGGCCGCGGCCTGCACTCACCACGTCCGCGTGGCCGCCAATCTGCTGATCGGGGAGATTCTGCCCCGCACGGGGGACGCTCCCATCGCGCTGCCCCCCGCATCCCTGGCGGAAATTGCCGATATGGCCGGCGATAAGCGGATCAGCAACGCCTCCGCCCGCCGCCTGATCCCCCTCTGCGAGGACGGACGGTCCCCCGCCGCCTGCGCGGAGGAGGAGAATATGATGCTCATCACCGACGAGGCGGCGATTGCGGATATGGTGCGCCGTGCCATGGACGAAAATTCCGAGGCCGCATCCCAGTGGATCGCCGGCAAGGATAAGGCCAAGCAGGCCCTGATCGGCGGGGTGATGAAGATCAGCCGCGGCCGGGCGGAGCCCTCCGCGGTAAGTCTCGTTCTGAATCGGATCGCCGGGAAATGACCTGCATGGAAAAATGTTGGGATTTTCCTTGCATAGCGGAGCAAATTGTGGTATAATTTTGGATATATTTTTTATTCTATCCATTTTCTTTCGGCGGACAGCGCCGGAAAGGACGGTAACATGAAAGAAATTGCAGTAATCGGCTTCGGCGTGGTCGGCGGCGGTGTCGTGTCTTTGATCGATGAGAATGCATCCTATATCCGCGAAGCGGTGGGTGAGGACGTTTCCGTAAAGTATATTCTGGATCTGCGGGATTTCCCCGATTCCCCCTACGCAGATCGGGTGGTGCATGACGCCGAGGTGATCTTCTCCGATCCCGCGGTGTCCCTGGTGGTGGAAACCATGGGCGGCGTGCATCCCGCGCTGGAGTTTTCCTCGAAGGCGTTGGCCTGCGGCAAGCACGTGGTCACATCCAATAAGGAACTGGTGGCCAAGCACGGCGCGGAGCTGATGGCGCTGGCCAAAGAGCACGGCGCGGCCTATCTGTATGAGGCCAGCGTGGGTGGTGGTATTCCCCTGATCCGCTCCATGCGCACCAGCCTGGCCGGTGACCGTATCGATTGCGTCAACGGCATCCTCAACGGAACCACCAACTATATTCTGACCCGTATGCGGGACGGCGGTATCTCCTTTGAGGAGGCGCTGGCCGAAGCACAGGAATTGGGCTATGCGGAGAAGAATCCCGCCGCGGATATCCACGGATTGGATGCCCAGCGCAAGATTATGATCCTGTGCGCTGTTGCCACCGGATACATCGTGGACGAAAGCAATGTCTATACCGAAACCATGTCCAAGATCACCGTGGCAGATATTGAAGCGGCCCGCCGCCTGGGCGGTGCAGTCCGCCTGATCGGTTCCTTCCGCCGGGAGGAGAAGGGCGTGGCCATCTCGGTCTGCCCCCGCATTGTTCCCGCCGGCAATCCGCTCTCCGATATCAACGACGTGTACAACGGTATGTCCGTGGCCAGCCGCCTGACCGGCGATGTGCTGTATTACGGCCGCGGTGCGGGCCG
Organism: Clostridia bacterium; assembly: GCA_017468385.1. GTDB lineage: Bacteria > Bacillota > Clostridia > Oscillospirales > CAG-272 > SIG701. The sequence goes on from JAFUIQ010000009.1 coordinate 12,667, forward strand.
GTATCCCACAGCGGGCGCCGTGATCTCCGACGTGATCTCCGCCTTGAACGGCTCCTATCAGAGAGAATCCAATCGGACGTGGGAGATCGCACCGGCGGATTTCGTGTGCGATTTCGCCGAGAGCCGATCCCGCGTGTACATCCGCGTGTCCGACGCTCCCCGCGGGGAGATTCTGGACAGCGCATCCCTGCTTCTGGGCGATCTGGAGGTTCCCGCCGGTACGCCGGAGGGCAAAACGGAATTTGTCACCGGCATGCTCCCCGAGAAGCAGATTGCCGAGGCAATCCGCTCTCTGCCCGGAACGGTTGAGTCCGTTCTCCGCTTTCTTGCCTGACGGATATTGTCAAAACGCGTCCGCTTGCGTATGATGGTAGCGGAGGGATGCGGAATGAACAAAAAACTGTACCCGCATTGGCTGCGGGCCATCCATATCCGGGAGGATATGGTGTGGATTACCATAAAAAACGCGCCGGGCGGCGCGTGGGAGAATATATTGACGGCGGCAGGGACGGGATTGCTTCTCGGATCTCCCCGGGACGGATGGCTCCACGCGGCGGTGCCGGTGACGGCGGCCGACCGGATCGCGGAGATGTGCCCGGTGTCCGCCGTGCCGGATATACACGTTCTGGATGTCTACGGCACGGATATGCGGGAGATGGGTTTGCCCATCCTGCGCACCCTGGAGCAATCCGGGGCACAAATCCTGGGCGTGTCCCTGAGCACCCAGCGCATGAGCGCGGCACTCCGTGGGAATCTGCCCGCCATCGAGTGGCTGTCGAGCCGTTTTCCTATGGAATTATAAAAGGGACTGTCACAAGTCCGGGAAAATCCCCCGCTTGCGGCAGTCCCCTTTGCATACGTACAATTACTCGGTACATCCCGACAGCGCGGCGCCGATGACGGTGCCGAACTGGGAGCGCTTGGGTATGATGAAATTCATGTGGAACATCTTGTTCAGCGTGCCGAACACCTCCGGTGCCCGCTCCACCGTGGTCAGATTGCCGGTGAGAACCACATCGGTCAGACCGTGATTCCGTGCGGCGAATACGGATACCATGCCGATGGTCTCAAAGACCAGATTGATCACGCCGAGAGCGATGTCCGCCTTGGTGGCGATGTCGCTGACGTTGCCGAAATTGGAGGCGGTCATGGTGTCGGAGAACCCGGGAACGATGTCTGCCTTCGTCAGATCGTTGATCTTCAGATCGATGTGGGACAAGTCTCCGTCCTTGGCCAGTGCCTCGATGTGCTCAATGTTGTCCATGCCCAGCATCTTCTTGGACAAGCCCAGAAGCGTGCCGCCGCCCACACCGGTGCCGCCCAGATATTCCGGCTCCATGCCGCGGCGGGCGTGTACCAGCGCGGTGCCCGTTCCCAGACTGGCCACAATGGCACGGTCCAGCCCGGACAGATAGAGACCGCCCAGACCGATGCAGCGGAATTCCTCCGTTACCTCGCAGGGCAGGGAGTAGATGGGCTTGGTCACGTAGGACGAGCCTACGCCGGTGATCATAACTTTTTCGATATCGGACAGCGCCAGATTGTTCTGATCGGTGAATTTGCCGAAGGCGCCGTATATGGATGTAATCGGATCGGTGGCGCGGACAAAGAGGGGCTCGATCAGCTGCCGCTTTCCGTCTGACAGATCGAATCCGCCGATTTTCGTGGTGCTTCCGCCCACGTCAATACCGATAATAACACGGGAACTCATAGTATCCTCCAATCGCGATGGACAAGTTTCCCGTTTATTGTATCATATTTTTTTCGAAATTACAATAGTATTCCCAAATACGTATCACAAGAGGTATATTATGGAGAATTCAATGAAGGCTGTTCTCGGTGCCAAGAAGCTGTTTGTCTTTGATATGGACGGAACCATTTATCTGGGTGGTATTCCCTTCGATTTTGCCGTGCGCTATATCAATCATCTCCGCGAAAGCGGCCACCGGGTGCTGTTTTTCACCAACAACGCCTCCCATTCCCAGCGTTTCTATTACGGCAAGCTGGCTCGTCTGGGATTTGACCCCCAGCCCGGCGAGATCATGTCCTCCGGCGACGTGACCGCGGCCTTCCTGACCCGCAACCGTCCCGGCAAACAGGTGTATCTCCTGGGTACGCCCGAGTTGTGGGATGAGTTCCACCGGGCAGGTGTTCCCATGATCTGTGACCGGGACGGCAAACTGACCGATCCCGCCGCCAAGGCGGATATCGTGGTCACCAGCTTCGATACCACCCTCACCTACGAAAAGCTGACCCACGCCTGCACCTTCATCCGGGAGGGCGCGGAGTATCTCTCCACCCATCCGGATTTCAACTGTCCCACCGAGACCGGCTTCATTCCCGACAGCGGTGCCATCGCCGCGGCCGTCACCGCCTCCACCGGCGTAACACCCACCTATTTCGGCAAGCCCTACCGGGAGACGGTGGAGATGATCTCCGAGATCACCGGCGTGGCAAGAGAGGATATGTGCATCTTCGGCGACCGGCTGTATACGGATATTGCCACCGGCAAGAAGCACGGCATCACCGCGGTGCTGGTGTTGTCCGGCGAGACGAAGCAGGAGGATGTGGACGCCGCTCTCCCCGAGGAGCGGCCTGACATGATCTTCGGCAATCTGGGCGATGTGGATGCCCTCATGTTCGGCTGATCACACCAGAATATCCCCTGGCCGGATGGGGCAGGGCTTGCCCGTCACCGTTTCCGTGATGGCAGCCGCGGCGTATACTGCCGTGCGCTTGGCCTCATCCAGCGTGTTGCCGCAGGATCCGATCTCAAGCAGCAGGGATCCCGGCAGGTACTGCTGATGGAATCCCGCCCCCCGCAGATTGATGGCCCGGCACAGCGTGTGTGAGTAGTCGGTCATATTTTTCTGAATCTTCAAAGCAAAATTCAGATTTTTTTGCCAATCCGGGTGATTGGCTCCCTTGAAATCCGTCCCCGCGACGATCATGAATTGGGCCGTGCTTTCGCCGTCCACTTCCGTTGCGGGACGGATTTTCGTTTTGTCCGCACGGATCACGGAATCCCTGTGTACATCCAGCACAATGCGGATGGAGGGATGCTCCGCCAGATAGTCCCGCACCGCCGCCGAGGACAAGGTATAGGCATCCGAGTAGGATTCCCGATCGAACATCTCCCGGCAGTGTAGAACCGGGATGCCGGCGGCGGCAAAGGTGTCCGCCATGGCCTTGCCCACCGCCACCACATTGGCCGCCGTGTCCGCCGTGCGGAAGGAATCCTCGGGGCGGTAGGTGGTCTGTCCCTCGGCGGCGTAGGATTCCGTGCCGTGGGTGTGCAGAATCAGTATGTATGGCTCCCCCGTCCCCCCGTAGATTTCCTCCCATGCGGGAAAATCCGCAAAGGGAAGGGGCGCAGCCAGCAGGGCTGCCCCGTCCGGCTCATAGGTCGTTTCGTTGAACGTGGCGAAAATATCCCCGCCCGCACTCAGATCCGCCGTCCGGATCGGATAGGGGCCCGCGGGAGCGGCGGGAGAGGTGGTATCGGCTGGGGATGGATCCGTAGTCTCCCCGGCGGAATCGGATGGCGCGGGGAAAGGAAAGTCATCATCGGATAAGAGAGTGCTGTCGTCCAGGGAAAACAGTGCCTGTCCCAATAAGGCCCGGTTGGCGATTGTCAATACCTGCTCCCGCAGGGAGAATCGGGCGCACCAGTCCATCACGTTCAAAAGGATCACGGTGACGGTGAGTATGCAGGCAAGGGCGCAGACAAACGTGACAAAACGGGTGAGGAAATTCCCGCCGGGACGCTCTTCCTTCCCGGCGGGCGGGGGCGGCGGGGGGATATAGAATTCTTTCGGCGGCTCGTATACAATGAGCTGCATGGATTGCTTCGGATCGGTCATAGGATGCTCCTTTTGGATTCCTGTTTTATCCTATATATATGCGGCCGCCCGGGCGGGTATGCCCTACAGCAGAATCGGCGTCAGCGCCCGGTTGATGGCACCGCTCAGAAGCTCAGCCACGGAAGCGGCGATCACATCGCTTTCCTTGGGGGATACAATGAAATTGCGGTCGTTGTCCAGCACCCGGCACAATTCCTCCGACGGATCCTCGATGCCCGCCCGCTCCAGCGCGTCCCACACCAGCGTGGCGGAATCCACCACCGTGGGCACCCCCAAAGCGATCACGGGGATACCCATCTCCTTTTTTGTGATGGCGGTGCGGCAGTTGCCGATGCCCGATCCCGGGCGGATGCCCGTGTCGGAAATCTGCACCGTGGCGGCCAGACGGGAGGTGGAGCGGGCCGCCAGCGCATCCACGGCAATGATGGCGTCTGCCTGGGCGGTGCGGGATGCCTCCGTGATCAGCGAGGCGGCCTCAAATCCCGTCTGCCCCAGAACGCCGGGGGAAAAAGCGGACACGCGGACGCATCCCAAAAGGGACAGAAGATGCCCCTCGTTTCGGGCATGATTGGTGACAGTTACCAGATCCGCGGTCCGCGGTCCGATGGAATCGGGGGTGATGAATCGGTTCCCCAGCCCCGCCACCAGAATGCCCGTGTTTTTGTCGGGGGTGTGCCCCAGCGCATTTTGCAGAAACAGCCGCAGAAGTTCCGCTGTTGCCCGGGCGGCCCGGGACATCTCTCCCCGATCAAAAAGCCAGATTTTCCCGCAGTGGAGCGTGGCGTACCGACCGGCACTCCGCCCGCTTTCTTTTTCCCCCGCGCCGGGGTGAATCTGCATTTCCTCCACGGGGATGCCGTGCTTTTTGTACTCCCGCACATGGATTCCCTCCCCGCCCCGGGCGGGGGTGGATTCACAGGCCAGATCGGTTCGACGGATTTTCGGATTCATGGTGTACTGCCTACTTTCTCAGGATAGGGGTAAACACACCAAAATGACGAAGAATTTTGCGTTTTGGTGGATGAAATACGCCCGTTTACTGTTTAAAATGCCCAAAAACCCAAAAAATAATTGTGCATCTGTCCGAAACTCGGAATTTGAGTGAAATAGGTCATTGATTCTCGGCCGCAAAAGTGTTATAATAAAACGAGTAATAGGCTCGTTTTGAAAAAAACGGGGCCGATCCGCTAATTACACGAGGAGGATGTTTCCACTACTATGAAAAGAATGATATCTCTGATGCTCTGCGCCGTGATGCTGTTGGGCGTGCTTTCCGCGTGCACCACGCTGGAAGAGGGCGATAAGGGCATGGTGATCAATGTGTATATGGCCACCGAGCAGTTTGACTTTGATCCGGTTCGTCATTTCGACGATGACGCTATGGTCAAGATCTATGATATGATCTACGAAGGCCTGACCGATCTGGACGAGAACGGCAAATGGAAAAAGGCTATGATGAAGGAGTACAAGATCGTCGGCAACGATGAAGACGGCTACTCCATGCTCATCACCCTGAACAGCACTCGCTGGTCCGACGGCCGTACCGTGCAGGCAGCGGACTTCGTATACGCGTGGAAGCGCATCCTCACTGTGGATTGCCAGAGCGAGGCAGCGGCTCTTTTGTACGATATCAAGAACGCATACGAAGTAAAGCTGGGTGACGTTTCCATCGACGACGTGGGTATCGCCGCAGTAGATACATACGTAATCCAGGTGGATTTCGTCGGCGAGATCAATGTGGATAACTTCTTCCAGAAGCTGGCCAGCCCCGCGCTGGTTCCTCTGCGTGAGGATATCGTGGATCGGGATGAGCATTGGGCAAAGCAGACCGCTACTCTCGTGACCAACGGCCCCTTCGCCATCAAGGAACTGAATAAGGGCGAGTCCATGCGTATGGAGCGCTCCTCTTATTACTATCTGGATGCTGAGAAGGAAAATCAGGCGCTGGATACCTATGTTATCCCCTACAAGCTCCTGACCGACTACAAGTCGGAGGATCTGATCGCCGATTTCGAGGCAGGCAAGCTGCTGTATCTGGATGAGATTCCGCTGGCAGCCCGCGCCCAGTATAAGAATGAGGCAACGGTTACCGATATGCTGGCAACCCACTCCTACTACTTCAATACCAACAACGAGCTGTTCCAGGATGCCCGCGTGCGCCGCGCGCTCTCCATGGCTCTGGACAGAAACGAGATTGTAAACCTCATCACCTTCGCTAAGCCCGCTACCGGATTTGTTTCCGAAAAGGTATTCAATACCACCGCGAAGACCAGCTTCCGTGAGGCTGGCGAGGATCTGATCGCATCCACCGCCGATGTGGCCGGCGCCAAGGCACTTCTGCAGCAGGCAGGCGTGAAGGGCGGCTCCTTCACCATCACCATTCGTCCCAACGAAGTGGACCGCGCTGTGGCTGAGTATGTACAGGGCGTGTGGAACTCCCTCGGCTTCAAGGTGACCATCGAAGAAGTAAAGCCCAAGAAGGTTCTCAACTACGATAAGGCTTACGAGGATGTGTTCAGCACCAAGTATGCTGCCGGCGATTTCGATGTTATTGCCATCGATGCACAGATGCTGTCCACCGATGCGTTTACCGCACTGGCTCCCTTTGCGGTTAAGTTCTCCGGCAACGGCGTGGATATGAACTCCGCCGATTACGACGAGTATACCCACATCACCGGCTATTCCAGCGAAGCGTATGACGCGCTGATCGCATCCGCTTACGCGGAGACCGATGCTGCAGCCAAGGCCGCCATCCTTCACGACGCAGAGAAGCAGCTCATGGAAGATATGCCCATCGTTCCTCTGTTCTTCATGCAGGATGCATACCTGATCCACGACGATCTGTCCGGATACAAGACTTCCTACTTCGGTACCCGCGACATCAAGCGCATGAAACTGAAGAATTACATCGAGTATCTGCCGAAGGAAGATGCTGAGGGCTGATTCCGTTTCTTGAATTTTTGAATCGGGAGGCGCATTGCCTCCCGATTTTCATCGCTGTAGGGCGGTGGGAAGGAGCATACCATGCCGGCACCCTTGCATGATAAAAATGAAATAAAGATTTTCACACTTTTTCTGCTGGATAAAATCGGCTATCCGCTGGATTACAATACCATCGCTTCCATCGTCGTGCAGGACGGGGTCGTCCGCTATTTTGATTTTGCGGATTGCTTTTTTCAGCTGCTCGATGCGGGACATATTTGCCGCGCGGACGCGGCAGATCCTCAGCTGACGTTGGATGGAACGGATGAGTCGGAGCAAGAGGCCCAGTATGTGATTACCGAAACCGGCCGTCAGGTTGCCCAGGTTCTGGGAGAAAATCTGATGATCCGCGTGCGGGAGCAGGGGCTGCGCAGTGCCCTGCGCCATCTGTCCCTGCAGAAAATGGGTGCGGTGATTGACCAGACCTATGAGAGTGCCGGTGACGGGTATCTGTACCATTGCTCCATCAAGGATGGGAATGGCGAGGTTCTGTCCGTGAATGTCCGCCTGGACAATAAACGGCAGCTGGATCGGGTGCTGAAGAATTATGCGGATCGCCCGGAGGTCATTTATCGGGGCATTCTGGCCCTTCTCAGCGGCGACGTAAACTACATTTTTGAATAATTCCATGCATTCGACAGCGTCCCAAATGACTCGACAAAAATATTTTTCACAAAATGTTCCAACTTCGAAAAATTTTTTTGGTTGACTATTGACAAAATCATATTTCATGCTATAATGTATTCATAAATCTGTAAAGAATTTGTGGTGGATTTCTTGCGGGAACAACTGAGTGCCCTGCTGGAAGCGATCGTGCAGGGCGATCAGAATGCATTTAACCGTTTGAGTGAGATGTATGCCCCGCTGATCCGTTCCATGAGTGCCCGTTTCGTTGAGTCACTTTCGGCGCAAAACGATGCCGGTCTGATCGATGTACAGGATTTGGAGCAGGAGGCGCGTCTTGCGCTTTTTCGCGCCGTTCAGTCTTATGATCGAAAACAGCGGAATGTGAGTTTCGGCCTGTATGCCAAAATTTGCATCCGGAACGCGCTCATTTCCCAGTGGAGAAAGGCGAAAACTGCCCACGCAAGGAAGGCCAAGGCAGAACGTCGGGAGATCCGCGAAAGCGATGATTCCGTTCGGTCGTTTTTCTCGGAAGAGGATGATGGCCAGCTCCGGAGTAAGATCCGAGAGGTGCTCTCCCCTTACGAAAACACCATATTCGAGCAGTATATAAGTGGCAGGTCCGTTGGGAGTATTGCTGTCAGTGTTGGTCGGTCGGAGAAATCCGTCAGCAATGCTGTGTACAGGGTCCGTGTTAAGATCAGAGGCTTGCTGAAACCATAATCATGATATTATAATGCCCCAGGCATTTTTAATAGGTAAGCCCGTATAGCTTAACACAGAGCGTTGGATTCAAAGGTGACGGTTGAAGTCCGTCGAGGGCAAAATTTTTTATCCATATATTTAAGCGAGGTTATTGAAATGTACCAGGACAAGACACTGACGTGCAAAGAGTGCGGCAACGAGTTCGTATTCACCGCAGGTGAGCAGGAATTCTACGCAGAGAAGGGTTTCCAGAACGAGCCCCAGAGATGCAAGGCATGCCGTGACGCACGCAAGAACGCAAGCAAGACTCAGCGTGAGATGTTCACCACCGTTTGCGCTAGATGCGGTAAGGAAGCAAAAGTTCCTTTCCAGCCCACCAGCGACAGACCCGTATACTGCAGCGAGTGCTTCGCAGCAATCAAAGAACAGCAGTAATTTCTTTGTACGCGTAGTATAAATAACAGAAGGTGCGACTTTGGCCGCATCTTCTTTATTTTTTGCCAGAAAATCGGGAAATTCCCTGCGAAATCCAGATAAAAATCAGAAATAATCTGTACAAAACAATAATTTTGTGATATAATGGGCATAACCATAAGTGGCTTTCGGCGTAAAAGCTCTGCTTTTTTCGCCGAATCCGTACATAATTACAGTGAGAGATCGCGAAATATATCTATGGATAACTATTCAAATAAAAAATTCAATAACAGCAAAAAATCGCCCCGCGGTACCGGCCACCGCCCCGGATACGGTGCGAAACCGGATCGCCGCCCCGGTGGGGATCGGCGTGCCGGTGGGGATATGCCTGCCGTGGCCCCGGAAAATATCGTCTCCGGACGCAATTCTGTGCGGGAACTTCTGAAATCCGGCCGTTCGGTGGACAAAATCTTTGTTCGCACGGGGGATCGGGAAGGATCCATCACGGTCATCGTGGCCGAGGCCATCCGCATGGGCATTCCCGTCATCGAAGTGGATGGCTCCAAGCTGGATGCCATGACCTGCGGTGCTCATCATCAGGGCGTTGCCGCTATGGCCGCGGAAAAACAGTACGTGGATCTGGAAACCATCGTGAATATCGCTCATGAGCGGGGCGAGAAGCCTCTGGTTGTCGTTTGTGACGGCATCGAGGATCCTCATAACCTGGGTGCGGTGATCCGCTGTGCGGAGTGCGCCGGTGCCCACGGCATCGTTCTTCCCAAGCGCCACGCAGTGGGCCTGACTCCCGTGGTCACGTCCGCGTCGGCGGGTGCTTTGGAGCATATGGCTGTGGCCAAAGTGCAGAATATCGCCGCCGCCGTGGAAAAATTGAAGGAACTGGGCCTTTGGATCTTTACCGCCGAAGCCGGAGGAACGCCGTACTACGAAACGGATTGGAACTGCGGCGTGGCCGTTGTTATGGGCAGCGAAGGGCAGGGCGTCAGCCGCCTGGTTCGCGAAAAGAGTGATTTCATTGTCTCTATTCCCATGTACGGGAAAGTCAATTCGCTGAATGTATCCACCGCCGCGTCGGTGATTCTCTGTCATGCTGCACGGATGCAGCGCACCTAAAAACTTTGATGAATGGATGAATGATTATGAGTGAAAAATTCAGATCCGCATCGAACGAACCGGGCAGCATCGCGTCTGCCGGTTCCTTAAAGGACAAAATGCGCGGAACAGAATCCGGCGCGAAAGCGGCACCGGCCAATACGCAGTCCGCACCGGATCCCAGTGTGAATGGAGATCTGGATATCCAGGAGCTTCTGAAGAAGTATCTTCCCGAATTTGCCGATGAAAAAGAGGCAGAGCCGGCCATGGCGGAGGACATTCTCCCTGAGGAGGATGTTTTGACAGAGGTAGAACTTCCCCGGGAACCCGTGGAGGAGATCCCTCAGCCCCGGTTCCATATCCTTGATGAGGAAGAGCAGCCGGAGGAAAAGGCCAAGGGCGGATTTTTCTCCCGCCTGCGCGCTTCGGTTTCCCCCAAGGCGGAGGAGCCGGAAATGGTCGTTCCGGATATCTCCCTGTATGATGAAATCTCCGCTGAAACCGGCGAGGATACGGTGATTCCGGAGGAGATGCCGGAAATGCCTGAGCCGGAAATGGAAACTCCCGTTTCCGAAACGGAGGAAATCGCGGAAGAAACGGAAGAAGTCCCGGAGGATGTATCGGAAGATGCACCGCTTGAGATGGACGAAATGGATCGGAATCTGCTGATGGGCCTGGGCCTGGAAGATCAGTTGGATAAATCCGCCGGCCGCGGAACCGCCGATATGATGGCCGCACAGAACGACGAGGACATCCGCCGTATGGAGGAAGAACAGCGCCGTGCCGCCGAGTATGAGTATACGGAACGCGCCCAGACTCCCCAGATCGCCGAGGCGTACAAGTACGCCTTCCGCTCCACCAAAATCAAGTTGATCATCGGTCTGTTTTTGACCGCGATTCTCTTCCTGTATGAGAATATATCCCTGTTCGGCGTGCAGTTTGCCGGTGCATTGGATCCCGCTGTATATCCCGTAGTGTACATCATGATGAGCTTGCAGATCATGCTGCTGGTGTGCGCGGTGGCCTATGAGCAGATTTTCGCCGGCTTCCGCAATCTCTTTACCGGACGTCCCACGCCGGAAAGCGTTACCGCGGTGCTTGCCGTGTTCGGTACGGTGTATTCCTTCTACGCCGCCATCGTTTCCACCCAGGGCGTAGAGCCGGTTATGTACAACTTCGCTGTGGCCATGTGTGCGCTGATGACTCTCGTCTTTGCGTACTTCAACACCAAGCGGGAAATTTTCAGCTTCAATGTGGTTTCTTCCAAGAAGCCCAAGTATATTTTCCACCGCATTTCTGCGGAGGACGGTGCTCCCGAAAGCGAAGCCTTCGGTGCTACGGATGAGGACAGCCCCGACGTTCTGCAGATCCGCAAGACCGGATTTGTGGACGGCTACTTTGAGAGAACCTCCTCCATCCTGCACTCCACCCGGGTGTATGTGGCGGCTATGCTGACGTTGGTCATCGTGGCATCCGTACTGCTCGCTGTGCTGGGATTCATCGGCGGCAAGAGCGCCTATGAGGCCGTGTCTCTGGCGTACATCGCTGTGCTGGCCGCTGTGCCCATGTCCATGTTCTTTACATACAGCTATCCTTTCTATAAAGCCAACAAGGAAGCGTACGAAAACGACAGCACCATCGTGGGTGAGGCTTCGCTGGAGGAATACTCCGGCTCGTCCATCATCTCCTTTGATGACAACAACGTGTTCCCCTCCTACGGCGTGAAGGTGCAGAACATCAAAATCTACAACAACAACCGGATCGATCGCGTGCTGTACGCCGCGACCAGCGCGTTCTCCGCGGCCGGCGGTCCTTTGCGGGATGTGTTTGAAATTGCCACCATGGAAATGGGACACTCCGAGGATGTGACCATCGATGCCGCCGGTGTGGGCTATCTGGAATGCACCGTGGACGGACGCAAGTATACCTTTGGCCGGTACGATGTGCTTACCGAGCTGGGCATGGATCTGCCTGAGGAAAGCATGGAAGAGGATTCCTACATCGAGGGCGATCTCAGCATCATGTATATGCTGCGCGAGGGCGATCTGATCGCGAAGATGTTCATCAAGTATGTGATGGATGCGGACTTCGAGTTCATTCTGCGTCAGTTCACCCAGAACGGCGCCTGCGTATGCGTTAAGACCTACGACCCCAACATCGATGAGGCCATGATCTTCTCCAAGATCCACGGCAAGAAGTATCCGCTGAAGGTCATCAAGAATTACCAGGATACGGCGGTTACCGAGCGTATCGAAAGCGGTATCGTCACCCGCGGCACCACCAAATCGCTTCTGCAGGTGGTTTCCTTCTGCGATATGGTGCTCAGCGTGAAGCGGACCAATATGGTCATCAGCATCGCGTCTGCCCTGGTGAGCCTGGTCATTCTGTTTGTGATTTCCCTGTCGGACAATCTGGGAGCCATCGGATCCTGGCTGATCGTACTGAATCAGCTTTTCTGGATGATTCCCGCCATGCTGACAACCAAACTGTATATCCGATAAAATAAGGAAAGGGGAGGGTTCATTCCTCCCCTTTTCTACAGGAGTTTGCTATGAGAGAAGATATTCGTTGTTTTTTGGATCGGGTGGAGAAGCCCGGCCGCTACACCGGCGGGGAGCCGGGGGCGGTATATAAGGATCTGGCGGATGTACGGCTGCGGGTGGCATTCTGCTTCCCCGATACCTACGAAATCGGTATGTCCAATCTGGGTATGCGGATTTTGTGCCGCGCTTTCAATGAATTGGATCACGTCTGGTGCGAGCGGGTGTATGCCCCGTGGGTGGATATGGAAAAGGAAATGCGGGACAGACACATCCCGCTTTTCACCCATGAGAGCGGGGACCCCGTGGGCGATTTCGACATCGTGGCGTTCACCTTGCAGTACGAGATGTGCTATACCACCGTCCTCAATATGATGGATCTGGCGGGCATTCCCCTCCGATCCGCCGATCGGGGCGAGGACGCACCGATCATCCTGGCCGGCGGCCCCTGCGCCTACAATCCCGAGCCCATGGCTCCTTTTGTGGATATTTTCTCCATCGGTGAGGGCGAGGAAGCGCTGCCCGAGTTGGCCAAACTGTATCTCTCCATGAAGGAAAACGGCACATATTCCAAGACCGCTTTCCTGCGGGAGGCATCCCATCTGGAGGGATTCTATGTGCCGTCTCTCTACTCCGTTTCCTATCATCCCGACGGAACGATTGATGCCATCGAGCCCCTGTATCCCGATGTGCCCCGTCACGTCCGCCGCCGCGTAGTGGAGGATGTGGATCACACCGTCGTCCCCGCCGATCCCGTTATGCCGTACATCGAAACGGTGCAGGACCGTGTCACGCTGGAGGTGTTCCGCGGCTGCGTCCGCGGATGCCGCTTCTGCCAGGCCGGCTTCATCACCCGCCCCGTCCGGGAAAAATCCGTGCCGGTGCTGTGCGATATCGCCCGCACCACCGCGGAAAATACGGGATACGATGAGATATCCCTCATGTCCTTGTCTATCAGCGACTATACGGAGATCAGCTCCCTGACCGACGAGCTGCTGGAATGGACGGATGAAAAGAAGATCAATCTGGCTCTGCCGTCCCTGCGTGCGGACAGCTTCAGCCGGGAATTGATGGATAAGATCTCCGGCGTCCGCACCTCCACTCTGACCTTCGCCCCTGAGGCTGGCACCCAGCGCCTGCGGGATGTGATCAACAAAAACGTCACCGAGGAAGAGATTTTGAACGCCTGCCGCATCGCCTTTGAGGCGGGCAAGACCCAGGTAAAATTGTATTTCATGATGGGCCTGCCAGGGGAAACCTACGAGGATATCGCCGGCATTGCCGATATTGCCAAGCACGTGCTGGATACCTTCTATGCCACGCCGAACCGCAACCGTGCCCGCGCGCCCCAGGTGACGCTGAGCGTGGCCTGCTTCATCCCCAAGCCTCAGACCCCCTTCCAGTGGGAGGCTCAGGATACCATGGAATCCCTGGCGGAAAAGCAGAAGTTTTTGATGAGCAAGATCACCGACCGGAAAATCCGCTACAATTACCACGACGCCCGCACCTCCCATCTGGAGGCTGTGTTTGCCCGCGGTGACCGCCGTTTGGGGGATGCTTTGGAACTGGCCCAGAAGGAGGGCATGCGCTTTGACGCGTGGGAGGAATTCTTTGACTACGACCGTTGGATGGACGTGCTCCGCCGCTGTGATCTGGATCCCGCCTTCTACGCCAACCGATCCATTCCCGATGAGGAAATCCTGCCGTGGGACAGGATCGACTGCGGCGTGAATAAGGAATATCTGCTGCGGGAGCGGCATAAATCCCAGGCGGGGAATACTACCCCCGGCTGTCATGAGATGTGCTCCGGATGCGGTGCCAATCGGGGACTGGATCCCGCCGCCTGCACCTGGTGCCCCGGTGGAAAGGCATCCGCCAAAGCGGAGTCCCAGCCCCGGGAGGAAAAACAGCACCGTACGCCCGCACCGCGCCCCACCCCCGGCTTTGCCGATCCCGACACCCCGAAGGTACAGTACCGCCCGGTCCGCGTGCGGTTTGTGAAGGAGGATCCGGCCTTGTATATCGGCCATCTGGATGTGGCGCGGGTCATGGCTCGCGTGGTCACCCGCTCCGGCTTGCCCGTATATTATACGGAAGGCTACAATCCCCGCCCCAAATTGGTGTTCGCATCCCCCCTGTCTGTGGGCTGCGGCAGCCGATGCGAGGTAATGGATATCCGCGTCCGCGCGGACGTCTCCGACGGGGAAGTGCTGTCCGGCTTGCAGGCGGTGGAACTGCGGGGATTGTCCATAACGGATGCCTATGGGGCCACCTCCAAGCTGACCGAGATCACCGATGCGGCCTACCGACTGGTGATCCATTCCCCCAAATCCTCCGCGGAATACGCCCGCATCATTGAGGAGCGGTTCAAAACCCCCGTCATCATGATGAAGAAATCCAAGAGCGGCGAGAAGGAGGTGGACATCACCACCCTGATCCGCTCGCTGTCGGCGGCGTACGACGAAGAGAATCACACCATGATCGTGACTGCCACGCTGGCGTGCAGCAGCAGCGAGTATCTGAATCCTTCCTATGTGGCGGATGCCATCGCCAGAGAAACGGATCTGATCACCGAAGACACATGGCATGAAACCGCCCGCCTGGCCCTTCTGAAGGCCGACGGAAGCGAATTCCGATAAAATATCCCAGGGGCGCGCCGCGGCACGCCCCTGTTTTTCGGAAAAATCGCAAAAATGCGAAAAAACTTGCAAAAAGGTATTGACAAACCAGTGAGAAGCAAGTATAATAACTTGTGTTGATCCAAAGACAGCAGGTTCCGGTAAAAGCGAAAGCTTTCCTGCCGAGGGGAGATTTAATATGTATGTATTATGTCTTTTTTCGGCTTGCCGGAAAAAGACATTTTTTGTTGCCTGCGGTCTATGAGCAAACTTTTACAAGGAGGAGATCCAAATGCCTAACGCAAAAGTACTGGAGCAGAAAAAACTCGCTGTTGAGACTCTCGCTGAGAAAATGGGTCGCGCTGCTTCCGGTGTTCTCGTAAAGTATGAGGGTATCACCGTTGAGGACGATACTAAGATGCGTGCAGCTCTTCGTAAGGCCGGCGTAGAATACACCGTTCTGAAGAACTCCATCATCGGCCGTGCATGCGACAATGCAGGTTTCGCTGCTCTGAAGAGCGAACTGACCGGCATGAACGCTGTGGCAATCAGCTTTGAAGATCAGGTTGCACCCGCAAAGATCCTGAAGGAGTATGCGGATAAGATCGAGTCTTTCGAGCTTCGCGGCGGTTTCGTTGACGGTGAGGTTCTGGACGCAGCCGGTGTAAACGAACTGGCAAGCATCCCGTCCAAGGACGTACTGGTCGGCAAGATTCTTGGAAGCATCCAGGGACCTCTGTACAGCCTGGCATTCGCCCTGCAGGCTATTATCGACAAGAACGGCGAAGGCGCTGCCGAGGAAGCAGCTCCCGCAGCAGAAGCGTAATTTCTGCGTAAATTTAATTTATTAAAAAACGACAAATTTGGAGGATAATGAAAATGGCAAACGAAAAGTCCACTCAGATCATTGAGCAGATCAAAGCTCTCACTATTCTTGAACTGGCCGACCTCGTAAAGGCAATCGAAGAGGAATTCGGCGTATCCGCAGCTCCCGTAGCAGTAGCAGGCGCAGCAGCAGGCGCAGCCGCTCCCGCAGCAGAAGAGAAGACCGAGTTCGACGTAGTTCTGAAGAACTTCGGCGGCAACAAGCTGGCTGTTATCAAGGTTGTTCGTGAGATCACCGGCCTGGGCCTGAAGGAAGCAAAAGAGCTGGTTGAAGGCGCTCCCAAGACCCTGAAGGAAGGCGTTTCCAAGGCTGACGCTGAGGCTATCCAGAAGCAGCTGACTGAGGCTGGCGCAGAAGTAGAAATCAAGTAATTTCCGCTTACATGCAAATAAAACCGTCGGAGAAATCCGACGGTTTTGTTTTGGTGCTGAAATACAACCACCTGCTGTGCAGGTGGCAACAAAAAGCTTTAGCTATGCACAGTTGCGCCGTAGGCGTGCCTTCTCCTGCGGGAGAAGGGGGACCGTTCGCACGCGAACGGTGGATGAGGAGTAATGGTTTGTATAGACACCTCATCCGTCATCCGCTGCGCGGATGCCACCTTCCCCCACTGGGGAAGGCTATGATGTCATGCCGCATTTGCGGCGGTGAGGCAAATGATGCGAGTGATAGAATATCGTACGTCTTTAGATGCTTGCCGGTAATAGCCCCTTATAGGGGCAGAGCAAACCTCCGGCTTTGCCGGAGGTCCTGACTTGTCTTATTTTTCATCTTTGTCCTTCGTGCTGAAATACCGCTGATACAGAGGCGTGTTCTGCAGCGGCTGGTGGATCAGGCGGTACGCCGAGGGCTTTCTCTGACTGAAGCGGGTCTTCCGCATGGAATCGGAAGGATAGAAATAATTGGATCCGTACTGGGGTGCGGGTCCTTTTTTGATGTCCACATCACCGATGACCAGATAATTCTGATCCCGATAAGGGGAGACGGCCACAATTTTTCCCATGTTGTCCACGATACAGCTGGGATCGCAGTAGTCCGGCAATCCGGCCGCGTGGATGCCCATGGCGGCGGCAATGGTGACGCTGTTCTCGTACGCCCGGGATAATCCGTAAATGTTCTCCCATCCCCAGGTGGGGCAGGCGATCAGATCCGCACCGCCCAACGCCAGCTCTCGTGCAGCCTCGGGGAACTGCATGTCCCAGCAGACCAGCATGCCGATTTTGCCCAATTCCGTCTCGAATACTTCGAAGCGGTCGCCGGGGGTGACGCACCATTCCTCACCGGCCGGGAGATGAACCTTTTTGTGAACACCCACGATCTCTCCCTTGCCGTCGAACAGCACGGCGCAGTTGTAGGTTTTGTGATCGATGGTGACAAACAATCCGGCGACAATGTGCATGCCGTAGGTTTTGGCAATCTGGGAGAAACGCCGGATCTGTGGACCGTCCAATCCGTCGTATACCTGCGGATAGGGGAAGCGGGTATCTCCGTAGGCCACTACGCTGTTTACCGTTTCAATGGTCACGGCCAGATCCGCACCGGCACGGCCGGCCTCCTCCAGCATGGTGTAGCAGTCCTCCATGGTTGGCTCCAGCATCTGACGCAAAAAGGGCAAATCCGGTTTTTCCCGGAACATATCGTATTCATAACGGGGTTTCTGATGAGTCACGGCAATGCGCATACGTGTACCTCGTGTGATGTGGTTTTGAGAACAATATAGCATACATTTTTGGCGGAATCAAGCCAATCGGCATAAAAAATAACGGAAAAAACAAAAACGCCGCAAAGTAAGACGCGTACTTTGCGGCGTAAGAAGTTATACGGAATAGGAATCAGGTAGAGTGCTTCGGGGAATGGTGTCGTTTTCCCCGATTCATGCCGGTGCGGATGAAGGCTTCCGCGGCTTCCACTACCTTGCCCATGTTCCGACCGCCCAGGCGGCGGATGGCGGCGGCTTTTTCCGCCCATATGTAGTCGGAAATCTCGTTTTCGCCCAGCGTCAACTCTCCCTCGGCTTTCGCCAGGAAGAACACCACGTGCTTCAGTGCCTTGGCGGATACCGTGTAGGACAATTCCCGACGGAATCCTTCCCGCAGGGTGAGTGTCAGCCCGGTTTCCTCCCAGATTTCCCGCAATGCGGTCTGCTGCTCGGTTTCTCCTGCGGCGATGTGGCCCTTGGGCAGACTCCACGTGCCGGATCGGTGCTGATACAGCACCAAATATTCAATTACGCCATCCGGGCGGATGCGGTATACAATGGCACCGCAGGATTTTTCGTATATGCACACCAGACTGGTGTCGTAATACTGCTCCATAAAACGGACAGCTTCGGCGATTTGCGGCTCATAGGCCACCATGCCCGTGGGAGCCACCACCAGCTTGTCCTCCGTGTCGTTGCGGCGATGGACCGCGGCGATCACTGTTCCGGTGAATCGGCGAAGGGGCTGGCTGACGCCGTATACATAAGCGTCCATTTCCTCCCCGTCCGCTGCCAGAATTCCCGGCACATATCCGTAATTGATGGGATAGCGGATGTCGGGATGTTCCGGATGAACCGATCCGGCGGGACGGTCCACCACGATAGTCAGCCGGCGTCCCAGAAACCGATCCGTCATGCTGAGCCGCAGAATTCGGCGGATGAATTCGGATTTTGCGTGGGAATAGCCAATGGGATCGTGGGCATACTGCTCCAGCAGGCGGATTTTCAGCTGCTCATACTCATTGGCGGTGAATACGTGATTGTACAGATAGGTGCGGAACGTGATCAGATCGTTCCATGCCTGACTGCCCTCCAGCGTGATCCAGAGACGGTGGGAGTCGCATCCCGTGCTGCGCTTCTGCTTGGCCATGCGGATGCATCCCGTGGCATCGGTAGGGATGCGGCGGTAGCCCATCTCATTCAGCCGCTTGAGAGCGGCGGGCACATGGGCCGTGGAGGCAAGCCCTACTGCAATATCGATAACCGGCACGGCCAGAATTCCGCGCACGGAAGTGGAACCGATGTGCTGGACGGAGGCGGCCAGATCCCCCAGCTTTTTGCGCAGGGAGAGCATGGCCAGTTTGGCGTCATTTTCCCAGTAGGCGGCATGACGGCTCAATGTGATTTCACGATGCATCCTGCGCTCACCTCCTCTGTCTGCAACGGTTGTCGATAAAATTTTGCGTCAAGATGCCCAAAAAACGTAAAATTTAATTATACTAATTATTATACCGCAGGAAATAATACTGCGTCAAGGGATTTGGTGGAATATTGTTAAGAAACTATGGCGAAACCCCTGTCATTTCTTCTCGATGGCTGTCAGAATATGCTGAAGAACGTGCAGACGGGCGAATTTTTTGTCCTCCGCCGGAATGATGGTCCACGGTGCCTCCGTGGTGTCCGTGAAAGAGAACATATCCTCGATGGCCGAAAGATACGCCTCCCGCTTGCCTCGGTTGCGCCAGTCCTCCCGGGTCAGCTTCCACCGCTTTTCGGGATTGTTCAGGCGGGCCTCAAAGCGGCGCAGCTGCTCCTCAGGGGAGATCTCCAACCAGAATTTGCACAACATCGCCCCGCCGCGGATGAGGGTATGCTCCATGTCGATGATCTCGTCATAGGCACGCATCCATTCTTCCTCCGTGGCTAAGCCTTCCACCCGCTCCACCAGCACCCGCCCGTACCAGCTCCGGTCATAGACAGCAATGGAGCCCACCGGCGGAAAGGTCCGCCAGAACCGCCACAGATAGTGCCGTGCCTTTTCCTCCTCCGAGGGGGCGGAGGTGGGGAACACCTGAAACCGATCCTCCCGGAGGGCGTCGGTGAGGCGGCGGATGCAGCCCCCTTTTCCCGCCGCGTCCCATCCTTCAAAGACCAGAATCAGGGATTGTCCCGCCTGTTTCAGCTGCCGGGGGACGTCGGCGATCCGATCCTGCAGCTCCCTCAGGGATTTTTTATATGTGGCGGGATCCGCACGGAGGGACAGATCCACCGTGTCCAGCCGCCCCTTCGGCGGAAGGACCAGATTGATTTCCTCCGCATGTTCCGTCCGCATTTCGTCAATCATGTGTGTGCATCCTTTTTTGTTTTTTTATTAGTATGCCGCCCCCAAAGACGCGGCATAACAGACAAAATGCGGAATCCTTGCAAATGCCGCTGAAATCGTGTATAATATTGGCAGAACAACGAAAAGAGGTGAGGGAATTGCTGACGTGGGAGTCTCCCGTGTCCGCCATGCGGGGCGTAGGGGCCGCCCGGCAGGCCGCGCTTGCGTCCCTGGGAATCGGATGCGTGCGGGATCTTTTGTACCATATTCCCCGGGGATACCAGTGCCGCGGCAATGTGAAAACCGTCGCCGAAGCGGCGGAGATGGCACGCCGGGGAGACAGTATGCCGGTGTCCCTTATGCTGACGGTGTCGGCCGAGCCGAATTACCGCATGATCCGGCGGGGTATGTCCATCTTGCGATTCCGCGCCTTTGACGAAACCGGCACTTGCGAGATCACCTATTTCAATCAGAATTTCCTGCGAAACGTGTTCCATACCGGTGGGGAGTTCCGCTTTTTTGGACGGGTCAGCGCGGAGGGCCGCACTATCAAGATGGCATCGCCGATCTGGGAGGTATGTGCCCCCGGGGTGGATTTGCCGGGCATCGTGCCGGTGTATTCCCTCGCATCCGGACTGTCTCAGAAGATTTTGTCCCAGCTGATCCGGGACGCTTTGCACAGTGTGGGCACTCATCTGCCGGAGGTGCTCCCCCCGGAGGTGGTGCGCCGACAGTCCCTGTGCACCCTGGCTTATGCCATGCAGAATATCCATTTTCCCGAGGATGGGGATGCCCTGATCCGTGCCCGCCGCCGATTGATTTTTGAGGAGTATTTCTCCCTCGGTCTGGCGGTGGCGTCTGCCACCCAGCCGGACACCGCCGGTGTACGGATGCCGGAGGGGGATATTGCGCCCTTTGCCGGGGCATTGCCTTACGATCTTACCGGTGCCCAGAAGCGATCCATTGCCGAAATTGCCGCGGATATGGCCGGCGGCAAGCGCATGAATCGGATTCTCATCGGTGATGTGGGATCAGGCAAAACCGCCGTCGCGGCGGCGGCGGCCTATATCGCGGCACGGAACGGCTACCAGACAGCCCTTATGGCACCCACGGAAATTCTGGCGGTCCAGCATTATCGGGAGTTGTCCGGATTGCTTGGCCGGTTGGGGATCGAGTGCGTACTGCTCACCGGTGCCGTGACAGGTGCACAGCGCCGCGCCGTATGCGAATCCCTGGCCCGCCCGGGCGGGGCTGTGGTGGCGGTGGGAACCCATGCTCTTTTGAACAGCAGTGTACAGTTTGACCGCCTGGGGCTGGTGATCGAGGACGAACAGCACCGCTTCGGCGTCCGCCAACGTGCCGCCTTGGCGGAGAAGAACGAATCGGCCCACGTGCTGGTGATGAGTGCCACACCGATTCCGCGGACGCTGTCGCTGGTAACGTATGGCGGCATCCGCGTGTCGCGGCTGGATGAAATGCCGCCGGGACGGCAGGTGGTGGACACCTTTGTGGTGGATGAAAGCTACCGCGCCCGGCTCAACGCCTTTATCCGGAAGCAAACGGACGGGGGGCATCAGGTGTACATTGTGTGCCCCTCTGTGGAGGAGAATCCGGATAAAAAAATCAAAATTCCCGACGATCCCGAGGAGCTGGCGGATCTGATTTTCGGTGCAGAGAGGGATATGGACGAAAAACCGCCCCTGAAAGCGGCGGTGGAGTTCGCACAAACCATCGCGGCCACCTTCCCGGATCTAACCGTGGCCTTTGTCCACGGTAAGATGAAGAATGCCGAGAAGGATCGGGTTATGCAGGCGTTCAGCGAGGGTGAGATCTCCATTCTTGTGTCTACTACGGTCATCGAGGTGGGGGTCAACGTGCCCAACGCCACCTTGATGATCATCGAAAACGCCGATCGGTTCGGCTTGTCCCAGCTGCATCAGCTTCGCGGCCGGGTGGGCCGCGGCAAGGCGAAATCCTACTGCGTGCTGGTGTCGGACACGAAGGGCGGCGATGCCCGGGCGCGACTGGATGTGCTCAAAAAAAACCACGACGGCAACGCCATCGCAGAGGAAGATCTGAAACTCCGTGGCCCCGGTGATTTTCTCAAAACGGGCGGCGAGATCCGCCAGCACGGCGACATCCGTCTGCCTGTGGCGGCGGGGCCGGGGGATGTGGAAATCCTGGCGGCGGCCATGGAGGAAGCCCGGCTGATTCTGGAGGCGGATCCCGATCTGTCCCGGCCCGATCATGCCGCATTGCGGGCA
Organism: Clostridia bacterium; assembly: GCA_017468385.1. Classification (GTDB taxonomy): domain Bacteria; phylum Bacillota; class Clostridia; order Oscillospirales; family CAG-272; genus SIG701. Next base: position 34,695 of record JAFUIQ010000009.1, read on the forward strand.
ACGGCACAGGATGTGCTTCGGGAAACGGCCAATACCATGAACTGAAAAAGGGAGATATCGCACAGCCATGCGATATCTCCTTTTTGTGTTAGTCCATTATTCCAGATTTTCCATATACGCTTTGATGGCCTGGAACGTGGTGTCGCTGAGGTCGTGCTCGATTTTGCACGCATCCTCGGCGGCCGTTTCGCTGTCTACGCCAAGTCGGACAAACAATTCCGTCAGCAGGGTGTGACGCTCGTAGGTTTTGCTGGCGGTTTCCATGCCCACGTCGGTCAGAAGCAGATATCCGTCCCCATCCGTGATCACATAGCCGCCCTTTTTCAACAGACCGATGGCGCGGCTGACGCTGGGCTTGGAGAATCCCATATGCTCCCCAACGTCCACGGCGCGAACCGGTTTTCCCGCTTTGGAAAGCACAAATATTGTCTCAAGATACATCTCGCCCGATTCCTGCAGGTGCATATTCATCCTCCTTGTCAAACTGTTGTATTTAGGATACCACAAATTTGTGAAGATTTCAAGTCCCCTCGTCCAGCAAAAGCGGTTTGTAAGCCTTGAACGCACCGGGAATAGCGTAATCCTCCATGTTACCGGTCCCCGCCCAGGCGTATCCGTCGGGCAGTACGGGGAGATCGCCGTTTCCATCCAGATGAACAATCCAGCCGCTCAACTGCCACTCAATGTGGGAGAACAGATGCTTGGCTGGCGGCAGGGGACGCTCCGCATGGATGAGTGCTTGCGGGAACATCCCGCGCAGACGGGCGATGGCCTCCGCCTCGGACAATTCTTCCTCGAACAGCATCGGCTGCCACAATCCGGACAAAAGCCCCTTTTCCGGACGGCGCATCAGCAGCCATTTTCCCTCGCAATGGGTGAGAAGAACGGTGATTTTTTCCACCCGGCGGGGCTTTTTCTCTCCCCGTACGGGAAGATGGGCAGCACTTCCCGCCGTGTAAGCGGCACATCGCTCCGAAAGCGGGCAATCGGCGCAGTGTGGCTCGCCGGGAACGCATACCAGCGCTCCCAATTCCATCAGCGCCTGGTTGAAGTCGCCGGGGGTATCCTCCGGCAATTCCTCCCGCACCCGGGCGGTGTATCGTTTTTTCGTTTCCGACATCAGAATGTCCGCCCGATCGTTGTACAGACGGGCGAATACCCGCATTACGTTCCCGTCCACGGCGGGAACGGGGATTCCGTAACTGATGGACGCGATGGCGCCCGCAGTATATTCTCCGATGCCGGGCAAGGCCAGCAGCTCCTCATAGGTGGCGGGCAGATTGCCGCCGTATTTTTCCGTCAGCAGGATGGCGGCGCGGCGCAGATTGTCCGCACGGCTGTAATAGCCCAGCCCCTCCCATAATTTATGCAAGCGGTCCGGCGGGCACGCCGCCAGATCGGCCGGTGTGGGGAGTGCCTCCATGAAACGGGCATAATAGGGGAGAACAGCTGTCATGCGGGTCTGCTGGAGCATGATTTCGCTGACCCAGATGTGATACGGCGTGGGATCCTCCCGGAAGGGAAGTGTGCGTCGGTTGTCGTAAAACCACGCAAGAAGCGGTGGTGCAATATGCAGCATACGGTATCCTTTACAGTTGTATTTCGGTGCGGCGATTCTGCCGATCGATGAGAATCGGTGTTCCGTCGGACAGACAGATCACCTGGACGGTGGACGGATGGGCCTCCCGGTGGGCGGCACAGTACTCCCGGCGGAGCTGTCCCTCCCGGGGATCGCGGGGAGGCTCCAGCTTGTCCGGCAGGGAGCCCGCCTCATGAGTCAGCCAGTCCAGAATCAGGCAGTCATCCAGCGCACCCGCATCCTCGGCGGCCACCCGCCCATGGGCGAATCGGCGGAAGGCGGAGAAAGCATCACGCTGGGACAAAGCCCGCACGGCGGGGATGGCATCCGCCAGTGCGGCAAAAAAAGCAAAGGGAGAATCTTCCCGCGCCAGAAGGAAAGTGAGCGTGCGGGGGAAATTGCCGCCGCCGGCGAATCGGTCCAATACCTCATCGATGCGGTGCAGGCGGCAGAGATCCTCATAGGAAAGGCAGTCGCTGATCAGCACCTCATAAGGCGGGGCGGGGGAGTATCGATAGCCCATCCCGGCGCACTGCTTGCGCAGGTTTGTCCCGGGCAGCAGCTTCAGAAAGCCCAGCTGCAGCAGATCGCAAACGGGAAAGGTTTCATCAAAGGATTGGGCAAACCGCGCAAGGCCCTCGTGGGGCAGTCCGGCAATCAGATCCGCGTGGATGTGGATGTTGCCCACCCGTCGGATCCGATCCAGCGCGGCAAGGATCGCCCGGGGATCGGCGTGCCGATCGATGGCCCGGAGCGTGTCGGGATTTGTGGACTGCACGCCGCATTCCAGTTGGATTCTGCCCTTCGGCATGGCCGCCAGCGTGCGGAAATTCTCCTCATCCAGAAGATCGGCGCACACCTCGAAATGGTATGTCTTGCGGAAATTGTCCCCGGCCAACGCCTGCCAGATGGCATCCGCCCGACGGCGGTCGAAATTGAAGGTCCGATCCACAAACTTGATGACGGCCACGCCGTCCATGGATTCAAATTGGGCCAGCTCCGCGATGGTCTGCTCCGCGGATTTGGCCCGCACCCCGCGGGTGGCGGAGGACAGACAGTACGAGCAGCGGAAGGGGCATCCTCTTGAGGATTCGTAATACAGGATCCCGCCGGTTTTGGTGTGGGGCGGGTACAGATCATAGAGAATCCCTGCCTCGGCAAAGCCGCCGTAGGGCGTGCCGCACAGGATGGTGTGCCGCGGGGGCGGATTGTCGCAATACTCGCCGAAGGCGTCCTCGCCCTCCCCGGCGATGATGTTGTCCACGAAGGGGTGCTGCTCGAAAAAGGAGGGATCCTCGTAGGAGATCTCCGGCCCGCCGAAGACGATCTTCGCATCCGGGCGGATCTGATGCAGATCCGCGGCCAGGGACAGAACGGTCTCCCGATTCCAGATGTACACGGAGAAGCCGTACACATCCGCATCCGCCTCGTACAGCGCTGTGAGAAACTCCCGCCGTCGGTCCTTCAGAGAGCGCTCGATGATGACAGCTTCCTGCCCCCGCCGGGTAAGAGCGCGGGCGATACAGCGAACGGCCAGATTGGTATGTACATAGGATGCGTTGCAGGCGACCAGTGCGACTTTCATTATGAAACTTCCTTATTACGTGATATCTATATTATATCGTCTTTCGCCGCCGGCTTCAAGCGTGTTTTCCGTTTTTGCCGGGGCGGGCGGTGTTTCTTTTTCCCCGGCGGGAGCAGATATCCGTTTTTCCATGTGTGGACCAGGGTTTTCTGCGCCTCGATCCGCCCGCGCCGGCGGAGCCGCAAAGTGTATTCCACCGTGACGGTATTCTCATCCTCCCGCAGGATGTAATCCGCTGTGTATGTGCGGGATGTGCCGTCCGGGCTGTGGGCAATTTCCTCCATATAAGCCGCCGCCGCATCCCGCAGAGCCAGGTAAAATCCGTTCATGGTTTCGACAGTTTTGTTTTCTGTATCCGTTTCCAACCGGGGATAGGAAATCCGCCCGTGCGCAAAGGTTTCGGTGATTCGTTTTTCTGTCATGTGCATCCCCCCCTGGGGACAGTATATGAGAACGGAATGGGGAAGATGTGTTGCAATTCCCCGATTTTTCCGATATAATGTATGTATTACATCCTTCGGAGTGATAATTATGTCAGATTTCATCCGTACAGCCCCCGCCGCAGATCGCCTGCGCCCCACATCCTTTGATGATATGTCCGGCCAGAAGCATCTGGTGGGAGAGCGGGGCGTTCTGCGCCGATTGGCGTCCTCGGGACGCATCCCCAGTATGATTTTTTTCGGCCCGCCCGGTACGGGCAAGACCACGGCGGCCTCCATTATCGCCGCATCGTCCGGCATGACACTGCGCCACCTGAACGCTACCACCGCATCTCTGGCTGATGTGCGTGCCGTGGCGGCGGAAACGGAGGGCCTGCTCGGCGCGGGCGGCATCCTTCTCTATTTGGATGAGATCCAGTACTTCAACCGCAAACAGCAGCAGTCCCTTCTGGAATATGTGGAGGACGGGCGGATCACGCTGATCGCCGCCACCACGGAGAACCCCTATTATTATGTGTACGACGCCCTACTCTCCCGCTGCTCCGTCTTTGAGTTCAAGCCGGTAACGGCGGCGGATATGATGCCCCGCCTGCGCCGTGCGGCACAGATGCTATCCGAGGAGGCATCCCATCCCATCTCCTGTGAGGAGGCGGCGCTTTCCTATATCGCCTCCGTTTCGGGCGGGGATGTGCGCCGTGCGATCACCATGCTGGAGCAGGCCATCGCCTATGTGGCGGCGGGGGATGAGAGCGAAACGGTGCTGACGCGGGAGATCGCCGGGCAGTTTGTGCCCTCCATCTCCGCCGGGAATTTCGACGGGGACGGGGACGTGCATTACGACCTGCTCTCCTGTTTGCAGAAATCCATTCGCGGATCCGACCCCTCGGCGGCGGTGTTCTATCTGGCCCGGCTTCTGGAGGGCGGCGATCTGATCTCCCCCTGCCGGCGGCTCATGGTGATCGCCAGCGAGGATATCGGCGCGGCCTATCCCATGGCGGCGGTAATTACCCGCGCCTGCGTGGAAAGCGCCAAGGAACTCGGCTTGCCGGAGGCACGGATTCCGTTGGCCAATGCGGCAGTCATGCTGGCCACGGCACCGAAATCCAATACGGCCTATGCGGCATTGGACCGTGCCGCCGAGGATATCCGGGCGGGGAAGGGACTGGTGATTCCCACCCATCTGCGCTCGCCCCAGTTCAAGGGATATGTGTATCCCCACGACTACACCTATGACTACGTTCCCCAGCAGTATCTGCCCGACGATGTGGCGGATGCGGGATACTCCGAATTCGGTGACAACAAAACGGAAGCCGCCGCCGCGGCCTATTGGGAGAAGGCAAAACGGGAAGGCGGAAAAAAGAAATAATCAAGAATGTCCGGCGATGACGTGCGCCGGGCATTTTTGTCGAAAAATGAATAAATATGCGCAATATGCACAAAACCTGGGGGGGGGGTAACACTTTTTTATGTATAAAGTGGAATGTGATCGGTGACAACTGTAAGCGGTTGACAAAAATCACGGTGTAAGGTATACTAAATTGAATGGTTGCCTTCTTCCCGCAATAAGGAAACGGATCCAAAATAAACGAACGGTGTGCTGAAGTTTACGGTTGTTTATCAAATCCGTTTCTAAACACCGATGATATACAATTGTAACTATCTGAAGCGGAGAAAGGGGATTTTTTCCTGGAAAAACAGGTGGAATCGGCTGAAAAATATGGTTAAAAATATTGCATTTGGCGGCTTGCTGTGATATAATTATTTAGGTATAGTATTCTCTTGGCATAGTAGATTGATGATTTCCCGGTGCGATGTGCGGCGCTTTTCATCAGCACAGCACGTCCGGCGCGTGAGACAAAACGGATGGTTTTGACATCATGAGTGCAGTATCAGTCCGTTGTGTCTGCGGTTACCATGCCAATAGAATGACGGTCCCGCCCCGGCCGAGCCGATCCTGTTTTGCATAGGTGCGGGATTTTGAAGGGAGATATGAATGGATAAAATAGAAAAGAATACAAAAGATTATTTTGTCGTAGACTTAGCGTACATAGCGAAGGTGATCTGGGAAAAGATCTGGTTCGTGGTTATCGCCAGCCTTGTGATGGCCGTGATCGGATTCTCTGTTTCCGCCTTTCTGATCACACCGACGTATTCTTCCTCCGTTATGCTGTATGTTAACAACAGCTCCTTCACGGTGGGCGACTTGGGCTTCAGTATCAGCTCTTCGGAATTGACCGCGGCCCAGAGCCTGGCGAAAACCTATACGGTTCTTTTGAAAAACCGCACCACTCTGGAGCGGCTCATCGATGAAACCGGTGTGGACTACGACTGGGAAGATGTGTACGACATGATCGAATCCGGCCCCGTGAACGAGACGGAGGTTATGCAGGTGACCGTTACCTGTGAGGATCCCTACGAGGCGGAAAAGATCGCCAACGGCATTGCCAAGGTCCTGCCCCAGCGCATTGCGGAGATTGTGGAGGGTGCTTCCATGGAGGTGGTGGATTCCGCCATCGCCGATCCGGAAAAAGTCGCTCCCAGCATTACCGTGTATACGGTGGTCGGCTTTATTGTAGGCGCACTTCTGTCGGTTTCTGTACTGATCGTAACCGTCCTCATGGACAATACCGTCCACGACGAGGAATATGTGATCAAGATGTATGATTATCCGATTCTTGCGAAGGTTCCGGATCTGCTGGATGCAGGAGAAAAGAAGTACGGATATTACTACAAATACGGATCCGATAAGGGAGGAGATACCAATGGCTGATAGAGTAAAAAAGAAAAACGATTTCTTCTCCGTTACGGATAATCAGAAAACCCTGCATAAGAATCTGAAGTTTACCGCCACCGAACAGTATAAGCTCCTTCGTACGAATCTGTTGTTCACCATGACCGAAGCCGAAGGGTGCAAGATCATCGGTGTAACCAGTTCCATGCGAGGCGAGGGAAAGAGTACGACGGCAGTCAACCTTTCCTATGTGCTGGCGGAAAGCGGAAAGAAGGTTATCCTGATCGACGGTGACCTCCGTATCCCTTCCATTGCGAAGAAGATGCAGATTGATTCCGGCCCCGGCCTGGCCGATCTGCTCCGCGGAGAATCTACCATTGATCTGTCGGGACTCCGCTCCCAGCAGCTGCCGAACTGGTACATCATGCCGGCCGGCTCCCTGCCCCCCAATCCGTCCGAGCTGCTTGGCTCCAAGCGTATGGAGGCGGCACTGAAAGGACTGTCCGCCCACTTTGATTACATCATTGTGGACCTGCCGCCGGTGAATATCGTGTCGGATGCCTTGGCCATTTCCAAGTACATCACCGGTATGATCCTGGTTATCCGTGAGGAATACTGCGAGAAGAAAGAACTGGAAAACTGCATACGGCAGCTGAAGCTTTCCAATGTCAACGTCCTCGGCTGTGTCATGAACGGAACGAAGGCAGGCAAGGGATACTACAGCAAATATCGCTACAAACGGTACTATAAGTATTACAAAACCTACGGGGGTTACGATTCTGCTGAAAAAATATCAGGCGGACAGGTGAATGATTGATTTTCATGCGCATATCCTACCAAGGATAGATGATGGCAGCCAAAGCGTGGAAGAAAGTATCGCCATGCTGGAGTCCATGAAAGCACAAGGAATCAAAAAAGTTATAGCGACCCCCCACTTTTTAGCCAATCATGAGTCGGTCAGTTCCTTTGTTGAGCGGCGGAATGCTTCGCTGGAACGGCTGCGGGAAACGATGCCGGATCTCCCGGAGATCGCCCCGGGCGCCGAAGTGAAGTATTACGACGGAATCAGCCATCTGCCCGATCTGAAAAAGCTTCGTATAGAGAACAGCAAACTGCTGCTGTTGGAAATGCCCTTCAGTGCGTGGTCGGAATACACCGTGAAAGAGGTGGCCGACATCGCAGGCCGCGGAAAGATCACTCTGGTGCTGGCACATATTGAGCGATATCTTCCCATGCAGAGCAGCGCCGTTTTGTACCGGCTGCTGGAGCATGGCGTGCTGTTTCAGTCCAATGCCAGCTTCTTCCTGAGTTGTTTCACCCGGCATAAGGCGCTCCGGATGCTCAAAAACCATCAGATCCACTTTCTTGGATCGGATGCCCATAACATGACAGACCGTGCGCCCAATACCGCAAAGGCTGTAGCAATCATTCAAAAGAAATGCGGCGAAGCCTTTGCTGATGACTTTATTACCTATGGGAACGAGTTGTTCCTGCAACATACACTTACTTAAAAACGATTCATTTTGAAAGGATGGATTTATCATGAAAAAAATCGTAGCTCTTTGTCTCACTCTGGTGATGGCCGTTTCTCTGTGCCTTACCGCCATCGCTGCTCCCGGCGCATTCGTTGCCAGCCCCTCCGGCAATAAGGCCCCTGAACTGGTTAGCTTCACTGTTCCCGACGGATGCAACGCCAAACTGGTAATTACCCCTTACGCTGAGAGACACACCCTGGATGAGGCAACCCGCCTTGTGCTGGAAGAGGCTTACAAGCAGATCGCCAACCACATTCAGAACAATGACTTCTCCAAGGCTCTGAAGGCTATGGCAGAATCCAAGGGTATGACCGCGTCTGAGCTGTCCGTAAGCGATCTCTTCGATATCAGCTACTACGGATGCGAGATTCATGAGGAGCATAAGCATCAGGGCGGCTTCACCATCACTCTGAAGGCAGAGACCCTGGGCAATCTCGTAGGCGTTCTGCACATGAACAACAAGAACTGGGAAAATGTTCAGGTTCTGGCGTGCGATCAGGATGCCAAGACCGTTACCTTCTATGTAGAGAACCTGTCTCCCTTCGCAATCGTTGTTGACAACGGTTCCGGAAGCTCCACCCCTCCTACCGGCGATAACGCCATGGTTTATCTGGGCGTGGCTCTGGTAGCTGCCGCAGGACTGGTATTTGTTCTGGTTGGCGCTAAGAAGAAGAAAGCATGAATATAGGCAAAAGCGATACAAGAACAATAGTCACTAAAACAGTGGCTATTGTTCTTGCCGCCCTATTGCTACTTTTTCTGGGACTCTTTTTTGTGGAAATCTGGGAGAGAAATCACGGTTTCTATCCGGAACATGAACAAGAATTGAGCGATACGCTGTCCTACAACGGTCAAAACTATGTGTTGAAAGACAACATCGAAACGGTTTTGATCCTCGGCCTTGACAAGTTCCAGAGCGAGGACAGTGGATCGTATAATAACGATAAGCAGGCAGACTTTCTGCTTTTGCTTGTGATTGACAATGCGGAGAAAACCTGCCGGGCTATCCATGTGAATCGCGACGCCATGGCGGAGATGAATATCCTGGGTGTAGCCGGCGATAAGGTGGGTACGGTTGTCAAGCAAATTGCCCTTTCTCACACCTATGGAAACGGTCGGGAGGTCAGCTGCCGGAACGCGGCCAACGCTGTATCCAAGCTGCTCATGGGTGTGGAAATTGATCACTATGTTTCGGTGACGATGGATGCGGTGCCCGTGTACAACGACCTGGTCGGCGGCGTTACGCTGGAGATTCTGGACGATTTCACCGGCATCGATGCATCCATGGTGCAGGGCGAATCGGTAACCTTGCGGGGCGAGCAGGCGCTTGTCTACGTCCGTTCCCGCTATGGTCTGGACGATCCCACCAACAACCACCGGATGCATCGCCAGAGACAGTATCTGGACGCTTTGCTGGCCCAGTCCCGTCAGAGGGCGGCGGAGGATGATGCGTTTATTTCCCGCGCCGCATTGAAAATGACGGACTATATTGTGTCCGACTGTTCCGGAAACAAGCTGGAGAGTTTGCTGCAGAAAGTATCACTGTATGATTTGAGTACGATTCTCGACCTTCGTGGTGAAACTGTCATGGGGGAGGAGCATCTGGAGTTCTATCCGGAAGAAGATTCTGTCAAGGAAGTTGTCATTGACTGCTTTTATGAACGGGAAGACTAAAATAAAAGGGAGGATGTGATGACATCGTTGACCGCGAATCGAAATGAGAGTGGTGTGGATAACACCGTAGTCATTATGCCTTATGAGAGTCATAAAGAATACTATATAGAAGATTTGGGCGAGATTGATGCCAAGCCTGTCTATTCCTTTTTCAAGCGTGCGTTTGATATTGCCGCTTCGCTGATGGCACTGCTGATATTGGCTGTTCCCATGCTGGTGATTGCCTTGCTGGTCAAGTGCACATCGATGGGGAAAGTTTTTTATCATCAGCAGCGCCTGGGACTCAACGGATGTAAAATTGATGTGATCAAATTCCGTACCATGCGCATGGATGCGGAAGTGAACGGCATTCAGTGGTCGTCCGGCGAAAAGGACCCTCGTGTTACCAACTTCGGACGGGTATTGCGTGCCACGCATCTGGATGAATTGCCCCAGCTTTGGTGCATTCTGAAAGGCGAAATGAGCCTGGTGGGCCCCCGCCCGGAACGCGAAGTGTACTACAACGAGTTCGAAAAGTACATTCACGGATTTCATGAACGGCTGAAGGTGAAGCCGGGACTTACCGGTTTGGCACAGGTGGAGGGCGGATATCATCTGGCCCCCCAGAAAAAAGTTCTGTACGATGTGGAATACATAAAAAACAGATCTTTGTGGCTGGATATTAAGATTATACTCAAGACGGCCGTGCTGGTGTTCGATTACGATGGCGCAAAATAAGGGGATCATTCATGTTATCTGTAAAATCTAAGATTCTCGTTCTGGCTGCCTGTTTGTTGGAAATGCTGTGGCTTTTGTTTGCGCAGGTGTTGAACAATCCGTATATATTGCTGCCCTGCCTGGTGTGCTTTCTGGCACTGGCAGCATGGACTGCCGCTAAAAGTATGGCATTGCCGGTGCTTTTGTTCTTCCTTCCGTTTTCCGCTCTTCTGAAGATCCAGCCCGGAACGGTTTCGTTCTATACAATCGCCCTTCTGATGGTGTATTTGATATACATCGTGATGGGCAGCAAAAGAATCAATGTGTATCATCTGATTCCCGCATTGGTTCTCATATCCGTGCTTTTGGTGGTCAAAACCGTATTCGGATATCCCTTCCGATATGACTTTATCATGTTTGCCGCCTCGCTGTTGGTGGCGCCGTTTTTGTGTCGGGAGATGAACGATAATAAATACGATTTTTACTGGCTGACCGTTGCTTTTTCGTTGGGAATTGCTTTGGCGGCCATTACCGCGCGGTATTTTATTGTCTTTCCAACCATCGCCCGGTATGTGCGTAAACTGAGTTTGTTCGGCGTGGTACGGTATGCGGGGTATTATGGAGACCCCAATTTTTACTCTTCCCACGTTGCCGCTGCTTTGAGCGGAGTCATGGTGCTTCTGTTGCACAATCCAAAGAAAGGCCGAACCGTTGCGCTGGTTCTTCTGATGATGGTTCTGCTGTACTGCGGATTCCTCTCTGTTTCGAAGAGCTTCCTTTTGATCGTGCTCTTCCTGATGCTTTTCTGGGTCGTTGCCCTTATGTTCAAAAAAGGCAAATTGACCATGAAAGTGACGATTGTGCTGTCGCTGATCGTCGGTGCGGTGTTCCTGCTCTCCTTTACCGCATTTACGGATCTGATCGATATGATGGTGCAGCGCATAACCAGCGGAAAGACACTGTCTGACTTCACAACGGGACGAACGGAGCTTTGGGGCAAATATATTCAGGCACTGTCCGAAGATTCGCGTTTGCTGCTGTTTGGTATGGGATATACCAATATCATGATCAATGATCGCGGTTCTCACAATACCCTGCTTCAGATTGTGTATCAGATGGGTATCGTCGGCAGTACTATCCTTTTTGCCTGGATCATCTGCTACGTGCGAACCCTGATGGCAGGGACAAAACTTCGCTGGGGCAGTATGGTGCAGGTGTGTATCATCCTGATAGGAACCATCGGTCCCTGGATGGCGCTGGACTTTCTGTTCTTTGACGAATTTTTCCTGATCCCTATCTTTGTATGTTTTGCTTTGCGGTTTTTGTCCGAAAGCGAGAATATCCAAAGTGCATAAAAAGACCGCAAGATAAGGTGGAATCCCAAAGATGAACGAGCCGTTTGTATCCGTTATCATTCCAGCGTATAATTGCGAGCCGTTTATTGAGGCCGCTGTTCGCTCCGTTATGGAACAGACACACCGCAGCTGGGAATTGCTTGTGATCGATGACGGATCCACGGACGCCACCTGCGAGATCATCCGGCGTTTGGCGGAGGAGGATGCGCGCATCCGATTCCTCCGGAATCCGGAGAATATCGGCGTCGCCGGGACAAGAAACCGGGGTCTGGACGAAAGCCGGGGAGAGTATGTGGCTTTCCTCGATGGGGATGATGTATGGCATCCGGATAAGCTGGAAAAGCAGCTTCAGGCTATGAGGGCGGAGGGTGCGGATGTGTCGTATACCTCGTATGCGGTTGTGGACCGCGGCGGAACCCCCTGCAAACGCCCCTATATGGTCCCCGACCATACTTCCTTTGCTTCTATGCTGAAGGAAAATGTGATGGGATGCTCTACAGTGATGCTCTCCCGCCGGGTGGCCGATTCCTATCGGTTTATTAAAGATTTTTATCATGAAGACTACTGCCTGTGGCTCAGCATCCTGCGTGACGGGTACAAAGCCGTTGGCTGCCGGGATGTGTTGGTCAGCTGGCGATTGATCGCCGATTCGCGATCCTTCAATAAACGGAACAGCGCCCGAAAGCGCTGGAAGATTTACCGGGAATATCTGGGATATTCTGCCGTAAAAAGCGCCCGGTTGTTCCTATCATACACTATAAAAGGTGTAAAAAAATATTTTTGCTGATTATGGTGACAGAAACATCTGCGGCAAAGCCGCAAACCAACCATGCTTCCTTGCCCGAACATCAGCGGGCTTTGCATACAATCCTTCAGGAATTCGACCGCGTGTGCCGGATTCTGGAGATTCCGTATATGCTGTTTGCCGGAACGATGCTCGGTGCCGTCCGGCATGAGGGCTTCATTCCCTGGGATGATGACGTGGACGTCATCCTAATGCGGAAAGACTACGACCGGTTTCTGGAGCAGGCCGATACCGTGCTTCAGCGGGATACCTTCTTTCTGCAGAAGGAATTCTCCGAGCATTGGCCCATGTTTTTCTCCAAATTGCGGTTGAACCATACCACCTGCCTGGAGAAATATCATCCGAGAGATCCACAGACGCACCAGGGCGTGTATATAGACATCTTTCCGTGTGATAATGCTATGGGACATCCCCTGGGCAGAAAATTACAGTTCTGTGCCTCCAAAGTGGTGATTGCAAAATCGCTGAGAAAACGGGGCTACGAAACGGACAGCATCCGCAAAAAAATGTTTATGAATGTATGTGCACTGCTGCCGCTGTCGCCCTTTCTGAAACTGACCAAATGCGGACGGGAGGACAGCGAATACGTCCACAGTTTTTTGGGCGGTGCTTCTGCATATAGCCGGAGCGTTTATCCCCGCCGCTGTATGATACATACTATATATAATAAATATGAAGGAAACAACTATCCGATTCCGAAGGAATTCGATACGTTGCTTACTATAATGTATGGCGATTATAGGCGCCTGCCGCCGCCGGAAGAACGTGTGATCAAACAGCACGCCATCCTGGTGGATCTGGAAAATTCCTATGAGATGTACCGGGATTATCGCAACGATATGACGTTCGATATTCATACCAAAAGCATTCGTTAATGACTCATTCCCCCAAAAGGAGGCGATGTTTTGAGCAAGAATACGAAAAGTGTGGCGATCCTGCTGGCGCTGTGTGCTGTTGTGACAGCATTTGCTGCCGGCGGCTGCAGAAAAATTGAAACTCCCGAGGATCCGTCAAAAGATACGCAGATCGGCAGTGTGGATACCCCAGAGGAAATGAACGCACCTGCTCTGCGGATCGAGACCACAGACGAAGACAACAAGTGGGTGACCGTGGGCACCACATACGGCGCGTTCCGCTATTCATCCGCATTTTCGGACATCATTGCTGTGACAGCCGTCCAGCATGATGCGGCGTCCAATCTTCTGTTCACGGCGGATATTGATGGAAAAGAGATTCTTTTGTATACCATCCGTTACAACGAAGATGGGGAAGGAATTGCTCTCGGCACACTGAAGCTGTCCGACCAGGCGGCAACGATGCCGGTTTCCGTTTCCTTCGGTGATGCCCCGAATGGACTGGCAGGCAACGAACTGGCCACGTTTATCGCGGCACAGGAAACCTTTAACGATGTCCTCACCTCCATGATGGAAGATTCCCGCTTTACCATGGCGGAGTAAGGATCCGTACGATGACATTACAGGTGTTGGTTGCCACCATGCATCAGGATGATCTGCGTATCGCAGAGAAAATGAATATCCTGTGCGATGCGGTGATAGCAAATCAGGCGGACCGGGAGGAAATTGTACAGCAAGGCACCGTATCCGGGGTGTGGAAGATGATCACCACGCCCACGCGCGGTGTGGGACTGAACCGAAACATCGCGCTTATGGCTGCGGATGCGGATATCCTTCTGTTTGCCGACGATGATGTGGTGTACAACGACGATATGCCGACATCGGTTTTGGATGCGTTCCGGCAGAATCCGGGGGCGGATGTGATCGTGTTCGGCATGCAGATGATGAAAAACGGCGAGATCACCGAAACGCGGTGCAGCGGAAATTGCAGACTGCACCTCTGGAATTCCATGCGGTTCGGAACCTATCGCATCGCCGTGCGGCGGAGTGCCCTGCTGGCCAATAACATCACGTTCCACCAGTGCTTCGGCGGCGGATGCCCTTTCGGCTCCGGTGAGGACAGCCTGTTTTTGAAATCCTGCTTTGATGCCGGACTCAAGGTGTATTCCCACAACTACATTCTGGGAGTGTGCCGCAAGGATGCATCTTCCTGGTTTGTGGGATGCGATGAAAAATACTTCTACGACAAAGGGGTATTGATGCGCAAGCTGTTCCCGCGATGTGCCTGCCTTATGACGCTGTATTTTGGCATATGCTTCAAGCGAGAAACCGATCTTGGAGTGCTGAAACGGCTTCGCCTGATGTACGCCGGCGTCCGCGGCGGTAAAAAAATGATACCGTATTCGGGTAAAGCATGAAGAAAATCGTAATTGTCAACAACAACATGAAGGTTGGCGGGGTTCAAAAAAGCCTGTACAACCTGCTCTGGTCCATAGATCTGGAAAATCAGTACGATGTCACCCTGCTTCTTTTCAGCAAAACGGGTGAATACCTGGATAAGCTTCCCCCGCGTGTGAAGATTGTCGAGTGCGGCGGCTGGTTCCGGTATCTTGGAAAAAGTCAGGGCGAATGTGCTGCAAATCCCAAGGATGCCCTCCTCCGCGGATTCTTGGCAGCCATCAGCCGGCTGTTCGGCCGGGAGCGAGCCATCCGGCTCCTGTTGATGAAGCAGTCCCCCCTCCCCGATGAGTATGACTGCGCTGTTTCCTATCTGCATAACGGGCGGAGGAAATCCTTCTACGGCGGCGCGCAGGATTACGTTCTGCACTGCATTCATGCGAAGAAAAAGATTGCCTTTCTCCACGGCGACTACGGAAAGTGCGGTGCCAATCATCCCGAAAACAACCGCATGATGGAGAAATTTGATGCCATCGCCGCCTGCTCCGACGGATGCAGGCAGGCGTTTGAGGACGCTGTCCCCCACCTGAAGGCGAAATGCTTCACCGTTCCCAATTGCCATCGGTACGAGGAGATTGGAATCATGGCCGAGGATGAGCCGCTGCTGTATGACAGCGGTGTCGTGAACGCGGTCACGGTGGCACGCTTGAGTCACGAAAAGGGAATCGACCGCGCCATTGAAGCAGTAGCCGCAGCCCGTGATCGGGGCTTGCCGATTGCCTTGCACATCGTCGGCAGCGGTCCTATGGAGGATGCCCTTCGTCAACTGGTGAAGGATTGTTCCCTGGACGGTCATGTGGTTTTCCATGGCGAGCAAAGCAATCCATATAAATATATGAAGAATGCGGACCTGTTTCTTCTGACTTCCTACCACGAGGCGGCGCCTATGGTGATCGACGAAGCCCGCTTTCTGGGAATCCCCGTCCTGACAACGGAAACTACCTCCTCCCGGGAAATGGTCACCGATCGGGCATGCGGATGGGTTTGCGAGAATTCGCAAAGGGCACTCAATGAAACTCTCTGCCGTATCCTTGAGGACAGAGAAGCACTGGGTGCATACAAGGAAAAACAGACACAGACAAGCGACAACAACAAAGCACTGGCTCAATTCCGAAATCTGACGGACATATAAACCAGGGCTATACCATATAAACAATTCAATTCTATACAAAGAGAGGTCACACAATGTTGAAACGAATTCCTGTGAAAGTGATATCGCTGTTTTTGGCACTGGTGATGCTTGTCGGAATTTTGCCGATGAACATCTGGGCCGATACAACGACAGGAACGGCAACCGACACAGAAACAACTCCCGAAGTCGATGAGAGTACATACGGCACAGTAACCAATTATGCCGATTTCATGGCACTTCTCGTGAAGTTGGAGGAGTATGCGGAGACGTATGCAGCGAATCCGCTGATCAATAAGGATCCCAAACTGCTGGTCCTCAATTTCATCCGCTGCGGTGTGGAACGGTATCAGGATGATAACTGGAGCGCGCTGGCCGGTCAGGAAATTGTCGGATTTACCTCCAAGGTCAAGGAGTTGGATGCCGCCAACGGCACCGATGTTATGCGCCTTCGCAATATCGTGATCGACGCATTCATTCTGCCTAACGGAAACTATGTGGACTTCGGCCATATGTTTGGCTGTATGAACATTTCCTACCTGGGTGACGGCTCCGCCGATCTGTCCGGTTGGGCCGGAGATCTGTGCGATCTTCTTTTGTACACCGTTGAAAATCTGCAGGTTCCGGACGGAACCATGGACCAGATGGCGGACTATATCCGTGTCAACGGTTTCGGTGTAAACGCTCCCAGCGCATTCGGTTGGGATGACTTCTACGGCGATATGGATGCCTACTATCTGATCACGGAGCTGAAGAAGGGCGAAAAGAAGCTCAGCGAATTGATGAGTGAATATTTCACGGCATCTCTGACTGACAAGGACCGCGTGGTATATTTCATGAACCATCGTTTCGGCGTGGAAAACTCTCAGGAAGCCGTGCGCAAGGCGATTTATGACGCATACAAAAACGACGTGTCTATCAAGATCCTGGAGTCCAAGCGCGGCGTTTCCAGCTACGCTACTCTCCGCGAGGCGGTTTGCTATGCTTTTGCAGACTACGTCTTTGTTGCCGCCGATGGCGGATTGATCGCGGGAAGCAACAACGATACAACCGCAGCCAACGGTTACTATACGGTGTTCTCCGATGAGCATTCCGTTTTGGCTCTGGGTATTGAGCAGAACATCAAGTACGCCCAGACTGTGGACGGCAAGCAGATTGTTTACTATGTGGCTACCGTGGACGTTACCCGCGATGATGTAACCATTATGGTAAACTACAAGGATAACCTGCCGCCGGTTCTGGACTCTCACATCGGTCTTCAGACCGTAGAGGGGCAGGCCAAGGCACTGGTAGAAAACAATAAGGGCAAGTATGAGAACTTCAACGCCATCGTTGCTACCAACGGTGCGGGCTACAATATCTATAACGGAACGCCCAGCGGCCTCGTGGTTATGGGCGGTGAGGAATATTTCCCCATAACGGCCCCCGGCTTCTTTGGTATTCTTAAGAACGGCGACGCCGTAATCGGTACCAAGGAAGAATACGAAACCATCTACAAGGGTCAGCTGCAGGAAGGTATCGCTGCCTTCGGTGCTATCCTTGTGAAGGACGGTAAGATCAATGTAACCAAAGCGGCCAATTACGCCAGCAGCCGCGCCAGCCGTACCGCAATCGGTATCACGGCAGCGGGTAAGGTTGTCATGATGGTTCTTGACGGACGTCAGCTGCCCTTCTCCGCCGGCGGCGCTATGGAAGAGATTGCCCAGATCATGCTGGAAGCCGGCTGTGTGGAGGCCGTGAACCTGGACGGCGGCGGATCTACCACATATCTGTCCAAGCCGGCCGGCAGCGACGAATTGCAGCTGGTCAGCAGCCCCTCCGACGGATACGCACGCCGCGTGTCCACTTCTCTCGTGGCAGTATCCACCGCTGCACCTTCCAATGCATTCGATCATGCCATCATCTCCTCCGAGTATGAATATATCACCGCGGGAACGACTATGCAGTTCACCGCAACCGGTGTAAGTAATACCGGTAACAACGCGCCCATTCCTGAGGGAGCATACTGGACCGTATCCGATACGAATATCGGTACCATCGATGCAAACGGCCTGTTTACGGCTGTGGCCAACGGTGAGGTTACCGTACAGTACATGATCGGCGATACCGTCGCCGGCAGCGTAGCGGTATCCGTGGTTGTGCCGGATGCACTTAAGATGGAAACCACCACGATGAACGCCATCTACGGAGAGGTGGCCACCTTGCCGATTATCGCTACCTACCGCGGCAATCGGGTTTGCGTAAAGCCTTCCGATTTCATGGCAAAGCTGGAGTATTCCAATGCGGGCACGGTGGATGGTCTTACCTTCATCCCCTCGGAGGCCGCAGGCTATAAAACCTTCCTGGCAGGTGCCGTTCTGCTGGCAAATACGAACCTGATGACATATCTGCAGGTCAATCTGTATCATAAAGACGAGGCTATCTTCGACTTCGATAAGGCTACCCAAGGCAATCGCTCGCTGGCATGGCTCCGCGAGGTGAATAACACCCATACGCTGGACGATCAGATCTACAGCATCGTGGATCCCAATGCTCCTGTGACTATCGACTACACCTTCGGTCTGGATATGACTACCATCGATATTCCCGCCCACCTGGAACCTCTTAAAGAGAAACTGCCCGGTGAGGGAAGCGTGGACGCTTCCGCGTGGAGTCTGCTGCTCAGTCTGGCAGAGCGTGTCTGCGTGCAGACCACGGTAACCATCACCGTGGATATGGATCCGAATCTGATCCTGGACATCTCTGATCTGAAGATCAGCAACCAGTTCTTCGAATTGAAGAGAGCCAATCTGGATGCCAACAACCGCCTGACACTGGTCTGCGGCTGGATCAAACAGGGTAAGGCTGTGGATGCCAATGCGGCAAATCCGATCTGTATCCTCTCCGGCATCAAGGCAACCGTAAAGGATAACGCGCCTTACTTCAACGGCGAGTTGGCCATCTCCTCCAACGGCAGTGTGGCCTATGATATCTATCTGGCCGCTTCTTCTCTGTACAGCTTTGTTACCGACCCGGTAAACGATGCGCAGAATGTATACGGTCTCTATCCGTTTAAGCATGTGGATGAAGAGTATCCTACCGGATGCCGCGGCTCGGAAAACGACGCAGGCGCACACTTCTCCACCACGTATCTGGATTTCCAGGACGTATTCACCATTACCACCACACAGATCAACGGCTGGTATGAGGATTATTACTTCGTAAACAGCGTACCGGTTACCGGCATTCAGCTGGTTCCCGACCGCCACGATGCTACCCAGAAGCGTTTCTGCGAGTTTGATGCGGCCGGTAAGCTGGTCAGTGAGCAGGGCGTAACCGGACTGATCACCTTTGAAGGCGGTCTCTACTACCCCGCTTTGGGTGTGGTTCGTACCGGCTGGTGGCCTATCGATGGTAAGCACTACTACTTTGATCTTGACACCGGCAGAGCCGTGGATGGCAAGTACACCATCCGCGAAAATAAGAACTCCTGGCAGACGGAGAATTTCGAATATGAATTCAAAGATCATGTCCTGGTAAAGGGCGTGTGGGTGCAGGATTCTCAGTTGGGGTATTCCGGCTACCGCTATAGATGGGCAGGCGACTGGATCGTCGGCGAATGGTTTGAGGTAGACGGCAAGCATTACTTCTCCAATAAGAACGAGTACGGTTACGTGCGTACCGGCTATCAGCACTACATTCCGTCCAGAGAAGATACCAACGTGAATAAGTGCTACCTGTTCGATGAACGCGGTGCGCTCCGTGAGGACTTTATTGGCCCCGCTTCCGTTCTTGTAAGCGGAACGGAAAAAACCCAGTTCTTCAAGAACGGTCTGCTTTATACCACCAAGGGTATCATTCAGGGTACCGATGGCTACTACTACTTTGTCAATAACGATGCTACGATTGTGGTCAGTGCAAATAAGTGGGTAGGCATTGCCGATAACGGTGAGGACTGGTCCCACGGTCTGGTTCCTGCCGGTAAAACCTATGCCTTCGATGCCTACGGCAGAATGACCAACGCGCTGGTCGATGCCGGAAATATCACAACAAACATCGGAAGTGCCGTAATCTCCACGGAGGTGAAGGGACGCGCCCTCACCGTCACCACCACCGAAGGTGTGGCCTGCAAGGTAGGATACCTTCAGGCGGACGGCTCCTATGTGGCAATCGATGCCGCGAAGAACCCCTACGAAAGCGGATACAACTTCGCCATTCCGGAAAATGCACAGGTGATGATCGTCATCGCCGGTGACGTGAACTGCGACGGCGTAGTAAACGTGGCGGATCAGGCGTACCTGGCGATTGTGCTGGCGAACATGACAAACTCCATGGCGCGCAGCGAATTGAGCGCAACCCAGAAACTGGCGGCCGATGTCAATGGCAACGGCGTCATCAATGCAGCGGATCTGCTTCTGATTGCCAGAAGCCTGCAGAGTACAACCGATCCTCTCTACAAGGCACTTTGGTAAACCAATAAACAAGGCATTCTGCCGCCCGGTATGGCCGGGCGGCCGGGTGCAGGAATTGGATGCAGGCGCCGCGGCGGCTGTGTCTGAGAGGGAAGATGTGAAATGGTGCAATTTTTAACTTCCAATAGACTCTATCTCATTTTAGCGGTGGCCACTGTGTTTGGCTACCTATGGCTCAGTCAGTGCAAAAAACGATTGCGCCTGAAAGAATGGATGGCGTTTGTGTTGGCGGTATGCCACACGGTAGTCGGCGTGTTGTGCGTCAAGCTGTTCGCTTTCCTTGAATCCGGCAGCGGCGGCATGAGCCTTTACGGCGCGGTGTTTTTCTTACCGATCGTCTATTATGCTTTTGCAAAAATCGCCAAGCGGGACACAGCCGACGTGTTTGATGTTTTTACGATCTGTACCATCACAACGCTGCTGTGTGCCAGATTCAATTGCATCCTGGCGGACTGCTGTTTGGGTGCCATCATTCCCGGAACGGATGGGATGCGGTGGCCAACGCGCACCGCTGAAATCGTGTTCTATGTGGTGCTGTATATCTTTTTGAGAAAAAAAGTCGGCAATAAATCGTACCGCGGAAAGATATATCCCATATACGCGCTGGCATACGGCGTATTCCGGTTTATTGTTGAATTTTTCCGCGAATCCGAAATGACTTTCGGATGGTTACACATTTCGCATCTATGGTCCACGGTCGCGGTCATTGCTTCGGTTGCAGCCATTTATGCGATCAACAAAATAAACAAGAAAAATGGAAAACAAGCGGAGGGGAGGTTTATCAAATGAATATAACAGTTGAAAAACGTTTTTTGTCTTTGATTTTATCGTTTGTTTTGGTGCTGTCTCTGGTGCCAGTGAGTACGGTGCATGTTCATGCTTTGAGTGAGGAAGCGATTGCGGCTTTGGATGGAAGCGGAATCACAATCAAAAGCGATAACAGCTCCGGTAGTTCCAGTGTTCAAAACGGCACTTATACATTTACTGCAGAGGTAGTCACGAGTACCTGTAGTGGCAATTCCGAGGGAACAAACACCGTAACCATCACTAACCCCAGCACCACCACGGATGTGTCATTCAGTTTTTCGTGGAGCCTAACCGGTAACGGTACCCTGAAAATAAACGATGTGTCGCAAAGCGCGACCAGCGGAAATTGGACCGATGGACTGGGGGCTGATAGCACAATAACGTTTGTGTTAACAAGTGGTAAAGCTGATAATGATACGGTTACACTAACATTGCGCGGATTTGCTCTTCAATCCAGTGATACCCGCAAGGTGACGGTAAGTCCCGGCGTCAATGGAACGGTAAAAGTGAAGGGTACTGCCATTTCCGCTGCTACTGAAGTGGAAACCACCTTTCAGGAGGGTGTACAGGTTTCAGCAACAGCCAATACCGGCTATGAGTTTTTGGCATGGCAGGATGCAACCGGAAAAGTAATTGCTACCACGGCCAATGCCACCATTCAACCGTCAGAAGACATGACCGTTTCTGCCGTATTTGCAAAGAGCGGTGAGCAAGGGTATTGGACCACCTCAGGCGGGATTTACAGTGATCTCAACGAAGCGTGCGAAGTAGCAAAGAATGGGGATGGAGTGGTTGTTCTTGCGAACAATGCGACTCTCCCTGCAGACAAGTACACGATTCCCGCAGGGGTCACGCTGCTGATTCCTTGTGATGCCGCAGCCAGTTGTTATGTTGGCGATGCGGCACAAACCGTGCACTATGGTTCATATGCCACTCCCAGTGCGTATCGGACGCTCACATTGGCGGACGGAGTTACATTGGAAGTCTACGGTGTTCTCAATGTAGGCGCTAAATTCTCGAATGCCAACGGCGGTAACGCGCATGCCGGTGCTGTGTGCGGAAAGTATGGCTGCATCAATATGTTGGGCAGCAGCAAAATCGATTTGAAATCCGGCGCCACAATGTATGCATGGGGCTATGTAATCGGATCCGAAACAGCGGAGGTGGTTGCAAACTCCGGTGCAACGGTGCATGAGTTGCTGCAGATTACCGACTTCAAAGGCGGAACCGGTACAACTAAATTGATTGTTGATTGGTTTGATAAAGATAAACGGTTTTTCCCGTTCTCACAGTATTATGTGCAGAACATTGAGGTAAAAGAGGTACTGCACTACGGATCTTTTCTTAATACCACAACGGCTATCTATATGGATAATGAAAACATAGTGGTGACAATTCCATTTATTGGGGACTCCAATGCTATGTTTTCCATGGAAGCGAATACGGTTGTAGTAAAACAGTATTTTCCGAATGAAGACAGATTAAAGATCACTCTGGAAAGCGGAACGATGAATCTGTCCGGCATTTCCATGACATTAAAGGGGAATGCGGTTAATTCAGCGGACTTCAACTTGCCGGTGAATTCGAATATATCCATAAATATCCAAGCTGGTACTATCAATGTCCCGCAGGATATTCTCATGATGCCCGGAAGTGAAATTACGGTAGCTGCCGGTGCAACAGTCAATATAGCAGAAGGCTCTGAAGTTTACGTGTTTGATGCGGGTGACTGGGGAAACTATGTTTTTTCCGGATCGTATGTGACACACAAACCGGTAACATATGTGGGAAGCCGCAAAGGGGCTCCCGTTTCCCGGTCACTGACCGATGTAAAAATTGACATCAATGGCACGATTAATGCAACCGGTAAGTTGTACACTTCTGCCGGCGGCGGTCAGGTTATTTCATCCCAAGGAACGGGTGTAGTGAATCTTATTGGTGGTGCACCGAGCACAACCACTGTAGCGATGTGTACTAAAATAGGATCTATGTCATCCGGTACTCAATTCAACAATGTTCCGTTTAATCCCGCCGTTCTTACCAACGGCAACGGATCCACCGAACCTACATCCGGTGCTGCAGCGGGGACGGTGTATCAATACTGTAATACCCACGATCGTTGGTATACCGGATCGTGCGGCTGCTGCACGACAGGCCACTCGGATTCGTTGACGGATAAGGATCACAATTGTGATTGGTGCGACGAGCCGGGAGTTACTGAGCATGTGTACACGTCAGTGGTAACAGATCCCACATGTACAGAAAAGGGCTATACAACCCATACCTGTAACTGCGGCCATACATATAAGGATACTGAGGTAGCCGCCAAGGGTCATGCCGACAGTGGCGATACCGACCATAACTGTGACGTCTGCGGTACGAAGATCGAAGAGTGTTACGACACCACCCCGAAGGATCACATCTGTGACGAGTGCGGCACAACGTTGGGCGAGTGCTCCGACAGTACCGATGCTGACCACAATTGTGATTACTGCGGTGTGAAGATCGAAGAGTGTTACGACACCACCCCGAAGGATCACATCTGTGACGAGTGCGGCACGGAGTTGAGCAAGCACTCCGACGGCGACGATACGGATCACAACTGTGATTACTGCGATGCGAAGATCGAAGAGTGTTACGACACCACCCCGAAGGATCACATCTGTGACGAGTGTGGCACGGAGTTGAGCAAGTGCTCCGACGGCGACGATACCGACCATAACTGTGATCATTGCGGTGCAAAGATCGAAGAATGTTATGACGCCACTCCGAAGGATCACATCTGTGATGAGTGCGGCGGCAACGTCGGAACTTGTGCCGACAGCGCAGAGGACACCGATCACGTATGTGATTATGGATGCGGAAAAGTGTTGGAAGACTGCGCGGACGTAGATAAGGATCACAAGTGTGACTACGGTTGCGACAAGGTCCACGGCATCTGCGAGGATGCAGATAAAGATCACGATTGTGATTACGGCTGCGACAAGGTCTACGGCACCCACGTGGACGAAAATCCGAAGGATCACGTTTGTGATTACGGATGTTCGGTCAAAGACTTCGGCGGACATGTAGATGCCGACAAGGATCACGTTTGTGACTACGGATGCTCCGAGCCCATCGGTGACCATGCCGACGCTAACAAGGATCACGTTTGTGACTACGGATGCTCCGTAGCTATCGGTACCCACGCTGACAGTGCCACCGATAAGGATCACGTATGTGATTACGGATGCGGTGAAGTATTGGAAGCATGTTCCAATAAAAACGCAGAGGAAGACCACAATTGTGATGTCTGTGGCGAAGTACTGGATTCCTGTACAGATGCAACAACCGATACTGACCACAATTGTGATGTCTGCGACAAAAAGGACATTACTACCCATGAATACACCGCGAAAGTAACCGCTCCTACTTGTGAGGCGGAAGGTTACACAACTTATACCTGTAATTGCGGCCATACCTACACGGCCGATGAAACAGAGAAGATTCCCCACACCGAAGAAATTCTTCCGGCAAAGGATCCCACTTGTACCGAAACCGGATTGACGGAAGGTAAGAAGTGTTCCGTATGTAATGAAGTGCTTGTGGCACAGCAGACGATCCCCGCCAAGGGACACACCGAAGTGATCGATGCGGCGAAAGCACCCACCTGTACGGAAACCGGTTTGACAGAAGGTAAACACTGTTCCGTATGTGGCGCAGTTATCGTAGAGCAGACAGAGATCGATGCTCTTGGTCACACCTTTGGCAGTACAACGGTTGCTAAGGCCGCTACTTGTATTGCTACCGGTAACGAGGCGTATAAGCAGTGCTCCAGATGCAGCCTGTACTTTGCCGGTGATGCCGAAATAAACGCCACCGATGGAAAAGCGGATACCAGCGCGTTTGTGACGGAAATCAACCCGAACAATCATGTGCGTACGAGCGAGCACGGGGAAACGCCCGCAACCTGTCTCATGGCAGGCTACACAGCAGGAACCTATTGTGAGGATTGTAAAACCTGGATCTCCGGACACGAGGGGATTCCCGCTATCGCGCACAAGAACAAGGTGTATCACGCAAAAGTGGATGCCACTTGTGTGGAAACGGGAACTATTGAATACTGGTCCTGCCCCGATTGCGATAAGAACTTCTCCGATGAGGCTTGCACGACCGAGGCAGTGGATCTGGTGATTCCCAAGGATCCCACAAAGCACGTAAATACAATTGTACATGTTGAAAAGCCTGCTACCTGTCTTGAGGCAGGTTACACAGCAGGAACCTATTGTAATGATTGTGAAACATGGATTTCTGGACATGAGGTGATCTCTGCCAAGGGCCACAATATGCAGGAAACTGCCGCGGCAGTTGCTCCGACTTGTACGACAACCGGTAAGACCGCGGTGTTGACTTGTGCCAACGGATGCGGCAAGACCGAGGGCGGCGAGGAAATCCCGGTCATCCCCCATTCGGGCGGTACGGCAACCTGTCTGGAGCCGAAGAAGTGTACCGTTTGCGGGGCATCCTACGGCGATAAGAATCCCAGCAATCACGTATCGAACGTGTTCAAGTATACGAATAAAGGTGCTACCCACGCGAAATATTATGCGTGCTGCGAAGCCCTCGCACAGGCGAGCGAAGCGCACAACCATGTGGAAGGAAAGTGCGTCTGCGGCGATACATTGTCCTACACGGTTTACTGGAAAGTGAACGGTGCGGTAGCCGAGACAGACGAGGGACTTTCCTACGGAACGACTCCTGCGTTTGACGGTGAAACACCTGCCAAGGCCCATGATGCAAATTATCACTACTCCTTCGCCGGCTGGGCTGCCAGTGCGGACGGAGAAGTGATGGCAACCCTTCCCGCGGTAACCAAGACGGTCACCTACTACGCGGTATTTACCGCAGAGGCGCATACGGATGCTCCTGCTGACCAGAATCACGCATGTGATGTCTGCGGCAGAGCCAACGTAAGTGACCACACCTACAGCGAAGCTACCTGTACGGTTCCGGCAACCTGTACGGATTGCGGTGCCACTACGGGCGAAGCCCTTGGCCACATCGACGCGAGCCCGAAGGATCACAAGTGTGACCGCGAATGCGGCGAAGTGAGCATGGGAACCCACGAGGCAGCCAGCGGTAGGCACACCTGTGATTACTGCTCTCAGGCGGTTACCCATTGTAAGGATTCTTTGGATCTTACACCTGAGGTTCCCGCTGACTGTACCACCGACGGTAACAATGCATACTATACCTGTTCTGTGTGCGGCAAGTACTACTCCGACGCAGATGCGACTCAGGAGATCGCAAAGGATTCCTGGATCACGCCCGCAACGGGACACGCATTTGAGGAACTGGGTACGGTATGTACAAACGGCTGTGGATATACACGGGCCGCGAAGATCGGTGATACCAGTTACGAAACGCTGGATGAGGCCATGGAAGCTGCGCAGCCCGGCGATACCATCGTGGCACTGACCAAGATCGTCATCGAGGAAGATGTCACCTGGGATCTGACCGGAAAGAAACTGGATGTTCAGTATCTCGATGCGGAAAATTACGCATTGGTGGTGAAAGGAAAACTCACCATCAAGGGCGGCGAGTTCCACTTTGAGAACATCTATGGTCTCGGCGTAGCGGAAATGGGAACGCTGGTGATTGACGGTGGTAAGTTCACAACCCTTGAGGACGAGTATCTTATCGGCACCTGGGGAACCACCACCATCAACGGCGGTACGTTTGAGGCCGTTTACTGCAACGTGAATGGATTTAAGGGCACATTGACGGTGAATGGCGGTAACTTTACGGTTACCGGCAACGATGCCGAGTATCCCTCCAGTGACGTATTTGCGGCGGAGGATGTGGCCACCATTTACGGCGGCACCTATTCCACCGATATCAGCGAATATCTGGCTCCGGAATACAAGGCACCTCAGAATGCCGAAGGCAAATACGTTGTAGAAAAGTGTGACCATGAAAACGTCACCGAAGTGATTGCTCCCGCTCCCACATGTACGGAGGGTGGTCTTGCCACCTACACCTGCGTGGATTGCCAGCATGTGTATACGAAGGCTCTGCCGGCAAACGGACATAAAGACGCGAATAAAGACAACGTATGTGATACATGTACGAAACCTTTGTGCACCGAGGATAATCATAAGTATGAAACCATCCCGGGCAAGGCCGCCACATGTACTGCAACGGGTCTTACGGAGTACCTGAAGTGTACCGCGTGCGGTCACATCCCCGTACAGCAGCAAATCATTCCCATCATAGATCACACATATGGGGCGTGGATCCCCGAGGTTCCCGCCACCTGCGACAATGCGGGCGTGAAGGGACATTACCATTGTTCCGTATGTAATGGTGATTTTGACAGCAATAAGAACGCTCTGAATACCCTTGTTATTACAGCTACGGGTCACAAGTATGTGGGTGCCATAACCGAGAATCCCACCTGTACCGAGCCGGGCATCAAGACGTTCACCTGTCAGAATGATGCAAGTCATACCTATACCGAGCCTGTGTCGGCTAAGGGACATACCTACGGCACATGGATCACGGAAGTTCCCGCCACCTGTACGGTGAACGGTGTCAAGGCTCACTACCACTGTGATGCGTGCGGTGCTGACTTCGATGCCGATAAGAATCCTCTTACCGATCTGGTCATTCCGGCGACGGATCACTCCTACGATGAAGGTGTGATCACCACCCCCGCCACCTGTACCGAGCCGGGCGTCAAGACATTCACCTGTCAGAATGACACGACTCACACCTACACCGAGGAGGTTGAGGCGAAAGGCCACGCTTACGGTGAATGGATTGCGGAAGTACCCGCAAAATGCACCGAGGATGGAACCAAGGGTCACTACCACTGTGATGTGTGCGGTAAGAATTTCGATGCCGACAAGAATCTCCTGGACAGCCTTGTCATCGATGCTCCCGGTCATACAGAGGTTACCGATAAGGCGGTAGCTCCTACCTGTACCGAAAAGGGTAAGACAGAGGGCACGCGCTGCGATGTATGTAAGGCAGTGCTGGTTCCTCAGAGTGAGGTTCCCGCTCTCGGCCATAAGGACGAGAATACGGATCACGTTTGTGACAACGGATGCGATGTGTACCAGGGCACCCACGCCGACAGCGCAGAGGACGACGATCACGTATGTGATTACGGTTGTAAGGCGGTTCTGGAAGATTGCTCCGACGTGCCCACCGACAAGGATCACGATTGTGATGTCTGCGGCAAGGAAAATGTCACCGTCCACGATTATAAGGCGGTTGTGACCGATCCCACCTGTGAGGCGGACGGCTATACCACGTATACCTGTAACTGTACGCACACCTACACCGGCGATGCGGTTTCTGCCCTCGGCCATAAGGACGAGAACAAGGATCACGTCTGCGACAACGGATGCGGTGTGTACCAGGGCAAGCATGAGGATACCGACAAGGATCACCAGTGTGATTACGGATGCACGGAAGCCATCGGCACCTGCGCGGACAGCGACCACGATCACGACTGTGATTACGGCTGCGACAAGGCCTATGGCACCCACGAAGATACCGACAAGAATCACAAGTGTGATTACGGATGCACGGAAGCCATCGGCACCTGTGCAGACGGCAACAAGGATCACTACTGTGATTACGGATGCGGCAAGTACTACGGCACGCACGCCGACTCCAACGGCGCGGAGGATCCCGATCACAACTGCGATTATTGCGGTACTGTGATGGAAGCGTGCAGCGATACTACCCCGAAGGATCACATCTGTGACGAGTGCGGTGCTGAGTTGAGCCATTGCTCCGACAGCGACGATCCCGATCACAACTGCGATTACTGCGGTCAGAAGATCGAAAACTGTTACGACAACGATACGGATCACATCTGTGACGAGTGCGGCAGTACGATGAGCCAGTGTGCAGACGGTGATGATGAGAATCATGACTGTGACTACTGCGGTAAGGAAAACATCGAAGGCCATACTCCCGGCGCGGCTGCTACCTGTGAAACAGATCAGATCTGTACCGAGTGTAAGGCTGTATTGCAGGCGGCTCTCGGCCACAAGGATGACGATAAAAACCATGCTTGTGACAACGGCTGTGATGTAAAACAGGGCGATCACAAGGACGACAACAAGGATCACAAGTGCGATTACGGATGTAAGGAATCCATCGGCACCTGCGAGGACGCCGACCACGATCACGACTGTGATTACGGATGCACCAAGTACTACGGTATCCACGAGGATACCGACAAGGATCACAAGTGTGACTACGGATGTACAGTGACGATCGGTACCTGCGAGGATACCGATAAGGATCACGCCTGTGATTACGGATGCGATAAGGCCTACGGCACCCACGAGGATACCGACTTTGACCACGCCTGTGATTACGGATGCAAAGAATCCATGGGCACCTGTGAGGATAGCGACCACGATCACGACTGTGATTACGGATGCAGCAAGTACTACGGTGAGCACAAGGATTCCGATCACGATCACGCTTGTGATTACGGATGCAAAGAATCCATCGGCACCTGCGAGGACAGCGACCACGATCACGCCTGTGATTACGGATGTGATACGGTGTACGGTGAACATACCGATGACAATAAGGACCACGCCTGTGATTACGGATGTGACACAGCCATCGGAGATCATGCGGACAGCGCCACCGACAAGGATCATGTATGTGATTACGGATGCGGTGCTGTGCTGGAAGTATGTACAGACAACAACCGCGATCATGCGTGCGACAACGGCTGTGATAAGTTCTTCGGCGAACACGTAGACAAAAATAAGGACCACGCCTGCGACTACGGATGCGCTGAATCCATCGGCACCTGCGAAGACACCGATCACGATCACGATTGCGATTACGGATGCGATGCGGTTCATGGCACCCACGAGGATATCGATCGGGATCACGATTGCGATTACGGATGCTCCGTAGCTATCGGTACCTGCGAGGACAAGAATTTCGACCACGTCTGCGATTACGAATGTGACAAGTATTTCGGCACCCACGAGGATACCGATCACGATCACGCCTGTGATTACGGATGTGCGGAATTTATGGGCACCTGCGAGGATGCCGACCACGATCACGACTGTGATTACGGCTGCGATCTGTATTACGGCACCCACGAGGATACCAATCACGACCACGCCTGCGACTACGGATGCGCTGTAGCCATCGGCGATCACGCGGACAGCGCGGACGATACGGATCACGTTTGTGATCACGGATGCGGCGCTGTGCTGGAAGAGTGTGTGGACAACGATAAGGATCATGCGTGCGATAACGGCTGCGATCTGTACTTCGGCACCCACGAGGATACCGATCACGATCACAATTGTGATTACGGATGCACCGAGAAGATCGGCACTCATGAGGATGCCGACAGCAATCACCTCTGTGACTACGGATGCGCCGAGGCGATCGGCGATCACGAGCCGGGCAACGGAAAGCATACCTGCGATTACTGCGGCGAAGTGGTTACCTATTGTAAGGATAATCTCTTCCACGCCTCAGCATCTGCTGCTACCTGTACTGCCAACGGCCAAAAAGAGTACTATAGATGCTATGTGTGTGCGAAATATTATTCCGATGCTGCCGCAACACAGGAAGTCGAGAAAAACTCCTGGGTTATTCCCGCAACGGGCCACGCAGATACCAACAAGGACCACATCTGTGACAACGGATGCGGCAAGAGCAATATAGGCACCCATGCGGACAGCAACAAGGATCACCTCTGTGATTACGGATGCTCCGAGGCGATCGGCACTCACGCCGACCAGACCGGTGACGGCGATCACATCTGCGATTACTGCAGAAGCGACGAGGTGCTGACACAATGTATCGGCGGTACTCCCGTTCGTGAGAACGAGAATCCCGCAACCGTGGCGGAAGCAGGATCTTACGACTCGGTGGTCTACTGCTCCGAGTGCGATGCGGAACTCAGCCGCACGAATATCGCGATCCCGCAGCTGCTGTCCAGACTGGACACGGAAGAGATGACCGACGATACGATCCCCGAAACCATCAAAACCAATCCCAATTACAATACTGTTGAAAAACTGGCTGACGCAATGACGGATGCCGTTGTGGAGAATGTGATCACGGACTCCATCCGGGACAACGACCTGGTAACTGTAGACGATGTACAGTCCGAGATCGTGGATGTGACTCTGAAATATTCGACGGACGGCAAAACATGGCTTAAGGCTGACGAGGAACATTTCCCCAAAGACGGTAAAATTGAGATTATTCTTCCTGTTCCCGACGGAACAAAACACTCACGTTATACCTACTATGTAGCGCATATGTTTACATCCAATGCATTCGGCAACACAGCGGGCGAAATGGAATACCCCGAGGTGGAGGAGATTGTTGTGGATGGACAGGAATGTATTCGGTTCTTCGTCACTGGCCTGTCTCCCATTACGGTAAGCTATCTGGAGACGGAGCCGTGCGCAGACGGACACACCCACGATTCCTACGGATTTGATGAAACCAATCACTGGAGCATCTGCTCGATTTGCGGTGAAACCTTTGATACGAACGGGCACACCTTTGAAAACGACGCCTGCGGATGCGGCGCGAAGCGAGTAAAAGTGGTTGCCATGGGCGAGATTCAGTACACCGTAAGCGGACAGACCGTCACCGTGACGCACAATACGGCTTGCAAAGTCGGCTATCTGGTGAACGGCAAGTACACGGCGCTCCCGGCAATCAAGGTTTCTGAGAATTGCTACCGCTTTATCGCTCCCGCGGATGTGGAAGAGGTTCTGCTGGTAGCCGTTGCCGATCTGGATCAGGACGGAGACGTGGATGCGGACGACATGAATATCCTGTCGAACGGGCTGAAGCCCAAAGCTCATGAGTCCTACAAGAAACTGGATGTATGGCAGCAGTTCGCCGCCGATGTGAACGGCAACGGCAAACTGAACGCCGCCGATCTGTTGCTTGTGGCACGCAGCCAGACTGGCCATGAGATGTATAAGGCGCTTACCTGGTAAGCATACGATGAGATTACTCACAAACATAATTAAGGAGGAAAATCCAATACGATGAAGACAAGAGTTTTTAAAGCTGCTTCGTTATTGTTGACAATTTCACTGTTGATAATCTCGTTAAGCTTTATGGCCAGTGCGGTGGATAACGAGTTTTCCGAAAAATGGCAGTTGGTTACGGCCACGCCTACCGTGCTGATGGACGGCAATAATCCGCAGACGGTAACGATCCAGCTGATCGTGAAAGAGGAGTTGACCTGCTACGCTCTGGCCGGAGCATGGGATACAGTTGACAGCACCGGCAGCATCGCGCTGACCGGAGATGTAGCGTTTAACACAACCCTTCCCCTGAATCCCAACGACTATGCTTACGGCGCTGCCGCCGGAGGCGAGATGATGTGGGTAAACGGAAAGATCAATTTTCCGGTTGTACTACCCCAAGGGTACGTATTCATGACCGCCACCTACACGGTGGCGGCGAATACCGCCAGCGGCACATACAAGATTGCATTTGCCAAAACGGTGTATGCGGGCGCGGATGCCGAGCCCGATGAGACTTCGGAGATGCTGGAGATTGCCATTGAAGTGGTCGGTCATACTTGTACATTCCACCACTACGAGTCCGATATTGACTCTCACTGGCAGATATGTGCGTGCGGCAAGACGATCGATAATACCGACTGGGATCACACCCACGACACCTACGGCAAGGATGATACCCAGCACTGGAGCATCTGTGTGTGCGGTGCCATTGTTCCGGATACCACCGCTCCCCATGACTTCACGAAGGGCGATTGCGTCTGCGGCGCTAAAAAGCCTGCGACCGGTTTGAAGGGTGATGTAAACCTGGATGGTAAGGTTAATGCAGAAGACTTGACCATGTTGGCTAGACATGTTGCCGAAATCGAGATTATTACAGATGCTGTAGCACTTGATAATGCCGACGTCACTGGTGATCACAAGGTTGGTGCGGATGACCTTACAAAACTTGCAAGATTTGTTGCTGAAATTATCAGCAGTCTTGATTAATAACAAGGGAGGCTTTTAAAAATGAAATTGACAAAAAAACTGCTTTCTCTGCTACTGTGTGCAATGATGCTTGTTACGGCTTTTGTCGTAACAAGCTATGCGGCTGATGGAGCAACCAATGTTGCACTTGGCGTTGAGAAGACAGAAGTAAATGTTGGCGATACCGTTACGGTTACCCTAAGCTATAGCGATATGGCGGTTGCTTCTTTTGCAGCGGGAATCAGATTCGATACGGACTATCTTGAGTGTGTATCGATTGTTGGCTGTGATCCTGAGTATCCGGATGAAATCGTTCTTTGTAAAAAAAGAGGATTCAATCAGGGTATTTGCTCCAAAGTAGATGAGGCCAACGGAAATGGACGTGTAGGTTTTGTATATGCCTATACTGAGGATGTAGCATACGTAGGGTGTGATATCTATACGGTAACTTTCACAGCAAAGAAGGCTGGCACCACTACTATCACTGCTTTCGAAAAATCTGACGGCACGGATGGCTTTGACGGAGATGCAGCCACCGCAACCCTCACCATCAAAGCGTCTGCCCCTGCTTGCGACCACTCCACCACCAAGGCAGTGCCCAATGGTGATGGCGCAACCCACAAGCTCGTTTGCACCAATGAAGCTTGCAACGGTCACGTTGTAACCGCTTCCGTAGAGTGCTCTGGCGGCGAGGCCACTTGTACCGAAAAGGCCGTTTGCTCCGCTTGCGGCGCTGCATACGGTAATGTGAAAGGTCACGGTCAAACCCATGGGTTTCGTTACGATAATAATAATAACGGTACTCACAATCAGTATTGTCTGGATTGTGAGACGATGGTCAAAGAAAATATAACTTGTACCTTCGACGCGAACACCCATGCGTGCGTTTGCAACGCGGTGGAAACTTTCACAGTTACCTATGT
Organism: Clostridia bacterium; assembly: GCA_017468385.1. GTDB lineage: Bacteria > Bacillota > Clostridia > Oscillospirales > CAG-272 > SIG701. The sequence continues at coordinate 68,725 of JAFUIQ010000009.1, forward strand.
TTATAACGGCGGTAACTGGGGGGGAAGCACCGAGAATGAAGTACGTTCAATTCCGTACGGCTATGAGCTGATTCCGAACGATGGCAGTGGCAGCATTGAGAATGGTCATACAACATGGGTCAGCGGTGTGCAGAAGACCGGATACACTTTTGTGGGCTGGAAGGCGGACACCAATGGCCAGGTTTACGATCCCACCACGGACACCTACACGGTAACCGGCAATGTGACGTTCACCGCACAGTGGGAGCTCATTCACGTTTGTGCGCTGACTCACGTTCCCGCTGCAGAGGCAACTTGTACTACTGCCGGTCATAAGGCATACTATGTGTGCGAATGCACCAAGGCATACGAAGATGACGCTGCAACCGACCCGATCGAAGATCTGGCGGCATGGAAATCAGCAGGCGGCGACGGTTACATCGCGCCTGACAGCACAAACCACGCCTCCGACAAGGTTAACTACACCAACAACGGCAAGAACCACTCTGCAACGTATGACTGCTGCGGTGCCGTGTATGTAACAAATGAGGCACATACCTACACCAACCACGTCTGCGTCTGCGATGCTGTTGAGAGATTCGTACTGCTCATGGATGCGACTGGCGGTAAGTTCGGCAACGGCGATTCGCTGTATGCTATTAGTGCCGCGTATGGAGATCCCTTTAACGCAGTTCCTGACGATCCGACGAAGGAAGGCTACAAGTTTGTTGGCTGGAACACTAAGGCTGACGGCACCGGCGATGATATCGATCTTACCCCCGGTAAATATGTTTTCAAGGCTGATCTGACTGTATATGCGCAGTGGGAAGTTGTCATTCACTCCGGTTGGAATGAGATTGATGGCGAGTGGTATTACTACCTCGACGAACAGACCAAGGCAACTGGCCTGACCCGCGTTCCCTATCCTACCGTGGCGATCGATAATGTGACCTACGCACCCAATGCGGACGATCTGGCTTACTACAACAGCCACAAGGATACCTCCAAGTACTCCGATGCAACGACCGCTGTGTTCTACTTCGATGAGAACGGCGTGTTCCAGAACGACTACACCGGTCCCGTTGCCAACGGCAGCAGCTACGCTGTCAACGGCATGGCTCCTTGGCACGTTGGTATGGTGAAGATCGGTGAGGACTTCTACTACTTCTCCGGCGATAAGGAGAACGGCGGCAACGTGATGGTTACCGGCAAGGTTTATGCTACCCGCGACTGCGGTACCGGCCTGCGTGTTGGCTCCGGCGTGATCTATATCTTCGACGGAGAAGGCAAACTGGAGAAGAACCAGGGCATCGTGGACGGTTACTACTACAACGATGACTACACTCTGGCTATCGGAGCCGGTCTGATTCAGATCGATACCGATTACTACTATGTACGCTCCAACGGCGTTGTTGTTGTGAACAGAGAGTACTGGGTTGCCAAGACCAACGATCTGGAAGTGGTTGCCGGCCTGTACACCTTCGATGCAGACGGTAAGATGGTAAATCCCCTGGAGTTCGATGGTGCCGAAGACGGTATTGTAGAGCTGAACGGTGATCTGTACTACATCAAGGACGGCAAGTGCGTAGTTGGTGCCGGCGTTGTGAAACTGACCGACGCAGAAGGTGCAACCTTCTACATCTACGTGAAGTCCAGCGGAAAACTGGCTACCGGCAACTACTGGCCTACCAATCTGAACGGCCTGCTTACTCCCGGTATGTACAACTGGGGTACGGACGGTAAGTACTACCCCGCAGCAAACTGATTCGATGTTCTTGTTGCTGCCAAGCCCCCGGGCTTGGCAGCAATAAGATTATTTTCTTCGAAACATAGCAGAATACAGACAATATACATTGTCTGTATTCTATTGTTTTTCGGATAGACAAAATGATAGGAGAAGGCAATGAAAGTCGGAATACTTACCTTTCCCAATTCAACCAGTTATGGCGCTGCTTTGCAGATGTATGCCCTGTATCATACAGTGAAGAAACTCGGCCACGATGCGGAGATTATCAACTATCACAATCCCTATATGAAAGCGGGCAAGCATATGACCAAAGCCTACGCCAAGCGCAGTTTGCGGGATAGGGTACGCTTCCGGGCACGGGCGGTTCTGCATAGACGGCTGGAGAAAAATTTCCGCGATTTTGAAAAACAGAATACGAAGCTGTTTCCGGCGCGGCCGATCACGCATAAGGCCCAACTGTCCTTGGCGGATACGCGGTACGACGCGATCATCTGCGGAAGCGATCAGGTGTGGAATCCCCGCATTACGGATTCGGACTTGAGTTATTTCCTGGATTTTTGCTCAGAGAATACCAAGCGCATTGCGTATGCGCCCAGCTTTGGGGTGGACAGCCTGGACGATGCCTTTGCGTCGTCTGTTGCCGGGGAATTGCATCGATTTGCGGCGCTGTCGGTCCGGGAGCGCGCCGGACAGATTCTGGCGGAGGAAATGACCGGTCGGTCTGTGCCGATTGTGGCGGATCCGTCTATGCTGCTGGATGCGGGCGAGTGGTCCGGGCAGGAGCAGGAGCATCCCATGGGACGCGGGAAGTATATTTTGTATTATACGGTCAGAACTTCCCCCAGCCTGTTCTCCTACTGCCGCGTTCTTTCGGAGAAAACCGGGCTGAAGATCGTGGTGATCGGTGGAAATCCACTCAAAAAAATGCGGAATCGGGATCCGAGAGTGCAGTACGCTGTGGATGTATCCCCGGCCGAGTGGCTGTATCTGATCCATCATGCGCAGTATGTGGTGACCAATTCGTTCCATGGGACGGCGTTTTCCATCATCTATCGGAAGAATTTCTATGTGGAGTTCTCCTCGGATACCAATTCGCGGCTGACTCATATCACAGAAATGCTGGGCTTACAGGATCGCGTTGTGAAAAACGGTATGTGCGACGACGGTTCTCCCTGTGATTATTCCATGGCCGAGGACAAGCTCCCCGCGCTTTGCGCAGAGTCCATGCGCTATCTGGAAAATGCTCTGCGAGAGGAAGTGAGCCATGGATAAACGAATACAAAGGGCGAAAATCAACGCGGGATCCACTTTGCTCAGCCAGCTCGTCACTACGGCGGTCGGTGTGGTCATCCCGTGGATGATGATCGGCCGATTTGGCTCGGAGGCATACGGCGCTACCACGTCCATCGCTCAGTTCTTGGCCTATATTGCGCTGTTTGAAGGCGGCATAGGCCGTGTGGCCAGAGGGGCGCTGTACGGACCTCTGGCGGCTGGCGATGAGGGGGAAATCAGCCGTATTTATCTGGCGGTAAAGCGATTCTTCTCCATCATCGGCGCGGCATTTTTGGGATATACGCTGCTCTTGGCGTTCTTTTATTATGACATCGCCGAGGTGACCGCTTTTTCGCGGGAGTATGTGTTTGGCCTTGTGATCGTCATCGCGATCAGCAAATTCGCCGAATACATGTGGGGCATTTCCAACATCACCCTTTTCAACGCGGATCAGCGGCAATACGTGGTCAATTCGGTGACTATCCTGTCCAATGTTCTGAATGTGATTGCGATTTCGCTTCTGATTTCATTCGGTGCGGATATCCTTTGGGTAAAACTGGCCAGCAGTCTGGTTTTCATTTTGAAGCCGGTCATATTTACCCTGTACCTGAAAACCCATTATTCCATCAAAAAATCCAAAACACGGGCGGTGCTGGCGAACAAAGCCACCGGTATTGCCCAGCATATGGCGTATGTGGTTCAAAATAATACGGATGTTCTGATCCTGACGGTGCTGGCCGATCTGAAAATGGTGGCGGTGTACTCCATCTATCATATGATTACCTTCAGCATCCGGAACATCGTAACGTCCTTCACCGGCGGCATGGAAGCGGTCCTGGGCGAGATGATTGCCAAAGGGGAAGAGAAGGCGCTGTGGGCGGCGTACAAGCGGTACAAAATGCTGCTGAGCATCCTGGTCATTGCCTTTTTCGGTGCTACCGCCATCCTGATTGTGCCGTTTGTGAAGCTGTACACGTTCGGTGTGGCAGACGTGGAGTATGCCCGTCCGGTATTTGCCATCCTGATCGTAATGGCGGAGGCCATGAATTGCCTGGTGCTGCCTTGCTTCAATCTGACCATTGCGGCCAACAAATTGAAAGAAAGCCAGATGGGCGCCTACAGCGAAGCCGCCATCAACGTGATTGTTTCCGTCGCGCTGGTGTTCTGGGATCCGCTGATCGGTGTTGCCTTGGGAACATTGGTGTCTACACTGGTGAAGTGCATTTTTTACATTGTTTTTTCCGGCAAGCATATTCTGCGGGCCAATGTGTCCCGTATGCTGCTCCGTTTCGCCGGCGTGATGGGTATTTTGCTGGGCGTTTCTGTCCTCGGAATCATAGGGATTCAGTACGTACCGGTGTACAACTACTGGAGATGGATCCCGGCCGGCTTCTGCACCTTTTTGATCACCCTGACACTCGGTGCGCTGTCCGGCTGCCTTCTGTATCCGGATATGGCACGGAAGATATCCCTGTTCCGCCGTAAGACGGATGGTGGAATCAACCGGAGTGAAATGGCGGATGCAAAGGCGAGCGGCATGTATGAGCCGTACAGCGGCCATGATATTGCGGCCTATGCGGGATACGTAAACGACCGCCGGGAACTGATGGAATGTTCCTCCGGTGGAGTGGCCACGGCATTGGCCCGAGCGGTGATCCGCCGAGGCGGATATGTGGCCGGTGTGAGATACAGCCGCGATTTTATGGAAGCCGAGTATGAGATCATCCATCGGGAAGAGGACATTCCCCGCTTCCGCGGCTCCAAGTATGTGGATGTCCGCAAGGGCAGCGTGTACAAGGATGTGCAGGCACTTCTGGACGCCGGAGAAACCGTGCTGTTCTTTGGATTGCCCTGCGTGGTGGCGGCCCTTCGTTCCTTTTTGGGACGGGAGTATGACCGTTTGATCGCGGTGGAACTCATATGCCACGGGCCCACGCTGCCTAAGGTGCATCGCCAGTATGTGGAATATTTGCAGAAGAAATATAACAGCCGCGTGGTGGACTTTTCCGTAAAGAAAAAGATGGACGCGTGGACACCGGGCTATCTTTATGCGGAATTTGAGAACGGACAGATCTTCCGGGAAGAGTTCTATCACACCGAGTACGGATATGCGTTCAGCGTGCTGGCCAAAAAAGCGTGCTGCACCTGTTCCTTCCGCGGCAACAACCGCACCGGCGATCTGATGATCGGCGATTTCTGGGGCGCTGTGGAGGGGGATGCCTTCTGGAACAAAGACGGCGTGTCCTCTGTTCTGGTCCATACCGAGAAGGGAAGAGATTTGCTGTTGGCAGCGGAAGGGCTGCAGTTGTATCCGACCACCTTTGAGCGGATTGTCGAAAAGAATCCGAATGTGATCCACCCCCGCCGTGCCCGGCCGGAAACGGCGAAGTTTGAAAAACTCCTGGCAGAACATGATTTGTTCTATGCAGTCAAGCATTCCAAACGGTTAAAAACGCGACTGAAAGCGTTTGTGAAAACACTGCTGAAGTGATTGCAGGCAAAACAAAAACTCCCCCTATGGGCAAAGCCCATAGGGGGAGTTTTATGTATGAAGTATAGGCAATCAGTAGTTTTCCTTGCGTACTTCGAAGAAGCTCTGGGGATGTACACATACGGGGCATACGCCGGGAGCCTTCTTGCCGATTACCAAATGTCCGCAGTTGCGGCATTCCCACATGGTCTCCTCCGCCTTCTCAAATACCTTCTGCATCTCAACGTTGTTCAGAAGAGCGCGATATCTCTCCTCGTGAGACTTCTCGATAGCGGCAACCATGCGGAAACGGGCAGCGATGGCCTTAAATCCCTCTTCCTCTGCTTCCTTAGCGAAGGTGGCGTACATATCGGTCCACTCGTAGTTCTCGCCTTCAGCAGCAGCCTTCAGGTTGGCAGCGGTGTCGCCTAGCTCGCCCAGTTCCTTGAACCACATCTTTGCGTGTTCTTTTTCGTTGTTGGCGGTTGTTTCGAAGATGGCAGCGATCTGCTCAAAACCTTCTTTTCTTGCTACGGATGCAAAGTAGGTGTACTTATTTCTTGCCTGAGATTCGCCTGCAAATGCGGCCTGAAGATTTTTTTCGGTCTTGCTTCCCTTGAGTTCCATGTGTAGATCTCCTTTAAGTAATAATTTTTAATCTTATATGTTTGCCGCAGAAGCGCGGCACTTGGGACAGAGGTGATGCAGTGTCAGATCATAGGAGTCAATATTCTCCCCGGCATGATCGTGGAGGAATTGGTCAATTCCTTCGATGCGGATATCGCGGATCGCGCCGCAGGCAGAGCATACCATATGATCGTGGGGGACCAGCATCTTGTCGTATCGATCCGGCTGATCCGCAAAGGTGAGACGGGAGATGATCCCGTTATCGCTGAGATATTTCAGACTGTTGTACACGGTAGCGAGTGCAATGGTGGGCATCTGCTCTCTTGCGGCCAGATAGATCTCCTCCGCGCTCAGATGAGCATCGCTTCCGCGGACAATGGACAGAATCAGTTCGCGCTGCTTTGTCATCATGCACTCCTTTTTAGAATTGGAATAATTCTAAATATATTATACACAGAGCAAAGCGCATTGTCAATAGTTTTTAGAATAATTCAAAAAAATATTTTTACGTTTCTGGTAGAGCGGTGCAGGGATCGGGCAGATAGGCCTCGGCCAGAATCCGATCGGACAGATCGAGATACACGGGCCGTTCTTCCTCCTCGGCGATGTAGCGAATCAGGGGAGAGAGGGCACGGCGGGCAGTTTCCAGATCCTTCAGCGGCGCGTTCTCCAATTCACCGTTGAACAGAATGCGATGGATGTATTTCTTCTGCCGCTGGATTTTTTCAATAGAACCCAGCCGGGACAGCATCCGCACCCGACGGGTGAGGATGTCTTCCAGATCCTTGGTGTCCCCGCGCTCGGCCCGTGCCAGCATCAGCGTAAGCATCTGCTCGTCAAACAGCGCGGCGGCGGGAAGAGTGCCGTCCGGCAGCATCAGCGGTGCGATCTCCTGGCACAGGATCGTCATATCCCGGGGCGAGAGGGCTTCCATGGCCTCTGCCGTGCGGAAACGATCCACCGCACTCAGATGCCGGCGCACCGCAAAGCTTTCCCGATCCAATTCTCCGATCCGCCGAACCACATCCCGCACCAGTGTCTCGCGAAGCGGCGCGTCTGCCGCGTGATTCAGCCCCTGCAGGGCGGCAATCAGATGCACTTTCCGCATAAACAGACGGATATGAATCGGCGGTACTTCCGCCGCGTCCGGGGAATCCCCGTAACAGAAAGCAGCGAAATTTCCGCACATGTCCAGCACGTGGAAGAATTCCTTCTCCGGGGCCCGCCGCATACCGCGGCCCAGCATCCGCCAGAATTTGGTGCGGGACGGCGCACGGGTGAAAAACACCAGATTTTCCACGCAGGGGATGTTCACGCCATCCGTCAGAAGATCGTGGGAGATGGCGATCTGGGGCATGGCGGCGGGATCGGCAAAATCCTCCACCAGCGAACGGGCGTAATTGGTGTCGGAATCGATGACGCGGCAGAAATGGGGCGGGGTGTCGGGGAACAGCTTGCTCCACATTTCGTAGATCATCTCCGAGTGGGCATGATTCTTCGTGAATACAATGGTTTTGGCCAGCATCCCGGTCGTGGGATCCCGTCGGCCGCTGTCATGCAGAAGCGACAGCACCTTTTTCACCGTGTCTTCATTATAATATTTGATAAACATATCTGCCGGGCGGATCACCGCCGGGACGTCCTCCGGGGCCGGGAAATGGCCGAGCAGTTCCCGCCGGTCGGCGGCGGACAGTGTATCCGTGATAAATCCCTCCGCGAAGGAGGTGAGATCCACCGCATGGGCCTCACAGGAGGCCAGCCATCCCTGGGCTACCGCGTCCCGCAAAGGAAAGGAGAACACAGGACGGCAGGAGACCGTGTCCAGAATATCGCACAAGGCGGGATCGATCTCTTCCTCCGGAACAGAGGTGAGCATCAGGCGGGGCGCATGGAAGGCGGCAAATACGGTTTCGTATTTCCGGGCCAGCGCTCCATCGGTTTCGTCGCAGATCACCAGATCGAAATGGCCCGCACTCAACAGGTGAATGCCATTCTCGTCGTGCAGATCGTCCGCTTCCGCCAGAACATCCTCAAAGGTGGCAAATACTACGCTGCTGTCGCCCGCCTTCGGCAGATTGGTGAGGGAGAGGGCGTCAATTCCACTGAGGGCGGCACATTCCGCCTGGGCCTGATCCGCGAGAAGATCGCTCTCCGTCAGAAACAGGATGTTCTTCGCCTGCCCGCATCGGATCAGCACCTCCGCTGCCGCCAGGGCGGTGAGGGTCTTGCCCGTGCCGGGGGCCATGGACAGAAATACATTCCGCTCCCGGCGGGTGCAGATGGCCTCGGTCACAGCGCGCACCGCATCCTTCTGATAGGGACGGTCGGCGATGCAGGAGAGGATGTCCTCCTCCCGGGGGATTCGTGCCGATCGGGCCATTGCCTCCACCCGCGCCAGATCCGATGGGGAATAGAATCCGCTGATGCGTGCCTCGGGGAGTTTGTCATCGAACCATACCCGCGTGTCAAATCCGTTGGTGAGGAAAATCACGGGGCGCACGCCGAAGCGGCGCTGCAGTCCGTCGGCATACAACTTTGCCTGCTGGCGGCCGATGGCGGGATCCGTTTCCGCGGACTGCGCCTCCACCAGAGCGATGGGCGTTCCGCGATTATCGCACAGGACATAATCCGCATAGCCGACGCCGTTTTCCCCGGGCATCCCATCCACGCGGAATTCGCTGAAGCAGTCCGCGCCCATTTTCCAGCCCGCGTGAGCCAGGGCGGTTTCGATATACAACCGGCGGGTGTCCGCCTCGGAGAGCGGAGCGCGCTTCTTCGGCTCGGTATCTTTTTCGCGGGTGTTCAGAATCCGCTTCATCGTCCGGTTTTCCCGGATCAGTCGGCGGATGTCCGCGCTGTCCACCGCTTCCGTTACCAACTCCGCCTCGGGATCCAGAAGGGACAGATCGTATTCCTGCGAATGACGGCGGGAGCCGTACCGCTCCATCACAAAACAAGCCAAAGCATATAGGGAGCGCAGAGCCAGCTCGGCCTGCTCCCGGGTTACCGATTCCGGATTGTGGGCGGCGTTGTTGCCGGTCCGGCGGATATAATCCAGGGCGCGGCTCAACTCATGTCCCACCAGGGTGCGGAACACGGTGGCACCGATCAGATTGGCCAGCTGATCCCGCCGGGGCTCGGGCAGGGCAGAGTCGGCGGCATACATCCATTTGACGGCCAGCTCCGCCGCACGGCGTACATTGACCACGCAGGCTGCCGTGTCAATGGCGTATATCTTTTCCGCCGCGGCACAGGCACCGGCGAAGGAGGAAAACTCCCCCCGGCTATACAAAAAATCGAAGTTGGTCATGTCATCTCCCCGTTCTTCCGCTCGGTTACTACCACCATTATATAATATTCCCGTGATAAAATCCACTATATTTTTTAAATATTGTTTTACGCTGTATTCTTGCAATGTGAGGCCGCATGTGATATAATTCTTTATATTATACTCTTGGGACGGATAATCCCGGGTGAAAGAGGTAAGTATGGCTGAAATGATCGATACATCGGATATCAGTCTTTTGTATCCGGATGGAGAAAGTATGCGCCGCGCCGGCCTGGGCGAGAACGGTGCCCGTTTGAGCGACGTTACGGCGGAGCAGTTGGAGCTCTATTATCTGATCGATTTGAAAAGCAGCGATATCGGAAGCTTTTTCACCAGCGATATAGAGACCATCCGCTATCGGCAGGAGACCTTTGCCGACATGGCGGAGAATCCGGATCTGGCCCGGGTGCTTCTGAAGATGCTGCCGCTGCTGGGCGATATCACCGAGCTGCGCCGTATGGGCAGTGATCACGGTGACTCCACCGAATCCTATCTGTACAGTATCACGGAGGTGGAGTTGTACACTTCTCTGATGGAGCATCTGAAAAACGGGCTATTGCCCATCGCGGATTCCTTGAAGAGCCGCGCGTTCCGTCGTTTTGCGGAGCGGATCCGCCACTTGACGGAGAGCGAATATTATAAAGAACTGAATGAAAAACTGAATGAGCTGACCAAGCGTGTCCGTGAGATCAAGAGCATCACCGTGGGCGTGAATCTGGATTCCCAGCTCCGTCCCGAACACGCAGGCGTTCTGTCCATCAATAACGAGTATTTCAAATCCGGCGAGATTCTGGATAAGATCCTCCGCTTGGATTTCAAAAACGACGAGATGACCTGCATCGCGTCTTTGGTGCCTTTCCGGCGGAACCAGAGCGAGAATCAGCAGATGGCGCTGTCCTTTGCCTTCAATTCCGCCATCAATGAGGTGTTCAAAACCTCCATCCGCTCCTGGCGGAAGGTGGTGCAGGTGTATGTGCTGGAGAATACGGACTTCCTGATCCGCATGATGCCGGAGATCGAGTTCGTGGTCAAGGCGGCGGAGTTGATGACCCGCCTGCGGAACCAGGGATGCCGCCTGTGCCGTCCCGAGATCCGTCCCATGGAGGAAAAATGCTTCACCGCCCGCAATCTGGGCAATCCCGTTGTGGCATTGAAGATCGGCGGGGAAACTGTCCCCAACGATTTCTCCTTCGATGAGGAGGGCATGATCTTCGTGATCACCGGCCCCAACCGCGGCGGTAAATCCGTTATGACATGTGCCGTGGGATTGGCCTTTGTGATGGCTCAGTTGGGCTTGTACGTCTGTGCCGAGAGCGCGGTCATCAGCCCCTGTGACTGCATCTATACCCATTTCCCCACGGGATCGGAGGATACCATCGATAAGGGACGTCTGGGCGAGGAATGTGCCCGCCTGAACAGCATTTTTGAAACGCTGACCGAGTACGGCCTGGCACTGCTGGATGAGTCCCTTTCCTCCACCGGCTCCTATGAGGCATCCTATATTGCCGGCGAGGTGCTGCAGGGCTTCTCCATGGCCCGGTGCCGCTGCATTTTCTCCACCCACCTCCACGATCTGGCCGCATCGGTGGATCGGATCAATGGGGAGTGCGTTCCCCGGGGCGGTGTGAAGATTGACAACATGGTGGCCGCCATCGATGAGGGTGAGCGATCCTTCAAGGTGCGGCGTGCCCGTCCCGACGGAAAGAGCTACGCTCGGGATATCGCCGAGAAATACGGGTTGTCCTTCGAGCGCATCATGACGCGCATTGAAGAGAATCGGAAATAAGAGTAACCTTACGAAATCGAGGTAAGTAAAATGAATGAAGTATTGAAGCTGTTGGAAGATAACGCACGCCTGAGCGCGGATCAGCTGGCTATGATGCTGGGCAAGGAATCAGGCGAGATCCGTGATATGATCGAAAAGTACGAGCAGGATCGGGTGATCCTGGGCTACAAGGCCATCATCGACTGGGACAAAACGGATAAGGAATCCGTCACCGCCCTGATCGAAGTGAAAATCACCCCCCAAAGAGACCGGGGCTTTGACCGCGTGGCGGAGAAAATCTACAACTATCCCGAGGTGGAGAGTTTGTATTTGATGTCCGGCGGATTTGATCTGGCCGTGATGATCGAGGGGAAAACCATGAAAGAGGTGGCTTACTTTGTGGCTATGAAGCTGGCGCCCATTGAGGACGTTATTTCTACCGCCACCCATTTCGTTCTGCGGAAATACAAGGATAAGGGCGTGGTCTACGGTGCCGGCCCCGTGGATGAGAGAGGGCAGGTTCTCTGATGATAGACTATTCCTCTTTAATCCCCTCCCACGTACAGGATATCAAACCCTCGGGTATCCGAAAGTTTTTTGATCTGGTTTCCAGCAATCCCCGCGCCATCTCCCTCACCGTTGGTGAGCCGGATTTCGTGACGCCATGGCATATCCGTATGGCGGGCATTGAGAGTCTGGAGAAGGGAAAAACCTACTACACCGCCAACGCAGGCATGGTCGAATTGCGGGAGGAAATCGCTCGCTATCTGGATCGCCGTTTTCAGGTGAAGTACGATCCTCAAAAGGAAATCATCGTCACCGTGGGCGGAAGCGAAGCCATCGACATTACCTTCCGGGCACTTCTTGAGCCCGGCGATGAGGTGATCATCCCTCTGCCGGCGTTCGTTTGCTATGAGCCTCTGGCACGCATGGCCGGCGGCACGCCCGTGATCATCGAAACGAAAGAAGAAAACAACTTCAAGCTGACCGCCGACGAATTGCGTGCGGCCATCACCCCCAAAACCAAACTGCTGGTTATGCCGTACCCCAATAACCCCACCGGTGCCATTATGACCCGGGAGGATCTCACCGCCATCGAGCAGGTGCTCCGGGGTACCAATATTCTGATTCTATCCGACGAGATCTATGCGGAGTTGACCTATGGCCGGGAGCATTGCTCCTGTGCCGCTGTGCCCGGCCTTGCGGAGCGGACCATCCTTGCCAGCGGTTTTTCCAAGGCCTATGCCATGACCGGCTGGCGTATGGGATACCTGTGCGCTCCCCGCCCCATCGCGGCGCAGATGCTGAAACTTCATCAGTTCGGCATCATGAGCGCGCCCACCACGGCCCAGTTTGCCGCCATTGAGGCTATGCGCAACGGCGACGACGACGTGGCGATGATGCGGGCGGAATACAACCGCCGCCGCCGCTATCTTACATCCGGTCTGCGTGCGTTGGGAATGCCCTGCTTTGAGCCGGAGGGCGCGTTCTATGCGTTCCCCAACGTGTCCGGATTCGGCCTTAGCAGCGAAGAATTCTGTGAGCGGCTTCTCACAGAGTACGATGTGGCCATCGTTCCCGGCGGTGCTTTCGGGGCGTGCGGCGAGGGCTTTGCCCGCATCTCCTACGCCTATTCTGTGGAGCATATTTCCAAGGCGCTGGACAGAATGGAAGCATTTGTTAAAGAATTGCGCAAATAATTGCGAACAAAAATGAAAAAAGGCTTGCAATCCATGATTTCTTATGGTATAATAAGCAATGCTGATTGAATAATGATCCTTAAGACGGAGGTAATGATAAATGGCTAAGTGCAGCATTTGCGGAAAAGGCGTTGTTTTCGGCGCTCAGGTTTCCCATTCTCACCGCTCTACCAACAGAATGTGGAAGCCCAACATCAGAAAAGTCAAGGTAAATGACAACGGCACGCACAAGACGGTTGCTGTATGCACCCGCTGCCTGCGTTCCGGTAAGGTTAACCGCGCTTAATCTGATTTTAGCCTGTGTTTTCACAGCGGCAGAGATAATCCCACCCACGGTGGGATTTTTTGCTTTTCACCGAAAGGAGGGAAAACATGCTGAAAAACTGTATTGCCGTGATCGGACAGGGAGCTGCTCCGTTTCGGGATGCCCTGGCCGAATTGTGCGGCGGCGTGTTGATTCTGCCGCCCTGTCCGGGCATGGATCCCCGGGTGGCGTCCCATCCCGATATGCTGATGATGGCCATCGGGCAGGATGTGGTTGTCCCCCGGTCGTATACCGATCGGGTGGAGGTGCGGCCACTGCTGGAGGAGTGGACCCGCCGCTGCGGCCTGCGTCTGATCCGATGTGAGCAATCCCCCGGGGAGGCCTATCCGGCGGACGTGCTGTGCAACGGCCTTTTGTACGGCGGGACATTGTACGGCAAACTATCCGCCCTGGCGCCGGAGATCCTCCGCCTGGCCGCCGAGCGTGGGATGGATGCGGTGGATGTGCATCAGGGATATACCGGATGTAGTGCCCTCGCTTGCGGTGATATTCTGTTCACCGCCGATCCGTCCATTTGTCAAGCGGTGCTGGCCCGCGGGGGCGATGTGCTGGCCCTTTCCCCCGGCGGGATCGATCTGCCCGGATACAACACAGGCTTCATCGGCGGTGCCGGCGGCTATGCCGCGAGGCGCGCGGTCTTTTTCGGGGATGTGCGCCGCCATCCCGACGGGGGGCGGATTACGCAGACGCTGGAGAAACGCGGCATCCGCTGGCATTGCCTGGGTGACGGCCCTCTGACCGATTTCGGCGGCATAAAATTTTTTCCGCTGATGGCGTAAGTTTTCCCTTTGTTCTTGCAACGGCGGGGCAAATGTGCTACAATGCTTCTATAAAATCGTATAGCAAGGAGATGCCCTATGAAAAACGATGTGATTTATCTTCGCCCCGGTGAGGACGATATCACCCTGACCACCTATGTTTCCAACGATGAGCCGGAGCTGCAGGCACCGCCCCGTCCCGCCATTGTGGTGATCCCCGGCGGCGGCTACCGATTCACATCCGACCGGGAGGCGGAGCCCATTGCCAAGATGTTCCTGGCCGCCGGATTCCAGGCGTTTATTCTCCGCTATTCGGTGCAGGAGAAGGCGCTGTTCCCCCGCCCGCTGGTGGAGGTATCCCGCGCCGTTGTCCATGTGCGCGAGAACGCCGGAGCGTATAACGTGGATCCCGATAAAGTGTTCGTGATCGGATTTTCTGCCGGTGCGCACCTGGCCGCGTCCCTTGGAACCTTGTGGCATAAGGATTTCGCCAAGGCATCCCCCGATATGACACCGGGAGCCAATCGCCCCACCGGCATGATTCTGTCCTATCCCGTCATCAGTGCCGGTCCCTTTGCCCACCGCGGCTCCTTCAATAATATTCTCGGCGAGAAATCTGCCGACGAGGAAATGCGCCGTGCCTATTCTCTGGAGTTGCAGGTGGATGAAAACACCGTCCCCACTTACATCTGGCACACTTGCACAGATGCTACCGTTCCCGTGGAGAATACACTGTTGTTCATGAACGCGCTGGCGGCCCACAAAATCCCCTTTGAGGCGCACATTTTCCCGAAAGGCCCTCACGGATTATCCTTGGCCAATGAGCAGACCAGCTGCGGCAGAGCCGAGTTGGTGGTCTCCGAGGTGGCCCAGTGGATTTACGAAGCCATCGATTGGACGAAGCGAGTGTAAATCCGTATTTTTAAGAAATATCCGCTCCATTTTTGTGTAAACTGCGCATAAAATGGAGTGGATTTGTTTTTTATTGGATGAAATGAATAAAAAAATAGGTGACAAATTCCATCATTTTGCCGGCGAGATATTTATTGACAGGTAAGGGATTTTATGGTAAAATAAATTTGAAAAGAGCAGGGAGTACGACTGCACTTTTCAAAAATTTAATAAGGAGGACTTTTCTATGAAGAAAAGACGACTAACAATTGCAGTACTCGCTTTGCTGACCGCCCTTCTTCTGGTTTCACCGGTCATAGCGGCAACCACCTTTGGAAATGTAGATGTTGAAAAGCCCCCCGAGGAAACAGAAACACTTACCACATGTGACCACGATCACGGGAGTGGTACTGTCTCTGCTGCTGTTTTGCCCGGCCCGAGCACCGGCAAACGGCCTGTTTGTAAGCATGTCGAAATCATCACGTATTTTGACACGGATACAAACGAAAGCGGTTTTCTCTGTCCGAAATGTGGATACAGCGAAAAATATGAAGATAATAGACTGTCCCGGGATAGTGCGGATATTGTAACATCGGCGGCTGTTCGCAGTGTTTGCAATCACATCTATTCCGGTTGGGGGCGGATATCGTCCACTCATCATCAGCGCACATGCACTTTGTGCGGCCACAAACAACCGGCGGAGCATGTACGCATCGATGAAACCTGTGACACAAATGAATACTGCAGAGACTGTTTGACTGAAGAGGATGATTGGGACAAGAAATTTGGTCACCATATGGTGTGGGAATACGATTGGCTGATGGAGGAATACGGAGATTATCACGATTACCGTTGCGATAATTCTATTCCCGGTTTTTACTATTGTGGTCATGTTGAGACTGAGGATCAGCCGTGTACATGGAGTATCTGGTATTATACGGCTGCCGTGAACGGTGTTCATACAGAGCACAGAGAGTGTGTTCTTTGCGGTATTTGGACTGACTATGAAGAATACCCATGTTCCATTAACTTAGGTTACTGTTTTTATTGCAGAAATGTGAACTACTAACCTAAAACCAAATCCCCCTCGGATTTCTCCGAGGGGGATATTTTGCGTTATGGTTCGTTAAGCGGTGCGGCAGAATTTTTCGCCATTCGCCGGCGGCGCCAGTCACCAATGCGGCACAAGACCGCCCAAACGCCTGCACATATTACGAATACAACCAGAAAAATGCCTGTCTGCACCCGGGGCGGATATCCCATGCCGTAGGCGATCAGGGCGGCTGTCACGGCGGGCAGTGTCCGGGCGGGAGCCGCGTAGGAACGGCAAAACAGCAGAAGCAGTGCCGCGGCGGCACACATGGCCCACAAAATGGGCATCAGATCCAGCATGGCAAAGTGCATAACAATCCTCCGGGGGATGAGTTGCAGCCTGCGTATCAGTATCCGATGTGGTCGATCTTCAAAGAGCCGTCCACCGGCACCAGGGTAAACACCAGTACCCGGGCGGCATCGCTGGCCACGTCCCGGCGGAAGGTGCCGTCGTTTTCATGGATGGCATAGGACACATAATACACATAGCTGTCGCCCGCATCGCCCTCGGTGCGCTCGGCTTCCTCCATCAGAATATTGTAGATCTTCTGAGGGGCAAAGCGTTCGTAGGGCAGGGCACTTTTATAGTATGTGTCCGTGAAGCAGGAATTATACATCTGTGCGTCCCCGGTCAGAATCGCGTCAAAATAGCGGGTAAGGAACTCTACCGCCTCTCCCTGTGCCCGCACCGCTTCCGCCGATTCCAGAGCGATGGTCTCGGGGCCGCGGCGGAGATGGATGCGCCGATCCAGTTCCAGATAGGATTCGTCCTCCAGGATGTTGGCGTCATAATCCGGGAAACAAAAGGCGGACGGCGGCAAGTGTCCCGTGTAGATGGGGATAGGGCTCTCCGCCTTCGGCGAGGCGGAAAACAAACCCGGGATGCTGAGCAGAATTCCGCTGAGGATGCCCAGCAGTACGGCGATACCGATGCCGATGAGAATACGGCGTTTTTTCAGCAGATTGTCCTGACGTGAGCTGTTTTGCATGCTGTACCCCTCACCGCTGTCAGTTTCCGTTTATGTAGGAGAGAAGGTTGTCCCGCCCCAATTCGATGCCCAGAAGATTGTCCTCCATGCCCTCGAATTCCACGGTGATATAGCCGTCGTATCCCGCTCCCTTCAGCAGTCGGATGCTCTGGGCGATCTTGGCCTCGCCGTGACCGATGATGGCCCCGCGGAGGTAATTGCCGGCCCGGGTGCGGAACCATCCCTTGCCGGGACTTTGCAGCATGCCGCTCTTGTAGTGGAAATCTTTTGCGTGTGCATGCACCGCATAGGGGGCCAGGATGGATACGGACAGGGTGGGATCCTCATCGGCGCACATAAAGTTGCCCAGATCCACCAGCGCGCCGAAATTGGGGTGCGCCACCGTGTTGATCAGCTTTTCCACCCGGGAGGCGTCCTGGGAGAAGTAGCCGTGATTCTCCGTCATGGTGCCGATGCCTTTCTGCTCGGCATAGGCGGCGATTTCCCGCACCGCCGGGGCGGTGATCTTCAGGGAATCATCGTATCCGCGGCAGATTTTCGTGCCGGAAAATCCACGGCTGATATCGTGCCGCATGCGGACCGCACCCATCTCCGCCGCCAGATCCACCAGCTTTTTCACCCGTTCGATCTCGGCCTTGGTGTCACCGCCGCATCCGTTGATGAAATCTGCGCCCACACAGAAGGCGGCCACGTCCAGTCCCCGCTCGGCGGCTTTTTCGCGGATGCGCTTGGCACCGTCTTTTTCCTCCATCCATTTACCCTCGGTGAATTCGATGGCGGCAAAGCCCATGTCGGCCGCTTTATCGATGATGCCCAGGTAGCCCAGGCGGTCGGGATGGATATAACTGCCGAAGCTGTAAGAGGTTACACAGAGTTTCATAAAAATCTCCTTATTTCGTATATCGAAGGGGGGATTTGCATAGAGTATGTCAGGACAGATGTTGTCCGGAACCCCGGCTTTCTACTGCTATTATACAGCGCAGGCGGGGAGATTGCAAGGGAATATGGCGTTTTTTTGACCCGGATGCGGGGGAATGCAAAAAAGTTCTTGACAAATCAACATCCGCACCGTATAATGATACTGGTATTTTTTGAAGTTTTTCGTCGGATAAAACCATTATAATTGATAGAATAGGGAACGAAGTCGTTCCCGGGAGGAAACGAAATGTTTGAAAAGATCAAAAGTCTTCTGGTAGAAGAGTTGTCTGTTAAGGAAGAAGATATTACTATGTCTGCGGAGCTTGTCAACGATCTGGGCATCAACTCTCTGGAGTTGGCGGATCTGGTTCTTCTGTGTGAGGAAAAGTTCGACATCGAGATTGGTGATGACGACATCCATAAGTTTGTGACTGTGGGCGACGTTGTGGATTACCTCAGCGCCAAAGCAGACGAATAATCCATGAACCAAAATCGGATCAATGTGCGTGGCGTGTACTTCGATAACGTCACGCTGGACGAGGCGGCGCAACTGCTCCGCGCGGCAGCGCGGGAAAACAGAAGCGGCGTCTCTGTTTTTACCCCCAATGCGGAGATTGTGCAGATGTGCATCGAGGATGCTGCCCTGTGCGGGAAGATCAATGACGGGGGCTTGGTGGTCCCCGACGGCATCGGTGTCATCAAGGCGGCGCGGATTCTCGGCACGCCTCTCAAGGAGAAGGTGGCCGGCGTGGATCTGGGCCGACGGGTGATCGCCTTCGCGGCGGAGGACGGATATCCGGTGGCATTGGTGGGCGGCAAGCCCGGCGTTGCCGAGGATGCAGCGGAGGCTCTGCGGGCGGAATATCCCGGACTGAATGTGTGCCTGACAACGGACGGTTATTTCAAGAAAGACGGCGAGGAAAACGAGGCTGTTTTGTCCCGCATCCGCGAGAGCGGAGCGCGGATCGTGTATGTGTGCTTCGGCGCCCCCGTGCAGGAGAAATGGATTGCGGCCAACCGGGACAAACTGCCCGCGGTCAATATATTCCTCGGTCTGGGCGGTTCGCTGGATGTGTATTCCGGCCACGTGAAACGGGCTCCGAAGATCTTTATCCGTCTGGGGCTGGAGTGGCTGCATCGCCTTTTGAAGGATCCCAAACGGATTGGCCGTATGATGAGCTTGCCCAAGTTCTATTTCGGCACATGGAAGTACAAGCTGTTCAGCAAATAAAAAAGGGAGATGCGCGCTGGGCGGCATCTCCTTGTTTTTATCAGTCCGGATATACGGTTTTTGCGTATTCCACAATGAAGCGGGCGGCACCGTCCGTTCCCAGCTTGTCGGTGGAGAGAGACAGATCGTAGTTTTCCACCTTGCCCCATTTGTGGCTGGTGTAGTAGTTGTAATAATTGGCCCGGCGTTTGTCCGTCTTGACGATTCGCTCCCGGGCTTCCAGCTCGGGAATGGAGTGCTCCGCGCAGATTCGTTTTACACGGGACTCAAAATCGGCATGGACAAATACGCGCACGCAGCGAGGATGCTCCGCCAGAACGTAGTCCGCACAGCGGCCCACGATGACGCAGCTTTCGCTTTGGGCGATGTCGCGGATGATCTCCGACTGGACGCAGAACAGTTTGTCGTTGATCGGCACGTTGAAACGATCCACATTGCTGTGGTACATGTTGGAGCTCATGACCAGCGTGTAGAGCAGACTGCTGGCGGCCTTTTCATCGGCGTGATGCAGAGCTTCTTCGCTCAGTCCGCTTTTTTCGGCGGCAAGGGTGATCAGATCCCGGTCGTAGCATTTGATTCCCAGAATCTCAGCGATCTTATGGCCGACTTCACGTCCTCCGCTTCCGTACTGTCTTGCAATGGTGATGATGGTGTTCATCGGTCAACCTCCCTGTTTTTTGAGATGTATATTATTATACAGACAAAATGGAAATTTGTAAATACTTTTGCACAGATTTTTGCGGATTTTTTTCATAAATCTATCACATTTGTACGAAAGGAGACGCTATGATTTGCCTGAAAACCGATACGATCCGCCCCGGCGAATCCCAGCACGAGGCGGGCGTCCGCCTGCGGGATGAGATGCTCCGAGTGCTTTGCGGCATCACGTCCCCTTCCGTCACAGCCGACGCCGGACAAAAGCCCCGGCTTGCCGACCGGCCGGAGATTTCCTTTTCCGTGTCCCACAGCGGGCCGGTGGTGATCTGCGCCCTCAGTTTTCCCGGCACGGCCCGGATGGATGGCGCCCGCGTCGTCTGTGACTCCCCGGATGCCCCGGAGGTGGGGGCCGATGTGGAACGGGTGCGGGATGCGTCCGAATCCCCCCGCCTGCGAAAGATGGCCCGCCGTTTCTTTCCCGAGAGGGAAGCGGCACGGCTGGATGCGCTGCCTGAGGCGGAGTATCCCCGGGCGTTCTGCGAAATCTGGACCGCCATGGAAAGTTACGTCAAGAGGACGGGGGAGGGCTTCGCCCGCGGATTCGCTCATGTGGATCTCACCCATGTCCGCCTGGTTACGGATTCTTTGGAATCGGACGGGGAGACATATATAATTTCGGTTACATTTTAATATATTTCCCACTCAGCGGAACTTTTCCCCATCGGTGCCGTTTATATAGGCAGATACACAAAAAACGCTTGGGGTGTGACAATATGAGAATAGTCAAAAAAGTGATCAAATGGGCGATTCTTGCGTGTATAGCGGCGTTTTTTCTGACATGGTGGGGCGCCATGCTGACGAATTATGTCCGTACCGTAAAGTACCGGGACGTGATGGAGAATATGGTGCTTTGTGATTGTGAGAGCAGTGATACGAACGAGTACGTGTACGAGCGAATCCTGTCCTATTCGGAGGATGAGATCAAAACGTACTTTGTGGTGGATTGCGGCGGGTGGTACTACAACGGCGGAATCGCAGCGTACTCTCGCCACTCGGACGGTGCGTGGCATATGTATGAACACGTTTCATGGTCCGGGGCGGGTTCGGCGGATGACACGGTCTGGCCGTACTGGCACCATCATTATTTCCAGTTTACTAAATAGGGCTGTGGCAATGTGTCACAGCCTTTTTCGTCAAACAAACGATATGGCAGGATTCGGGCTGTCGTGGGCGCCAGCCCCTACGAAAAGATGTGGGCGTTACCCTCTGTAGGGGACGGCGCCTTCGACGTCCCGCCAAAAGTGCGGCGTGTCTTTTGTTTCGTTAACAAACGGAATGGCAAATTGCCACAGCCCTTTTTCGTCAAACAAAACAAAAAAATGCACCCCGCAAAAACAAACCTTGACCATATCTGTGATTGAATAAAATCGGGGAATGTGGTATACTTTTAGTACAAAGGGTTAGTGTATACTAACTCGGTTGTATGATCTGTTATTTGGAGAGACTGCTATGCAAAAACAATACCCTTACGAAGGCTGGAGAGGCTTTGAAGGCGGTACGTGGGTGCGGGAAATCAATATCCGCAGCTTCATCCGCCATAACTATACACCCTACGACGGAGACGAAGCGTTTCTGGAGGGACCGACACAGGATACACTGGATCTGTGGGCGCAGGTCATGGATCTGACCCGGCAGGAAAGAGAGGCCGGCGGTGTGCTGGATATGGACACCAAGATCATTTCCACCATCACCTCCCACGGCCCCGGTTATCTGAATAAAGATAAAGAGAAAATCGTGGGCTTCCAGACCGATAAGCCCTTCAAGCGCGCCATGATGCCCTACGGCGGTATCCGTATGGCAGAGAAGGCTTGTGCGGACAACGGCTACACCATCGATCCCCAGGTGAAGGAGTTCTTCACCGTTCACCGCAAGACCCACAATGCCGGCGTATTTGACGCCTATACCCCCGAGATGCGTGCCTGCCGTTCCAGCCACATCATCACCGGTCTGCCGGATGCCTACGGCCGCGGCCGTATCATCGGTGACTACCGCCGTGTGGCCCTGTACGGTGTGGATCGCCTGATTGAGGATAAGCAGGAGCAGAAGATCCGTACCCGTTCCGCCATGTATTCCGACGTGATCCGCGACCGCGAGGAGCTCTCCGAGCAGATCCGCGCGCTGGAGGATCTGAAGAAGATGGCGGCCTCCTACGGCTACGATATCTCAAAGCCCGCTACCAATACCAAGGAAGCGATCCAGTGGCTGTACTTCGGTTATCTGGCCGCGGTCAAGGAGCAGAACGGCGCCGCTATGAGCCTGGGCCGTACCTCCACCTTCCTGGATATCTATGCAGAGCGCGATCTGAAAGAGGGCACCTTTACCGAGCGTGAGCTGCAGGAGCTGGTGGACCACTTCATCATGAAACTGCGCCTGATCAAGTTCGCCCGTACTCCCGAGTACAACGCGCTGTTCTCCGGCGATCCCCAGTGGGTCACCGAGTCCATCGGCGGTGTGGGCATCTGCGGCCGTCACTTCGTGACCAAGATGTCCTACCGGTATCTGCATACCCTGCACAACCTGGGTCCCGCACCCGAGCCGAATCTGACCGTTCTGTGGTCGGTGAATCTGCCCGAGAACTTCAAGCGCTTCTGCGCCAAGACGTCCATTGAGACCTCCTCCGTGCAGTACGAGAATGACGATCTGATGCGCTTCACCCACGGTGATGACTACGCCATCGCCTGCTGCGTGTCCTCCATGCGTATCGGCAAGGAGATGCAGTTCTTCGGCGCCCGCGCCAACCTGGCAAAATGCCTTTTGTACGCCATCAACGGCGGTGTGGATGAGATCAGCGGCAAGCAGGTAGGTCCTCAGTACCGCCCCATCACCTCCGAATATCTGGATTACGACGAGGTTATGGCCCGCTACGACGATATGATGCGCTGGCTGGCCGGTGTGTATGTGAACACCTTGAACATCATCCACTATATGCACGATAAGTACTGCTACGAGAAGATCCAGATGGCACTGCACGATAAGAAGGTGACCCGCTGGTTCGCTACCGGTATCGCCGGCTTGTCCGTTGTGGCTGACTCTTTGTCCGCCATCAAGTACGCTAAGGTAAAAGTCATCCGTGACGAAAAGGGCCTGGCCGTGGATTACGAAGTGGAAGGCGACTTCCCCAAGTACGGCAACGACGACGACCGTGTGGATGATATCGCTTACGATATCGTGCACCGCTTCATGGAGCACGTCCGCAAGAATCATACTTACCGCGATTCCATCCCCACCACATCCATTCTGACCATCACGTCCAATGTGGTGTACGGTAAGAATACCGGTTCCACCCCCGACGGACGTAAGCGCGGTGAGGCCTTCGCACCCGGTGCGAATCCCATGCATCGCCGTGATACCCACGGTGCGGTAGCTTCCATGGCATCCGTTGCCAAGCTGCCCTTCATCGATGCGCAGGACGGTATCTCCAACACCTTCTCCATCATCCCCGGTGCGCTGGGCAAGGATACGCAGGTGTTTGTGGGCGATATCGATGTGGATATCGATTGCGGCATGGGTGCCTGCAACGCTCCCACCCTGTTTGAAGGTCTGGATGACGACGACGAATAATCCCATTCCATAGGAGGAATTTACAATGGCTGTTAATGAGAATCAGGTAGACAATCTGGTGGCCCTGCTGGACGGTTATGTCAAAAAAGGCGGCCATCATCTGAACGTAAATGTGTTCACCCGGGAAACCTTGCTGGACGCACAGAAGCATCCCGAGAACTATCCGCAGCTGACCATCCGCGTTAGCGGTTATGCGGTGAACTTTGTAAAGCTGACCAAGGAGCAGCAGGACGAGGTTATTTCCCGTACCTTCCACGAACAGATCTGACATGAACGCATACATTCATTCCACGGAAAGCTTCGGCGCTGTGGATGGCCCCGGTGTGCGGTTTGTGATTTTCTTTCAGGGATGTCCTATGCGCTGTCAGTACTGCCATAATCCGGATACCTGGAATATGCAGGGCGGGGACGTGCGGGACGCCGCATCTCTTATCGAGGAGTATGAGCACAACCGCCCCTTCTATAAAAATGGCGGCATTACCGTCACCGGCGGCGAGCCTCTTCTGCAGATCGATTTTCTTCTGGAATTGTTCCGCTTGGCCAAGGAAAAAGATATCCATACCTGCATCGATACCTCCGGCGTCACCTATCATCCCGGCGATTCGGCGTACAACCGGAAACTGGATGAGCTGATGACCATGACGGATCTGGTGATGCTGGATATCAAGCACATGGATCCGGCGGCACACAAAAAACTGACCGGCCATGACAATGAGGGCATTCTGGCCTTCGCCCGTTATCTGGATGAGAAACAGATCCCCATCTGGATCCGCCATGTGGTGGTGCCCGGTGTAACCGATGACGAGGACGCACTGTTTCGGCTGGGTTGGTTCATCGGCGGGCTTTCCCATGTGAAAGCATTGGATGTACTGCCGTATCACGTGATGGGCGTGGCCAAGTATAAGGAACTGGGTATCCCCTATCCTCTCGATGGGGTGAAGCCGGCCACGAAAGAACAGGCGGCCCACGCGAAGCAGATCATTCTGAACGCGTACCGTCAGGCGCGTCAGGAGCAAAAATAAACGATTAAAGGGCTGCAGCCATGGGCTGCAGCTCTGTTTTGGTTTGGGAATAACTGGTGCGGGCGGATCGTTTACAAAATCCCCTTGCTATTGATCGCAAAAAATGCTACAATAATACAAAATATGCCTATCCTATAAGGAGATCATCCATGGAAGAGAAACGTGAAACCGTGACCGCCCCCGAGGAAGAGCTGACTTCCGCTTCTGCCCGCATCATGCGCGGCCTGGGATTGGATAAGAAAACCGAGCCGGAGATTGAAGTGGAGCCGGTGGGCTTTTTTGAAAATTACTGGTACCATCATAAGTGGAAAACCATCATCATCGGCGTGGCGCTTCTCATCGTTATGATCTGTACCGTGCAGATGTGCGCCAAGGAGACACCGGATGTGTACCTTATGTATGCCGGTCCCGGCTTCCTTACCGCCAACGAGGCGCGGGAGGTGCAGAATTCCTTCCGCCAGATCATGGAGGATTACAATGAGGACGGCGAAAAGGGCGTGCTGCTGACCAGCATCAACTATCTGACCCAGGAACAGATCGATGAGAAACTGGCCATCGCTGAAAAAGAAGGCGTGGATCTGATCATCGACTACGGCGGAAACAACGACGCCTATGAGCGCTTCAGCCTGGAGGTCCTGGCCGGTGAGTCCGTGATTTGCATTCTGGATCCTTCGTTCTATGCCCAGCTGAAGGCATCGAATGGGCTGATGGAGCTGCAGGAGGTGCTGGATGAGGTGCCCCCGGAAGCCGTCGATGCATGCGGCGTCCGCTTCCGCGATACGGAGTTCTCCCGGTTCTTCACGGCTACCCATGTGTTCCCCGAGGATTCCATTCTGTGCATCCGTCGCGTGTCGGTCATGTCCGCCTTCAAGGGACAGGCGAAAACCGAGCGCGCCCATGCGTACCATACGGAACTTTTTCGCGCTGTGATGGAATTTTCCATGCCTGAATGATCCGTAGATGAATCCCCGTCGGGAGATGCTGCCCTTGCGCATCTCCCGGCGGATTTTTTGAAAAAAGCCCCGAATTACCGCATAAATACTGAAAAAATCCCTTGACATTCCATTGGCAGAATGCTATAATAGATGTACCTCGCGCAGAGGGTTCTTTTTTCGTGCAGAAAAATTCCGTCTGCATAATGAGGGAGGTACACGGCGTTATGCCGAATTAAATACTATCAGGAGGTGCCGACAACATGAGAGTTAAGATCACTCTCGCCTGCAGCGAATGCAAGCAGCGCAACTACAATACCATGAAGAACAAGAAGAACGATCCGGATCGTCTTGAACTGAACAAGTATTGCCGCTTCTGCCACAAGCATACTCTCCACAAGGAATCCAAATAATTAGGTGAAGGAGAACAGCCATGGCTGAAAACGAAAAGAAGGTCCCCGAAACTGCGGAAGTTGCCGATAAGGAAACCAAGGCAGTAAAGAAGGACGCAAAAACCAAAAAGGAAAAGAAGTCCCCGCGCTTCATCGCCTGGCTCCGGACAACCAAGGCGGAGATGAAAAAAATCGCGTGGACTCCCAAGAAAACGGTGATCAGAAATACTACCATTTCTTTGGTGGGTATGATCGTGCTGGGCGCAGTAATCGCCCTGCTGGATTACGTTTTCTCCACCGCTTTCGGCGCCCTCAGCATGATTTTCTGAGGAGTGACGAGACGTGAGCGATATCAATGAAATGAATGCCGGCCCCAGATGGTATGTAGCTCATACCTATTCCGGCTATGAAAACAAGGTTAAAATGAACCTTGAGAAAATCGTTGAGAACAGAGGCCTCGGCCATCTGATTTTCGACGTACGCGTTCCGGTTGAGACCATTGTGGAATCGGACGGAGGCGTAGAGCGCGAGATCGAAAGCAAAATCTTTCCGTCTTATGTGCTCGTAAAGATGGTCATGACAGACGAAAGCTGGCACGTTGTCCGCAATATCCGCGGTGTGACGGGCTTCGTCGGCCCGGGATCGAGACCCGTTCCCCTGACCGATGAAGAGGCTGCTGCCATTATCAAAGAGGATGTTACCGTTTCTACGGTTTCCACTCTCGCCGTTGGCGATATGGTGGATATCGTGGAGGGCATCTTCACCGGATACAGCGGCAAGCTCAGCGAGATCTCCCCGGATGGATCCGAGGTCACCGTTGTCGTGTCTACTGTCGGCCGTGATATGCCGATCAATCTGGACATCAAACATATCCGTCGCTCGGACAAGGTTTGATTCCGGTAAAATAATCGGGAGCCGGCATCCCGGGTAAACCGAATTGCCGGATCGTGGGAGGAAGAAAATTTTTCTTACATTCTTCCGTCATAAACCACATATGGAGGATTTCTTTTATGGCAAAGAAAATCGTTGGTTACGTTAAACTCCAGCTGCAGGCGGGTAAAGCTACCCCCGCTCCGCCGGTTGGTCCTGCGCTCAGCCAGTATGGTATCGCAATTCCCAACTTCACCAAGGAATTCAACGAGCGCACCAAGAATGATATCGGTTTGATCATTCCCGTTGTTATCACTGTATACGCAGACCGTTCTTTCACGTTCATCACCAAGACTCCGCCGGCAGCCGTTCTGATCAAGAAGGCTTGCGGCATCGAGACCGCTTCTGCTACCCCCAACAAGACCAAGGTTGCTAAGCTGACCCTGGAGCAGGTTAAGCAGATCGCTGAGACCAAGATGCCTGACTTGAACGCAGCATCCCTGGAAGCAGCTATGAGCATGGTGAAGGGCACCGCCCGTTCCATGGGTATCACGGTGGAAGAGTAAGGAGGACGCAGAGATGAAAAAGGGAAAGAAATATATTGACAGCGTAAAGCTGCTTGAGAAGGCAAAGCTCTACGAGCCCCTTGAGGCACTGGATCTGGTTTGCAAGACTTCCAAGGCTAAGTTCGATGAGACCATCGAGCTTCACGTACGTCTGGGTGTTGACTCCCGCCACGCTGACCAGCAGGTTCGCGGCGCCGTAGTTCTCCCCAACGGTACCGGTAAGACCGTTCGCACCCTGGTATTCGCTAAGGGCGATCGCGCTAAGGAAGCCGCTGAGGCTGGTGCTGACTATGTAGGTGAGGCTGATCTCGTTGAGAAGATCACCAAGGAGAACTGGTTCGAGTTCGACGTTGTTATCGCTACCCCCGACATGATGGGTACCATCGGTCGTCTGGGTAAGGTCCTCGGTCCTAAGGGACTTATGCCTAACCCCAAGGCCGGCACCGTTACTATGGACGTTGCCCGCGCTGTTCAGGAGGCTAAGGCCGGTAAGATCGAGTATCGTCTGGACAAGACCAACATCATCCACTGCCCCATCGGCAAGGCATCCTTCGGTGTTGAGAAGCTCTCCGAGAACTTCAATGCTCTCATGGGCGCGATCATCAAGGCAAAGCCGGCTTCTGCTAAGGGCCAGTACATCAAGAGCTGCGTTATCGCATCCACGATGGGCCCCGGTATCCCTGTAAACGGATCCAAGCTGTAATCGGTAATCGATTTCATTTGAATAAAACCGGAAGGCAATCGCCTTCCGGTTTTTGTTTTGTCCATCATATAAGAAGTGCAGCGAAACTTACCGAAAAGTCCCGCTGCACTTTGTTTGTATAAAGTTTTCTTTAAAGGGTACGGGGAAACCTCTTTGCAAAGAGGTTTCCCCGCTTGTATGTATTAGTACGCTACACCCTGCCACTTCATGGCGGTAGCCACCTTCAGGAAGCCGGCGATGTTGGCACCTGCCACCAGGTCGCCTTCCATACCGTATTCCTTGGCAGCATCCAGAGATGCCTGATAGATGTTCTTCATGATGGTGCGAAGCTTTTCGTCCACTTCCTCCGCGCTCCAGCTGAGACGCATGGAGTTCTGGGTCATTTCCAGACCGGAAACGGCTACACCGCCGGCGTTAACAGCCTTGGAGGGAGCAACGACTACGCCGTTCTCCTTCAGATAAGCGATGGCCTCGTTGGTGGTGGGCATGTTGGAAACTTCCACGTAGTACTTCACGCCGTTTTCCACGATCTTCTTCGCGTCTTCCAGATGTACTTCGTTCTGGGTAGCGCAGGGCATGAGGATGTCTGCCTTAACGCCCCAGGGCTTCTGACCGGCGAAGAAGGGAACACCGAACTTATCAGCATAATCCTGTACCTTGTTGCGGCCGGAAGAACGCATCTCCAGCATGTAATTGATCTTCTCGGGGGTGTTTACGCCGTTCTCGTCGTAGATATAGCCGTCGGGACCGGAGATAACAACAACCTTACCACCCAGCTCGGTGATCTTGGAAACGGTACCCCATGCTACGTTGCCGAAGCCGGAAACGACAAAGGTCTTGCCCTTGATTTCCTCGCCGAGAGTCTTCAGCATTTCTACGGTGTAGTATACAGCGCCGTAGCCGGTCGCCTCGGGACGGATCAGAGAGCCGCCGCTGGAGCGATCCTTACCGGTGAGCACGCCGCCGGAATACTCGTCGCGCAGTCTTCTGTACTGGCCCATCATGTAGCCGATCTCGCGAGAGCCAACGCCCAGGTCACCGGCGGGAACGTCGGTGTTGGGACCGATGTGCTTCTGCAGCTCGGTCATGAAGCTCTGGCAGAACCGCATGATTTCCTTATCGCTCTTACCGTTGGGATCAAAGTCGGCACCGCCCTTACCACCGCCCATAGGCAGGGAGGTCAGGGAGTTCTTGAAGGTCTGCTCGAAGCCCAGGAACTTCATGATAGACAGATTTACGTTGGGTGCGAAACGGATACCGCCCTTGTAGGGACCGATGGCGGAGTTGAACTGTACGCGGTAGCCGCGGTTGACCTGCACCTTGCCGGCGTCGTCTACCCAGCTTACGCGGAACATAATAACGCGCTCGGGCTCAACCATGCGATCGAACACACCGGCCTCAATCAGGTCGGGACGTACATCAGCTACGGGAGAGAGGGATTCCAGCACCTCGGCTACGGTCTGAAGAAACTCCGGCTCGCCGGGGTTGCGTGCAGCCGTTCTCTCATACAAATTTGCAAGATATTCATTACGAATTTTCATTTTTTCTGACTCCTTTCAGGATTTACTGGATTATTGTAGCACATTCTGAAAAAAAGTGCAATAGAGAATTGAGAATTTTGCATGAGATGAGGAAAATTTTTTCAAATTTTCAAAACGATTATCTCCTTTTGTGGAGAAATCTGTCATGCAAAAAAACAGAAAATAATTGGCTGTGCTATTGAAAATGTCTATGCCGTATTGTATAATAATAGTACATATGCTTATATAGACGGCGGCACCGGATCGTGCCGTCGTTTACATACATTTTTAGTCTTTCACTCCGGTGAAAAGAATGGATCGATATGCCGAATTCAAACAATAAACATACTATACAGAGCCGGAAAAAAGCCGAGGAACAAAAACAGTCGCGCATGATTGTCATCACCGTCCTGGCGGCGTGCATTGCGCTGGCCTGGTGTCTGGTGGAGTTTCGCGGTGTGCTGTTCCGTCCGGCAGACGGACAGGACACGTCGGGTACCGCGCCCAAGGATAGTTATATCATAGAAAGCGGTGTTCCTGTGCCGCCGGATACTCCCGCCGATACATCGACGGATCCCGCGACGGATACGCCAGCTGTCCCAGATCACACCACGGAATCCGATCCGGATACATCTTTCCCCTTCGATACGGATCCTCTGGTGACGACGGATCCTCTGGTGACGACCGAACCTCCGGTAACGAATCCTCCGGCGACGGAGCCACCGGCGACGGAGCCGCCGGTAACGAATCCACCGGCGACGGAGCCGCCGCAGACGGAACCTCCGGTAACCAATCCACCGGCAACGGAGCCGCCGCAGACAGAGCCTCCGGTAACCAATCCACCGGCAACGGAGCCACCGCAGACGGAGTCGCCGGTAACGAATCCTCCGGCAACGGAGCCACCGCAGACGGAGCCTCCGGTAACGAATCCTCCGGAAACCGAACCGCCGCAGATATTCCACCCGGTAAGAGTGCCTGAGTGCGAGACGGTGGACGACAACTTCTTCGCTGATGCTGTGTTTATCGGTGACTCGAGAACGGTTGGTCTGTCGCTGTGGTCTGGCCTGAAATCCAACTATTATTCCGAGGTTGGCCTGAACGTGTCCAGCGTACAGAAAAGAGCGTACGTGCCGTCGGGCGACAGCAAGCTTACCCTGGCCGAGGCATTGGCGCAGAGCCGTTTCACGAAGGTGTATCTGTCCTTCGGCATCAATGAAATCGGCTGGTCGTCTACCAAGGCGTTTATCAGCACCTATACCAATCTGGTGAATCTGGTGAAGGAAAAACTGCCGGACGCGGACATCTATGTGCAGGCGATTCTGCCCATGTCGAAGAAAACCGCGGAATCCGATACATACAGCCCCATGGGCGGCAACGATAAGATTGCCGAGTACAACGAGGCACTGCTGGATTTGTGTGAATCCGAGGGCTTGTACTTTGTGGATCTATACGAGGTGTTTGCGGACGAAAACGGTGATCTGAATGCCACGGACAGCGGTGACGGCATCCACCTGGGCAGCAAATCCTACCATCGGTGGGCGGATTATCTCCGCACCCATGTTGTGAAGTAAACGATATTTTTCTGGAAAGGGAATCTGTATACATGCGCAATTACGTGAGACTCGGCGCACTTTTGCTGATCGTTGTTCCCCTTTTGCTTGTGTTTTCCGGATGCGAGCAAGGCCCCGATACGGTGGATATCGCCTCTGTGAATATGAACGATATTACCCTGTCTGCCCCGGATCTGGCAAAGCATATGCTGGATACGCTGACCTTCGACGACGCTCTTGTGCCGGTGGATCCGGCCGTGGCGGAGCATATTTACTATGTGGCAGGGAAGTATACCGACATCGCCGCTTACAGCAGTACGGGCGCTACCGCGGAAGCTATTCTGGTGCTCCGTTGTGAAAGTGCATCCGCTGCAGAAACAGCCGCCGCATCCGTGGAAAAATACCGCACGGAAATGGCGGAGGTGTACGCCGGCTACAACAAGAAGGAGTCCGGGAAGCTGACCGACGCCCTGCTGGTCTGCGACGGAAGGTACGTGGTGTTCTGCGTGTGTCCCGATACAGCGGCGGCCATGGATGCCTATCACGCCTACGTGGTGGCACAAGCGCAGAAGTAAATACGTGAAAAATCCTGTAAAATCCGCATTTATGCTTGCATATGTGCGGATTTTGTGGTATACTTACCTTTGTGGGAATGTTTTGCTTCGTAAAGCAGGATTTCCCCTCAAATGAAGAACAAATTGCTGTGATGAAGTCCGCGATTTCGCGTGAGACCGACCCAGAGAGGATGGCCTTGGCTGTGAGCCGTCTGTCGGTTGCGGAAGAGCATTTCGCTTCGGAGCTTTCGGGATGAAGATGTTTGGTAGTCTCGGACGGGCGTTCCCGTTACAGAACGATTGAGTGTTGGCTCTTGCCGGAAATCGGGTGGTACCGCGGTGCGAATTTTCGCCTCGTCCCGTTTGTCGGCAGGGCTTATTTTATTTTTTTGGAGAGACGGTATGCGCGTTTTGATCATTCGTCACGGCGATCCCTACTATCCCACGGATTCCCTGACGGAAAAAGGGCAGAGAGAGGCAAAGCTTCTTTCGGATCGGTTGGTGAAGGAAAACATCACCCACGCCTATGTTTCCCCCCTTGGACGTGCCAAGCTGACAGCGGCTCCCACCCTGGAGCGGCTCGGCATGGAGGCTACGGAATTGGAATGGCTGCGGGAATTCCCCGCCTTCCTGGAGGAGGAATTTGCCTATAAGATCCGGATGTTTTCCCAAAAAGTCCGGTGTCCCTGGAATATGCCGCCCCAGATCTGGGCAGACGTTCCAGGCATCAGTGATGCGGATGGATGGCGGGATGCACCCTTCTATCGGGACGGACGGATCCAGGCCCGGTACGATCTGGTGTGCCGCGGCTGGGACGATCTTCTCGCCGAGCACGGATACACCCGGGAGGGAAGTGTGTACCGCATTGCCGACGGCTGGGAGGAAAAGCACGAAACCATCGCACTGTTCTGCCATCTGGGGCTGGGCACGGCACTGCTGTCTCACATTATGCATTTGTCCCTCACCGCCATCTGGCATACGCTGTTTATGCCCACCTCGTCCGTTACCACTGTGTTTATGGAGCGGCACCTGGACGATATTCCCTACGCCCACGCCCGGCTGATTTCCGTGGGTGACATATCCCATTTGTACGCCGGTGGAGAACCTATGTCCACCAGCGGACTGTTGACTGATTCGATTTTGTAAATCCAAATAAGGAGTTTATCATAATGAAGGAAACACTTCTGAAAATGAAAGAAGAAGCCCTGGCGGCGCTGGCCGCGCCGGACGCAGATCTGGAAGCACTCCGCATCCGTTATCTGGGTAAAAAGGGTGAATTGACCGCCGTTCTGCGCGGCATGGGCAAGTTGAGCGCCGAGGAGCGTCCCGTGATCGGTCAGATCGCCAACGAAGTCCGTGAGGCCATCGAGAACGAACTGACCGCCCGTGCGCAGCAGCAGAAGACTGCCGCTCTGGCCGCCCGGCTGGCTGCGGAGAAGCTGGACGTAACCGTTCCCGGCACGGTGCCGGAGATCGGCCATATCCATCCTCTGGATCGCGTACAGCGGGACATGGAGGAGATCTTCATCGGTATGGGATTCGATATCGTGGAAGGCCCGGAGGTGGAGTATGACTATTACAACTTCCAGGCGCTGAACATTCCGCCGGATCACCCCGCCCGGGATACTCAGGATACGTTCTACATCACGGATAATATCCTGCTCCGCTCCCAGACATCCCCCGTGCAGGCCCGTACCATGGAGAAGCGCAAGCCCCCGATCCGCATCATCTCCCCCGGCCGCGTGTATCGCTCCGACGCCATGGATGCGACTCACTCCCCTTTGTTCCATCAGATGGAAGGCCTGGTTGTGGATAAGAACGTGACCATGGGTGATCTCAAGGGAACGCTGGAGATGTTCGCCAAGAAGATGTTCGGCGAGGAGACCAAGGTTCGTTTCCGTCCTCACCACTTCCCGTTCACCGAGCCGTCCGCGGAGGTAGACGTGTCCTGCTTCGCCTGCGGCGGCAAGGGATGCCGTCTGTGCAAGGGTGAGGGCTGGATCGAGATTCTCGGCGCCGGCATGGTGCATCCCAACGTACTGCGTATGTGCGGCATCGATCCCGATGAGTACAGCGGATTTGCCTTCGGTATGGGCGTAGAGCGCGTCACCATGCTGAAGTACCACATCGACGACATCCGCCATCTGTATGAGAACGATGTGCGGTTCCTGTCCCAGTTCTGATCGGTAAGGAGGAGATACCTATGAAACTTTCTATGAAATGGCTGGCGGATTACACCGACGTCAGCGATATTGATATCAAAGCCTATTGCGACCGCATGACGGATACCGGCTCCAAGGTAGAGGGGTACGACGTCCTGGCGGAGGATATTGAGAACGTGGTGGTGGGCAAGATCGTTTCCATCACCAAGCATGAGAATTCCGATCACTTGCAGATCTGCCAGCTGGATTGCGGCGAGGGCGAGTTGCGCCAGATCGTAACCGGCGCGCAGAATGTGTTTGAGGGCGCCGTTGTTCCCGTGGCCAAGGCTCCCGCCAAAGTGCCCGGCGGCGTCACCATCAAGGCGGGCAAACTCCGCGGCGTGGCCTCCGACGGCATGCTTTGCTCCATAGCGGAGCTGGGTCTGACTACCCATGATATGCCCGGTGCCATCGAGGACGGTATTCTGATCCTGAACGACGTGGGCATGGCCGACGCCGAGATCGGTGCCGATATCCGCGATGTGCTGATGCTGAAGGATACGGTGGTGGAGTTTGAGATCACCTCCAACCGCCCCGATTGCCTGTCCATGATCGGTCTGGCAAGAGAGTCTGCGGTCAGCTTTGACCGTGCGTGGACACTGCCCACACCGAAAAAGCCTTCTGTCAAGAACGACGGCGATTCCATCGATCGCTATCTGAATGTGGAAATCCGTGAGCCGGAATTGTGCTACCGCTACAGCGCCCGCGTGGTCAAGAACGTGAAGATCGCGCCCTCGCCTTTGTGGCTGCGGATGCGCCTGCGCGCGGCCGGCGTGCGCCCCATCAATAATATCGTAGATATTACCAACTACGTTATGCTGGAGTATGGCCAGCCTATGCATGCCTTCGACTACGCCTGCCTGGACGGCAGCCGTATCATCGTTCGCTGTGCGGCAGAGGGCGATGAATTCGTATCCCTGGATAATATTCCTCATACTCTGGACAACACCATGCTGGTCATCGCCGACGAGAAGAAGCCGGTGGCATTGGCCGGTGTTATGGGCGGTCTGAACAGCGAGATCACCGACGGCACAGCGACGGTCGTGTTCGAGAGTGCTATGTTCAAGGGTCCCAGCGTCCGCGTTTCCGGCAAGAAACTGGGTATGCGCACCGAATCCTCCTCCCGCTTTGAGAAGGGACTGGATCGGGAAAATACCATGCCCGCACTGGATCGTGCCTGCGAACTGGTGGAACTGCTGGGCGCCGGTGAAGTGGTAGACGGCACCATCGATCAGTACCCCACCAAGGCGGAGCCCTACTCCCTGCCTCTGGAAACCGAGCGGATCAACCGCTTCCTGGGCGTGGATCTGAGCGAGGAATATATGGCCGAGATTCTCACCAAGCTGGAGTGCAAAGTGGAAAACGGCATCATCACCGTGCCCACCTTCCGTGACGATCTCCGCTGCCTGAACGATATCGCTGAGGAAGTGCTCCGCATCTACGGCTACACCAAGATCGAGTCCACCCCCCTGTCCGGCACCACCACCCAGGGCGGCCGCACCCCCCGTCAGCAGTACGATGTGCTTCTGCGGGATACCCTCTGCGGTATGGGCATGAGCGAAGCGGAGACCTTCTCCTTCATCAGCCCCAAGTATTACGATAAGATCCGCATGGCCGAGGACGATCCCCGCCGCGTGAGCGTGGTGATCTCCAATCCTCTCGGCGAGGATACCTCCGTGATGCGTACCACGGCCATCCCCTCCATGCTGGAGATGCTGCACAACAACTTCGCCGTCCGCAACAAGGACGTGAAGCTCTTCGAGATGGCCAGCATCTATATCCCTCATGCCAACGCGGAGGAGCTGCCCGATGAAATGAAGCGCCTGGTGATCGGCTTCTACCTCAGCGATGCTAAGGATGCCTCCGGCTTCTACCGTATGAAAGGATATATCGAGGCACTTCTGGCAGTCGGCCATACCACCGGCGCGGAATATGCTCCCTGCACCACGGAAAACGTGTTCCATCCCGGCCGCTGCGCCACCGTTTCCGTGAACGGTGTGCAGATCGGTATTTTCGGTGAGGTGCATCCCGAGGTTGCCGCCAATTACGGCATCGGCGCGCCCACCTATGTGGCACAGCTGGATTTTGATGCTATGTTTGAAGCACGCATCGAGGTAGTGGAGTATGCGCCCCTGCCCAAGTATCCTGCCCTGGAGCGTGACTTCTCCTTCGTGTGCGATGAGGAAACTCCTGTGGCACAGCTGGAATCCTGCATGAAGCGGGCCGGCGGCGCTATGCTGGAGTCTGTGCGGTTGTTCGATATCTACCGCGGTCCCCAGATCGGCGAGGGCAAGAAGAGCGTGTCCTTTGCGGCTATGCTCCGTGCTGCTGAACGTACCCTTACCGATGAGGAAGCGGACGGCGCCGTCAAGAAGATTCTGAAGCGTCTGGAAGCCGAATGCGGCGCAGTTCTCAGAAGCTGAAATAAAGGAAAGAAGGATGACAGTATGAAAGCGTATGAAATGACTATTGCTGGGCTGAAGCGGGCTTTGCCCCTTTGCCCCATTGCAGAAGATTTGTACATCGGCGCATTCATCATCTTTGGTGATCCGGAACTGACCACGGCCTGCGCCAACGCGCTCCTGGCCAAGGCACCGGAATACGATTACATGATTACGGCGGAGGCCAAGGGCATTCCGCTGATCCATGAGATGGCGCGCCTGGCGGGCAATCAGAAGTATTTCATTGCTCGCAAAAAGGAGAAGCTGTACATGCGGGATGTGTTCGCGGTGACCGTGAACTCCATCACTACCGAGGGTGAGCAGAAGCTGTACCTGGACGGCGCAGATGCGGAGCTCATGAAGGGTAAGCGCATTTTGGTGGTGGATGATGTGATCTCCACCGGCGAGTCCCTGGCCGCACTGGAGAAACTGGTGGCGGCCGCCGGCGGCAACATCGTCGGTCGTATGGCTATTCTGGCAGAGGGTGATGCCCAGGTCCGCGAGGATCTTACCTATCTGGAGAAACTGCCCCTGTTCCATGCCGACGGATCCATCGTGGCCGGCAGTGTCCACGAATAATATTTCCTGAAGAAAAAGGGGCTGTTGCAAGTAGATGCAACAGCCCCGAATTTTTACGTTCGCGATGTAAAAATTCGAAATTTCGCAGAAATTTGTGGCGAGATTGCCCGTGTTTTTGCCCATGTCGGGCAAAAAATGGCCGCATCAGCGGCCAAGGGAAAGCTCGCGGAGGTGACGCATTGCTAAATGCGACACCTCCTTTTTGTATGCTTGAAGTATCAGGATACCTTGGCGATATCGGTGATGGTGATTTCCACCCGGATGAAACTGCTGCGCATGACGATATGCTTGTTCGGAGCCAGCGCGGTGGTGCCGTCCAGAAGGAATCCGTTGTCGCTCATGTAACCGGTTACGCGCAAAGTACCGGTCATATCGATGCGGGTAGCATCGCCGTTTTCGGGGGCATACGCCTGGGTGTATTTGCCGTTGGCATCTTCAAACATGAACAGCGCGGGAGTAACGGATACCGCGTCGGAGATTTCTCCCAGATACTGCCCGGTGGTGTCCAGATAGAATTTCTCACCGGGGGCAAAATACTCCGTGGAAGAGTTTCGGATGTTCTCCACCTTGAAGGATACCACATATTCTTCCATGGTGATGGTACCGCCCAGAGAATTGCCCTCGCTTCCGATGAAGGTGCGAAGGGCCGCGCCCGCTATGCAAAGAACGACAGCAACAAGGATAAAGTAGTCAATGGCGTTCAGCTTTTTCTTTGTTTTGGTAGGATTGGAAGTCATGATCGGATTCCTTTCACGTAGTTGGTATGGCAAAGATCGACTCGTCAAAGCCGGAAATATCGGTCAGCACCGATGTGGTCTGCATCAGATAATGGGGGGCGTCGGCATCGGGCAGATAGGAATAGGCGGATACGATGATGCCGTAGTCCGGAATGACCTCAAAAGTTTCTCTGATACCGCTGATGGTGTCTGTGAAGGTGGCGCGGATGCAGGGGGTGTTCAGTAGGGTTTCCAGAGAAAGCGTGTATTTCCCCTCATCGGCCTGCGCAATCATCCTCTGCATACGGGCAAGGGAGGGGAGACCCAACTCGCCCTCCGGCGTAAAGTCGGAGGCTTTACTGCGGGAGAAGTGACGGGAGGTGGTTCCTTCACGGATAAAGAACGTGTCGGCGTCCGCTGTCAGCTGTTTCGGCAGCAGAGTGGGCGAGAACACCTCCGCGTGGATGCGCGATCCGGATACCAGATAGTAAATTTGCACCGAGGTGAAGTGGTCCTCTTCATCCGCCCATGTGACGGATGCGGTTTGATAATAGGATGCCACCGGTTCGGCAGACAAAAGGATTTCCTTCAGTGATGCGGGCGACAGATCCAGCAGTTTGTCATCGGAATCTTCCAGCAAGGGGGCGTGGCCGGTGAGGGAGGACAAAAACTCCTCGGAAAATCCGTCACCCGGATCCTCCGCGTTCTCCGGTGTGAAGAATCCCTGCAGGAAGGCCGGAGGGGTCAGAATCTGCGCCTGATACAGAACGGCCATCAGAATCATAAAGGCCAGAAGAAGGCCGCCGGCAATAATCAGCGTGCCCGGAATGATGGGCAGGGTGGTCACATCGGTGTGGGAGGAGGTGCGGTTCTTTTTCATACGCATCATTCCTCTCCGGATTCCGCGTCCGAAGCGGCTTCATTCTCGGCGATTTCCGCCTTTTTGTTGGGGGAAAGCTGTTCCGGCGGAATGTCGGAGGGATCAAATATGCCGGACAGATACCGGGCGGAGGGATTTTTCATAATCAGGAAGTTGATGGCGAAGATGGCAATCGCAGCCGCCACCAGAAGCAGGGATTTGATGAATCGCGTTTCCTTGAACATGGTGTCGGTGAAGGTCAGCGCCACCAGTCCCAGCAGGCCGCAGATGGCGTATATGATGCCCACCGCTTCCTTCTGGGTGAATCCCAGATCGATCAGCTTGTGATGGAGATGACCGCGATCGGGAGAGAAGGGGCTTTTGCCATGGAGCAGCCGGCGGAAAATCGCCCAGCTGGTGTCCAGGATCGGCAAAGCGAAAATGGACAGCGGAATGATAAAGGAGAGCAGGGTGTGCAGCTTGAACAATCCCTCCACGGAGATGATGGCCAGCGTGTATCCCAGAAACAACGCGCCGGTGTCGCCCATAAAGATGCGGGCGGGGTGTTTGTTGAAGGGAAGGAATCCCACACAGGATCCGGCCAGAATGGCCGTGATCAGGGCGGCGGAAAAGTCGCCCATCAGGAGGGTGACACCTAGAATGGAGAAGGAACAGATGGCGGAAACGCCGCAGGCCAGGCCGTCCAGTCCGTCGATCAGATTGATGGCGTTGGTCAGACCGGTGATCCACAGAATGGACAGAGGGATGCTCCATCCGCCCAGGGATACGATGGTATCCCCGAAGGTGATGAAGTTGATCACCGCTCCGTTCAGAACAGCAAAGGTGGCCGCCGCCAGCTGTACCAGCAGCTTCACCAGCCAGTGCAGGCGGTAGATATCGTCCAGCGTGCCCAGCGCACACAGCAGCATACCGCCGAGACAGATGGAAACAACGGTGGAGGACGGCTCACAGAAAATCAGTGATGTGAGGATGAAACTGGCGAAGATGGCCAGTCCGCCCAGACGGGGAATGGGTTTTTTATGCATTCTTCGCGCATCTGCGGGGATATCGATAGCACCGATCTTATAGGCCAGAACCCGGATCGGCGGCGTTATGGTGTACGCCAGCAGTGCCGCGCATATTACGGCAACCAGACCGTAAATCAGCGAAATGTAATTCATAAACAGCGTGGGGAGATCCTTTCCGACGCGGGAGCGTCAAGATTGTGTTTCCAGCGAGATGCAGTAGCCTACACCGACGAAGTGCGGCAGGGACATGTTTACCTGTTCGCCCACATAGATGGTGTAGCCGCCGATGTTGTAGGAGATGCCGCTCAGCACGGCGTCTGCTTCCACGGTCACATAGATGGTGGATTTGCCCTCCACGGTGGTCAGTTCCATGGTGCCGGTGGTCAGATTCTTGCCCAGATATACATAAGGCTGGGATTCTACGGCAACGATGGTGCCGATGTTCATCTTCTTGGAGGAGTCGATCAGCGTCTCACCTACGGAGATTTTGTCGGCATACATATCGTCCACGCCGGCGATTTCAACCACATAGGTTACTTTTGTGGCCGCACTTCCCGACAGGGAGTCCACAGGCGTGTCCTCACTGAGGACAAAGACGTACAAAAGAACCGCGGCCACGGCAAGAATACCGAGGAGGATCAACACGTCCATAATATTGAATTTCATTTTTACTTTACGCATGGCGGGAGGCTCCTTTTTTAGTAATTTGGTTCTCGCGGGGGCGGAGGGGGACATCCAGATCGGCTTCCGTCTTGCTGGCAGGCGCATAGGCGGTCTTATCCTGCAGGCGGGAGAGATCGGCTTGTCCGCAGCGGATATAGGCCGCGCTCAACGCGGCAGTCAGCCAGAACATTAGGTACACGCGGTAATTGTACCAGGTGTAATCCGTAAAGCTCTGCACCAGCACAGCAAAGATGCCGCACAAGGGCGCGGCGGCCTCCATGCGGAGCTTGGTGATCCGCTGATGAACGGCGATATCCATTGCCTGCGTGCGGTTTGCCGCCGAGGCAGGAAGTGTGTTCTGGGGCCGGACGGTGGCGGCAATGGTTTGCCGCATATCCTCCAGCTTGCGGTAGAAGGTGAAGTTGTACCGGACAAGAAGCAGGATGAAAATGAGGAACAGAAGCAGTCCCACGATGCCGCACTCCACGGTGATCTGCAGATACAGATTGTGGGCGTGGGGCGCTGTTTCGATGGCGGCCAGCGAGTAGCGGGGATATACCGTATCCCATGCCGCCTCACCGATGCCGATACCGCATCCCCAGTAATCTGCCAGCATGCGCATGGTACCGCGCCAGATGTTCACCCGATAGGACGTGGAGGTGTCCGCCAGATTGCCGATGCTGGTGAAGCGGGAAATGATAGACGAAGGAAGTACCAGCGGCAAAAACGGAATGGCGGCCACGCCGGCGAACAGCAGATACATGGTGCGGCGATTCCAGATAAGCAGGAAGATGATGCCGGCAAACAGCAGTCCCAGCCATGCGCCGCGGCTCCATGTGAGGATGATGCACAGCCCGCACATGGCACAGGCCACGAGAGAGCATCCCTTCTGGCTCGCGCTGCCCTTGGTGACAAGCAGGGCGGCGGCCATGGGGAAGAGCATGATCAGATACTCCGCCAGCATATTGGGGTTTTCCAGAGTGGATACTACCCGGGCGGAAATGTTATCAAACATGGTGGAGTCCAGCCACGCACCCGCATCGGCAATGGACCCGAAGAAATACTGATAAATGCCGTAGGCGGACACCAGCGTGGCGGCGGTAACGGCCGCCCAGGTGCACCGCTTCAGCCATTCCCGCGTGCGGATCAGAGACACGGTCAGAAGGTATCCGCACAGGAAGCAGATCAGCACCAAAGCCGGCTTGCGGGAACCGGTGGAGAAGGAGAACACGCCGGAGAATCCGAGACAGATGGCGAAGGCCACGGCCGCCGCATCAACCGGAAGCAGGTGGAATTCCCGCTTGCCCAAAAGCAGTTTGACGGCGTAGCACAGTGCCGTGTAGCATACAAGAGCCAACAGTACCATGGTGGGCAAAAACGGCATGGTGAAGAACAAAGCAACCACACCCAACTCCGGGGTGACGAACACACGGTACGCAAAGAAGATGCCGATGATTCCGCCGGCCACGTACAGCGTGGGCACAAACAGCGTCAGAGAACCGAGCAGCATACCGGCGATAAAAGCCAGATTGGACCGGCCCACCTCCCCCTCCGCCCGCAGGGATTCCCGACGGATGCCGAAGAAGGACGCGATTCGTAAAACGAAAGCGGACTGGAGTATGGCGGTAGACAGAGTCATGCGGGACAGGAGCAAGGGAATGGATGCGCCAATACAGCACAGCGCCGTAATAAATCCGCCCACAGAGGGGGTTCCGTCCGCTCCCAGGACTGTCAGAATAAAGGTGGCGGCGGCATAGATGCCGAAGGTGAGCAGAAATGTGCCGTACACGCGCAGGCGGCACCGCAGAAGATAGTCCATCAGGCGACGGGTCAGATTGACGGTGCAGCACTGATCCAGACGGCGGGACACCATACGGCGAAGGGGT
Organism: Clostridia bacterium; assembly: GCA_017468385.1. Classification (GTDB taxonomy): domain Bacteria; phylum Bacillota; class Clostridia; order Oscillospirales; family CAG-272; genus SIG701. The sequence goes on from JAFUIQ010000009.1 coordinate 110,577, forward strand.
GTGATGACGTAGCGGGAGATCCGTCCCGCCGGGTATTCCCGTGTATCGGCTGTATCCTCATCGGAATAGGCGGAAAAAGCCGTGCCGAACAGGCCTGTCTTGAGCCAGAAGTATATTTTTTGGGAGAAGCGATCGATGGCGGACAAGATCACGCTGCCGCGAATAAAATCGATTGCCTTTCGTTTTTTCTGTGTTTTTTTGCTTTGGGCCAAGGAGTAATGCCTCCTCTCCGTTTAGAAATATATATACATCTTATATTATACCGCACAATTGTGTACAATTCAACGGAAAAACAGAATCTGCTTCCCGGAATTGTCATGAAATTGGGCAAAAAACCACAAAAAAGAAATCCGAAGCGGCCGCCCGGTGCGACTGCTTCGGATTTTTATCACGAAAGGATCTCTTTCAGATGGACAAGGCCCATGCGGTAGCCGTCAAAGCCGCATCCCGCAATGGTTTTCTTCGCTGCCAGAGAGACAAAGGAGTGACGGCGGAATTCCTCCCGCTCGTTCACATCGGAGATGTGTACCTCCACCGTGGGGATGGACACCGCCTTCAGCGCATCCAGAATGGCCACGCTGGTGTGGGTATAGGCTGCCGGGTTGATCAGGATGCCGTCAAAGACGCCGTAGGCGGCTTGAATTGTATCCACAATCGCGCCCTCGTGGTTGGATTGGAACAACTCCACATCCAAACCCATTTCGCCGGCCCAGGCGGTGATCTTCCGGCACAGATCGGCATAGGTGCCGCTGCCGTAGATGTCCGGTTCCCGGATGCCCAGCATATTCAGATTGGGTCCGTTGATAACAAGAATTTTCATGTGGAACCTCCCGTTGTTTCTTCGTTTTTCCGGAGTGCTGCCAGAATCCCGGCGGCGGTCTGTGCCGGATTTTCCAGACATGCCGCCCGGACATCCGCCCATGCCTCGTACAGAGGCAGTCGTTTTTCATACAGCGCCTGCACCCCCTGTGCCTGACTGAGGGGCCGGCCGGCGGAGGACAACTCATCCACCGGGCGGGTGAGAAATACCAGTGTGCCGTTCTGGGACAAGGGAGCATAGTTTTCCCGACGGGTAACGATGCCGCCGCCGGTGGCAATCACGCAGCCGCTCCTTTTGCCCAGATTCATGGCCGCTTCGTGCTCGATCCGGCGGAAGGCGTCCTCCCCGTCCTCCCGGATGATCTCCGCCGGGGTGCGCCCGCTGATCTGCACGATTTCCTCGTCCGTGTCCGCGAAATCAAAACCGATGGCTTCGGCCAGTGCCCGTCCCGCGGTGGATTTGCCGCAGCCCGGCATGCCGATGAGAACGATGTTCTCCTTGGCCGCCCGCACGGTGCGGGTCACCTCTTCGATCACTGAATCGGGCAGTGACCGATCGAAGAACAGCTCGCTGGCCCGTTTGGCCTGGGCCACCAGCATGACAAGACCGCTGACCGCGGGGATGCCGCGGACCAGGGCGTCCTGGATCAGCTTCGTGCGGCAGGGATTGTAGATCATATCCACCACGCCGCTCAGATGATCAAACACCGCCAGATCCACGGGCGACACGCCGTTGTTCGGGTACATCCCCACCGGTGTGGTGTTGATGATCACATCCGCATCCGCGTGGCGGGCGATGTTTCCGTAATGGTTCTCCCCGGAGCGGGAGATGACGACGGGGGTGCCCCCCCGATCCGTCACCACGGCGATGGCTGTCATGGAGGCCCCACCGGAGCCGAGGATCAGGCATTTTTTGCCCGACACATGGATGCCCGCCGTGTCCAGCATATGGGCAAATCCGTAGTAATCCGTGTTGTCTCCCCGCAGACCGCCGCCGGGCCGATGGGTGATGGTGTTCACCGATCCGATCTTTTTGGCCGCGTCGGAGATCTCGGTGAGATAAGGAATCACGGTTTTCTTATAAGGGATGGTTACGTTGATGGCTTCAAACCGATCGGAGGCGAGAAAGGCGGGGACAGCCGCCTCCTCCATCTCAAACAGGCGATATTCGTAATCGCCCAGCGCGGCATGGATCTCCGGGGAGTAGCTGTGGGACAGCCGCTCCCCCAGAAGACCGTAGATTTTCTTTTCCACGTCAGCCGATGGATTCCGCGTAGGTGCCGAGGTACTTAAAGTCTTCACTGCCGGATTCCAACTCGGAGATCAGCTCCAGAAGCTCCGGCGAGTAGGCGGAGGCTTCAATGTCGAAATAGAACATGAACTCAAATTCCCGCTCAGGCAGAGGACGGGATTCCAGCTTCAGCAGGTTCAGACCCAGAGCGTTGATTTTGGCCAGAATGTTGTACAGCGCACCGGGCTTGTGGGCCGTAACCAGCATGATGCTGGTGCGGTCCGCACCGGGGTAAATCTGGGGATTCTTGGCCACGCAGATGAAGCGGGTGTAGTTGTTGCTCTTATCCTGAACGGAGTCGGCCAGGGATTCCAGCTCATACAACTCCGCGCAGGCGCGGGCGGACAGTGCCGCCACATCCCGTCTGTCGGATTCTGCCACCATGCGGGCGGCTACGGCGGTGTTGGGGCAAACGGTCACTTTCACATCCTTGAAGGTGCGCAGGAAGGCCGCGCACTGATCGATGGCCTGCTCGTGAGAGAAGATCTCCTTGATGTCGCTGATCTTGGTGCCGGGCTTGGCCAGCAGATGATGATCGATCTTCACCCGCATGGAGCGAACCACGTACAGATTGTGATCCACCATCAGATCGTATACCCGCTTTACGGAGCCGGCGGTGCTGTTCTCGATGGGCAATACACCGTACTCGCACATGCCGGATTCGATGGCGGCGAACACGCCGTCGAAAGAGGAGAAATACAGGATGGAGGGAATCTTGAACATCTTGGACGCGGCGATCTGGGAATAGGCGCCCTCCACGCCCTGGCAGGCTACCCGCGCCTGCTCGGGGAACAGCTTGGCGGTGGTTTCCAGCGCGTTTTCGATGATGGCACCGTATTTGCTCTCGGGAGAGAGTTTCTTGTGCTGATAGGAGCGGCTCAGGGACAGAATGGTGGAATAGAGCACGATGGCGTACTCGTCCAGGTCCTCACCGGCTTTCTGGGCCACGCCCGCCAGCAATTCCCGCTCTCTGGCCGCATCCAATACGGGCAGACTGTTCTGACGCTTGTATTCCGCGATATCGCTGGATACCTGCATACGCCGCAGGAACAGCTCCAGCATGTCGCTGTCAATTTGATTGATTTGTTCTCTCAAAGTGGAAAGATCCATGATATGTTACCTCGATTATTTATAAAAGTGCCGGATCCAGCAGCGCGTCCAGAACGGCCAGGGCTGCGGCGGCTTCGATGACGGGAACAGCGCGGACGGGGATGCAGGGATCGTGGCGTCCGCCGATGGTCAGTTTGGTGTTTTCCATCCGGGACAAGCTCACGCTGTCCTGTTCTTTCGCGATGGAGGGGGTGGGCTTCATGGCACAGCGGAAGGTGAGGGGCATGCCGTTGGTCATACCGCCCTGAATGCCGCCGCTGTGATTGGATGTGGTGAAGATCCTCTCTCCGTCGGTGGCAAAGGGATCGTTGGCGTCGGAGCCCCGCATTTTGGTGATCTCGAATCCCGCACCGAATTCAATGCCCTTGACTCCGGGCACGCCGAAGATCAAGTGGGAGATGCGGTTTTCCATACCCCAGAACATGTGCTCACCGAGGCCCGGCTTCAGGCCGGTCACGGCACATTCGATGACGCCGCCGATGGAGTCGCCCTCGGCGCGCATCCGGGCGATCAGGGATTGCATCCGCTCCCCGGCCGCGGGATCCATCACGGGGAAGTCGTGGGATAAAACCACCTCAAAATCGGCAGCCGACACGTGAAGGGGATCAAAGGGGATGTCCTGCACATCGCCCACCGAGGCGATGTGGGCACCGATGCGGATGCCCAACCGGGCAAGAATCTGCAAAGCGATTCCGCCGACGATGCACAAGGGTGCGGTCAGACGGCCGGAGTAGTGGCCGCCGCCCCGCAGATCCACACAGTGACCGTATTTCATAATGGCGGCATAGTCCGCATGGGAGGGGCGGGGTACGTCCGGGATGGCGGGGTAATCCCCGGAGCGCATATTGGTGTTGTAGATAACGGCTTCCAGCAGCTCACCGTCGGTGGTGTCATCCACTACGCCGCTGAGGAAATGGGGCGTGTCCGGTTCCTTGCGCTGGGTTCCGTATTTGGTGGAGCCGGGCGCGCGGCGGGCCAGAAAAGTCTGGAGGGCATCCCGGTCGATCTTTTCCCCTGCGGGGATACCGCTTGCGCGGACGCCGATCTTTTCATCGAGGGATCCGCCGTAGATTTCCAGGTGCAGATTCCGCAAAAAGGTATTTTCCATCAGGTGTCCTCCTCTTCGGTGAATGTGCCGCCCAAGGCGGCGATGTCGGCTGTGAAGCCAGGATAGGATTTGGCAATGGCCTGGGCATCGGTGACGGAGATATCTCCCTCCGCGTACAGAGATGCCACAAAGGCGCACATCACCAGACGGTGATCGCGGAACGAGGATACGGTGCCGCCGTACAAGGGGCGGCCGCCCCGGATCACGATGCGGGTCTCATCGGACGTGATGTCCGCGCCCAGCGTGCGAAGCACTTCGGTAACGGATGCCACCCGATCGCTTTCCTTAATGCGCAGGCGGGCAATGCCGGTGATGACGGTTTCACCCTCCGCCCGTGCCGCCACCGCGGCGATCACAGGCACCAGATCGGGAATCTGGGAAGCATCCAGCGAGATGCCGTGCAGGGGGGCAGGGGATACGGTGACAGCATCGCCGTCCACGGTAACGTCCGCGCCGAACTGGCGGATTACGTCCACGATCCGCCGATCCCCCTGGGGGGAGTGGATGTCCACGCCCGTCACGGTGACGGGATGCTGTCCCACCGCGCCCGCCGCCAGCCAGATGGCGGCATTGGACCAGTCGCCCTCCACGGAAATTTCACCGGGAGAGCGGTATACACAGGGAATCAGCGAATAACGCCGTTCATCGGGGGAGACATCCACGTGCATGCCGAAACGGTCCATGACCGATGTGGTGATGCGAATATAATCCGCGGATTCAATATTGCCCGTCAAGGACAGCGTGCATCGGGCGTAACTCAAAGGAAAGGCCATCAAAAGACCGCTGATGAATTGGGAAGATACATTGGCTGCCAATGTATACTCTCCGGCGGTGATGGGACCTCCCACCGGCAGGGGCTCTGTGTGGGGATCCCGGGGCAGACGGGCACCGTGGCGCAGGAGTTCCTCGTACAATGGGGAGAGGGGTCGCTGTGCCAGACGGCCGCGGCGTACAAAGTGAGCAGTACCCATGGGGCCGTGCGCCAAGTATGCGGCGATGGGCAGAAGAAACCGCAGGGTGGAGCCGCTCTCGCCGCAATCCAAGACGGGATCGACAGGCCATGGCGAATCCGCCGGTGTGACATGAAATCCGCTCTCTGTGCGGGTGATATCGGCACCCAAAGCACGCAGACAGCGGGCGGTGGCGTCGATGTCCTCGCTGGTGGCATGGCATCGGAGAAACGTGGGCCGATCCGCAAAGGCGGCGCAGATCAGCATCCGGTGCGCTACCGATTTAGAGGGGATGGCACCGATCCTGCCACCCCGGATGGGGGTGTGAAAGGTCAGGGTCATGAGCGGCCTCCCCTGAGGAAGTCCGGCAATTCCGCAACGGGAATCCGCTGCAGCATGCAGCCGCCGATGCCGGTAGGCAGCACCACATCGATGTGGCCGCCCTCCCGTTTTTTGTCGTGGGTGGCCGCCTCGTACAGATCGTCCACGGCGTATTCCGTCTCCGTGGGCAAATCGTATTGCGTCAAAAGTTTACTCAGAGCCGGCAGAACCTGGGCGGGGCAGATGCCCCGGCGGATGGCGTATTCGGTGGCGATCCGCATGCCGATGGCCACGCCGTGGCCATGCATCAGGGAGAAGTTTGAGCGCAGTTCAATAGCATGTCCCGCGGTGTGGCCGAAGTTCAGATGCTTCCTGACGCCGTGATCCGTTTCGTCCTCCTCCACGATCCGCGCTTTCTGGGCGATACAGCGGGCGATGACCGTGGCCATATCCATGGTGTCGGGATTGCTCAGCATGTCAAACAGCACTGCGTCGCCGATGACGGCGTATTTGATCACTTCCGCGAAGCCGTCGGCGCGTACCTCCGGCGTCAGCGTCTGCAGTGTATCGGGATCGCACAGCACCAGGGACGGATGATGGAACGCGCCGGCCAGATTCTTGCCGGCCGCCAGATCCACCGCGGTCTTACCGCCCACGGAGGAATCCACGCAGGAGAGAACTGTGGTGGGAATGCCCACATACCGGATGCCGCGGAGGTAGACCGCGGCGGCAAATCCTGCCAGATCGCCTACCACGCCGCCGCCCAGGGCACAGACGATGTCGGTGCGGGTGAAGGCGTTTTCCGCCAGAGCGTTCAGAAGGGCGATCAGGGACGTGGTGTTCTTGGATGCCTCCCCGTGGGGAATGACGAACTCCGCCGTGTCCAGTCCCGCGCTATGCAGGGAGCGGGACAGCGTGTCCCCGTACAAAGCGCGGACCGTGTCGTCGGTGACGATCATCACGCGGCACGCACCCATCGTATCTTTAATGTACTCTCCCGCCCGGGCCAGAATGCCCGATTCGATGTGAATATCGTAGGGGCGGGATACATGTACCGTAATCGTTTTCATGGGAATCTTCCTTATTTTCCGTCAATGGATTCTTTGGCCTCGCGGCCGTCTTTCAAAAGGACGCGGGTGGCTTCCGTGTCCCCGTCCCGGATGGCATCCCGGTATTCGGTGAGGGACGCGATCAGCGTGTTAAGTTCCGACACCAGATGTTCCTTGTTCTCCACGAACAACTCGCTCCACATCTGCTCGTTCAGACGGGCGACGCGGGTCAGGTCCTTGTAGGATCCGGCGGAGAATCCCTTGTGGGAGCGGGCGGTGGGGGATTTCACATACGCATTGGATACCACGTGAGCCAACTGGGAGGTGAAGGCGATCATCTCGTCGTGCTGATCCGCCGTGGTCACGGTCATGCGGCCGAATCCCGCCGGGGCCAGGGCCTTTTTCACCCGATCCAAGAGAAAGATATCGTCAAAAGTGGGAGGCACCAGCACCATGGAGGCGCCGTTGAACAGATTCTCTCTGGCGTGCTTGAAGCCGGAGTATTGCAGGCCCGCCATGGGATGGCCGCCCACGAAGGTGAAGCCGTATTCTTTGGCCAGTGCAAATCCCACCTCGCAGATGGTCCGCTTGGTGCCGCACAGATCGATCACCAGGGCATCCTTCGAAATCCGGGGCGCGATGTCCTTCAGATAATCGATGGCCGCCTGGGGATAGAGCGCGATCAGCAAAAGATCGCAGGAGGGGATATCCTCCCGGGTCAATTCCCCGTCGATCGCGCCGCGCAGGCGGGCGTATTCCACGATGGTGTGATCCCGATCCGCCCCCAGTACGCAGGCGTCGCTGTTTTGCTTGTATGCTTTTGCCATCGATCCGCCAATCAGACCGAGGCCGATGATTCCGACTTTCATGCCCGTGCCACTTCCAGAATCCGGGCAACGCCCTGGGCTACCTCACCGAACTGCTCGGGGGTCAGGGACTGGGGACCGTCGCACAGCGCGTGCTTGGGATCGTTGTGTACTTCAATCATAAGCCCGGCGGCACCGCAGGCGGCGGCCGCATAGGCCATGGGCTTTACATAACGGGCTACGCCGGTGGCGTGGCTGGGATCCACGATCACGGGAAGGTGGGTCAGCTCCTTCAATACCGATACGGCAGACAGATCCAGCGTGTTGCGGGTGTATGTTTCAAAAGTACGGATGCCGCGCTCGCACAAAATTACGTTCTCGTTGCCGCCGGCCATGATGTATTCCGCGCTCATCAGCCATTCTTTCATGGTGTTGGCCAGACCCCGCTTCAGAAGGATGGGCTTGCGGGTCTTGCCCAGTTCCTTCAGAAGCTCAAAGTTTTGCATGTTGCGCGCTCCCACCTGGATCACGTCCACATCCTCAAACAGGGGCAGGTGATTGGCGTTCATGATTTCGGTAACGATGGGCAGACCGGTTTCCTTTTTCGCTTCCACAAGAAGATCAATTCCCTCGGCCTTCAGTCCCTGGAAATCGTAGGGAGAGGTGCGGGGCTTGAATGCGCCGCCGCGAAGCATAGTTGCGCCCAGACGCTTGACTTCCCGTGCGATGCCGATGAGCTGCTCCTCACTTTCCACGGAGCAGGGACCGGCGATGAAGGTAAAAATATCGCCGCCTACGGATGTATCGCCCACGTGGACGATCGTATCATCGGGATGGAATTTGCGGTTGGCACTCTTGAAGGGCTCACTGATGCGGGTGACGGATTCCACCACTTCCAGACCGGCCAGAAGATCGCCGTCGATTTTGGCGGTATCGCCGATCAGACCGAGAACCGTCTGATATTCACCACGGGAAATGTGTACATCCAGTCCGACAGAGCGGATCCAGTCCACGATGCTCTGAATTTGCGAATCGGTGGCGGTATTTTTCAAAACGGCTATCATAATTGTTCCTCCGGTAAGGTATAATAATTTTGTGTAAGGTATGGGATAAAAAATGAAGCCTCACAGCGCTTTCACTGTGAGGCTTTCCCAAAAACGGAATCGGTGGGATGACCTTATATTCGCAGTAAAAATTACGCAGCAAATTACTCTTACTTTCTTACAATGTAATAAAAGTAAAAGTAATAAAATGCGTATGCGAATACGTTTCTCATCTTTACTACGACTCTCCGTGTAAATATTTACCCTATGGTGATTCCATTATAGCACTGGGACAGGTGGCTGTCAAGGCATTAGGCAAAAAAAAGAGAGCGTAAACAAAAAACATCCACAAGGATTGAATTTTTATACAATCCTGCAAATGGTTGCGTTTACAATAAATTTAAAATTGTTGTGTTGACAATAATTTCATGCCGTGATATACTGTTGAAAATAATGTATAGGATCATCCAACAAATGGAGGCTTGTAATGGCTGAACTGGTTTACAATGTACGGGATATTCTTACGTTCCGGGATCTGATCGGCGGTAGTGCCGAATTATACGGCGATTTGTGCGCGTTCACCTTTCGGGAAGGCGACGGCATCCGTGAGGTAACGTATCGGGAGGCCTACGACGATGTCCGTGCCTTTGCCGCCTATCTCAATTCTTTGGGACTGAGTGGCAAAAAGGTGGGCGTCATGGGCAAAAACGGCTATCCCTGGGCGCTGACCTATCTGGCCGTCACCTGCGGGGTGGGCGTGATCGTGCCCATCGACCGGGAGTTGAAGCCGGACGAACTCCAGCACGTGGTGGATCATTCCGAATTGTCCGCCATCGTGCATCTGCCCGACGCGGCGGAGAAGGTGGAGGCTCTGGCGGGAGATTTTCTGCGTCTGAATACGGCATCTCTTGCGGAATATATTGCCGCGGGAGAAACGCTCCGTGCCATGGGCGACACGTCCTATGAGAATCATCATGTGGATCCCCACGGGTTGGGCATCCTTTTGTATACATCCGGCACCACCGGATTGGCCAAGGGCGTCATGCTGTCCCAGTACAACATCTGCTCCAATATCATGAATGTGCTTCGCATGGTGTCCGTGGGGGTAGAAGATCGGGTTTTGTCCATCCTGCCTCTGCATCACACCTACGAGTGCATGGCGGGATTCCTTGCCCCCCTCTACGCCGGCGCCAGCATTGCCTATAACGATTCCCTCCGCCGCCTGACGGAGGATTTCAAGCTGTTTTCTCCCACCGTTCTGATCGCCGTTCCCCTGGTGCTGGAAACCTTGCGCAACAACATCATCAAGCGATACGGCAAGATCAAGGGCGGTAATGCACTTTTGGCCGTCCAGCGGCGGGTGTCCGACGCGGCCCGTGCCCTCAATCCCGATGCGGGCCGAAAAATTTTCTCTACGGTGGCAAATGCTTTTGGCGGACGGCTGACACGGATCCTCTCCGGTGCGGCTCTGCTTCCCGAGCATGTCCATCGGGATATGGAGCGGTTCGGATTCAAGGTGTATATCGGCTACGGACTGACGGAAACCTCCCCCGTCTGCCTGATGCATAACGATTTCTACCGGGCCCCCGACGATATCGGATTCCCCATCGTAGGCGGCCAGGCGAAATTGGTGGATCCCGACGAGAACGGCTTGGGTGAGTTGGCCTACCGGGGCGCCAATGTGATGCTGGGATATTATAAGAATCCCGAGGAAACCGCAAAAGTTCTGCGGGACGGGTGGTTCCACACAGGCGATCTTGCCCGGGTAAAAGAGAACGGCGCGTACCAGATCACGGGACGCAAAAAGAGCATGATCGTTACCCAGAACGGCAAGAAGATCTTCCCCGAGGAATTGGAGTTCTATTTGGATCAGAGCGAGTATGTAGCGGAGTGCATGGTATACGGCGAGGAGGGCGAGCATGACGTGATTGTCACCGCCGCCGTGTTCCCCAACTATCCCGTCATTGAGGAGCGTCTGGCCGGGGAGGGAATTCATCCCGGAGACGATCATTTTGACAGCCGTGTGCGGGAGATCATCACCAAAGCCGTGAAAGAGGTGAACGAAAAGCTCCCCTCCTTCCGCCGCATCATGAAGATCTGCATCCGCAAAACGGAGTTTGTGAAAACTACCACCCGCAAGATCAAGCGCACCGACGAAAACCGGGGCGAGTGAGAGGGAAATCATATAGGGGCGTGCATGGCACGTCCCTTTTTTGTATGTCTGGCACTTTTGTCTGATATTGTGCTGCGGGAATCCTTGTGATACAATGTAGATAATTTTTATTTTTATTGAACCTTTTTGCGGCGAAAAGCAACATAGGATGTGAAACCGGTTTTAATAACTCGAAAGGAGGACGTATGGAGCAAAAAGTATCTTTTGAAATGCTGCTGGCCCAGCACCGCATCGTTGTGGAACGATATATCAATTTCCGCTTGCCCACCCGCTTTGATGCGGATGATGTGATTCAGGAAACGTACTACGCGGCGTACCTTGGATATGAGAAATTGCGCAAAAAAGATTTGTTCAAACCTTGGATTTTGGCAATTGCAAAAAACCAATGCAATCTTTGGTTCCGCAAAAAATATGGCAGTGACGTAATTTCGTTGGATACAGTGCCGGAGATGGTGGACAGTATTATGCCGGAGGACAATTCCGTATGGGATATATTGGGCCGACTTCCCAGGGAATCCGCCCAACTGCTGCGACTGACCATTCAAGGGTATAAACAAAGCGAAATAGCACAGCGGATGGGCATTCCCATCGGCACCGTAAAGAGCCGTCTGCATTATGCGAAAAAACAGTTTCGTTCTATATGTACCTCTGAACAGATTTCCATGTTTGAGAAAGGAAGAAAACTTATGCCGAAAAAGGACTATACCTGCGGATTCCCCGCGGAAATGCCGGTGCTGGTGATCAAGGGATCCAACCGCCCATTCCCTGAAGTAAAATGTGCGGAGGAATCTTTTATTATCCCGATCATCGGAAACAAAAATTCCGAGGGCACCTACCGGTATCCGAACAAGAAACTGGCACTGGTATCCACCTGTTATGTTCCCAAAGCGACCGTAATTCACGGTGTGTCCGGTGTGAAGGTGTGCCGGGACACCTACAACGTCAAAGCCGGAAAGCTTTATAAAAACGAATGTGTTTGGTTTTCTCAGCTGACCGATGAGTATATCCGGGATCTGGGGACGATTGCCTGCGATTCTGACGCGGACGATGATTATCCTACGGCAATCTATACTTTTTTGGAAGAGGATTACGATGTGGCCGTCAACGGAAACGATCGGGTTCACGGCAGACCTTTGCTGATCAAGGAAAATCCCCCCAAAGTGGTCGGAGACAAAATTTTCGTGGATGAATATAACATCCGTTATACCATGGGAACCTTCGATGTGACTATCGGGGATAGAACCTTTGAAACCATCAAATTTATCAATGTGCAAAATAATACTCTGGTAACAGAAAATTATGTGGATATAAGCGGCAGGCTTGTTTTTCTGCGTTGGTATGAGTCGGTTGCCTGTATTGAGCAGACGGAATGGTATACCGACGAGTGGAAACAAAGCATTTTGCATCAGAATCCCAAACTGATTGTCAACGATAGGGAATACCGCCTGCTCGAAGACCGAATCAGCGAATACGCACTGTAACCCCACGCCCCGCCCTCGTGCGGGGTTTTTTGTTATGGTACGTAAAAGGCCTTTTTGCTCCGTGCTTTTTTCTTGACAACCTCCGCGTTCTTTGCTATAATGTATGCGAAAGGAGGCCCCCGTGCGAAGAAAGATATATACTGCTATGAATCCAAGAAAACGGTTTGACTCTTGCCGAAAGCAGGAGCCGGTGTGCGTTTTTCTTGGCTTTTTGTTTTATATGCGTTCTTTGCACTTTCCGTAGGTTTCGTATTGTGTATATTCGTTTTTGCCCGAGGAAGAAATCGATTGTATTATGAAACAATATGGAGGAGAATGAATGAAACATACGAACTACAGAATAGGTAAGGCAACCCAGGTCCAGCGGGAGGGAATATTGAAACATTTTCCCAAAATGAGTGAGGAGTTTCACAAAAACGTCGTGATTCATGTGGCTGTGGATGATCAGGAGCAAGTAATCGGCCGCATTATGGTCACAGAAGGAGATGTGCCGTCACCGATCGGGGGCAAATGCTGGTGCATTAGCAATGTTTTTGTTCATCCGGATCACAGGCGGGAGGGGATCGCCTCCGCGCTGGTCAACCTTGTCAAAACGCAGGCAGAGGCGGACGGTATTGTTTACCTCCACGGTTCTGCCAATGCTTCCGTGGAGGCGACTATGTTTTGGCTCAATCAGGGATTTACGCTGAACGCGTACGGACGGAAGGGGGAAGATCCGCAAAATCCCCTGCTTTACGGGAATTATCACCACATGATGAGTTATCGCATGGACCGCACCCCCCTGTTCGTGGCCGATGCATCGGTGGTTATCCGCCCGGTTTCGGGGGACGGTATTCCCGGATTGATTGAGACGTACACCTACGACGTGAAGAAAAAAGAATTCTTGCTGAATAGGAAAGAGAATCTTTTCGGATTTGAAGCTGTCGGAGATAGTGGCGAGCGGAAGGGAGTTATCCTTGCCTGTCCGGACAGTATGCAGGCACCGCTGGACAGCACCCGATGGTGGATATTTTTGTTTGTGGAGCCGCCGTACCGAAGACAAGGCATAGGCCGCTCTCTGGTGCGGCATCTGTATCAATATGCACAGGGGAGAGATGTAATCCAGCTGTCCAACATAGATCAAACGGAAGAGCATATCGGATTCTGGTATGAGATCGGATTTGATATTTTCTTCTGGGATAAGAATGCGCAGACGGGAAGACGGGCGACTACCGCCATGCTCCGTGTGAACTGAAAAAAGCCGTGTGCTCCCCGGAGCACACGGCTTTTCTATCAAATCACCTTATATCCGGCGGCTTCGATGATCTCCTTCAGCTTCGCGTCGGAGATGTCCTCCTTCAAGGTCAGCACCGCGGTGCCGCTTTCGTGGCTGACCAGGGCGGATTCTACCTCCGGCAGCTCTTCCAGCGTCTTCTTTACCCGTGCCTCGCAGTGGGGGCACATCATACCTTCGATTTTCAACGTCTTTTCCATAACCGTATCTTCCTTTCGAATTTGTTTTGCCTTGTTTTGACGGATCTTTCGATCCCGATCAGAGCGGCGGATGTTGACCAGATTCAGCCGCAGGGCATTGGTCACCACGCAGAAACTGGACAAACTCATGGCGGCGGCGCCGAACATGGGATTCAGCTGCCACCCAAACGCGTGAATGAACACGCCGGCCGCCAGGGGGATGCCGATGGCGTTGTAAAAGAACGCCCAGAACAGATTCTCGCGGATATTCGTGAGGGTTGCCCGGCTCAGCCGGATGGCGGCGGGAACATCGGACAATCGGCTCTTCATCAGCACCACGTCTGCCGCATCGATGGCGATATCCGTGCCCGCCCCGATGGCGATGCCGGTGTCCGCCCGGGTCAGGGCGGGGGCATCGTTGATGCCGTCGCCCACCATGGCCACCTTGCCTTCCTCGGTGAGGGAGCGGATCACCGCTTCCTTGCCGTCCGGCATGACGGAGGCGATCACCTCATCCACACCCGCCTCGGCCGCAATGGCGCGGGCGGTTTTTTCGTTATCTCCCGTCAGCATGATCACGCGGATGCCCATGTTCTGCATCTCGCGGATGGCCTGCGGGCTGTCTTCCTTGATTACATCCGCCACGGCGATCACGCCCAGCAGGCGATCCTCACGGGCGAAGAACAGCGGGGTTTTGCCCGATTCGGAGAGGACATTGGCCGCATCCCGCATCGAGGGGGATATGGATGCCGTTTCTCCAATAAAGGCGGCGTTTCCGCCCAAAAGGGGGTGTCCGTCCAGCACGGCGGTCAGCCCCCGGCCAGGTAGGGCAGCGAAGTCCGATACATCCTCCAGCGGGAGATTCCGTGCGGCGGCTTCCTCCAGCACAGCCCGGGAGAGGGGATGCTCGCTTTTTGCTTCCAGAGAGGCCGCGGCGGTGAGCAGATCGTTTTCGCTCACCCCATCGGCTGCGAGAATGTCCGTCACCTTCGGCTCGCCGGAGGTGATGGTGCCGGTCTTGTCCAGTACGACGATCTGTGTCCGGCCGGTCGCTTCCAGGGAGGCGGCAGTTTTGAAGAGGATGCCGTTTTTCGCACCCACGCCGTTGCCCACCATGATGGCTACGGGGGTGGCCAGTCCCAAAGCACAGGGACAGCTGATAACCAAAACGGATATGCCCCGTGCCAGGGCGAATCCCACGGATTCACCCACGAAAAGCCAGACGATTACGGTCACGGCGGCGATGGCCATCACCACCGGCACGAAAATGCCGGAAACGGTGTCGGCGATTTTGGCGATGGGGGCCTTGGTGGCCGCCGCGTCGCTGACCATCTGAATGATGCGGGAGAGGGTGGTGTCCTCCCCCACCTCCGTGGCCTCGCACGTAAGAAATCCCGATTGATTGATGGTGCCGGCGGATACCTTATCCCCTGCGGATTTGTCTACGGGGATGCTCTCGCCGGTCAGGGCCGATTCATTCACGGCGCTCTCGCCTGCCCGGATCACCCCATCCACGGGAATGCTCTCGCCGGGGCGGACTACGAATATATCCCCCCGCACAACATCGCCCACCGCAACGGATACCTCCGCCCCGTCCCGGATCAATGTGGCGGTTTGCGGCGCCAGATTCATCAGTCCCTTCAGGGCATCGGTGGTCTTGCCTTTGGAGCGGGCCTCCAGCATCTTGCCCACGGTGATCAGCGTCAGAATCATGGCCGCGGATTCAAAATAGAACTCGTGCAGATAGTGCATGGCCTGGGCGGCATCCCCCTGCGTCTGGGCGTGGGACATGGCGAACAGGGCATAGGTGCTGTATCCGAAGGCGGCGGCGGAGCCCAGCGCCACCAGCGTATCCATGTTGGGGGATCGGTGGAGCAGACCGCGGAAGCCGCTTATAAAGAATTTCTGATTGATGACCATCACGGCGGCGGTGAGGAGCAGCTGGCACAGTCCGATGGCCACGGGATTTTCTGCCAGGGCGGCGGGCAGGGGCCAGCCCCACATGGTGTGCCCCATGGAGATGTACATCAGGATGGCAAGGAACGCAAGAGAGGAGATCAGCCGCCGCTTCAGAGCCGGCGTTTCCGTATCGGCGGGACTTTCGGGCGCGGCGGTTTTCTTGCCGCCCTCTCCCTTGGGGGATGCACCGTATCCCGCATCCCGCACCGCGGCGAGGATCGCCTCATCGGAGGCAGTGCCACGGACGCCCATGGAATTGGTCAGCAGATTGACCGCACATTCCTCCACACCGGGAACGGTGCGCACGGCCTTTTCCACCCGGGTACTGCAGGCCGCACAGCTCATGCCGGTGACGGAATATTGCTTCATATATAAGCATCCCCCTTTCGTTGGGTGTAGTGTATTTCTTTCCCCATAATTATATACCCGCGCCGCGGATTTTGCAAGAGGATGGGAAAAAGATTGCCGTATACGCCCCTTGACACTCCATGGGGGGATGTGATACAATAATGGTGCTTTTTATGACCCATACGCTCCTGTGGTGGAATTGGCAGACACGCTGGATTTAGGATCCAGTGCGCAAGCGTGCAGGTTCGACCCCTGTCAGGAGCACCATGCCGGCAGTGCCGGCTCCCAAACATCGGGTGGCGGCAGCGAAAGACTGAACTTCATCTCGCGAGGATGGAGTTTTGTTTTTGTCTTTATTCACTGCACCATGCCGGCAGTGCCGGCTCCCAAGAATCGGGTGGCGGCAGCAAAAAACCGAACTTCATCCCACGAGGGTGGAGTTTTGTTTTTATCAACCGCACCAGACCGGCAGTGCCGGCTCCCAAACATCGGATGGCGGCAGCAAAAAACCGAACTTCATCCCACGAGGATGGAGTTTTGTTTTTTATACCGTGTTGTCATGTAAACAAAAACCTCGCCGCAGGCGAGGTTTTTCTATATCACAAACTAAGGAACACCAGCGCCGCCGCGCCTATGCTCAACCCGATACCTTCTCTGAGACGGATTTTCTCTCCCATAAAGATCACGGAGATCAGCGTGGTCAGAATGAATCCGCCCGTGGCCTGGCCTGGATAGATAACGGAGGGCGACAGAGTAGTGGAGGCCAAAAAAATCACGAACAAATTCATCAGCGCGCTGCTCAGCCCCGCCGCCGCGGGATAGTACCAGGAATCCCGCACAATCTCCCGCCACCGCGGCGTGGGATTTTTTCGCGAGAGCAGGGCGCACAGACCCACCGACAATACCGACGCGGCCAGCATCATGGCACTGCCATACTGTCCGTCAAAGGCCATTTGCTGGTATTTCTGGATAATGGAGCATCCCGCGTTTCCCGCGATCAGCACAAGCACATACAGCACCCAC
Organism: Clostridia bacterium; assembly: GCA_017468385.1. Taxonomy (GTDB): domain Bacteria; phylum Bacillota; class Clostridia; order Oscillospirales; family CAG-272; genus SIG701. The sequence continues at coordinate 127,510 of JAFUIQ010000009.1, forward strand.
CGTCCAGTGACGCGCCGCGGAGAATTTTGCACATGTTTCTCCTTGGCAAGAAAGCACAGGTACAAGGACACAGCCAGCAGCAAAAGACCGATGACGGTAAACGAAGTGATCTTCACCCGCCAGAACACGAAGCCCCACAGGGATACGCAGATGAGGGACAATTGCTTGGCGAAGGCGGTGAGGGGCACGGGGCCGTGCTTCAAAGCACCGATCAGGCCGCAGATCGCCATAGTGAAGCACACGCCGTAACCGATGGAATACAGCAGGGCAGCGGGATGGAAGGACGGGTTTATCAGCGTGATCACCGCCCAGGTGAGAGCGGCACTGCAGGCCACAAGAATATTGTATATGCCGTTGGCGTTTTGCCGCGCGGCATTTTTTCTATTGAAGCGCGTGCCCAGCAGATTCAGCGCGGCGGAGCAGATCATGGCACAGGCAAGATACAGATACGGCATGGGAACCCTCGGCGTTTTTTCTTCATTCTAACACAGAAGGGTGCGGATTGCAAGCGGGGAAATCTCCGGCAATTGATACAAAACGGACAAAAAGGTGTGCCATATTGTCCATTTACAGCGGGTTCTTTTGTGTGGTATAATGTACACAGCATCCGGTGAACCGGACTTTTATGCTAACTTGCTGTGTACGCGAGCCTGCCGCGATGACGGGAACGTCATCGTTTCGCCTGCGGCGACATGCCGGCAGTCTCCAAGGTAAAACACAATGGAGGAATCTGTATGAAAAAGATTTTGTGGAATATTACGCTGGCATCGGCCGCCACTTTGGCTGCGTATATTGGGCTATTTATTGTATGGGGCGCTATTTTGAGCGGTGTGGAGAACGAAACGCTGAGATTGTTCCTCATCTGCCTCATGACCAGCGCGGCGTGCGGATTTTTCCTTTTGTATTTTCTGAAAATCCGAAATTCCGATGGGGAAAAGGAAGTGCTCGCGGATTATAAAGAATGTGCGTACAAATCTTTTTTCGACGATTTGAAGCGGATTCTGCGGCGGGAAGCGAAAACGCTGATCTCCCTCGCGGCCATCGTCATGCTTTGTTTTGCTGTCAATGCGATTACGGAACTGATCACCAAAAAGCCCACCGGATCGCCTTTGACGTTTATTTATGTTTCCTTGTGTATCTTCAGCGCGATTCTCGGGGAATCCTTCATCGGCTACTTCCTGAGCGCGGTGATCACCTGCCTGTGCTATTTGATCGCGTTGCTTCTGTGGAGACGAAAGACGTATAACTACTGGATGAAAAACAAATCCTGAGGTGGATATGGAACTGAAAGACAAACTGAAAGAATTGCGCCTGTCCCGCAAGATGACCCAGGAGACGGCGGCGGAGCATTTGGGGGTCACCTCCCAGACCGTATCCAAATGGGAGCGGGGACTGCTCTCACCGGATATCGCCCTGCTGCCCAAAATTGCTTTGCTGTACCGCTGCTCCATCGATTCTCTTTTTTCCATGGATACGGTGTGGGGGATTGAGCACCGGGAGGAATTTTTGAAGAAGATCAGCGCGTATAAGCAGCGCAACGACTGGGCCGGCGAATACGATGCATGGATGCGGGAGATCGAATTGAATCCGGATCACTACGAAAACTATGTCGAAGTGATGCTGGCGGTGGTGCTGCGGAAAGATTTTTCCGACGATAAGGTAAACAAGATGCTGTCGCTGGCGGAACGGGTGGAGAAATGCTGTACCGACGATACGCTCCGCAACGAAATGTACCGGGTTATGGTGGCGATCTGCGCCGAGTCGCAGGATGAGGAAATCAAGAAAAAAGCGGAATATTATTACAACAAATTACCCTTTTTTATCCACAGTCGGGAAATGTACGCCCGCTATGTGATGGAAGGGGAGCCGTATTATCGCCAGGTGAAGGAGACGCTGACCTACATGGTCAGCCAGGCGGAGGTGTCTGTGCGCCAACTGATCACGCCGGATATGCCGCCTCGGGAAAAGTTGTTTTATTACCAAAAGGCCGCCGGGCTGTACGAAGTTCTTCTGGACGGTCGGTACGGCGGTATATGGGAAGGAGCGCTTCTGTGGGATTATATGCACTGTGCCTCCTTGCTTGTGGAAATGGATCGGCTGGCAGAGGCCGACGCCTACATGGAGAAGATCTTTGCCGCGTGGGAAGGGCATTTGAACGCGAGGAAAAGTATACAGATATCGGATCTGTTATTCCTCAAAGGATATCCCAAAATAAATCACCCGGGGATCAGTTTCACTCAGCAAATGCAGAAAATGCTGGAAGAACCCCGTCTGGCCCCGTATCACGAAAAAATCCAAGACTACCTTGCCCGGTATTCCGAATATTTCAAGATCAAGATATAACGAAAAAAGCACCTCGCAAGAGGTGCTTTTCTTATGCCATTCAAACGCCGAAGAACAGCCAGATGAAGATGTATGCGGGGATGATGGCCGCCAGCGTGAAGGGGATACCGATGCGGAAGAAGTCGCTGTTTTTGACCTCGTATCCTTCCTTCCGGAGGATGCCGATGCCGGCGATGTTGGCCGATGCGCCGATGGGGGTGATGTTGCCGCCCAGGGTAGCGCCGGATAGAAGTCCGAAATACAGAGGAACGGCGGCTGTGGCGGCATCCACGCCCAGGCCGGGAGCCATCTGCTGTGCCAGAACAGCGATAACCGGCAGCATGGTGGCCACGTAGGGGATGTTATCAATAAACGCGGAAATCAGAACGGATGCCCATACGATGATGGTGTACATGAGGAACATATTGCCGCCGCCCAGATTAGCAAGCAGCTGACCCAGTGCCGCGATCACGCCGGTGTGCTTCATACCGCCGATCATGAGGAACAAACCTACAAGAAGTCCCAGCGTCTCAAAGTCGATATCTTTCAAAGGCTCGCCGATGGCGGCGAAATCCTTCTTTTTGATCAGGCTGTAGATCAGACCGATGGCCAGAACGGCACAGCAGATAAGACCGTTGATCTCATCCGGCAGGTTCCAGGTGTCGGGAGCGAAGGAGGCACAGATCAAAAGACCGATGGTGCCCACCAGCAGAGCGGTGGGAACATAGTCCGTAACCTGGGTACGCTCAGACGCTTTGGGGATGGGCGCCTTTTCCCTGCGGAACAAGAATGCCAGAATCAGTGCGGAGATCACCGCGCCCAATTCCACGGCAAAGAACATGCCGGGCTTGCCCTTGTACCAGAAGAAATCCATGAAACTCATGCCGAGTTCCGATCCCAGCATGATGGCGGTGGTGTCGCCTACCAGCGTAGCCGCGCCCTGCAGATTGGAGGACACTGCGATACCGATCAGGAAGGGAACGGGATTGGTTTTCAGCTTGCGGCAGATCTCCAGCGCCACGGGTGCTACCATGAGAACGGTGGCCACGTTGTCCACAAAAGCGGAGATCACGCCGGCGAACAGAGCCAGGCACACGGCCGCCATCTGGACGTTGGGTACTTTTTCCATAATCAGATCCGCCAGCAGAGCGGGCATTTTGCTTTCAATAAACAATGCCACCAGGCCCATGGTGCCTGCTATCATCAGAAGCACATTGAAATCCAGCTCGCCGATCACGTTGCCCAGAGGAAGCATACCGGTGACGATGAAGATCACGCCGGATGCCAGGGCAATCCACGGGCGGTACTTGCTGAAGGTCAGCATGAGGACATAAGTAATGGCAAACAGTATAATAGCCGGTAACATAAAAAAATCCTTTCTTGTCGGAAGGGTTGTTTATATCAGTATACCGCATAAAGGCATCTTTTGTCAATTCCTGACGACTATCGGGGAAAGAAAAAGCACCTCGCAAGAGGTGCTTTTTGTCAGGATTTATGCTTCATCTCAAAATGGATCAAGAAGGAGAGCAGGGCGCGCAAAACGATCACGATGGCCAGAACGGTCAACTCCTCAAAATCCCGTACCTGTACGGTTTTCAGAATCTCCGCCGCCATTTTGAACTCCAGACTGAGTGCCAGACCGTTGGCCAGCTGGAATTTGATGTCGTACCCATCCTTTTTGATCAGGCCGTACAGATAATGCAGAAATGCGCCGATGGCGGATACCGCCACCACAAAGATACCGATCAGCTCACACAAGGGGATCAGTATGCCGAGAATAATACTTACAATATGTTCCAACATAGTTATTCACCTCATGATTTTTGTAAAAGGGATGCGAAAACCGTTGAACTATCTGTATTATAGCATAGTGACGGCTCTTTTGCAAGAGGGGCCTCTACTTTGCGTTGTATCAACGGCAGGTTGAGTGGGCCGCGCCATCGGAGGCGGCGAGGGAGCCGGCGGGCGGGAAAAATAAACGATGCGGTTATTGGATTTTGCCACACAATATGCTACAATACTATCAGGATATCCTATAACTTTTGTTTCAAGGATGAGAATTATGAGCGGATTTGAAAATTTTCAGTATATCATCGCCGAAGAACGCCGCCGTGCCAAATTGACCCAGGAGGCTCTGGCCCGCATCCTGGGCGTGACCCCGCAGGCGGTGTCCAAATGGGAGAACGGCATCGGATATCCCGATGTAACACTTTTTCCTGCTATTGCACGGGCGCTGGATGTGCCGATCGAGCGGCTGTTCGGGGAGGAACGGAGCGGTATTCAGGAGAAAGATCCACCGTCAGAGTACGCGGGAATGCCCCTTGTCTGCCGATGGAAAGCCACTCTCTGCTATTCTTCCAAGCAGGCAGTGTCCATTGACGAGCAGAATGGCAAGGTGGAATTCGCCGACGGCAGTACGGCGGATCTTCCCGAGGGCTGTGTGATCAACTGCGGCGAGGGAGAGGTGCGTATTTTTCGGGCGGAGGAAATCATATCGGAGGCCGGCGGCACGAGCATGGATGTTCCCTTCGACGCATCGCAGATCGATTCCTTCGAGGAGATAAAGATGAGCTTGGGCTGGCCTTGTACCGTAAAAATTTGCAAGCCAGACGGCGGCGGACGCCGCGTTCTTGCACAGGGAAGCGAGGGATTCATCCGCGCCTTGAAAGTGAACACGTCAGAAGGACGGCTGACGGTGGAGATATCCAATCACCACGGTAATATCCCCAGATCTGAAAAAGATTGCAACAGCCTCACGGTTTATACCGAGTTTGCCCGGGGGCGGTCGCTGGAGTTGTCCCTCAACGACGTGGGGAAATGCACCGTGGAGCCGGATTTCGATCGGGCGAAGATCAGCATCAACGGCAGCGGATCTGTTTTGGCGGAGGTAATGGGGGAGGCCGGACTGCATATCAACGGCAGCGGCAGCATTCAGCTGGCGGCGATCGAGGGAATGGCGGATCTGAAAATCAACGGCAGCGGAGATATTCAGACAAAGCAGGCCGGTGCGGCCAAGGTGCATATCAACGGCAGTGGGGACATTACCCTGGGCGACGTGGCAGGTCCCTCTGAGATATCTATCAACGGAAGCGGTGATGTCGGACTGAACCGTTCCAACGGAACCAAAATCAAGATCAACGGCAGCGGGGATGTGGGTATCAAGCATCTGTCCGGCAGTGCCGAGGCACACATCGCCGGCAGCGGCGATATCAGCTGCGCCGGGGAGATCGATACGCTGAAATTGCGTATCCACGGTTCCGGTGATTTTCATGGTGCGGAGTTGATCGTGGGCGAATCCGATATCAAAACGAGGGACGGATCCACGGCGGAGATCCATATCGGCCGCATCCGGGGACGCTCCGTCGAGCACCTCGCCAAAGAAACCGTTCTTCGCGTCGGACAACGGGGATAATAAAAAAGCACCTCATCCGAGGTGCTTTTTTCTGTAAACTTATTCTTCCACGCTGCCGTATTCTTCCAGCGTCAGACCTTCGTTGTGTTCCAAAGTATAATTGATATGCCACGGGGTGGGGAAGAGCAGATAATTGCCGTCACGGAAATCCTGCACCCACTTGACTTCGTACAGCTTCAGATCGGCGGGATTGACGCCGTTCGGCACCCGCTTGATGTACTGATAGGGCTGGGGATATTTCCGGTATTCCACGTTGTATTCATTCTTCATACGGGATTCCAGAACGTCCAGCTGCAATTCACCGACCACGCCCACGTATACTCTCTCCAGACCGGATCCCGGCTCGCAGAAGATGCGGATCGCGCCCTCCTGGGCGATCTGGTTCATACCCTTGGCGAACTGCTTGCGCTTCATGGAGTCGATCTGCTCCACTTCCACGAAAATCTCCGGGGCGAAGGTGGGGATTCCCTCGAACTGCACCCGCATGGATCGGTCGCATACCGTGTCTCCGATGGAGAAAATGCCCGGATCGAATACGCCGATGATATCGCCGGCGTAAGCCTCGTCGATGACGGAGCGTTCCTGGGCCATCATCTGCTGGGGCTGGGACAGCTTCAATTCCCGTCCACCCTGCACGTGGTAGTAGGTCTCGCCCCGCTCAACGCGGCCGGAGCAGATGCGCATGAACGCGATGCGGTCCCGGTGTGCCTTGTTCATGTTAGCCTGGATCTTGAACACAAAAGCGGAGAATCGGTCGTCGGAGGGATAGACTGTGTCCCCGTCCGTCTTGCGGGGCAGGGGGGCCGTGGTCATGCGGAGGAAGCACTCCAGGAATGTCTCAATACCGAAATTATTCAAAGCGGATCCGAAGAATACGGGGGACAGCTTGCCGTGGCGCACCGCTTCCAGATCGAAATCCACGCCCGCACCGTCCAGCAGTTCCACCTGCTCTACCAGCTCCGCCCGTTCTTCCTCGCCGATCAGCCGATCCAGCGTGTCCGTGTCGGTGATATCGCAGTCGATGGAGGAAAGACGCTCCCGGCCGCGGTGCGCATCCGCATAGGAGATGATCTTCTTGTGCTCCCGGTGGTACACGCCCTTGAAGCGCAAACCGCATCCGATGGGCCATGTGATGGGATAGGTGGCGATGCCGAACTCCGTCTCCAATTCGTCCAGCAGATCAAAAGGATCTCTCGCTTCCCGGTCCATCTTGTTGATGAAGGTGAAAATCGGGATGTCCCGCATGGCGCAGACCTTGAACAGTTTTCTCGTCTGGGGCTCAATACCTTTGGCTGCGTCGATGACCATCACGGCGCTGTCCGCCGCCATCAGGGTACGGTAGGTATCCTCGGAGAAGTCCTGGTGTCCGGGGGTGTCCAGAATATTGATGCAGTATCCGTCGTACTCGAACTGCATAACGGAGGAGGTAATGGAAATACCGCGCTTCTTCTCGATCTCCATCCAGTCGGATACGGCGTGGCGGTCGGATGCCTTGCCCTTTACGGAACCGGCGGACTGAATCGCACCGCCGTACAGCAGAAATTTCTCCGTCAGGGTGGTTTTACCTGCGTCGGGGTGGGAGATGATGGCAAAGGTCCTGCGCCGATTGATCTGTTCCTGATTTGTCATAATCCTGTCTCCAAAAAAATCACGAATATATCACTTTGGGGGCGTGCCCCGTTTATTTATCTGTGGGAAATTCCATACCTTACTATTTTACCACACTCTATAACTTTTTACAAGGGGAAAATTCGCCGCCCGCCGTATTGAATTTGCGGCGGGGAAATGGTATAATACATACAAACCAATTCCCCGGAGGTGCGTGATGGGAACTTTTGCGGTGTACAGTGCAGTTATGTGCATAATCGGTATTTTGTGCCTGGGTGCCGGATTTGTGCTTCGGGAGCGGCTGAGTCCCAAAGTGGCGGCGATTCTGATCGTCATCGGCCTGGCGCTGTCCATGATCTTCATGAATACGCTGCTTATTATGCAGCTGCAGAACATGTGAGGCGGGGTAGTAAAAATCATCATGCAAAAAGACTTTCCTATGAGAAAATCGACAAGATTGCATGGATTTGATTACAGCTCTGCCGGTGCGTATTTTGTGACGATCTGTACGGAGCATAGAAGACCGATATTGTCTGAAATCATTATAGCGGATATTCCCAGTACCGCGGTAGGGGACGACGCCGCGAGTTCGTATAACGAACTCGGGACGTCCCGCAAATTAAATTAACACAGATCGGTCGTGTTGTTGAACGGTATCTGCTGTCAAGTCAAAATATCCCCGGGGTAAAGATAGACCAATTTGTGATTATGCCGGATCATATACATGCGATAATATGTATCTCTTCCGAAAAAATTACCGGACAGAAAGACGGGACGTCGAGGGCGCCGTCCCCTACCAACGAAATGCTGCCGCATATCATTTCTACGTTCAAACGGTTATGTAATAAAGCAATTGGCGAAAATGTTTTTCAGCGTTCGTATTCCGATCATGTCATTCGTGATCGAGAGGATTATGAAACCAGAAGAAGGTACATATACGAGAATCCGTTGCGGTGGATAATCAAAAATAAAACGAATTCTTTGTGAGGAAACGCCAATGGCAGAACACATAATGAAATTACATCCCGGACCGTTTGCAAAGATCAAGGACGGCTCCAAAACCATAGAACTCCGCCTGTATGACGAAAAACGGAGACGAATTTCCGTGGGGGATACCATACAATTTGTCAATACAGAGGATCCGGCGGATATGGTATGTCTGCGTGTCCGGGATCTGTTCGTCTTTGATTCCTTTGATGAACTGTACAAACATTTGCCCCTGATGGAGTGCGGTTATTCCGCAGAGGATATACACACTGCCTCCCCGATCGATATGGAAGTGTACTATTCCAAGGAAGAACAGAAACAATATGGAGTGATCGGCATACAAATTGCTCCGCTATAACCAAAAACCACCCCGGCGGGTTTTCTCGCCGGGGTGAATTGTTTTTTACGGCCGTCCGTGCTGGTGTCCCTGGATGAGGGAGGTCATCTCAATCTGGGCCAGTGTGTCGATGACGGTCACGGGGATATCCCGGGCGAAGCCGTTTTCATCCGTGTTTTTCGCCTTACAGCTGACCAGCGTATACGTCTCGCCCACCGCCATGCCGGGGGCGCTGATGACCACATTGTTGAAGGCCTTTTTTGCGGTAAAGGTAACGATGGCCTGCCCGTCCGCGCCGCACAGGGCGATGGTGGTGCCGGCGGATTGGGTGGGGATGGTAACCCGGGCCGAGCCCTGGGTGCCGTCGCTCATATTCTGTGTCGAGCCCGACGGGCCGCAGGCGATCAGCACACCGCCGGTGATGCTGGCACTGCCATCGTAGTCGATGGTGCCGTTGCCCTGGTTCGTGGGGCCGCTGATCAGCACCGTGCCGCCGGAGATTTCAATGGTACCGTTGGCGTCGATGCCGTCGCCGGACGCATCCAGAAGCAGGTATCCGCCGGTGATCTCGATCCGGGCGTCACCGCCGGAGAAGGAAGAGGATGGGATGCCGCCGTTCCGGGCGGTATCCTTGCCGCCGGCGGCATTCATTCCGTCGTCGGTGGACACCACCGTGGTGATGCCCCCGGTAATCCGCACATCGGTGGCCTCCAGCCCCTCAAAACTTTTGGCGATGTGGGTCACACTGCCGGAGATTTCCAGCAGGGCGTCCGCATGGATGCCGTCATCCCCGGAGGAGACGGACAGCACGCCGCCGTGGAGATACACATTGCCGCCGGCGTGGATGGCGTCGTCAGCGGTATCCATGGCGATAGTGCCGCCGCGCACGATGATGTGCCCGTCGGATTTCAGTCCCTTGGCACCGGATACATTGGCGCCGGGGATTTTCCGCCCGCTGCCGCCGCCGGTGCGGATGGTGCATGTGCCGCCGTCCAGCAGCAGAACCGAGGCGGCTTCCAATCCGTCGGCGGCAGAATCCATGGCGATAGTGCCGCCGCTGATCCAGATGTATCCCACATCGGTGCCCGAGGAGCGGATGCCGTTTTTGCCCGCATTTACTGTAATATTGCCGCCGGTGATCTTCACGCAGTCTTTTCCGTCGATGCCGGTGGATGCGGCGTGAACGGTGAGGTTTCCGTCGGTGATGACCAATTCATCCTTGACCACGATGCCGTGCTTATGATTCCCCCGGACGGTCAGCATGCCGCTGCCGTTGATGCTCAGACTCTCCTTGGAGAAGATAACCCCGTCGGTGTCGGCGGAGGCGCCGGCATCGGCCAGCGTATTATGGGATCCCTCCGCCAGCGTCAGAAAGACCTTGTCCGCCTGCTGGATCTGCAGCGGCGCGCCCGCTTGCGAGGACAATGACAATCCGTTCAGCACCAGCTGTATTTTCTGATCCTTGGGGGCGTTGACGACGATGGCGCCGTCCGGACAGTTTCCCGACACCAGATAGGTTCCCTCGGCGGTGATGGTAGCGGTGGTTTTGGTGACGCTTACGCCCGATCCGCTCACGGAAACCCCGTTATCGGAGAAGGAGAGGGTGCCCGCCACGGTTTCGTAGGACGGATCGCTGTCCCGCTCCGATACGGAATAATGCAGGGCGGGGGCGGATGACTCGCCCACCGTGGGCGTCGCCGAGAGCAGGGACGGATCGATTGTTGTGGCGGGATCCTCCGGGAAACAGCCCGCCAGCGATGTAAGAAGCACGGCCAGACACACTGCCCATGCACATATGCGTTTCATCAGTGGAACCTCCGGCACCAGAAGCATTTTCTTTCATCATACAGTATGTTCCCCCGTTTTGCAAGGGGAATTTGATTCTTCGGGCGTAAAATCCTGAAAATGGAAGAGATTTTTATATCTGTCCCACTTTTCTTTTGGTGAAAAATATATTATAATGGGAGCATAGGAAGAATTCAGGAGGTGATTTTGTGCGGAGTTGGGAAGAATTGGAGGCGGCGTGCCGCGGGTGTACCCGCTGTGCTTTGTCGGAGAGCCGTACCAACTGCGTGTTTGGGACCGGATCCCGTGAGGCAAAATTGATGTTCGTGGGGGAAGCCCCCGGTGCCAAAGAGGATGAGACGGGAATTCCCTTTGTGGGCGCGGCCGGCAAACTGCTGGACAAGTATCTGTGCGCCGTGGGGATCTCCCGGGAGGATGTATACATAGCCAACATATTGAAATGCCGTCCGCCGGCCAATCGGGATCCCATGCCGGAGGAGCAGGACGCGTGCATCGAATACCTGCGGGAGCAGGTTATGCTGATCCGTCCCAAGGTGATCGTGTGCCTGGGACGAATTGCCGCCATGCGGCTGATCAAGCCGGATTTCAAGATCACCAAGGAGCACGGTGTGTTCTTCAAAAAGAATGATTTTACTCTGTGCGCGGTGTATCACCCGGCGGCACTGCTGCGGGATCCCCGCAAAAAAGAGGATATGTACAGCGACATGAAAAATATAGCCGCTCTGCTGCAAACTCCGTGATTTTTTCGGGAAACGGGCAGGGAAATTGTAAATTTATGATGATTTTGCGACTTTCTTGCCGGTTTTCCATTGACATCTTGAAATCCTTTGATATACTATTAGTTAGAGATTTTATGCAGTTGTATTATACAGTTTTATACAACTGCTAATGTTTTTATCAATCTTTTATGGAGAGATGAGTATGAAACGATTTTTATCCGCAATTTTGAGTGTCTGTCTTGCTTTTTCATGCATCGCAACGGCTCTTGCTGCCTCTTTCCCGGATATTGACGGGCATTTTGGCAAGGACGCCATTGAGTACATGGTAAGCAAAGGCGTTGTGAACGGTTACCAGGAGGACGGTACTTTCCGCCCCAACCGTACGGTCACCCGTGCCGAGTTTATTAAAATGCTGAACGTGACCTTCGGTCTGACAGCCACGAAAAACCATTCCTACACCGACGTGTCCGAGGGCCAATGGTTTGAGCCCTATGTGAAGCAGGCAACTGCCCAGGGATATCTGCTCAATTACGGCACCATGCTGAACCCCAGCGGTCCTCTGAGCCGTCAGGAAGCAGCCGCCCTGCTGGTGCGCTATCTGGATCCCGACACCGACAAGAAGGCGCCTACGTCTACTTTTACCGACTATAACACGATCAAAGCCGCTTACCGTGATTACGTTCTGCTTGCTGCCGGCACAGGACTGATCAACGGCTATCCGGACGGCACCTTTGATCCCGACAGAACCCTGACCCGTGCAGAGGCACTGACCATTCTCTACCGTGCCGCAGGCACTATCTGCAACGACAATCTGGTAGAGTCCGAGGCGGGTGCCGGCAAGGATAATGCGGTTATCACCCAGACCGGCGTGACCGTAACCGGTGCCAATCTGCCCGGCCGCGTGCTGATCAGCGAAGGCGTATCCGGCGGTACGGTTACCCTCAGCGAGTGCCACATCGGCGAGCTGATCGTTCGCGGTACTCCCTCCCTGATTATGAACGGCTGCACGGTGGATTCCATCATCGTGGATTCCGCTGCCGGCCATACCGCTTCCGTGTCCATTCTGAATGGCACCGTGGTTAAATCCATGACGCTCAGCACCCCCGCAGATATCAGCATGATGTCCCGCACCACGCTGGGCAGCCTGGTCGTTGAGAAGACGGCTCCCCGTTCTTCCGTGACCGGCTCCGGTACCTTCACCAAGGCTGAGATCAACGCAAGCGGATTCACCTCCGAGAAGGTTCCCACCCAGTATACGCTGGCAAGAGGCATCAGCGCCACATTTGCGGATAAGGTATACACCTCCGGCTCTACCCCGGCAGCCGGTGATACGGGCTTTACCATTCAGCCCTCCTCCTTTGCTTCCTCCGTGGACTGCTATCTGACTCTGACCACGGCGACCAACGGTACTGTATATTATTACTTCACCAATACCGCAACGGTTCCCACCGCCGCCCTCTTTGAGAATTTCTATGCAGTGGCATCTGCCGCCTCCAATTATGTGGTTACTGCCAACCGTTCCTCCGATACCAAGATCGGTCAGACCGCAGCGGTAGATAACTACTCGTACATTGCTGTTATGTTCACCGATGCCAACGGTATGGATTACCAGCCTGTTGTGATTGCCAATATGGCCTCCAACGGCTTTACCACCGCACCGACTGTCAATGCTACCAGCACATACCAGTATCTGGCATATACCCCCGCTGTCAGTGGTACCGTGTACTACTACTACACCAGCAGTGCTGCCGCTCTGACGGTTTCTTCCTTCACCAATGTGTATACATCCAACGCCACCATGTATAAAGGCGAACTGGTGGCTACAGCGGGACAGGCGGCCAGCCAGCCGACTACTCTGTCTTCCAACGTAAGCGGATACAACTATGTGGCTGTGATGCTGATGGATGACAAGAACAACCAGTATCAGCCCATCCTCGTTCCCTTGAAGGGTTCCGCGGCGACCACTTCTACCGGATTCACTCTGGCACCCTACGCCAATTCCATGGCCAACGGTGTTTCCCTCGGCTTTACCGCCGCATATTCCGGCACCGTTGAGTATTATTTCACCAACAGCTCCACGGCTCCTACCACCTCTCAGTTCGATACGATGAACTCCCTGGCTCAGGTAGGCCTGCGCGGATCGGTAACGGCTACTGCCGGTATGGCTGCCTACACTCCGCTTCTGAATCTGGTTTCCACCACCAGTTATCCCTATATGGTAGTACGTCTGAAGTCCACCGGCGGTGTAGCCTATACTCCCGTGGTTGTTCGGATCAACAGCTCCTCTTCCACTACTCCCGATCAGCCCGGCGCATCCGGCAGCGGATTTACCACTCAGCCTGTGATCACCTATTCCTCCGGCAAGTACAACATCCGCTTCCAGGCATCTGCGAACTGCACGCTGTACTACTATCTGACCAACTATAAGGTAGCACCCAACACCACCGTCTTCATGAACAACTACAATGCGGCTACCGGCATCAATATTTCCGTCAAGATCGGCGGCAGTCTGGCCACCACCGGTATTACCCAGACCGCACAGACCGTTCTGGCTACCTCCCTCGGTGAGTCTTATGATTACATGGTTATCATGCTCCAGAAGGGCAGCACCTATTATACTCCCGTGATTGTGGAAGTTCCCGATGCGGAAGAAGCTGTGCTGGAGGACACCGGCTTTGTGGTCGGCCCGATCTACAACACCTACCAGAGCGGCGGCGATTACTATCAGCATCAGATCGAGTTCTGCACCAGTGTTACCGGTACTGTTTGGTACTATTTCACTGACGATGATAAGGTTCCTACCCCCTCTGTTGTGAAGGAGAACGTAATCAACGGCGGCGAAGGCATCTACAAGGCAGAATATAAATCCGTTGTCAAGAACACGAAGCAGCTGCTCCCCGTAACATTCAGCAGCACGCCTCCTGCGTATGTGGTCATCATGCTCAGCGATGCCAACTATAACAACTACCGTCCCCTGGTGCTTTCCACCAGCGGCATGGCCGGCTCCAGCAACATTACCACCGGATTCTTCAAGGCACCCACTGTGACCACCACCGGCGGTACTCCCGTTCTGAACTACGAGGCCAACGAGAGCGGTAAGCTGTACTACTTCTTTACCAACGATTCCCGTGGTATGAATACCATTTGGGAATTCTTCTCCGATACCTCTACCCGTGGATACCTGACCGCTGCTGCGGAAGGTGTGAAGGGTGTTGTGAGCATTTCTGCCGGTAAGGGCAGTGCGTTCCTTACCACCGCCCGTTCCGTTTCCGGATATTCTCATGTGGCCATTATGCTGCAGAGCTCCGTCAGCGAGACCGGCGGCTACCGTGCTCCCATTCTGATCCCCCTGAACGGTTCCACAAACAGCGGTACGGGTTCTTCCGGTATCAGCGGATTCAAGGGAACCCCCTATGTGTCCGGATCCAATCTGAATGTGACTCCCCTGTACAGCGGTACTTTGTACTATGGCTTTACCAATTCCAATTCCCAGACGGAGCTGTACGCACCGATTACTGCCTTGGGCGGTGTTAGCGGTATTGGCGGAGCCATGAACTATAACGATATTTCCTCGATCCTTGCGTCCTATAACAACGGTTCCTCCAAGGCCGTGACCTATCCGGGTTACAATGTGCCCGTGGCGATTCCTGCGTCGTTTTTCATGAACTATAAGTACGTTGCCGTTTGGATGGTAACCATAACCGGCGAGATGACAACGCCTGTGTTTGTTCCCCTGGGAACTACCAGCGGCGGCAGCAGCATTGTCACCAACGGTACCGGTTTCAGTGTGCAGCCCAGGTATAACAGCTGGAGCAACCAGATCTCCTTCACGCCCGTTGCCACCGGCCGCGTTGCCTACTTCTACACGAACAGCACCGTGAACTACAGCACCGGCGATGCGTTCATTAACGCATATTATTCGGCAAGTATGGCACAGACCATGGATGTTCTGCAGGGACAGGGCAACACGATTACTGTCAATGTGTCCGAGTATAAGTACGTTTGGCTGTACCTGTACACCACGGACAGCACCTACACTCCCGTGCGTGTCCAGATAGGCTGATCCCATGCATAAAAAAAGGGGCTGTTGCAAGTAGATGCAACAGCCCCGAATTTTTACGTTCGCGACGTAAAAATTCGAAAACACGCTGAAATTTGCGGCGAGATTGCCCGTGTTTTTGCCCATGTCGGGCAAAAGATGGCCGCATCTGCGGCCAAGGGAAAGCTCGCGGAGGTGACGCATTGTTAAATGCGACACCTCCTTTTTTGTCGTTATACGGCACTTCCGTGCCCGGCGGAGATCTGCCCGTCGATCGCGTGGATCACTCCGTAGGAATGATTGTGGCTCATGCCAACCGATCCGGGATTGAACAAAAGAAGCCGTCGCTCCGGATCGTCCGGGTAGGGCACGGCTCGGTTTTCCGGGATGTGGGTGTGTCCGAACAACAGCACGTCCGCCTGCTTTTGGGCGGCGTGGAGGATGGCGTGCCCGTATCCCGACTTCACATGAACCGTGTGACCGTGGAGGGCAAGAAACCGCACACCGCCCAGCGAGATGACCTCCTCCTCCGGCGCATCGATGCCGCAGGCGGCCAGCCGCAAAGCGGAGTCGCAGTTGCCCCGCAGAATGTAGGCGGGGATATCGGGAAACTCCCGGAACACGGTGCTGGCATCCAGGGCGCCGTCCCCGAGGAAGATCACCGCGTCCGCCGATCCGCCATGCTGGCGCAAAGCGGCACGGATGTAGTGAGGGGCACCGTGGGAATCGGAAAAAACAAGAATTTTCATAAAAAACGTCCCCTGCAAGAATTTGGATTGGCAAAAAAAACGCCGCGGCATATAGTGGAAATAAAGGGGGTATGCACATGAAATTGGACACCAAAACCATCTATATGCTGGCCGGTATGCCGGATGACAGGCTGTGGGCAACCTTGCGGCTGTTTGCCTCCGGCATGGGAATGGAGCTGCCGGAGAGAAAGCGAAGACGGATCGATTACGATGCGCTTCGCTATACGCTGTCGCGGATTACGGAAGAAGACGTGGCCCGCGTGAACGAGATCAGCGAAACATACAAAAATTACAGACGAGGAGGATGGAGGGAATGAATCGGGATCTGTCGCAAATGTCGGGGGAGGAGTTGCAGGGCGCCATACAGAATATTATGGCGGACCCTGCCTTTGGGCAACTGCTGGGACAGCTGCAGGGGAAATCCCCCGATGCAGCGGAAAAACCGGCGATGCCCGCCATTACGCCTGAGATGATGCAGAAGCTGCCGCAGATGATGAGTGCGCTTGCCCCGCTGGTGGGCGGCGGTGGAAAATCGGAAAAAGCCGATGGCGGCGGAAAAGGCGGGGATGAGGGAGAAAAACGGAAAAAACTGCTGGCCGCCCTCCGGCCTTATTTGAGCGACAGCCGACGGGGGGCGGTGGATCAGATCCTGAAGGTGACGGAGATGACGGATCTTCTGGGCACTTTGGGGGATATGAAACCGAAATCATAAGGAGGGTGAGGCATGTACAGCAGAAACAGGATATCATCCGGAGAGGAGCGGTACACGGGCAATATTCCTCCCGTGTATAACGGCAACCGCTTTTCGTATGCCCGTCGGGAGCATGGCGGTACGCCCACATATCCGGAGAAAGAAGATACCGTGCCGGTAGAGCCGGAAGTGCCCGATGAGGAGTCCCCCATGGATGAGATCTCCGCCGAGGAGATTCCTGAGGAAGTCGCTCTCCCGCCCCAGTCGGAATCCCGGGCGGAAACGCCCTCCCACGGCGCGTCGGGGGCATTTCTGGCAGGCATCGGGCAGGAGGAGCTGCTTTTGATTGCTTTACTGCTCCTCCTCAGTGCCGAGCACGAGCGGTCCATGGATATAATTGTGATCCTGCTTCTGCTGATCGGTATCCATTAAGGTAAGCAGACGGCAGATGGCGTGAAGCGTGCTTTCCAGATGGGCATCCGCATACAAGGGGGATTTGAAATCCGGCTGGGTGGGATGGGCAGGCATATGCAGGCGGACAATCAGCGAGTGAGCGTCCTCGTCCCCGCAGATGTCGATTTCGTACCGGCAGTAGCCGGCCAGGAATTCTGCCATGGTGATCTGCATTTCTTTGTGAGGCGCGCCGGCCGCCAATGCCTGCACATCCGCGGTGTGAGTCAGAAGACGGGATAACCGCTCGCACCGTGTGCGGATGTGGATCGTGCGATCCTCGTCCTGTTCCGTCAGCCAGATGTGGGCGGCATGATCCTCGGATAAATCGCTGATAGCGCTGAGAAGGGCCGTCAGCAACAGATACAAACATTCCGGGTCCATGGATGTGTACATATCCGAGGACGCCGCTGCATAGGAAAGATCCAGATGAATCGCCATGGCGTGAGCATAATCGGCCAGTGTCCGGATATAGGATTCCACGGTGCGGTGCAGGCTGTACAGCCTTTTTTCGCCGGTGTATATGGTGTCGGGATAAAAGCATTGAAGGGTCAGCAGAGTGACGGTCATCAGCTCCTCCACCGTGTCGGCCGACAGCGGAGACTGTGTGTCGGGCTGGGTCAGCTGCTGGCGGCACTCATCCCGCAGGGAACGGAGCGTCTGCAGAAGCAGGCCGCAGTAGCGGCGGGGGCCCCGATCCAGGGCGGCGGCAAAGCGGAGGTACTCCTGCCTGGTGCGGAAAAGCACAGCAATGGCACGGCACTGATGGAATGTGTAGGTGTACTCTACATAAGCGATGCGGAAGGGGCCGGTGTTTTCCAGCGCAAACAATGCCGCGTTCTGCGGTGAGCCCAGAGGATCATACCGGGTCAGCGGGGAGCGGTGGAAACAGGCCTCATGCCGCAGACGCTCGCAGGTACCGTGCCGGAGAATCAGCGTATCTCCCGTGCCGATTCCCGCCATGCGGGCGGCGGGATTGGCATAAAGGACCTGCATGGCGGCATCGATCCGCACCGCGGGGGAGAACACGATCTGCGGGGAATCGGGTGTGTCATGGGTGGGGGACGGGATGAGTTTCATAACGAAAATCCTTTTGAAAAAGGCTGTCATGCACGGTGAATCCGATGCCTGTGACAGCCCGATTTTGTTTGTGGGTCAGGGGATGGCCTGCAGGGATGTGTAGCCTTCCACCTGCAAAGCGGTTTCTGTTTGCAGACGGGCGGCGGCGTCCCCGCGGATCAGGATCCGCAAGGAGAAGTATTCGATGCTTCCCCGATGGCGGAACGCGGTTTCCACGGCTTCCTCTGTGTCGGTGGCGGATCCCGGGTCCAGCGCCAGAAAATCCGACGCCTCCGCCAGCACTTCCAGTGCCGGCGCGAAGGGGCCGCTTTCCAAAGCCGCGGCGGTCATGGCAAATCCCACGCGCATATCCGGGAGGATGCGGTGGACGGTACCCGGCAGCTCCGCCAGTGTCAGGAGGGATTCCTCACCGGTAACGCCGGTAAATATAATCTCCGTAAAGCCGAGCGTGCCCAGGTTCTGCGCCAGCGCTTCGACGGTGTGCAGAGAAGCGGATGTGTCCGCACAGATCACGTCCGCGAGGGGGATCACGGCACAGATCTGCATCCCGTGAGATGCGGCGCTTTGCAGGATCGGCTGGACAGTGTCGGCAAACGCATCATGTACTTCCGCCGGAACAGAAAGGGATATGCCGCCGTACACCGCGGCAAGATTGTCGTAATCCGGAGCGGATGCTCCCGCATCTATGGCGGTATACCGCACGGGGGGGATGTTCTTCTCTTTGTGCAGAAGAAGCTGTGCCGGGGTTTTGATTGTGGTGTCCTTCTCCGGATAGGAGGCGGCAGGCAAAGCCAGCAGCGGCTCGGCGGCAGTCAGGCGATCCTGCAGCAGATTGCCCAGCATCAGCGTAACGGCGATGATGGATACCCCAAGGAAAACCGGTATCAGGATCCGCCGCATTTTTTCCTTTCGTCTGGTCCCGAAATAGGGGGAGGACGGCATGTGTTTCATCATAACGGATTACTTATCAAAATCGTCGCGGATGGACGGAAGGGTGTAATTGTACAACGGAGCCCGGGGCACGGGCGTCAGGGATTCGGCCTTTCGCTCGATCAGCAAGCTGAACTGGGCATCCCGATAGTCATCGCACAGCTCGTCCCGGTTCTTCTGCAGATAGGCGGGATCTTTTTCGCAGCGGAGCAGGATGCTGTAGCCGGCGGCGGTCCGGATTACGTCGCTGATCTCGCCCACTTCCAATGCGAAAGCGGCATCCTCAAACTCATGATACCACACGCCGCGGCAGATGTAGTAGCCGTCCGTGTTGTTGAACATATACAGATCCTCGCCGTAGCTCTGGACGAGGGTGTCGAAATCCTCCCCCGCGGCGGCGCGGCTGTGCAGCTCCTCCGCCTTCTTCCGATTATCCTCCGGATCCTCACCGGGATCGTTCTGGATCAGAATCTGCTTGACGCGGATGAAGGTGTCGTCCTCCAGTAGTGGATAGAGATTTTCGTTCTTCGGCTCAATCACGCCCTTTTCCAGCAGGGCGTAATACAACTCTTCCTGGCAAACGCGGACGGTGGTGAAGAAGCGGTACACGCTGTCGTTCATGTAACTTTCCCGAAGAGCGGTCACATAGGCTTTTTCATCGCCGTATTCTTTCACGGAACTGGCCACAAGGGCATCCACCATTTCGGTGATGGCGCTGCTTTCCCGGTCGATGCCGTATTCACGGCACAAAGAAAGGGTGGCGTACTGGGTGCAAAGCGTGTCAAAGCACTGATCAAAAATCGCATCCTGGGCAAGGGCCGCATTCTCGGCCGTCCAGTAGGATTCGTCTCCATTCGCATAGGTGTCCATATAGTTGCACGCCAGATAGCGGAACTGTTCGTAGGGCACTTCGAATCCATCGATGGACAAAACGGTTTCCCGCTCGGCCTTGGTGCTTTTGGGGATCCGACTGCAGGCAGTCAGGGAAAGAATCACGCTGAAAGTAAGGCCCGCGGCACAGGCGCGGCGCAGTATATTTTTCAAAGACATGGTAATCCTCACGGAATGTATAATAATTCAAACTATATTATAGCAGAGCATTGTGAACATATAGTGAACAGATGAGAAAAAAGGCGCACAATCCTCTTGCGCTGTGGATATGGCTGTGATATAATGTACACAGCCAAGAAAAATCGCAATCGAACGACCGTCGGCTGTGTACGCGAGCCTGCCGCGCGTCATGGAGACGCGTTCCGCCGCGTGCGGAATACCGGCAGTCTCCGAGGTTCAGCGGAAATCGTAATCGAATGTCAGTTGGCTGTGTACGCGAGCCAGCCGCGCGTCATGGGGACGCGTTCCGCCGCGGGCGGAATACCGGCAGTCTCCGAGGTTCAGCGGAAATCGTAATCGAGCGACAGTCGGCTGTATAAGGGCTGCCGTTTTCATGCTGGCAAAAGAAATCTATATGGGATACAGTGAGGTGCGCTATGTTTGAGTCCAATCGATCCATCGATCTGCAAAGCCTGATCAAAGAGTTGAAGCTGGAGGCGGACTACCTGCCGCGGCCGGCCAGCGAGATCCAGGTGCATCTGGCGGATGTGGGCCGTCCCGGTCTGCCCCTTATGGGTTATTTTGAGCATTTTGAGCCGGAGCGCATCCAGATCATCGGCAACGCGGAGTATGCTTTCTTGGAGAAAAAATCCGCCCAGAATGAGACGGAGTGCGTCACCGCCCTTCTGTCCCATCATCCGGTGGACATCGTGTTCACCCACGGCAATATGCCCACCTCCAATTTTCTGGAGTTGGCGGAGTATTTTGAAGTACCCGTTCTGCATACCGGAGAAGCATCCAGCAATTTCATGGCCCAGACCATCGCCTACCTGACCTTGTCCCTGGCGCCCTGTATCACGCGCCACGGCGTGCTGGTGGAAGTATACGGCGAAGGTGTCCTCATGCTGGGCGACAGCGGCGTGGGTAAGAGCGAGACCGCTATCGAACTGATCAAGCGCGGTCACCGTCTGATCGCGGACGATGCGGTGGAATTGCGCCGGGTGTCTGCCAAGACCATTGTGGGCTCCGCCCCCGAGATCATCCGTCACTATATTGAACTGCGCGGCATCGGCATCGTGGATGTGCGCCGTCTGTTTGGTATGGGTGCGGTCAAGGATTCCGAGCGAATCGATATGATCATCAATCTGGAAAACTGGGTGCAGGGCAAGATGTATGACCGGCTGGGTCTGGAGGCAGAATATACAGACATCATGGGCATCCGCATTCCCACCACCACTATCCCGGTGCGTCCGGGACGAAATCTGGCCATTATCATCGAAATCGCCGCCATGAACAACCGCCAGAAGCGGATGGGCTACAATACGGCGGAAGAATTCAACAAGAAACTGATGGGCAATATGGGCATCAGCGACGATCGCTGATCCCTTTGCAATAGATTATTAAAACAGAGTAGGCGTACGCGCGTAAAGTGCCGTGGGACGGGGAGTTGCCCATAGGACGAAGATCACGATCGCGGTGCGTATGCCGCATCCCGCTGTTGCATACGAGAGCATATCTCCGACTGCAATAACGAACTCAGGCATTCGGAGGTGTAACTATGCCAAAAAATCAAAACAAAACCGCTCTCATCACCCTTTTTGCCATGCTGACGGCGAT
This sequence comes from Clostridia bacterium, assembly GCA_017468385.1. GTDB lineage: Bacteria > Bacillota > Clostridia > Oscillospirales > CAG-272 > SIG701. The sequence continues at coordinate 149,307 of JAFUIQ010000009.1, forward strand.
CTCCGTCGTGGTGGGCATTTTGTGCAAGAATCTGTTCACCGTGGCCGTTTACTATCGGTTCACCCTGGAGAATATCGGCATTATCTTCGCCGGGATTTTCTTCGGACCGGGGGCCGGTGCCCTGGTGGGCATCGCGGTGGATGTGATCAGCTGTCTTCTCTCCACCAATCCCGCGGTCAATCCGGTGATCATGCTGGGCGCACTGACAGTGGGCGTGTCCTCGGGCATTGTCTCCCGCTATGTGGTGCGGGAGCGGGGCTTGCGCCAGTATATTTTGAGCGCCGCAGCAGCCCATCTTCTCGGACAGGTGATCATCAAATCCATTGGGAAAATGATCTATTTCGGCATGCCGTGGTACGGGATCTTCATCGGCCTTGCCTGCAGTGCGCTGGCCTGTGCCGCCGAGGTGATGATCATCCGCACGCTGATGAAAAACACCGAGATCCGGAAGTTCATATTCCGCCTCACAGGGGAGAAATAAATCGGAGTCCATCGATATGACATACAAAGAAGCACTGGAATATATCCATTCCGTGACCTGGAAGGGAAGCCGCCCCGGACTTTCCCGCATCACGGAGTTGTGTGATAAACTGCATCATCCGGAGGATTCCCTCCGCTTTGTCCATGTGGCGGGCACCAACGGAAAGGGATCCTTTTCCTGCATGCTGGCGGAGATTCTGTCTGCCGCCGGATACCGGGTGGGACTGTTCACGTCCCCCTTTATCAAGGATTTCAACGAGCGCATCCGGGTGAATGGGGAAAACATCGCCGACGAGGAATTGGCGGAGGTGACGGAGTACGTCCGCGGCTTTGCCGAGACCATGGAAGATCTCCCCACGGAGTTTGAGCTGATTACCGCCATCGCGCTGGAGTATTTCCGCCGCCGGGCCTGCGATATCGTGGTGCTGGAGGTGGGCATGGGTGGTCGGCTGGACTCCACCAATATCATAAAAACCCCGGTATTGTCCGTGATCACGGAAATATCCCTGGATCATACCGCCATGCTGGGCGACACCGTGGAAGCCATCGCGGCGGAAAAGGCAGGCATCATCAAAGCGGGCGTGCCCGTTCTCTTCTCGGGAACGGATGGCCGCGCCCGGGGTGTCATCGCCGATGCGGCGGAAAAAATGGGATCTGCCATTTTCTATCCCGCATACGATACACTGCACCTGGAGAAGTCCTCCATCGAGGGAAGCGTGTTCACCTACGACGGAAAAGCGGGCTATCAAATCTCCCTGGCGGGATTGTACCAGCCCCGCAACGCGGCGGCGGTGATCTCCGCTGTGGAAGTGTTGCGCGTACAAGGATATGCCATCTCCGATGAGGCACTGCGGACGGGCCTTGCCCGTGCCAAGTGGAGTGCCCGGTTTGAGGTTTTGCGCCGGGATCCCGTCATCATTTACGACGGCGGACACAACCCCGGCGGCGTAACGGTATCCTTTGCCAGCGTGGCCCGGTACTTCCCGGATACGAAATGCACCGTCCTGACAGGCATTATGGCGGACAAGGATTACGGGGAAACCATCGGTATATCCGCTCCGTACATTGCCCGTGCCTTTACGGTGACGCCGGCTGTGCCGCGGGCGCTGGATGCCGCATCCTATGCGGAGGCGTACCGGCTTTGCGGCGTGGAGGCAATCCCCTGTGAGAGCATCGATGCCGGCGTGGCCGCGGCCATTGCCGATGCCCGGCAGGAGGGACGGCCGATGATCATCTTCGGTTCCCTCTATATGTACGCGGATATCGTTGCCGCTGTGGACAAGGTATTGCCCAAAGAATAAAATGAAAAACAGCCGCATCCTACGATGCGGCTGTTTTTAGTATTCGTATTCACACAGGACTTTCAAGCCGGAAAAACAGGTGTTTTTGTAGGGGCTGGCGCCCTCGACAGCCCGCATTTTTCCACTCAGTAGTCTATTCCTGTAAGCTGTGCCAAAATCTCCAGCAGGCGGAAGCGGATCTTGTATTTCGGCCCGCTTTCGTTTTTGATCAGCCGGTACTGCTCGGGGGTGAATCCCGCCGCGATAAAATCTTCGTAGAAGGTATCCTCCGCCGCGCGGGCGGTGCAGAGCCGGGGGAACAATACGCACCACCAGTTCTGTCCCTCGCCCTCCCCCAGCAAAATCCGCAGGGAAGTGTACTCCCCGGCTGGGAGAGTGAAGCCATCGTATTGCCGTACCGGATAGGTTTCCCGTCCCAATTCCACCTGCACAGGGCAGGACGCTCCCGCTTCTTTTTGCGCACAGAGGCGGATTCCCTCCATCTGATCGGTGATGGCGGCCAGGGCATCTTCGTAGGAATCGGTCTCGGGCAGATGTGTATCCAGATACGCAAGCACCGCGTCCCGCACCCGCAGTTTTCGGGCCTGATCCTCCCCGGAATCCGAGTTGGCCAGCACGTGCAGGCGGATCATGTTGTCGTAGATTTGATCCTCTCCGTGAACGGGGAAGCAGGTGATCAGCAGATGGGCGCACAAAAAGGCGGCGCACAAAGCGGCAATACATTTCATAAAAAACAACCTCCGTGATTCGGATAGAACATAGTTCCCCGAAAACACGGAGGTTATACATGTCAGCGAAAAATAAAGGGAAGGATGGTGCTGAATATCGCCTCGTCCATGACTTCCATTGTGGCAGCCATGAAGCCTACCATGGCGATCAGCAAAATGAAATAGAGCACCACGCCCACCGCGGCCATAATCAGATAGGCGCGGCTGAAGTTGCGGCGGTTGACATTCACCCCGGAGGAAAAAGCCCAGATGAGCATCACAACGATGCCGGCGATGGGGATACAGTTCAGAAGAGACATGATCAGATAGTCGCTGACCTTCAAAGGCGCGGTATCCTCGGCCATGACAGATGCCTGCGGAGGTACTGTGTAGGGGGAGGTGCCGGCAGCGAAATTATAACCGCATTCGCCGCAAAAAGCAGCCTGGGCGGGTACCTCCTTGCCGCAGACGGGACAGCGCTTGGTCTCGGGCGCCTCGTTTGTGGGCTGGGGCGCGGGGACGGGATTGTTCAGATTGGGTTCGTTGTTCATTTGATTTCTCCTTTTAGGGAATCTGTATAGTACCATCATAGCATATTCTGTCGGATTTTGCAAGGGGAATCGCGCGGCTTTTCCGCCGTTCTTATTTTGGTAAATATATTGACATATATCGGAAAACTATGCTATAATAATCAGGTATTCCTGCGTTGTTTCAACGGAACGCAGGTATGGATCGGATTTGAATTTATTACACATAAAAGGATGGTTTTTCGGTATGAAGATTCTTGTTATCAATGCCGGCAGCTCCTCGATCAAGTATCAGCTGATCGATATGGCTACCGAAAAGGTAATCGCCAAGGGCATGTGCGACCGTATCGGCATCGCCGGAGGCAACTTCAAACTCAAGGCAGACGGCCGTGAGGATTACAAATTGGATATCCAGATGGCCAACCACAAAGAGGCTGTCAAGCTGGTTCTGGACACCCTCGTATCTCCCGAGCACGGTGTGATCGAGTCCCTGTCTGAGATCTCCGCAGTAGGACATCGCGTTCTGCACGGCGGTGAGAAGTTCTCCGGCTCCGTCATCGTGGACGAAAAGGTTATCGCAGCCATCGAAGAGTGCTGCGAGCTGGGCCCTCTGCACAACCCCCACAACCTGACCGGTATCCGCGCTTGCGAGGCTATGATGCCCGGCGTTCCTCAGGTAGCTGTATTTGACACCGGCTTCCACCAGACCATGCCCGACTACGCTTATATGTATGCACTGCCTTACGAGTATTATGAAAAGTACCGCATCCGCCGCTACGGCTTCCACGGTACCTCCCACCGCTATGTATCCCTGCGTGCCGCAGAGATGCTGGGCCGTAAGGATTTGAAGATCGTTACCTGCCATCTGGGCAACGGTTCTTCCATCGCCGCCGTTAAGTACGGCAAGTGCTTCGATACCACCATGGGTCTGACTCCTCTGGAAGGCATCATGATGGGTACCCGCTGCGGTTCCATCGATCCCGCCATCATTCCCCTGCTGATGAAAAAGGAGAATCTTACGGCCGATGAGATCGATACCATCATGAACAAGAAGTCCGGTATTCTGGGCGTTTCTCAGGTTACCAGCGACAACCGCGATATCGAGCAGGGTGCTAAGGCCGGCAACGAGCGCTATCAGCTCATCGAGAGCATGATCTGCCATCAGCTGACCAAGTACATCGGCGGCTATGCTGCGGCTATGGGCGGTGTGGATGCTATCGTATTCACGGGCGGTATCGGTGAGAACAATCCTCACTACCGCGCACGCGTTGCCGAGAAGCTGGCATTCATGGGAGTGAAGCTGGATGAGGAGATCAACAAGAAGGCTATGCGCACCAGCGAGGAGTTCGATCTGACGACTCCCGATTCCAAGGTAAAGGTGCTCATGATCCCCACCAACGAGGAACTCATGATTGCAAAAGATACTCTGGAACTGGTATCCAAATAATCTGCATATGTACTTCCGCAGGGATGATCGGTGTGATCATCCCTGCTTTTTTGTCCGAAAAGCCGGGCCGGATGGTGAAAACTTTCGCCATCCCCTTGATTTTATGGGGATTTTTTGGTATACTCATATGATGTAAATTGAAATCAATCTGCCGTTTTGCAAAAGCGGCGGTAAGGAGTATATATGGAAGAGAACAAGAAGACAACTCGGATCAGCCCCCGCACGCTGTCCGGATTTATGGAATTGCTTCCCCGTCCCCAGCAGCAGATGGAGCGGATCATGGAAGTCCTCCGTTCTACCTACGCCCGCTACGGCTTCACCCCCCTGGATACGCCCGTGATCGAATCTACGGACGTGCTTCTGGCCAAGGGTGGCGGCGAAACGGAAAAACAGGTATACCGTTTCCAGAAGGGCGACGCGGATCTGAGCCTTCGCTTTGATCTGACGGTGCCCCTGGCCAAGTACGTGGCACTCCACTACGGCGAGCTGGCATTCCCCTTCCGCCGGTATCAGATCGGCAAGGTCTACCGGGGTGAGCGTGCCCAGCGCGGCCGCTTCCGGGAGTTCTATCAGGCGGATATCGATATCATCGGCGACGGTAAGTTGGACGTGACCAACGAGGCGGAAATCCCCGCCATCATCTACCAGACGTTCACATCCCTGGGCCTCAGCCGCTTCAAAATCCGCGTCAATAACCGTAAGATCCTGAACGGTTTTTACGCTATGAACGATCTCAGCGAGAAATCCGGTGACATCATGCGCACCGTGGATAAGCTGGACAAAATCGGTGCCGATAAGGTACGTGCCCTCCTGATCGATGAAATCGGCCTCAGCGAAGCACAGGCGAACGAGATCCTCACCTTCATTGCCATTCGCGGCACCAATGCGGAGGTGCTCTCCGCCCTGGAAGGCTATGCCGACCGGAATGAGCTGTTCGATTTGGGCCTGGAGGAGCTGAAAACGGTGGTTCGCTATCTGGCGGCCTTCGGCGTGCCGGAGGAGAATTTCGCGGTGGATCTGACCATCGCCCGCGGCCTGGATTACTACACGGGCACCGTGTACGAAACCACCCTGATCGACCATCCCGAGATCGGCTCCGTTTGCTCCGGCGGACGGTACGACAATCTGGCGGAGTATTACACCGACAAGCAGCTGCCCGGCGTGGGCATCTCCATCGGCCTGACCCGTCTGTTCTACGTGCTGGGTGAGCAGGGTATGCTGAATGACGCTTTGCCCACCGCACCGGCCGACGTGCTGGTGATCCCCATGACGGAGGATCTGTCCGCCGCCGTGGCATTGGCTACACAGCTTCGCGGTGCCGGCGTGCGCACCCAGCTCTATACCGAGCAGAAGAAGTTCAAGGCCAAGATGAATTACGCCGATAAGCTGGGCATCCCCTACGTGGTATTCCTGGGCGAGGACGAGATCCGCGACGGCATCGTAGCCTGCAAGGATATGGAAAGCGGCGAGCAGACCAATCTGCCTTATGAAGCAACCCTGGCCCGCATCCGTGACGGCATCGCCTGTCGGAACGCCGGATGTGTAATTTTGGAAAAGTAATGGCAGACCGTAAAGTTTCGGAATTTATGGAGATGCAGCGCATCCAGGCGAAACAGCACGGATGGGACAAGAACCGCATCCCGGAGATGGGGCATAAAAGCCTGCTCTGGGCGGTGGGTGAGATCGGCGAAGTGGCGGATATCATCAAGAAAAAGGGTCACGATGCTATTATGGAAAATCCCCATGTCCGCGCCCACTTTGTGGAAGAAACAGCGGATGTGTTCATGTATCTCTTTGATATGATGGAGGCCTTCGGCGTGAGTGCTGAGGAGTTCTGTGATGCCTACACCGCCAAGTTTGAGCGGAATATGGGCAGAACCTGGGAAGAAAACAAAACCAAATACGAAGACTAAATACAAACTACAAGGAGAAAGCATTATGGTACAAATGCGCACCCACACCTGCGGAGAATTGCGTCTTTGTGACGCCGGCAAGCAGGTAAAACTGGTGGGATTCATGGAGAATGTTCGTGCGGTTTCCGCAAGCCTGGCGTTTGTCGTTCTGCGCGATTTCTACGGCACCACACAGATCGTTGTGGAGTCGGAGGAGATGATGGCAGTCATCGCCGATCTGAATAAGGAGTCCACCATTTCCGTAACCGGTACGGTGAGAGAGCGTTCTTCCAAGAACCCCAAACTCCCCACCGGCGAGATCGAAGTGGTTCCCGAGAAGATCGAGATTCTGGGCCGCTGCCGTCACAACAGCCTGCCCTTTGAGATCAATCGCAGCCGCGAGGCCGATGAGATGCAGCGTCTGAAGCACCGCTATCTGGATCTGCGCAATCCCGAGGTGAAGAACAATATCGTTCTCCGCTGCAACGTGGTGGCCGCTCTCTGTCAGGCCATGACGGCCCACAATTTCCTGGAGATCACCACCCCCATCCTGACTGCCTCCTCCCCCGAGGGCGCCCGCGACTATCTGGTGCCCGCCCGTAAGCACCCCGGTAAGTTCTACGCTCTGCCCCAGGCTCCTCAGCAG
>JAFUIQ010000010.1 GCA_017468385.1 Clostridia bacterium
CACAACGGGCAAGTGCCCGAGAATTTCCCTGACGGAAAATTCTCCAAGGTTTTGTCTGAGACTAATGCACTTGCCATGCAGGCAGTTATAATTCCAACAAAACGGGCAAGTGCTCGAGAATTTCCCTGACGGAAAATTCTCCAAGGTTTCATCATGGCGTTTCACTTGCCATGCAGGCAGCTATAATTCCAACACAACGGGCAAGTGCCCGAGAATTTCCCTGACGGAAAATTCTCCAAGGTTTTGTCTGAGACTAATGCACTTGCCATACAGGCAGCTATAATTCCCACACAACGGGCAAGTGCCCGAGAATTTCCCTGACGGAAAATTCTCCAAGGTTTTGTCTGAGACTAATGCACTTGCCATGCAGGCAGCTATAATTCCCACACAACGGGCAAGTGCCCGAGAATTTCCCTGACGGAAAATTCTCCAAGGTTTTGTCTGAGACTAATGCACTTGCCATGCAGGCAGTTATAATTCCAACAAAACGGGCAAGTGCCCGAGAATTTCCCTGACGGAAAATTCTCCAAGGTTTCATCAAGGCGTTTCACTTGCCATGCAGGCAGTTATAATTCCAACAAAACGGGCAAGTGCCCGAGAATTTTGTGCAGGCCATTCAGTGAATAAATGGGCGGCCATGACATATACTATAGTGGCAGACACGTTTCTCCCTTCTGTACAACTGACCACGCCGGGGTTGTGCGGAAGCGAGAGCGTGTCGCTTTTTTTGCCGTCGGGCATGCAGACGGATATTTCCCGCTTTCGTTCGGCAGGATCAGACGGTTTTGCATGAAATGATGCATTTTCGGCTGTCAAGAGCCTTTCTCATTTTTGTTGTTTTTCTCTATTCAGACAATTCCCGCAATCGTTTCCCAACGAAATCAAAAAAGTTTTCCACAGAAAAAGGGAGTTTTCCCTGTGGAAAACTCGTAAAAACCCCTTGATTTTGCTTGCTTTCCACAGACTTTCCCACAAACTGTTGAAAACTTTTGCTTCCCGCACGCATTTTTCCGGAAAATCCCGTGGAAAACTTTTTTGTGCAAAAATCACAAAATCCACGTCGGTGACGATACTTGTCACCTGCAATTCGGTCCTCACCAAACTGCAAAACGGCAATTGCAGAAAAGCCGGATTCTATAAAAAACGGGTGAGCGTTTGGCCGCTCACCCTATAATTTTCACATAGCCGATGCGACCAGTCGGTCGATCAGTTCGCTGTAGGTCATGCCCGTATGCATCATCAGTTTCGGATACATACTGATGGACGTAAATCCGGGCAGTGTATTGATCTCGTTGAACACGATGTCGCCCCGGTCGTTGACGAAGAAATCCACCCGGGACAACCCCCGGCAATCCAGCACGCGGAAGATAGTCTCCGCACAGCGGCGCACCTGATCCCGCACGTCCTCGGGCAGGCGGGCAGGGATGTGATAGCCCGATGCGCTGCTCTGGTATTTGGCTTCGTAATCGTAGAAATCCGCGCCGGTGACAATCTCGGCGCAATCGGATACGGTGTAGGCAGTGCCCTCGTTCAGCACCGCGACTTCAATCTCCCGGCCGTCGATGGCTTCTTCCACCAGCACCTTGCTGTCCTCCCGGAAAGCGATCTCGGCAGCAGCCATGAACTCCTCCCGGTTCCGCGCTTTGGACACGCCCACGGAAGATCCGGCGCGGGCCGGCTTGACAAACATAGGATAGCCGAATTGCTCCTCAGCCCGGTCGGCCAACGCCCTGGCCGTTGCATCATCCCATGTATCCCGGTACAAAATCACGCACTCCGCCTGGCGAATGCCCGTAGTACGGACGATCTGCTTGGTGAACACCTTATCCATGCACACCGCGCCCGAAGCGGAACCGCATCCCACGAAGGGGATTCCCGCCAGGGACAGCATGCCCTGCACGGTGCCGTCCTCGCCATAGGAGCCATGCAGCACGGGGAACACCACATCCACCGGCAAGGTATGTACACTGCCGTCCGCAGAGAACAGACAGAACTCCCGCCGGCCGCTGGCCAGATCCAGTGCCGCGCGGTCGAGAGCGGACGTATCCGCACACCAGCTGCCGTCACGGACGGATTCGTAGGAGCCGGTGTAGTAGTACCATGCGCCCTCCTTGGTGATACCCACAGGCAGTATCTCATATTTCTCCGGGTCTGCATTGGTCAGAACGGAATAAGCTGACTGCAGCGACACCTCGTATTCGGAGGAGCGGCCGCCGAACAGCACACAAAGCTTTATTTTCTTCATAATAGAGTAGTCCTCACAATCCGTCAGATTTTGCCGGGCGGATGGCCGCCAGCACGCGGTCATGACCACCGGCATCTTTGAGAATATGAATATCCGAAAAAGAATATTCCTGCGCCATGCGGGTAACGCACTCCCCCTGGGCGGCGCCGAATTCCATCAGCAAACGGCCGCCCGGGATCAGCGCCCGGGATGCGGTATCCAGAACGCCGCGGATCACGGACAAGCCGTCCCCCTCGTCAGTCAGAGCCGCTCGGGGTTCAAAGGCCAATTCGGGTGCCAGCGTCTGCATTTCCTCGATAGTAATATAGGGGGGATTGGACACGATGGCGTCGAAGGTTTCCCCCGGGGGGAAGATTTCCTTGGTTACATCGCCCACGATCACGGCAACGCGATCAGCCACGCCCAGCCTACAGGCGTTTTTTTCGGCCATCCGGGCCGTTTCGGGAAACAGATCCACCGCCGTGACGGTGATATCCGGACGGTAATGGGCCAGAGCGATGCCGATGCATCCGCTGCCCGTACACAGATCCGCCACGCGGGCGTTTTTCGGCAAATGCCGCAAAGCGTATTCCACCAGCGTTTCCGTATCGGGGCGGGGAATCAGGCAATCGGGGCTGAGTGCAAAGGACAGTCCCATAAAGGACCACTCCCCCAGGATATACTGAAGAGGCTCCCGACCCTCCCGCCGCCGCACGGCCTCCTCCAGGCCGGGGGCGGTCAATTCCTCCTCCCGCATCAGAAGCAGGCGGGCATCGGACAAGCCCGTATAGCGGGCGGCAAGAAGCCGCGCTTCCCACGCGGCCTCCTCAATTCCCACAGCGCGCAGTCGGCGCTGGATGTCAAGCAGTGTCATTCGTTCTCGGGGGCACTTTCCGCCGGTGCTTCCTCGGATGCCGTCTCAGTTGCATCTTCGGGGAACTCGTCCGGCATGGCCAGTTTCATGGCAGCAATGGCGATCTCCAGCTGGGATTCGTCCGGTTCGCGGGTGGTAATGCGCTGCATCCACAGTCCGGGAGCGGACAGAAGGCGGGTGAACCAATTGGTATGCTTGCCTGCGTACATGATGAACTCAAATCCCAGGCCCACGATCACAGGCAGGAGCAGAATCTTCAGAACCACGCGCAGGGCCAGATTCTCCCAGGAGATCAGCGAATTCACCAGAATGGAGAGAATCAGGATCACGAAGAGGAAGCTGGTACCGCAGCGGGGATGGAAACGGGTGCATTTCGCCGCGTTTTCGGGGGTCAGCTCCATGCCGGATTCATAGCAGGCAATGGATTTATGCTCCGCGCCGTGGTACTCAAAGGTACGGCGCATTTCTTTCATCAGCGAACAGAGGGCAATATACGCCACAAAAATGGCGATCTTCATCACGCCCTCAATCAGATTGCGGAACCAGCCGATGCCGCCCAGAAGGGAATCCAACCATTTGGTAACCAGGGCAGGCAGGTACAAAAACAAGCCCAATCCGATCACCAGACCCAGGACGGTGGCGATGCCCATGAGCACGCCCATCATCTTATCGCCCCACTTGGAGCGGAGCCATGCCTCAAATTTGGTATCCTCTGCCGCATCATCGATGCCCAGCATATCCGCCGACTGCATCAGGGTATTGTAGCTGAGCAGCATGGTCTCCACAAAGTTGACCACGCCGCGCACCAGGGGGATGTTCAAGAATTTATATTTTTTCCGTATGGAAACATGGGTGTCCACAGAGGTGCGGATCTGTCCCGCCTCATCGCGGACAGCCAGCGCGGTACGATCGCCGCTTTTCATCATCACGCCCTCCAGGACCGCCTGACCGCCCACGCGGCCCAGACGTCCGGGAAGACCGCACGCTTTTTCCGGTTTCATACTGAATCTTTCTCCTTATGTATATCATAATCCGTATCAGTATAGCACACCGCCCCGGGAAAATAAACAGTTTTTTGTAAACTCGGCGCGGCGGGACGATTTTTTGCGGATTTTTTTGTAATTTATATGTAAATTTTCGAATCAAGTATAGCATTTTCAGAAAAACTGTGTTATAATAAGTCAATTATCGGACTTGCCATATGGTATGTCCGTTTATTTCGGCAGTCCGTTGCCATCCAAGCACGACCGCTGATCCGTATAACATATAATGAAAGGCATGGTTTTTACTCATGGGCAAGGCTAAACGCAATACGGCTGCCTCCGGCACTGAAAAACGCAACAAATTCCTCGCGATTCTCTGCACGATTCTGGTAGTAGCCATTCTCGGCTCTCTGGTAATCTACAGCAATCTGGTAACAAACGGCTTCTTCTTGCGCCGTACCGTCTCCGCTACCACGGAGAATTATGAAATCGACAACGCAGTATTCTCCTACTTCTTCAACAGCTATTATCAGGAATTCGCTTCCACCTACGGATACTACTTCCCCATCGACAGCAGTGTATCCCTGAAGGGACAGGCGTGCTCCATGTACAACGACGGTTCCACCTGGTTTGACTTCTTTGCCGGCAACGCAAAGAACAATCTCTCCAACATTCTCGCTTTCTGTGAGGAAGCAAATGCCCGCGGCATCACTCTGGATGAGGCGGACTACAAGCAGATCGATGACGCCATCGATACTATGAAGGCCACTGCCAAGCAGGCAGGTGTTTCCACCTCCTACTATATGCAGGCTATGTTCGGCACGGGTGTAAACGTAAAGGACGTGCGCCGCGCACTGGAGCTTTCCGCCCTGGCATCCAAGTGCAGCAAGGAAATCACCGATGCGTACAGCTACGGTGAGGCAGACTACGACAAGTACGTAGCGGAGAATCCCTACGCGCTGCTGTATGCGCAGTATGCTTCCTTCGACATGAAAACCGCGGACACCACCGAGGACGATGTGAAGACAGCCACTCTGCTGCAGGGCTATCTGGATCGGTTTGCCAAGGCAGCCACCCAGGAAGAATTTGAGCAGATCGCTTTCGATTATCTGCGCAATGTAGCCTACGCAGGCGACGAGGAAACCACCGATGAGAAGATTCAAGCAGAAGTGGACGCCCTCACCGCTGAGGCAACCTATGTCAAGGACAACGCCGTTTCCGAGTGGGCATTCGCCAAGGACCGCAAAGTAGGCGATGTATACACCGAGGTAAGCGAAGACAAGACCACCTACTCCGCATACTTTATGGTTGCTCCCGCATCCCTGGACACCTATAACACCGTAAACGTACGTCACGTCCTACTTTCCTCCGCCACCTACGGCTCCGATGAGGCTGCCAAGGCTAAGGCAGAGGAACTGCTGGCATCCCTGACCGGCGTCAGCGCGCTGGAGGATGCATTTGCTGCTCTGGCCGAGGAGTACAGCGAGGACACCGGTTCCAACACCAATGGCGGTCTGTACGAGAACGTAGGCAAGGGCGAAATGGTAGAGAACTTTGACGCGTGGATTTACGAAGAGGGCCGCAAGGTCGGCGACACCGGCATCGTGGAGTCCGATTACGGCTACCACATCATGTACTTCGCCGGCGAGGGCGACATCGCTTGGCACGTACAGGCAGACAACGCTCTGAAGAACGCCAAGTACTCCGAGGACAGCGCTGCCATCAACAAGAAGTATCCCACCACCTTTGACGACAAGGCTATCTTTGAGTTGGACATCTGATAATCACAAAACAGCGTACGGAGCATCCCTCTGTATGCTGTTTTTGTATACATATCCTTTTTTCGCAAACTGATGGAAAAACTTTTTTGATTTTTCGCAAAAAATGGTGGTTTTGTCATCTTGTAATCTGCCAACGATTGTGATATAATCTTTCTAATATTTATATTCATAGGAGTACTGCTATGGCTTTCTATTACAACGAACTGTCCCACACCTTTAGTGAGTATCTGCTTGTTCCCGGTTATTCCGATGCGAACTGCATCCCTGCCAACGTTTCTCTCAAAACCCCGCTGGTAAAATTCAAGCGCGGCGAGGAACCGGCTCTCTCCATGAATATCCCCCTGGTTTCCGCCATCATGCAGTCCGTATCCGATGACCGCATGGCCATCGCTCTCGCCAAAGAGGGGGGCGTGTCCTTCATCTACGGCTCCCAGAGCATCGAGGATGAGGCAGAGATGGTACGCCGTGTGAAGAATCATAAGGCCGGCTTTGTATACTCCGACTCCAACCTCCGTCCCGATCAGACTCTGGCGGACGTAATCGAGCTGAAGGAGCGCCTGGGCCACTCCACCATCGCTGTTACCGACAACGGAAAGCCCAACGGCAAGCTGCTGGGTATCGTGACCGGCCGTGACTACCGCGTCAGCCGTATGTCCATGGATGAAAAGGTAGAGACATTCATGACTCCCCTTTCCAAGCTGGTTACCGCTCCCGAGGGCACTTCCCTGAAGGAAGCCAACAACATCATCTGGGATCACAAGCTGAACTCCCTGCCCATCGTGGATGACAAGGGCCATCTGGTGGCATTCGTATTCCGCAAGGACTACGCCCAGCACAAGGAAAATCCCCACGAGCTGCTGGACACCCAGAAGCGGTATGTAGTAGGCGCCGGCATCAACACCCGCGACTACGAACAGCGCGTTCCTGCCCTGGTTGAGGCAGGTGCCGATGTGCTCTGCATCGACTCCAGTGAAGGATTCACCGAGTGGCAGTCCCGCACCATCGCCTTCATCCGCGAAAAGTACGGCGACACCGTGAAGGTAGGTGCCGGCAACGTAGTGGACCGCGATGGATTCCGCTTCCTGGCTGAGGCCGGCGCGGACTTCATCAAGATCGGTATCGGCGGCGGTTCCATCTGCATCACCCGTGAGACCAAGGGTATCGGCCGCGGTCAGGCTACTGCTGTGATCGAGGTGGCCGCAGCCCGTGACGAATACTACAAGGAGACCGGTATCTATATTCCGATCTGCTCCGACGGCGGTATCGTATACGACTACCACATCACGCTGGCACTGGCCATGGGCGCAGACTTCTGCATGCTGGGCCGCTACTTCTCCCGCTTCGACGAAAGCCCCACCAACAAGGTGATGATCAAGGGCAGCTACATGAAAGAGTATTGGGGTGAGGGCAGCGCCCGCGCCCGCAACTGGCAGAGATACGACATGGGCGGCGCATCCAAGCTGTCCTTCGTGGAAGGCGTAGACTGCTACGTTCCCTATGCAGGATCGCTCCACGACAATCTGGCCACCACCTTGTCCAAGATCCGCTCCACCATGTGCAACTGCGGTGCCTTGAGCATCCCCGAACTCCAGGAAAAGGCTCGCCTGACTCTGGTCAGCGCCGTTTCCATCGTGGAGGGCGGTGCCCACGACGTTATGGTCAAGGACCAGAATCCCCAGTGATCCATCCTATAAATAGCACAGGCAGCTGCTTCGAGCAGCTGCCTGTTTTTTATTCGATTTTACCGTAGGCGGCCATCTGCACATCCGATTTTGTAATGCGCATCAATTCTTCCCGGGTGATTTCCTTCATGGATGCCAGCCGGTTGGCCTGGGCACTCAGCACCTTTTCAAACACATTGCGCACACCCCGGGCATTGCCGAACTCACCCGCCGCCTCGGAGGCCATGTGCAGATACTCCCTCATAGCATCCATGGCATCCTCATCCGGCCTGTAGCAGTTCTTCTCGCACTGCATGAGGAAGATATCCGCCATCTCCTCCCCGGTGTAATCGGCGAAGTGCAGGTATTTATTGAAGCGGGACTGGAGTCCCGGGTTGGAATCGATGAACGTCTCCATCCGATCGATATATCCAGCCACGATGACCACCAGATCGTCCCGGTTGTCCTCCATGGCTTTCAGCACGGTATCCACCGCTTCGTAACCGAAATCGTTTCCCTCCTTGGAGGTCAGGGTATATGCCTCGTCGATGAACAAGACGCCGCCCTTGGCCCGCTCCAGCACTTTGGCGGTTTTGATGGCCGTCTGGCCCACATATCCCGCCACCAGGCCGCTCCGATCCACCTCCACCAGCTGTCCTTTGGAAAGGATGCCCAGCGAATGATACACCCGCGCCATAAAGCGGGCAATCATGGTCTTGCCCGTGCCGGGATTGCCGGAGAATACCATATGCAGGGACAGATCCGCTGTGGGCAGACCGTGCTCCTTCCGCATCCGGTACACCGTGGCCATATTGATCAGATTTTCTACCTCCGCTTTCACGGCGGCCAGCCCGATGTAGCCGGCCAGCTCCGCCTTCAGCGTCTCCATATCCTCCTTCGGCGGGATTTCCTCCGCCGCCGGGGGCGTTTCTTTTTTTACCTCGGTCTGCGGTGCGTTCTTGGGAATATCCGATGCGGGTGCGGCTTCCTTCACGGGATTCTCCGACTTCCCGCGGCCACTGCCCCACAGATCGCCGCCGATCCGGCGCATATTGTTCTCCGTCATGGAGCGAATCAGATCCAACTGCATGGAAATGATCTCGTCTTTTTTATCCATCGCTTTTCCGCCTTCCGTTACAGCATGAGATAAGTATAGACCAAAACGGCCGTCCCGTCAAGGTTATCTATGGAAAAAGGCGCATCCTGCAATGCGCCTTTTATGTGGATTATTCCTCGGTTTCCGTGGATGCGGGGGCTTCCTCCGCCGTTTCTTTCACGGCTTCGGATTCCTCCTCGGGCTGGGATTCCTCCTCCAGTTTCACGCCGCAGAGGGGGCAGTAGATGGATTTGTTGCTGATCTGCGCGCCGCAAGCGGGGCAGATTACGCAGCCCTGGGCCTTTGCCAACTCGCCTCTCAGCACAGCGATCTCCGCTTTGATGCCGTCCGCTTCCAGAATGTACGCATCCAATTCTTCGGACACGGCCTCGCCGTTCTCCTTCATATTCTTATAGTAGGT
The DNA here is from genome assembly GCA_017468385.1 of Clostridia bacterium. Taxonomy (GTDB): domain Bacteria; phylum Bacillota; class Clostridia; order Oscillospirales; family CAG-272; genus SIG701. Next base: position 9,041 of record JAFUIQ010000010.1, read on the forward strand.
GCGGCCGATGTTCTCAAAGCACTTGGACAGACGCACGTTCTGGGTACGGATATCCAGACGGATTTTGGCCGCTTCGGTGACCTCGCCCGTTTTCTGCACGGTGTAGTTGGCGGCTGTATTGAGATTTTTCTTCAGGTTATTGAAAAAAGACATGATATCACTCCTTATATGTACTTCTGCATACAGTATACTACAATCCTCCCGCCACTTCTCAAACAAATCATGAATAATTCATAAAATTTTTACGCATAGTCCGACCATCAGACGGGGATGCTATGATTGACTTGAGGAAACGGAGGAATTCCCATGCACACGGACAGTGAGAACTACAAAAAATACGTAAACGCCCGCGCCAAAAAATCCCCGCTGGCGAAAGACTGCCTGCGGGCTTTTCTCGTGGGCGGTGCCATCTGCACCGGAGCCCAGGGCCTGCTTGCGCTCTACAAGGGCTGGGGCATGGAAAAGGATGACGCGGCGGCTCTGGTATCGGTGACGCTGGTGTTTCTGACGGCACTGCTCACGGGGATCGGCGTTTTTGATAACATCGCCAAATTCGCGGGCGCGGGCACGCTGGTTCCCATCACGGGATTTGCCAACGCGGTATCCGCCCCGGCCATCGACACCAAAGGCGAGGGATTCGTTCTGGGCGTGGGCGCAAAGATCTTCTCCATTGCCGGTCCGGTGATCCTGTACGGCATCACTGCCGGCACGCTGTACGGCGTGATATACTGGATCATCAATACATTTTTCTGAGGTGCGTATGGGACAATCCATCATCAAACTGCCGGGGCCCATCTATATCGCGGGGGCGTCCACCGTAGTGGGACACGAGGAATTCGCCGGGCCGCTGGGGGAATACTTCGATTTTCACGATCCGAAGGATGACACCTTCGGCATGGACACCTGGGAGAAGGCGGAGAGCGAGATGCAGCGGATGGCCGTGGGATCCCTGCTCGGCCGATCGAAACTGAAAGACGGAGACATCGCCGCCTTGTTCTCCGGGGATCTTCTGAACCAGTGCACGGGATCGGCCTACGGACTGCTTTCGTACAACATCCCCTTCTTTGGGCTGTACGGAGCCTGCTCCACCGCGGCGGAGGGGCTGTGTCTGGGATCCCTGTACGCCGCCACCGTGGGCGGACGGGTGATCAGCGCCGTATCCTCCCACTACTGTTCCGCGGAAAGACAGTTCCGCTATCCTATGGAATACGGCGGACAAAGACCGCCCACCGCCCAATGGACCGTCACCGGTGCCGCCGCTTTTCTGCTCAGCGATCAGAGAGAAAGCTATTATCCCCGGGATGTGGAAAACGAATGCCTGCCCCGCATCACAGAAGTGATGCCCGGCATCTCGGTGGATCGGGGCATCAGCGACGCCAACAACATGGGGGCCGCCATGGCTCCGGCGGCGCTGGACACCTTGATGCGCTATTTTTCGGAAAGTGGACTGTCGCCGGACGCTTTTGACCTCATCGTGACGGGGGATCTGGGGGCGGAGGGATCCTCCATCCTCTGCGATTTCGCCCGGGCGGCGGGGCTGGATATTGCCGCCGTGCACACGGACTGCGGCAACATGATCTACGATGCGGCGGCTACGGACAAGCACGCGGGCGGATCGGGCTGCGGATGCAGTGCGGTAGTCACCGCGGGATATCTTCTGCATGAGATGCGGGCGGGGCGGCTGAGGGATATTCTTTTCCTGGGCACCGGCGCGCTGATGAGCCCTATGAGCGTCCAACAGGGGCAATCCATTCCCGGGATCGCCCATCTGGTGCGCATCACAACCGCGTAAAGGAGACATGACATGATGGACTATGTGTGGGCCTTTGTGATCGGCGGACTTCTGTGCTTACCGGCGCAGATCCTCATCGACAAAACGAAACTGACCCCCGCCCGAATCCTGGTATCCTATGTGGTGGCGGGCGTAATCCTGGGCGCGGTGGGCGTATACGAGCCTTTCGTGGAATTCGCGGGATGCGGTGCCGCCACGCCCCTGACGGGCTTCGGCTATCTGATCGCACGGGGCGTGAAGGAGGCGGTCACCGAAAAGGGACTGCTCGGCGCGCTGACCGGGGGGCTGAGCGAAACGGCGGCCGGCATCACGGCGGCGCTGGTATTCGGTCTGATCGCGGCCATCTTCTTCCGCGGAAAGACGAAGAATTGATGGATACCACTGATAAGCTCCCGATGCAAAGATCGGGGGCTTGTTTTATTCCACACAAAAAAACAATGCTCCGTTGAGCGGATCTCCGATTTGCATCGCTTTCCATGGGCCGAAACTTCTGGTATACTATACACAACGGTACCGGAAATTTTGACAAAGGAGTAGAGTCGTATGGGAATGACCATGGGACAAATCATCCGCAAGCTGCGGAAAGAACGCAATCTCACACAGGAGGAACTGGCGGAGCAGTTGAACATCACCCCACAGGCAATCAGCCGTTGGGAGAGCGAGACGGGCATGCCGGATATTTCGCAAGTCGTGCCGCTGGCCAATGTGTTCGGTGTATCCGTGGATGTACTTTTCGGCACGGACGGAGTGAATGGCGACGAAGAAGTAGACGCATTTATTACTGAGGTGCAATCCAAACTCAGCAGCAACCTGCCTAAAGTCAATGATCCGTCATTCCGTGAAGAAATCTGCGCAGATATACAGAAGATGCTCTCCACCTATCCGAACAATCACAGACTGCTCGCCTTCTCCATTGACAATATGGTGATGCTGCTTTGGGCATATCATCAGGATCGGTTCACCAAGGAACACCCCGACAAAAAAGCGGAAATGAACCGTCTGGAAAACGAATGCATCCGCCAAGTCAATGTGCTTTTCAACCACTGCAGCAACATGGAATATCTGGATCTGGCGCACCGCCGTTTGGTCAGCGTATACCGCATCATGGGCAATTATGAAAAGGCGGAAGAGCACGCCAAGCAGCTGGTTGATCCTAACAGGTTCCATCTGGCCGTTGTATACGACGAGATGGGCCGTACGGAAGATGCCCTTGCGGAGCACTGCCGCAATCTCTATGCCAAATTGCTGCAGCTGGAGCCGATTCTCCCGGCGATCGGATCCCTTTACAGAAAGCAGAAAAAGTATGAGGAAGCATACGCCTGTTACCGGCTCCGTGTTGAGTTATTTGAGATGATTCTCGACGGAATCGATGCAGAGGCTGCATTCCATTGCAACCTGGCAGTCAACTCGTCCTATGCATGGTGCGCACTCACATGCATGGATCTCGCACGTCCGGACGAAGCCATGGATTGGCTGGAAAAATGGATTCATTTTGAGCGAAAACGGAAAGAAAACCATACGGTGGTCACGAAAAGCAATCTGCCGTACTTTTACGGAATTGACAATCGCAAAGCGATCCTCCACAATTACAAACTCACCCCGTCCCTTGCATGGGACGGTTTCGATCCCATTCGGGACACCGAGCGTTTCAAAGCCATTGTGTCAGACGCAGAATCGCTCGAAAAAGGCGAATAAACGAAACATAGGGCTGTTGCATTTTGATGCAACAGCCCTATGTTTTTTCCGGAATTTGCGGCGAGATTATCCGGTTTTTCGCCCGGAGCGGCGAAAATGGCCGCCTCAGCGGACAAGGGTAAACTCGCTGAGGTGACGCATTTCACAATGCGGCACCTCACATTATCCCCCGCACGCCCGGGCGGCGATGGTGCTGCCCACCGCATCCCAATCCAGCCGCCGCAGAAATGCATCCGCGTAGGCGCGCCGATCCTCCCCGAAGCGGCCGATGTAGGCATGTTCCCACAAATCCAAGGCCAGCAGCGGCAGATAGGGTGCCGGCGGCAGATCGTAGCCCCGGGTGGTGATGAGCCGCAGACGGGACACGTGAGAGCGGCTTTCCGTACAAAGCCACAGAAATCCCCCCGTCTGCATCCGCTTGGCTTCCTCCCGGAAGATATAAAAAAAGCTGTCCGGTGAGCCGAAGGAGCACTTGAGCGCCTCCGCCGCCCTGCCCTCGGGCAGATGCTCCCCCTCATCCGCCGTCAGATACCGGAAATAATAGGTGTGACAGGCGATGCCGCCGGCACTGAACCGCACATCCTCCCGGATGAGCCGCGGCAATTGAAACGCCCGGCGGCAGATCTCCTCCGCCTCCATGCCGTGCATCATGGGGAATCCGTCGATCAGCACGTTCAGATCCGCGCACAGTCGCCCCACGATCACGTGAATATGTACCTCCATGGTCTGCCGATCCGCCAGCGGCAGACACGCCTGACAGCCAAAGGACGGCTGCGGCGCTGTGATTCTGTATCGCTCCACTGTATCCCTCCCATCTCGTTTGATAATGCATATGAAAAAAGTTGGGATTTTATACTTGTAATCCGCGCACCGGAGTGCTACAATGAAAACAGAAACCGCACACTGAATATTCGGGAGGATTCTATGGAAAAAACACTGAACACCAGTCCCCTGGTATGGGCCCATCGCGGCGCGTCCGCCTATGCGCCGGAAAACACACTGCCCGCTTTCCGTCTGGCGGCGGAAATGCACGCAGACGGCGTGGAGCTGGACGTATATCTGACCAAGGACGATCAGATCGTCGTCTGCCACGATAACAAAATTGACCGCACCTCCACCGGCAGCGGTCTGATTTCCGATCACACCCTGGCGGAGTTGCGCGCTTACTCCTTCCACAATTCCATGGATGCATATGAAAACACTCCGATCCCCACTCTGGCGGAGGTCTACGAGCTGCTGGCTCCCACCGGTCTTTCGGTGAATGTGGAGATCAAAAGCCACGACAGTCGCCTGCCCGCCATGTGCTGTGATCTGGCAAAGCGGTACGGCATGGAGGATCGGGTATACTATTCCTCCTTCTATCATCCCGCCCTGCTGGCGGTACACGATGTGGATCCTTATCTGCCGGTGGCACCGCTGTTCAGCGACAATCTGGTCTATCCCTGGCTGTATGCATCCACTTTTGGAGCGCAAGCCATCCATCCTCACCACGGTGCGCTCCGGCTTTCCCCGGAGATCATCCGGGAGTGTCACATGCGGGGCATCCGCGTGAATTTTTGGACCTGTGATGATCCGGAAATCATTCTGACGCTGGCCAAGGCGGGATGCGACGCGCTGATCACCAACAAGCCGGATGTGGCCATTGAGGTGCTGAAAAACGCCGGTTTGTATAACTGACCCGGCAACATTCGGCGAACGCCGAAATTAAGTTGATTTTAGGCATATGCAAAAAGGGACTGCTGCAACAAAATGCAGCAGTCCCTTTTAGTCGGTTATTGAATGTAATCATCCACTTGAACTCGTTCCCATTCCGGCTCGCCTATGGGAGGGGCGGTGTTGGCGTACAATTCAATTTCTCCGTCTACCAGTATTACCTTAAAATAGATATTCCCTTCCTTAAGTGCCAGATAATCCTTGTACAGCATTTCGTATGTTTCCGGATCCGTCTCTTTATGCTTTCGGATATACTCAACCAAATCCGGATCTTTGTTAACGTAATAATGCGTCATTTTATAGTAAAAGGTAGCTTCATTGCCGCTTTCATTCCAACCAGAAATAATCAGATCCTGAATATCATAATACGGATCGAACACACGGTGGAATTCCTGCGCCAGGTACGCTTCCGTCTGCTTGTAAAGGGCACTGGTATCCTCTGTGACCCAACGGATACTCTGAGCCATGTACTGTATCTCCTCCTCGGAAAGCAAGGTGCGGTCTTTGATGCCGTCATTCAATTTCAGCGCAAAATACATTTTGTATTCCGGATGATAGGTGACGATGGCATTGTCGGTGCGTTCTTTTCCGTCCGAAAATGCCTTGGACGAATAAAGCACAGATGTCCGCGCGGTACAATACGGTGCGGCCGGATCACTTACTACATCAAAGTGTTGATGGATATTCCACACAGACATAGATCCCATGGTAAGTTGATGGAAGATGGCCTCCCGGGGGATTTCCTGATCCGCCGGAATATCGGGAAGTGTATAGGGTAGAAATCCAATACCTCCCACACAGTCATCTCCCGCATACAGATCTGCATATTCCGCAAAGGGCAGCACTTCGTAAGTGCTGTATCCGTAGGAAACACGCCACTCCTTGGGCAAGGATATCTGCAACTGTACCGCAGAAAGAGATGCGTCCTCTTTCTGGTAAGAAAAACGGATCGTTTCCCAAGCAAACAATTCGGGATTCACTTTCATGCCCGCAGGTACATCCGGGCTCAGAACGATTTCCGCATGCTTGATAATCTCGTTGGCGACGCTCACCTCGTCAGCCGGTTTTTCCGCCTCGTAGTACCGCGGATAGATAAGGATGTATGCATAATGGGTATCATCCAGTGTGACAAGATACAGATACCGCCGCGGGAACATGACCCAATCCGGAGCCCCCTGCGCCTTCATCTGCTCACGAATTTCTTCGGGAACTTCATTGATGTATCGGCGGGTGGGATAATTCCACCCATCATCCGGAGTAAATTCCTCGTACCGATCGATGGTCCATGCGGGGGCATATCCCCAGAATGCACGGCTGAGCACCGCGGCAGGATCGCACCCGTCCTCGCAAAGAAGTACTTTGCATTCGGCCTGATAATCCGTTAGAGCGGTGGGAATATACAGCTGCGCCGCGCCGTGGGTCGGAGTATCCTCCCCAATGTATACATCGTCACAAAGATAAATACTCTGTTGGATGGTCTGCAGTTCCCGCATCTGTACGGTATTCAACCGAGTGACAGACTGCAGTTTGTATTCACAGGCATCGATATCCGCTGTCAGATAATAGTCCAGACATACCCTCTCACCGACATGATCTGCACTCACATAAAAATGGCACGCCTTGCTCTCCACTTCCCCGCTTTCCGTCACTGCGTGAACGATTTTTCCATTGGTATACCCCTCCGGCAAAGTGAGTGTATTTTTCTGAAACGACTCCGGGAACAATCCCCAGCGGTAGTATTCCAACGAATCTATTCCGGATGCAAACAGGTAATAGCCCCCCTTGAACCCCTCAAAACCGGCCATCCATAGGGCCATTTCCACGCCATGCGGCAGGCCGGGAACCGTTTCTTTCAGAATATCACCCACCGCCAGGGACGTCTGAATACCTCGCAGTAAATCCGCCTGCTCTCGGGAGATTTCCTCCATGGAAATCAACACAAGATTTCCTGCGGGTTCTGTTTCAAAATCCGGTGTAAAATAGCAGGCAAGATATACCGTTTCGTCCTTACGGACGGCTTCCAGGAGGAAATGGACTTCTCCATTTCCTTCACCGGCCTTTGTCACCTCCCCGGCATAGGCAAAACATATATTTCCCTCGGTGTATTCTGCAGGCAATTGCAGTTCGTGCCGATATACACGGCGACTGGCGGTATCCAGTCGGTAATAGGTAAGTCCTTTTTCAAACGTGAAATAGTTTTGTGTGCCGCCCTTTCCTATGGAGGCTACATAGGACTCTTTGTCCGGCAGGGCATCCTCCTGCGAAATCAATACGGACACCACTTTGTTTTTTGTTTCAGGATGCAGTGTAACAAAGGAGCAGCTGGCTGCACTCAGCGTAAGCACAAGGGCGAGAACCAGGCAAACCCATCGATTTTTCTGTTTTGTTGTCAGCATAAGAATCCTCTCTTTCATCGGTGCGCTGCCAAGTCCGACAGCATATTGGTGCTTTTGGGGGATCGTATCGAGAAGAACACGGGCGTATTTCAGGCGGTTCTCCTCATGCAGTTTCGATGCAATAGCATCATCACAGGCCAACTCCGCATCTCGTTTGGACAGAAATGCCGCTGTCCAAATGAGGGGATTCCACCAATGGACAACCAATGCGATGGCGCGGACATAGGCCCAGATATGATCGCCGTGATGCATATGTACACGTTCATGAAGCAAAATCAGGGTGCGAGCCTCACTGTTTGCAGCATCCGGCGTGATGTAAATGGAGGGGATAAACCCCGACAGACAAGGAACCCCCGCACTTTCGGATATATATACCTTGGTGTGTCCGACTGTTTGATACAGTTCGCGATCGCGGCGCAGCCGCAGGCGAAACAATGCCGTCGTGACAGTAAACCATACAGCCAGCCCGACAGAACCGATCAGCCAGACGATTCCGACAACCATCATCCACGGGCTGACCCCATCCGGTTCCGGTACAGATGCCTGTATATGGGGGGCGTCGGGCGCATGCAGAGCAGGCACATCCGTCTCCGGTGCGCTTGGCACCGACGGCACGGGCACTGTGGGAAGTGCCGTTGTGGGAATTTCATAATCCGCCGCAGGCGGTGATACTGTATCGCCAACCGACGGCTGTGCAGGTTGGGAATTGGTATCCGCCGGAAGCGCATTCTGTACAGATGTTTGCTGGAAAAGGGATGGAATATCCACGGGGATCGCAAAAAGAGAAACGGGCAGGCACAAACGGACAACCACCACCAGCCACAGCGCATACATTACACGCGGGGAGATGGATTTTCGAAATACCGCACGAATCAGCAGCACCACTGCGATCAGCAAAGAAAGTGTAATCAGATAGGCAGTCATAGATTACTCCTTTCTGTTCTTTTCCGCCCGATCCAGGATCTGCCGCAACTCGGCAATATCCTCCTCAGACAATGCCTTTCGTTCCGTCAGAGCAGTCACCAACATTCCAATGCTGCCGTCATACACGCGGTTGAGAAAGGATTCGGTTTCCTTGGGGGCAACATCCTGATGCACAATCCGGGGATAATACTCCTGATATCGTCCGCTGTCATCTATGCGAACCGCCTCTTTCGCGATGAGACGTTTCAGCATGACAAAAATCGTGGGACGCGTCCAGCCTGTTTCCTCGGCCAATTCCCTGGAGATTTCCCCCAACGTGCGCGGCGCCGATGCCCACAGCAATTTCATGATTTTCCATTCCCCCTCCGACAGGGTCATATGTTCCATAGTACACACCTCCGATTTGTTGACACTTGTCTACACCATCAGTATAGCAAATCTGTAGACACTTGTCAACAGCTTTGCGCACGTTTTTTGCGTTCTCTCAAAATTTTCTCATGTAGGATATTTCCTTGCATCATGGAGATGCATCCCCTGTGGAAAAATCCTTCATGTTATTAAAAAAAGCCGCTCAGGCGGGAGTGGCTGTTTTTGCTGTTAGCGGTTACGGAACCCGGAAAACAGAAAAGGGTATCACATGATTTCATGCGATACCCTTTTCTGTTGGAGCTACTGGCCGGACTTGAACCGGCGACCTGCTGATTACGAATCAGCTGCTCTGCCAACTGAGCCACAGTAGCGTTATTCCGCTTGATTATTATACTATACCACCCCCCTGTTGTCAAGAACATTTTGATTTTTTTGCTTGGATTGCAAAAAACGGCTTGCCATACCGCCCCACATCGGGTATAATAATAACCAGATATTATTCTTCCAATTTTCTATAATACAAGGAGTTTATTATGGGTACTTTCTGGTCGGATTTCAAAAAGTTCATCTCCAAGGGCAACGTAATCGATCTGTCCATCGGCGTTGTGATCGGCGGCGCGTTCGGTAAGATCACCTCCAGCCTGGTGGCGGACATCATCATGCCGCTGGTCGGTCTGGCCGTAGGCGGTATGGACGTTTCCCAGTGGAAGATCGTTCTGAAGGAAGCGGTTCTGGCCGCGGACGGCGTAACGGTGGAAGCCGCTGAGGTGGCTGTCCGTTACGGCAACTTCCTGCAGATGATTCTGGACTTCCTCATCATCGCCTTCAGCATTTTCTGCGTACTTCGCGTAGTGATGCACTCCAAGAAGAAAGCCGAAGCACAGGCTGCCGCTGAGGCCGCCGAAGCCAAGGCCAAAGCCGATGCCGAGGCAAAAGAGGCCGCTGAGAAGGCTGCTGCCGAGGCCGCTGCCGCACAGAAGAAGATCGAGGACGAGCGTGCCGAAGAGCTGGCTCTGCTCCGCGAGATCCGCGATTCTTTGAAGAAGTAAACAAAACAGCAAATAGGAACAAACAGGCCGCATGGGATCACCCCGTGCGGTTTCTTATTGAAGAACGAAAACTATTATTTCAAAATCTTAGTGTTTTTGCGTTTTTTTGCGTACTGTATGTGACCGGTTAATACACCAGCAGGAGGTGAACTGTTTGAATGATGAAAAAATGATACAAGCCATCCGAAACCGCGACGAATATGCTATAGGCGCGGTGATGGATACATACGTAAAGCTTTTATGGTCGATCGCGGGCCAAATTTTGCACAATATCGGCGCGGTGCAGGACATAGAGGAATGTGTAGCCGATACGTTTATTTACTTATGGGAGCACCCGGAAAAATTTGATGCCCGGCGAGGACGATTGAAAACATGGCTTTCTGTCATTGCCCGCACGCAGGCAATCAACCGATGCCGTGAAATCGTGAAACGGAATACCGTTTCTCTGGAGGAAACCGCGTGCATCGAGCAAATGGGCGTTGTGGATACCGTCCTCCAAGCGGAAACCCGCCGAACACTTGCAACGGCAATAAACGCCCTGGATGAGGAGGAGCGGGAGATTCTGTTGCGCCGCTATTATTACGATCAGAAACCCAGAGAAATTGCTTTTGCGTTGAGTATGAGTGTAAAACAGGTGGACAATCGTCTATACCAAACCAAGCGAAAACTGCGCGAAATGCTGACCAGACAAGGAGATTTGTATGGATTCTTATAATAGAACAAATTTACAGCATATAAAAGATATTTTTGAGCAAAAAACCGGCGTGTTCCTTGCCGACCGCCCGCACCGCTGTTCTATACGGCTGGTACTGGTCGCCGCGGCGATGGCGGTATGTAGTCTTACCATGATGGCTTTTTCCGCCGATCTGTTTTCCCCGCTGGCGGGGGATGAGTTGCGCCTTTGTGCCACCTATGAGGGAGATGGACTTGTGGCGGTGTATGTGGAGAACCACTCAGATAAAGAATTGCGCTTTCAAGAGCAAGTAAAACTGATGCGATGGTCGACCGCCGAGGAAATTGCACCGCTTTCCGGCGAAGTTATCTTCGGCGAAACCGAATTTCCGTCCCACACCGCGGGGGTTATGACGATCGATCTGTCCGGTGCATACACTATTGCCGCATTGGAGGAGCCGCTGGTCGGGGATCACTACTATTTGGTTCTGACCAATCATCATTTCGTGTTTGGACAGGATTGGATATGTGAGGTAGCCTTTGCCAAGCCGATCCTCCCTGAAGAAGAAGAACCGACACCCCTGCCGCCGGCAGAAACAGATGCGGCAGCAGCCGATCATATCATGGAAGAACTGCAGCCCTATTTTGCCTATACTTTCACGGATGTGGCATCCCACCTAAATCACTTAAACGGTTACTATGCGAAGTGTCGGGAATTGCTGGCGGAGGTGAAAGGGAATACCGTTGCCGCCAAATCGCCGCATTTGTACGTGGGCATTACTCCCGCGAACGTGGTGTTTGATGAAACCGTTTCTTTTGACGCCCAGTATCGGCTTGTGGGACAATACAGATCGACACTGGATTTGTATCACATACCCGTTGGGTCTCATGAAACCGAGCGAGCGCTGGTGCTGAGCGCCGATATCCCCCTGCACAAGGGAGATACCGACGGAGGTGCTCCGATTCCCTTGATCTACATTATGACGTATGATACAAATGAAATAAAAAGTCCCCAGGATTACACTTTGATTCGAGGACGTCTTATGACTTTTGCCGCATTGGAGCCGTACAAGGTCTTTGAAGATGATCGCTATGTTTGCTATAATGTGACAAATATCTTCTATTCCGATTTGGATCAGTATGTGAAGGACTTCGTTGACGCGAGAGGCGATGTCTATTTTGATGAAACCATTTGGGAAAGGGTGCAGAACATCTATACATACTATACGGATAAAGAGATCCTGAGGGAACAATTGTATTATATGGATACATCGAAGCCCAAATGAATTTGGATAAAAAATGTTGCCGCATTATCAAATGCGGCAACATTTTTTCGCTTATCAAATTGCTTTTATTCAAACACAACTTCCCGATCGGTCATGGAGGAATCGTAGATGCCCTGCATCAGACGGGAGGTTAGGATGTTGCGGTCGATGTGGGAGGGCAACGTCTCGCCGGAGCGCACGCAATCCACAAAGGCGCGAATCTCGTTGTAGAACATATTGTCGTGAGCAAATTCCGGCTTTTCGTTGTACAGCTTGCCGTCCTTCACGCCGTAGAGCGTGAAATCGCCGCCGTAATTCAAGCGGATGCCCGCCTCGGTACCGAGGAAATCGATGTATCCCTCCTCCTGGCCGATGTTCTGCGCCCAGGATCCGTTCAGAGTGATGGTGGGGCCGTCGGTGCGGACAAAAGCGGTGACGAAGTCATCCACGTCGTAGGTACCGTTCAGATCCTTGGTATCCTCCGCCCACATGGATTCGTACACATATTTCTTCATATCCGCGCCCAGTTTGGAAAAAGCACGGCCGGATGCGGTTAGGGGCTTGGGATCGTTCATGGCGTACATGATAATATCCAGATAATGGACGCCCAGATCGATCAGTGCACCGCCGCCGGAGATGGCATTAGTGGTAAAGGCACCGCCCAAACCGGGGATTCCGCGATAGCGGCGGAAGGATGCGTACACATGATAGACCTCGCCCAGCACGCCGTCATCGATCAGCTGCTTTACCTTATTCACCGCGCTGTTGAAGCGGTTGACCACGCCGATATTCAGCGTCATGCCCGTTTCGTGCTGTGCCTCCTGCATTTCCAATGCCTCGGAATACACACGGGCGGCGGGCTTCTCGCACAGAACATGCTTGCCGGCGCGAAGGGCATCGATGGAGATGAATTTATGGGCCATATTGGGAGTACAGATGGACACAGCCACCACTTCGGGATCGGAGATTACGTCGTGATAATCCGCCACGGCGATGCCGGTCTTATACTGATCCACGCACTCCTGGGCCTTTTCGGGGATAATGTCGCAGAAATATTTAATTTCCACATCCTCGCATTTCCGATAGGACGGGATATGCGCCGCCCGGGCGATACGGCCGCAGCCGATGATGCCAATCTTCATTTTTTCCATAACAGTATCCTTTCCGGTGTATGAATTTATGTATTTACCAGCACAAACAACAGTGCCATATAGGCAAGAATAGGAAAAACCACGTTGATGATCTTGCGGGTGATGAGATACCAATCCGACGGTTCCAGATTCTCCACGTGGTACCGCATCTCAACCCGCCACTTTTCCAGGATCCAGGCGATTTTGGGAAAGGCGGTATCGATCCCCGCCAGGAGGAATATCAGTATCAGAAACAGGCATATCCCCTGCCCGTCCGTATTCTTCGGCCCGAATATCAGATACAAAACGGACGCAAGGATGCCGAGTATGTCCAAGGCGATCATGATTTTATCCAGGCGGGTGATGTAGAACGTCTCCGTCCGCTCCGCACGGTCCGCGATGTAGTCGGAGATCTGCTCCTCCATGCGCTCCTCTTCCGCCTCAGACAAAGGTTTTCCCAAAATGGCGCCGCACTCAACACAGCGAAAATGGGAATTTCTTTGCGGCGTGCCGCATTTTTCGCATTTTTTCATAAAGTTCCCCCTTTTCCACAGGATTTTCCTACCCATAGTATAAAGGATTTTCCAAAAGATTGCAAGTGTTTTTTGCACCTTTGCAAAAAGATTTTCTTGACACCGTCTCCGCTTTGTTGTATAATCACAAACGAGCAGGTTGAACTGTCGCGTACCGTTATGCCGAAAGGTCGCGGTATGAGGAAAGTCCGGGCTTCACAGGGCAGGATAACGGATAACGTCCGCCGGAGGCGACTCCCGGGATAGTGCAACAGAGATATACCGCCGATCTTCGGATCGGTAAGGGTGGAAAGGCGAGGTAAGAGCTCACCCGGCCCCATGGCAACATGGGGGCGCTGTAAACCCTATCCGAAGCAACACCGTATGCGCGCCCGGCTTGCCCGGCCATTGTGCGCGCGGGTGGCACGAGCGGTGCGGCAACGTACCGTCGAGATAGATGACAGTTCCCGACAAAACCCGGCTTACAGACCTGCTCTCTTTTACCTATTCCGGTATGCATGCCGACACAAATATTTCTTTTTCGGATTTTTTCAAAAATACTCTTGACAAACGAGCGGATATCTGTTATACTATATCACGCTGTAAGTGCTGCTATGGCTCAGCTGGCAGAGCACATCCTTGGTAAGGATGAGGTCCCGGGTCCGAATCCCGGTAGCAGCTCCAAAAAATCCCTCGTCGAAAGACGGGGGATTTTGGTTTTTCAGGAGAATCATCAAACGCCCTCCCGATACAAATTAAGATACCTATCCTCCCTGCGGATAACCCGACAACATTCCGGAAAGAATACCTGTACCGAAAGGAGTTCTTATGCTGTATTACGATATGCTGTACATTCTCCCGGCGCTGATTCTGACTTTGATCGCCAGCGCTGCGGTCAAGACCACCTACGCCCGCTACGCGAAGGTGCACTCCGCCTCCGGCATTACGGCATCCGCCGCCGCACGGCGTATTCTGGATGCCAATGGATTGTCCCACATCCGCATCGAATCCATCGCGGGAAATCTGACGGATCATTTCGATCCCCAGGCGGGAGTGATCCGCCTGTCCGACACGGTGCGGGACAGCACCTCCATCGCCGCCATCGGCGTAGCCGCCCACGAATGCGGGCACGCCATCCAGTACGCCAAGCAGTACGCGCCCATCCGCATCCGCGCCGCCATCATCCCCGCCACGAACATTTCCTCCCGTCTGGCGGTGCCGCTGGTGCTGATCGGCAGTGCGCTGTCCTTTTACGCCCGGGGACTGCTGGCTTTGGCCTATGCGGGCATCATCCTCTTCGGCATTTGCGTGCTGTTCCAGCTGATCACTCTGCCGGTGGAATTCAACGCCAGCCGCCGTGCGCGGCAGGTGATGGCATCTGAAGGAATCTTGTCGGAGGGCGAGATTGCCGGGGCGGGCAAAGTGCTGAACGCCGCCGCCATGACATACGTGGCCGCTCTGGCCACATCCGTGCTCCAGCTGATCCGCCTGATCGGATTGGCACGAAGAGACTGACTATCCGGGAGACCGCGTTCGCGCGGTCTCCTTTTTTTGCAAATCATATCCGTCTCCTGCCTTGATTTGCCCCTTTTACTATGGTATAAT
Source organism: Clostridia bacterium (assembly GCA_017468385.1). Lineage (GTDB taxonomy): Bacteria > Bacillota > Clostridia > Oscillospirales > CAG-272 > SIG701. The sequence goes on from JAFUIQ010000010.1 coordinate 24,163, forward strand.
GTAGGAAAGTGACTGAAAATTCAACTCTCCCAAAGGAGGCATCCCTATGAACGAATCCATCAACCACGTGGAATATGTGGTAGAACAGAAGCCGGAGGGCAAGAATCTTCTTCTGCGCATTTTGCTCATTACCGGATACGTCCTGTTCGCCGTGGCATACTTCCTGTTCTTCACTACGGTTCTGAAGATCGTCATGCTGATTTCCCTGCTGCCGCTGTTCATCTGGATGCTGGTGTTCTTCACCTGGCGGTTCGCTGCTGTGGAACATGAGTACCAGATCGTCTCCGGCACCATCACCTTCTCCGATATCTACGGCAATCGCAGCCGCAGAAAGAAGTTCGAATACAAGATCAAGGACATGCTGACCATCGCGCCCATGGACCACACCCACGAAAGCGATTATACCCGGGCAACTCTGACCCACGATTTTCGCGGATCGACAAAGAGCCCCGACTCCTATTATTTCACATACAAAAACGATGCGGGCAAAACCTGTGCGGTCTATTTTGAGGCCACCTCCCGCACCCTGAAATCCTTCCGCTATTACAACAGCACCGCCACGGTGATGAGCACCACCCTCCGCTACTGATCGGCATATCGGCACCGCCTCCGTCATAGAATGCACCAAATGCATATCGGAGGTGATCCCATGCGCCGTCGGCTGATTGCCCTTTTGGCGATACTGTTTCTTCTGCTCCCCGGCTGTTCGCCGAAAAACACCCGTCCCCTGCTTTGGTATCAGGATGTATTCACGGAAGTCACCCTGCAGCAGGGGGACACCACCTGGCGGATCGCGCCGATCCCCGGCGGGTTTACCGCCGAAATCCTTGCTCCCGCTTCGGTCGCCGGGATCCTATTCACGGTCACGGACACGGCCTGCGAGGTATCGCTGGGGGATCTGCACATCCCCGTCAGTGAAGCCATGAGCGGCGGATGTGTACGCATGATGGATCTGTTCCGTCTGCGGGAGGATCAGATCACAGGGATTGAGGCCGCGGGGGACGATCCCGAGGGGATCACCTGCGCCCATTTCCGCACGGACACCGCCGAATACACGGTGGGTCTTCGTCCGGACGGACTTCCCGCATTTTTTGAGCAAATCATGGACGGCATCACCACCCGCTATGGCGTATCGGACATTCGGTGCGGCGATGGCTGAGTTACTATTACATAAAGGACGTCCCATTATGAACGGATACGGAAAATACAAAACCTGGGCGGAAATCGATGTGGCGGCCCTGCGCCGCAATTACCGCCGGATTGCTTCCCATGTGCACAAGGCATCGCCGGATTGCCGCATCATAGCGGCGGTAAAGGCCAACGCCTACGGCCACGGGGCGGATATCGTCGCACAGACTCTCGTGGAGGAGGGGTGCGGCTTTTTCGCCGTATCCTGCCTGTATGAGGCTGTGCTGCTCCGGGAAACCGTGGGCCGGGATGCGGACATCATCATTCTGGGATATTCCCTGCCCGAGGACACGGAAACTCTGGTGCGCCAGGGCATCATCCAGACCATTTTCTCCCCCGAGTACGCCTCAGCTATGTCCCGGGAGATGGCGCGGCTGAAGGCATCGGGGATCCTGCCCCGCACGGCGGTACTGCGCACGCACATCAAGCTGGACACGGGCATGAACCGCATCGGCTTTGACGGTGCGGACGCGGCCTTGGCCGCCGAGCAGATTGCCGCGGTGCTGGCTTTGCCCCATCTGAAAAACGAAGGCATGTTCACCCACTTCGCCACGGCGGATGAGGATCGGGGCGAGGGTGGATTGACTGCGCGGCAGCTGGCCCGCTTTGAGGCGGTGGAATCTCTTCTGAAAGAAAAAGGGATCTGCCCGCCCATGCTGCACTGCTGCAACAGTGCGGCGGCACTCCATCTGCCCCGCGGATACAAGGACGGCGTGCGCACGGGTATTCTCCTGTACGGTATGTCTCCCGACGGCACGATCCTGCCGGACTTCACCCCCGTTCTTTCGCTGAAAACCCGCATTGCCCACATCCACACCCTGCGCGCGGGCGAATCGGTCAGCTACGGCGCCGCGTTCACCGCGGAGCGGGATATGCGCATTGCCACTATCCCCGTGGGATACGCGGACGGCTTTGTCCGGGCCTTCGCCGGAGCATCGGTGAAGCTGGCGGACGGCACCGCCGCCCCCGTGGTGGGACGGATCTGCATGGACCAATGCATGATCGACATCGGCGACGCCGATGTGCGGCCGGGGGATGTGGTGACGCTGTTCGGCGGCGATGACGGAAGCATGATCGAGGCCCTGGCCCGCATCGGCTCCACCATCAACTACGAGATCACCTGTATTCTCACCCCGCGGGTTCCCCGCATTCCCGTAAACACACAACGATAACGGAAAGGTTCCGGCCTCCGGCCGAATCAAAAACATGGATAAAAAATATCTTCGGCAAGTGGGCCTGTATGTGCTGTCCGTTGCCCTGTCCCTGGGGCTGATTCTGTACATCGGGTACCATCTGTTCTACGGTCTTACCCAGAAGACCGAGTCCGAGCCGGCCACGGTAGCCACGGTTGGCACCGCGCTGGACATGGATGTATATATTTTCCGGGATGAAATCCCCCTCACTGTCTCCGTCAGCGGCGGCAGTTGTGTACCCGACGCGTCGGATGGCGAGCGGGTCGGCATCGGGCGGGTGGTTGCGTCCCTGTACGATGTATCTTCCCCCGACATTGTGGCTCGGATCGCCGGGCTGGAACAGCAGATCGCCGTACTGGAGCAAATCCAGAACAGCACTCTGTCCGTGCGGGATACGGTCTCCATCGACGGGGAAATCTACGATATCGTGGAAAGCATCGCCTCTGCCGGACGGCAGGGGGACGGGGGCAGCGTGCTGTCCCTGCGGGCATCCCTGATCTCCGAATGGAACCGCCGGGCATCCCTGACGGGATCCGGTGCCGATGTAAGCGGAGCCATTGAACGTCTGCGGACAGAGAAATCCTCCCTGACCCGCTCCCTTGGCACCCGCCGTCAGCAGATCACATCCCCCCGGAGCGGATACTACTATTCCGCCTGCGACGGATACGAAGCATCCTTCACCGCGGAGCGGGCGGAGAGTATGACGCTGAGCGAATTCCGCGATCTGATCCGCACCGAGCCGGCCACGGCCGCCACCGCCGGGAAACTGGCGACGGATTACACCTGGTACGCGGTGGGCGTGGCGGATCGGGACACGGGACGGGCATTGGCTGCGGGAAATAAGTATCCCGTCACCTTCCCTTACAACGAGGACAAAACGCTTCTGCTGGAGCTCACCCGCGTCGTCGAGGAGGACGGACAGGCTCTGCTGGTCTTCCGCGGCGATTCTCTCCCCACGGATTTCACCTTCACCCGCTCCCAGCCGGTGTCCATCCTGTATGAGGAATGCACCGGGCTGCGCATCCCCGCCTCCGCTTTGCGGGCACAGGATGGCGTTACGGGCGTTTTCATCCGCTACGGCAGTACCGTGTATTATCGGGCGGTAAACATCCTTCTGGAAAACGAGGACTGGTGTCTGGTGGAGATGAATCCGGAGACGGATCCCCCCGAGGGACACCAGTGGCTGAAGCAAAACGATATGGTTATCACGAAGGGACGCGGGCTGTACGACGGCCGCGTATTATCATAAGGCATGGAAAACTACAAGCAATTCGAACACATCGCAGAAAACTACCGCCACGTGCGGGAAAATATGGAAAATGCCCTGGCCCGCCGCCGCGTGGGCCACGGTCCGGTCCGCCTGCTGGCGGCCACCAAGACCGTGCCGCCGGAGGAGATCCTGTTTGCGGCCGAGCATCTGGGGCTGGATCTGATCGGTGAAAACCGGACGGTGGAGCTGGTCGACAAATACCCGGCTTTGGAGGGCAAAATCGAGCAGCACTTCATCGGCCATCTGCAGACCAACAAGGTAAAGCAGGTGGTGGGCCGGGTCTCCATGATCGAGAGCGTAGACTCCCTCCGCCTGGCGGAGGAGATCAGCCGCCGCAGCACCGCACTTGGAATCGTAACGGACATTCTGGTGGAGGTGAACAGCGGCCGGGAGGAAAACAAGGGCGGCGTCCTCCCCGAGGCGGTACGGGATGCCGTACGGGATTTCGGGGCCCTGGAGGGCATCCGGGTGCGCGGACTGATGACAATGGCCCCCGTTTGTGCCCAAATTGAAGATTCCCGCAAATATTTTCGAGAAACTTATGAGATTTTTATTGACATTTTCGAAAAAAACAAGCATAATATAATAGAGCCTGTTTTATCTATGGGTATGAGCAGTACCTATGCCATCGCCATCGAGGAAGGCGCTACCGAGGTGCGCGTCGGCCAGGCGATCTTCGGTCACCGCTGATCCCGGTATACATGGCAAGGAAATAAAAAATACTACTTTCACGTTGGGGAGGTTTAAATAATGGGACTCATGGACAGAATTAAGAAAGGCATCGGCACAGACAACAGTTACGACTACGACGATTACGAGGACGATTACTACAAGGAGTTCGACGGTGACGAAGAGATCCCCGGTGCGCAGAACGCGCAGAACACAGCGGATCCTATGGGCGCACAGGGCATGGGCATGAGCGGTCTGTCTCAGATGAGCAGCGGCATCAGCCTGTCCGGCACCGCACTGGAGCTGAAGGTGGTTAAGCCTCAGCACTTCGACAGCGTTCCTCAGATCGCCGATCATCTTCTGAACAAGCGCACGGTCGTTCTCAATCTGGAGAACACTAACAAGGAAACCGCTCGCCGTCTGATCGACTTCCTGTCCGGCGTAGCATATTCCATCGGCGGTTCTTTGAAGAAGATCGCTTCCAACGCATACGTAATCACTCCCAGCAATGTGGATGTGGGCGATGCACAGCTCCGTGACAAGCGTCAGCGTGCAGAACAGCGCGAGGAAGAAAACACCGGCATGGAGAGCAACGAGTTTTAATTGATTCTCTGCCAATAAAAACAAAGGCAGCTTCCGTTGCCTTCTGTTTTTGTGCCGATTTTCGGTAAAATACAGTACAATGACGGCGGGCAGCATGAGTAATGCTGCCCGCATGCCGATATGCGGGATTTTTTCATCATCCTGTCACTTTCCCGAAAGGAGATCTCCTTGAATATCCTCTTTTATATTCTTTCTGCCATCGCGTTCTGGATGCTCTCTCTCATTCAGTCGATGATGACGATCCGCGCCATTATGAGTTGGTTTTTCATGCCGGAGGAAAACGGCATTCTGCGGTTTCTGATCGTGGCAACGGAGCCGTTTATCATCCCCGTTCGGGCACTTCTGCACCGGATCGACGCCATCGCCGCCCTGCCCATCGATATTTCCTTCCTCGTTACGTTCTTCTTACTGTCTGTACTACAATCTCTTCTGTGAGGATTTATGAAAATCATTTCCGACAAACATCTGGATGACGGAAGCCGCCGTCTTATGGCACGCGCCGCAGAGCTGGTCCGCCGGGAAGCCTACGATACCGCTTTCTCGGATTTTCTGACGCCCCGGGAACAGCGCCTGTTTTATGCCGCCTGTGCCGGCGAAGGACAGGCGGACCGTCTCTTTTTCTATGGCGGTGCTCCGGGGGCGGAACGCCGCGTGGCCGTTCTGGTGCCCGAGTGGCTGCTGGGCGACGTCCCCGCCGGGGATCCCTTTGCTGAAGCGCGGGAGCAGTACATTGCTTCGCTGATTGAAAACGAAACCATCGATATCTCCCCCGCCATTGCCGCCGTTTCCCTGACCGGCAGTGATTACGGTTCCCTCACTCATCGGGATTGGCTGGGTGCCATTCTGGCGTTGGGATTGGAGCGGCACGTGCTGGGCGATATCGCCGTATTTGACGAGCACCGGGCGGTGGTGTTTCTGAAGCCGTCCATCGTTCCCTTCGTCACGGACAATCTGACCCACGCAGGCTCGGACACCGTCCGCGCCGCCGCCATCACTCTGCCCGACGGCTTTGAGATCCCCCGCTCCTTTGAGCGGGTCGAGGCCAGCGTGGCATCCCCCCGTCTGGACGGTGTGGTCCGCGCTCTGACCAATCTTTCCCGCAGTGATGCCGCGTCCCTGGTTCTGGCCGGCGATGTGGAACTGAACTATTTCCCCGAGGAAAAGACCGATGCCGCCGTGGAGGACGGAGATACCCTTTCCATCCGCGGATACGGCAAATATATCATTGATTCCGCCAACACTGTGACGCGCCGCGGCCGCAATCGCCTGGTGGCGCGGAAATATAAATAAATCGGAGGATCGCCATGTTACTGCCGCAGGAAATACGAAATCACGAATTTACCCGCGCTATCCGCGGATATACCACCACCGAGGTGGATGAGTACATAGATTTTCTGGCCGAAAAATTCGACTCCCTGAACCGGGAAAACGATGAGCTGGAGCGCAAGCTGACCATCGCGATGAAGAAGCTGGAGGAACTGCAGGCAAGAGAAGTCCGCATCACCCGTCTGGACACGGAAATGCGCCGTGCAGCGGCCAAGCTGCTTCACGATGCAGAAGTGCAGCAGGCAAAAATCATCGGGGATGCACAGACCAAGGCTGCCCGGATCACCGCCGAGGCGGATGCCAAGGCAGCACAGCAGGAGCATCTCTGCGCCGCCATGCAGGCGGAAATCCTGCGCTTCAAGGAAGAGCTGTATACCCGTTACGGTCAGCACATCGACGCAATGGAGGAAATTGCGCAGGCATCCGCCCAGTTGGCATTTGATACTCCGGCCGCAGTGGCACCGGCAGCCCCCGCTCCGGCGGAGGAAGTCGAGGAAGTTCCTGTAGTTGAGGACATTCCTGTGGTTGAGGAAGTTCCCGTAGTCGAGGAAGTTCCCGTAGTCGAGGAGATCCCTGTAGCCGAGGAGGTTCCCGTAGTCGAGGAAGTTCCCGTAGTCGAGGAGATCCCTGTAGCCGAGGAGGTTCCCGTAGTTGAGGAGATCCCTGTAGCCGAGGAGGTTCCTGTAGTTGAGGAGATCCCTGTAGCCGAGGAGGTTCCTGTAGTTGAGGAAACACCGGAGGAAGAACCCGAAGCACAGGAGGAGTTTTTTGACATTCCGGAAATCGTGGAAATCCCCAGAATCGAGGAGATCGAGCAAGCGGAAAAGACCACATCGGAGGACGATGTGGAACAGATGGATCTGTTCGAAGCGGTAGACGATATGGAGGATATCCACCGGGAAATCGCCGGCATCATCGGTGAGGACGCGCTGTGGACCGACGCCATCCATGTGATCAACGATGAGGAAATGGATCCCGGATACACATTGATTCTTCCCGAATCCACCGAGGAAACGCCCGAGGAAATCGTGGAGGAAGAAGAGATCTCCGAGCCGGAGGTTGAACCCGCCGCGGAGGAGCCCACGGTAGAGGAGACCCTCGCGGAGGAACCCGCCGTGGAGGAAGAAGAGGACGAGGACGCCCTGCTTCTGCAGAGTCTCCGCCGGGCGTTCAGTGTGGAATTTGACACGTTTGATCCCAAGAAATCCTCCGCCGAAACACCGGCCGCCGAGGGTGACACCAGTGAGTTTGACTTTGTGGAAAACGAAGCACCGAAAAAACGCGGTTTTCTCAGCCGTCTGATCGGTGGAGATGATTAACCCCTTACCGAGGTAAGTATGCTTTTATTCTTTCTTTTGATGGCGGGCGTGATTCTGGCAGATCAGCTGACCAAAATCCTTGCCCTGCAGTATCTGGCCCCCGTGGGCAGTTATCCTTTGTGGGAAAATGTGCTTCATTTGACCTATGTGGAGAACACCGGCGCCGCCTTCGGCATGCTGAAGGATCATCGCTGGGTGTTCCTGGTGATCTCCACCGTAGCGCTGGGGGGCATGATCGTTTATATGTTCCTCAATAAAAGCCGGCATCCGCTGGAGACCGTGGCCGTGGCCTTCATTGTGGGCGGCGGCATCGGCAACATGATCGACCGCATCGCCCGGGGCTTTGTGGTGGATTTTGTGGATGTGAAATGCATCCCCTTCTGGAAATACATTTTCAACGTGGCGGACATCTTTGTCTGCGTGGGATGCGGGCTGTTTATTCTGTACGTTCTCTTGTATGAAGCCCGTGCGAAGAAAGCCGAGGATGCGGCATGATGCGGGAGGAAGAAATGTTCAGCGAAAACATCCTCATCTGCCCCATCGATGAGGAGCTGGACGGCAAGCGGGCCGATACAGCCCTGGCCGATCGGACGGAATTCTCCCGCTCCGCTCTGGCACGGCTGATGGAATCCGGCGCGGTAACGCGGGACGGCATTCCCATCACGAAAAAGACCGTAGTCCACCTGGGAGACACGCTGCAGATCCTTTTGCCCGAAATTGTTCCGGCTGAGGCACAGCCGGAGGATATCCCGCTGGATATCATTTACGAGGACGACGATGTGATCGTCATCAACAAGCCCAAGGGGATGGTGGTTCACCCCGCCCCGGGACACGAGAGTGGCACCATGGTGTCCGCTCTGCTGTATCACTGCGGTGATTCTTTGTCCGGCATCGGCGGCGTGGCCCGGCCCGGCATTGTTCATCGGATCGATCGGGACACCACGGGACTTATCGCCGCGGCGAAAAACGATCGGGCCCATCTGTCTCTGGCGGCTCAGTTGGCGGATCACTCCATGCGGCGGGAATACCAGGCGCTGGTCATCGGCGGCATCGAGGAGGAGGGCACCGTCAACGCCCCCATCGGCCGCAGTCCCAAGGATCGAAAAAAGATGGCGGTTCTTCCCCGCGGCACATCCGGTGTCCGTGAAGCGATCACCCACTACTTTCCCGTGACGGATTTCGGTCCCTTTTCCCACATCCGTCTGGTGCTGGAAACGGGACGCACCCACCAGATCCGCGTACACATGAGCCACATCGGCCATCCTGTGATGGGGGATGAGGTGTACGGCGCGAATCGCACGCCCTTCGAGAAGCGGCACGGATCCCTTTTGTGCGGACAATGCCTGCACGCGGGAAAACTTCGCTTTGCCCATCCCGCCACCGGCGAGATGATGGAGTTGGAAGCGCCCCTGCCCGACGAATTCGCCAAACTTCTCAGTATACTGAAACAGGAGCGAAGATAACTTCGCTCCTGTTGTTTATTCCGGAAACTCCGTCCATATCGTAAATTTAGCCCGAACGCAGCTCCTCATCCACCGTGCGACATTCGACTTCGTCGAAGTCGGAACGGCCCCCTTCTCCCACAGGAGAAGGCTTATTTTCACCTACATGTGAAGCTAAAGGCTGAGTATGGTTGCAAAAATCTCACATATATGGTATACTGACCACATAAACGCCATCCAGCAAATAACTATTTGAAGGAGATTAGGTATGATTATATGGATTAATGGATGTTTTGGAGTGGGCAAAACAGCAACCGCAAGTAAATTACATCATTTGATAGATAACTCACACATTTATGATCCGGAGCAAGTAGGCGCTTTTCTTTGGGACAATTTCCCCGAACCGTTGAAGCGCAAAGGAGATTTTCAGGACATCGAACTGTGGAGAAAGTTCAATTACGAATATATAAAATATATGTATCACAACTTTAGTGGTCATATCATTATTCCAATGACAATCGTAAATTATGACTATTACTGTGAAATCATTGGCAATCTACAGAGCGATGGTATAGATGTCCGTCACTTTATTTTATTGGCTCCAAAAGAAAAGATTATTGGACGTCTTATACATCGTGGAGAAGAACAAGGATCCTGGGCAGAACAGCAGATCGATAGATGTGTCAAAGCGTTTAGCAGTAATATTCGCGGTGAAATTGTTGATACCGACAACTTAACAGTTGATGAAGTTGCTCAGCATATATTTCGGAATTGTTTTTAATTAAGACTTTTGGCAACCACCCATCAGATTTGTCCGCTTAGCGGGTAAGCTTTAGAAACAATAAAGTTCCCACATACTGACCAAATGGCTTGTGGGAACTTCTTTTTATATGCAATTGAAACTGCTTCTTACGAGCCTTCTCCAGCAGGAGAAGGTGGCATCTGCAAAGCAGATGCCGGATGAGGTGTCATTTGTTAGGTTTCAAATCGGAAAATGTCAACCCGATATGTTTCAGAATATCTGCTGCAACAGCAGTAAAATTATTCCTTACAGAATCGTTTGAATATCGCAATACTGCTATATTCCAATACAATAAATCTCTATCTCTTTGCTTGTCGGCTTCGATATGCTCCGGCAATAGATGTTGTCTTCCATCCACCTCAATAACGATCCTCTTTTCTGCTATATAAAAGTCAACAATATAGTTTTCGATATTGTGTTGTCGCCGTACATTAAATGGGAGTCGCTTTAGAAAATCATACCACAAATGTTTTTCTTCGGGAGTCATGTTTTTCGTAGTGCTCTTGCATTGGATACAAGTTTCTTATTGTACGGAATCATTTCTTACTCCTCATCCACCGTGCGACATTCGACTTCGTCGAAGTCGGAACGGTCCCCCTTCTCCCACAGGAGAAGGCTTTTGCGCTCCTGCTTTTTTACTGCATCCCCGCTATGCGGGACAGATACGATGCCATAGCGGCATTCGGCTCCAGAATCAGTCCAGCGGCACCCCCGTCCCCGTCCACGAACACGGCGATGTACGCCCGCTCGGGAATCATGGATGCTGTATAGTTGAAAAGCTTCATTTCGGGATACCGCTTATGTACTTCCCTCTCCTTACCCCCGCGGCGTGGATACAGATCGAAATACGCAAGCTCCTCCAGCCCCAGCCGGGCATCGGTCACCGATCGCCGGCCCTGGGTTTTGCGCACGGTGAAATCCAGCATATGGGCCGGCAGGGCCGTCACATTCACAGGCGAGGCGGCGGCAAACTCCATACCGTCCTCCGCCGGGGGATATCCCCGCAGGGCGATTTCGTAAGTGAACGTGGTGCCGATGTACCGTGCCCACAAAAACACGCCGCCCATCACCAGCACGCCGGCCGATGTGACCCACGCGTCCCGCCAGGCAGGCAGGGGGATCGTAATGGAAAAGCAAACGGTGCCCAGCGCCAGAAGTGCCAGCATCAGACGCCTGGCTCCTTTATTTTCCGCCCGCGGTGTATATCGCATACGTCCTCCTTTGCAACATCCCCATAAAAAGCGCAAAGACCGCATAAATGCGGTCTTTTTCGCTGCTATTACGCTTCTTTGCTGACGATCTCTTTGCCGTCGTAGTAACCGCAAGTCTTGCAGACGCGGTGCGCGAGATTGTATTCGCCGCAGTGCGGGCACTTAACCATGCCGGGCATCTCAAGCTTCCATACGTTGGAACGTCTCTTATCTCTGCGCGCTTTGGATGTTTTTCTCTTCGGAACTGCCATCCTAAACACCTCCTTATGGGTCTTATTGACATTTTAACACACTATGGTTTATTATACACCAATCAATCGTGTTTTTCAAGTAGTTTTTGCAAAATTGCCAGTCTTGGATCAATTTCTTTTTTTGCAGAACAGCCGCAATCGCCGTCTGCCAGCCGTTTTCCGCACTTCGGACACAGTCCGGGGCAGTCTTCCCGGCACAGATGATACATGGGAAGGTTCAGAACCAGCGCTTCCGTGATCTCGTTATCCACGTCCACGCCGCCGTTTACCAGAGGCAGCAGGCTGTCCTCGTAATCCTCATCGTGCTCCACATCGCCCAGACGCACCGCACTGTCTGTCTCGATCAAACGCTCCAGGGCCAAGGGCATCGTTACCGAAACGGGATCCAGACACCGGTCGCACACCGTATCGTAGGAAACCTCGGCATCGATCACCATGGTGAGGTAGCCGTGATTGTCCGTCACGCGGTAGCGGACCGCAATGGGGCCGCGCAATGTGATACTGTCCGGCAGAAGGACACCGTCCTCGCCGGGGGTATAGGAATACGAGCCTTCCAGGGTGGTACATCTGCCCTCCAGGATCTGACTCAGATCGATTCGCATGGTGCACCCTCCTTTTTGCAATAAAACATCTGCGAAATATTATTATATCCGTATTTTTCCCATCTGTCAATGGATTTTGTAAAAAAACTTCATCTCTATTGTATTTACGGCATGAATTTGCTATAATTAAACATAGTATTTCTATCAACTGCCGGAGGTATGTATGAGTAAAACCGGACGCATTGCCAAAATTGTTGTTATCACGATTGTATATATTCTGATGGGATTGTTTATTTTCCGCTGCTGCTTTGCCGCCAATCACAGCACGCTGAGCGATCTGTATCCCTCGGAGGGGCTGATAGCCGCCTGCGCGGACGGGGAGATCCCTGCCATGCAGACCCACGATGTGGTGACGGAGGTATCCCAGGACGGCAACATCGCCTGCTACGCCTTTGTGTACATCCCCGAAATCCGGGAGGTACAGGTGACCGTGCGCTACAACGACAGCATTTATGAGCGAAAATCCCTGTCCACGGACGCGGAGTTCACTTTCCGTCTGACCGATTCGGACACCAAGGCAGAAATCGTCGGCACGGTGGCGGACACAAAGACGATATGGATGTACACCTATCACCGGCTGGTATTCCGGGACGTGACCATATCCGACACCAACGATCTGCTTTTGCAGATGTATGCGGGGGACACCTCGGTGGCAGTGGATGTGATCCACTACAAGGATCAGAACGTGGTATGGAAGCCGTACCATCTCAGCGGCGGGGAGCAGAAATCCCTACTGGAATCCTGACAAAACGGGAGTTGATGCACGACCCTGCATCAACTCCTTTTTTATCTTCCGGGAAAATTCCGCCGCAGCATTGCAATTTGTTTTTTTTCATTATATAATGACGTATATACGGTCTTTTCACCGAAAGGAGTCCCATTATGTCCATATCCGTTCCCCACACGAAAGAGGCTTGGGAGGCCCTGTGCCGTGAGGCAAACGTAGTCCTTCCCTACGCGGAGGATACATCCATTCTGAAAACGCCCGTCACCGTGCAGGGCCGCGTGATCCCCAACCGCATTGCCTATCAGGCCATGGAGGGATGCGACGGCACGCCGGGCGGATTGCCCGATACGCTGACGCGCCGCCGCTATCTCCGCTTTGCCCGAGGCGGCGCGGGAATCATCTGGTTTGAGGCTACCGCCGTCATGAAAGAAGGTCGAGCCAATCCCCGTCAGTTGTACATGGATGAATACAACTTTATGGATTTTGCTCCTTTGGTGGAGGAGATCAAGGAAACTTGCCTGCGGGAAAACGGATACGAGCCAACCGTCATCGTTCAGCTGACCCATTCCGGCCGCTACAGCAAGCCGGAGGGCGTGCCCGCCCCGCTGATCGCCTACAACAATCCCCTCTTTGAGGGAGACGCGCCCATCGATGCCTCCCGCATCGTCAGCGATGCGTATCTGGACCGGCTGACGGAAAAGCTGTCCTTTGCCGCGGCCCTGGCCGAGCGGGCGGGATTTGACGGATGCGACATCAAGTGCTGTCACCGATATCTGAATTCCGAGCTGCTCTCCGCCTACAACCGTCCCGGCCGCTACGGCGGATGCTATGAGAATCGCACCCGTCTGCTCCGCGAGGCGGTACAGGGCGCGCTGGCGGGATGCTCCTCCCGCTTCATCGTATCCACCCGCATGAACATCTACGACGGATTCCCCTACCCCTACGGATTCTCCGTCAACGAGGGGGACGGCATCACTCCCGACTACACGGAAGCAAAACACCTGGCCGCCGATCTGGCGGGATACGGTGTACATCTGCTGAATTTCACCATGGGCAATCCCTATTTCAATCCCCACGTGAACCGTCCCTTTGCCTCGGGCACCTACGATCCGCCGGAGCATCCCATGGTGGGCGTCCACCGGATGCTGACGGGCATTGCCGAGGTGGCAGGCGCTGTGCCGGATGTGAAGGTGATTTCCTCGGGCATCTCCCTGTTGGGCGGCACATCGCCCAACGTAACCGCCGCTATGATCGAGGCGGGAGCATTTGCATTCGCCGGCTATGGCCGGGAGACGCTGGCCTATCCGGGGTGCGCCCGGGACATCTGTGAAACGGGCGGGCTGGACGCGAAAAAACTGTGCCTGACCTGCGGCAAATGCACGGAGATCATGCGGACGCCGGGCGGCACGCCGGGCTGTCCCATCCGCGACGGCGAGGTATATATGCCCATCTACAAAAAACAGGTTTTGGGAAAATAAAAGAACACATATAGCGTCAGCCCCCCTTGAAAAAGGGGCCGACACACAAACAGGAATAAGGAGAACATCATCATGAAAACCGCTGTTATCACCGGTGCCGCTGGCGGCATCGGATATGCTGCTGTAGAAAAATTTGTAAGCCAGGGATACCGCGTTGTGGCCATGGATCGGCTGGGTGCGGACGCAGCCAAGGAAAAATTCGCTCCCATGGGGGAGAGCGTCCTCTATTACTGCGGCGATCTGAGCGACGCGGAGTCCCGCCGGGGGCTTCTGGAGTGCGCCTACGCCCATCTGGGACACGTGGATGCGCTGATCAATGTGGCGGGCGTGGCGCCCCGCCAGCGCAACGACATTCTGTCCATGACGGAGGAAAGCTACGATTTCGTTATGGACATCAACGCCAAGGGCACCTTCTTCCTCACCCAGCTGTTCGCGAATAAAATGATCGAGCAGGAAGCGGAGGACGGCATCCGCGGCTACATTGTGAACATCTCCTCCATGTCCGCCTACACCAGTTCCACCAGTCGGGGAGAATACTGCATCTCCAAGGCGGGCGTGTCCATGATTACCACTCTCTTCGCCGACCGTCTGGCGGAGTACGGTATTCTGGTCAACGAAATCCGTCCCGGCATCATCATGACCGGCATGACGGAGACGGTGAAGGCCAAATACGACAATCTGATCTTCAACGAGGGGATCCTGCCCATTCGGCGGTGGGGTGAGCCGGAGGATATTGCCCGGGCAGTCTATGTACTGTGCTCCGGTGATTTGGGCTACACCACCGGCCAATCCATCGACGTGGACGGCGGCTTCCACATCCGCCGGCTGTGAGGTGCGACATGAAGGAAACGGTTCTTTCTATCGGCGGACGGAACTGCCGCGCCGTCACCGTGAACACCGCCATTGTAGGCAGCGGTGCGGCCGGTTATAACGCCGCGCTCCGCCTGCGGGAATACGGTGTGGAGGATGTTGCCATCTTCACCGAAGGGGTAAAGATGGGCACCTCCCGCAACACGGGCTCGGACAAACAGACCTACTACAAGCTGAATCTCTGCGGCGATTTTGCCGATTCGCCCCGGGCTATGGCGGAGGATCTGTTCCGCGGCAAATGCGTGGACGGTGACATCGCCTACGCCGAGGCGGCGCTGTCCGTGCCCTGCTTCATTCATCTGGCACAGTTGGGCGTGCCCTTCCCCGTGAATCGCTATGGCGAATACGTGGGATACAAAACGGATCACGATCCCCGTGCCCGCGCCACCAGCGCAGGTCCTCTGACCTCCAAGCTGATGACGGAATATCTGGAAAAGGCCGTGGCGAAGGAGCAGATTCCCACGCTGGACGGTTACATGGTAATTTCCATCATTAAAAAGGATGATACTGCCGTAGGCATGCTTTGTCTGGATGTAAACAAAGCCGCCAGCGATGCGGATCGATTTGTGCTCGTCCGCGCCAAGAATATCGTTTTCGCCACCGGCGGTCCCGCCGGCATCTATGCGGACACCGTATATCCCTGCGGGCACAGCGGCTCCTCCGGCGTGGCCTTTGAGGCGGGTGTAGGCGGCAGAAATCTGACGGAGTGGCAGTTTGGTCTGGCCTCCACCAGTCCCCGCTGGAACGTATCGGGCACCTATATGCAGGTGCTGCCCCGGTTCGTATCCGTGGATCCCGACGGGACGGAGCACGAATTCCTGACGGAATATTTCCCCACGGCGGCGGAGTGCCTTTCCATGGTATTCAAAAAAGGATACGAGTGGCCCTTTGACTGCCGCAAGGTCCTGGGCGGCTCCTCCATCATCGATCTGCTGGTATATCGGGAGCGGGTGCTCCGGGGCCGGCGGGTATATCTGGATTTCCGCACTAATCCCTATGGAATGGACGATCTCCCTTACGGGGAGCTGCAAACCGAGGCCCGGGAGTATCTGGAGAAGGCGGGGGCCTGCTTCGGCACGCCCATCGAGCGGCTGATGCACATGAACGCACCGGCGGTGGAATTGTACCGCTCCAAGGGCGTGGATATTACGAAAGAGATGCTGGAGATCGCTTTGTGCGCCCAGCACAACAACGGCGGCCTGGACATCGATATGTGGTGGCAGACGAACGTGCCCCATCTGTTCGCCGCCGGTGAGGTGGCGGGAAGCCACGGCGTATACCGTCCCGGCGGAAGCGCCCTCAACGCGGGGCAGGCCGGATCCATGCGGGCGGCCCAGTACATTGCCCGACACGGCACAGGTGATCCCCTCCCCGAGGAGGATTTCATGGGTGCGGCGGCGGATACGCTGGCTTATCACGCCCATCTGGCCGATGCCATGCTGTCGGATCAGGACACCGTGACGGAGATGCTGCGCCGCGTCACCGCCCGCATGACGGAATGCGGCGGTGCTTTGCGCAATCCCCAGGCCATCCGTGCTGCGCTCGCTCAGACTGCCGCGGATTTTGCCGCATTCGCCGATACGGTGCGGATTTCCTCCCCTGCCGGTCTGCGGCAGGCGTACCGTCTGCGGGACATTCTGATCTCCCAGCAGATGTATCTCACCGCCATGCTGGATTACGCCGCCCACGGCGGAAAATCCCGCGGATCGGCCATGTACACCGCCGTCGCGGGGAATTGCCCGGCAGGATTGGATGACACTTTCCGCTTCGCTTTAGATGACGGAGCGCTGGATGCGTCCGTGCAGATTCTGAGTTTCACCAAGGACGGCTGTATCCCCACCTGGCGGGATGTGCGGCCGCTGCCCGAGGGGGGCGGATTCTTTGAGAACGTATGGCGGGAATACCGCGAGAGTGGCAACGTGTATTAAACCGCGCCATCCGAAAGGAGCTGGACAGCATGTTTGTTTTACTGATCGCTCTGTGTGCACTGCTGTGCGTGCAACTCAGCCCGCGGGGCTCCTTCCACGAGGATGGATTCTCCCGGGAGCAGACCCGATCCCTGAAGGGGCTGTTCGCCCTCTCGGTTCTGCTGCATCATCTGTGTGCCTATCTGTCGGCGGAATTCCGCTCGCTGATCGCCTTTCGGTATGTGGGATTCATCGCCATCGGCGGGTTCTTTCTCATCTCCGGCTACGGGCTGATGCACAGCGCACAAACGAATCCCCGGTATCTGCAGGGCTTCTTCCGTCGGCGGATTCTGACCATACTGGTGCCCTACTATATCATCAATCTGTTTTACTGCCTTATCAACTGCCTGGGACGGGATCTCCCCTCCGCGGTGCGGTACATTCTCCGTTCCCTGGTGGGACTGCATCTGTGGTACGTGCCGGTGATTCTTTTGCTGTACGTGGTGTTCTTCCTCAGTTTTCGTTTTCTTTCCCAAAGGATCGCCTGCCTTGCCGTCACCGCGGTGACGGTTGTATACATGGTGGTCATGTACTGCCTGTACCGCTTTGGCGGCTACGGTGCCTACGGCTTCTGGTGGTACAACTCCGTGATTGCCTTTCCTTTGGGAATGTGGTACTGCCGGTATCGGGAGTCCATCCACGCCTTGATTCAGAAAAAATATCCCTTGTGGATGACTGGGGCCGCCGCGGGATTTGCCGCCGTATATTGGTGGATCTGTCCGCGGCACAACGACGGCACCTTGCCGGTTTTGCTGATGCAGATTCTCTGCGTGATCCTGTTCTGCGGGGTGCTGGTGCTGCTGTCGCAGAAGGTGCACTTCAGCAATCCGATCCTCCGCTTTTTGGGAGATCACTCCCTGGAGATCTATCTGTGGCACGCGCTGTTCATCGCCATCTTCCGCAGTGGGTATACGATCCGCCTTCCGTTTATCGGCTGGGAATGGCCGCTGTTTGTGGACAACGGGGATTTGTACATAGCCGCCATCATGGCCGCCACCGGCATCGCCTCCTGGGCGGTGCATGGGCTGTGCGCACGGATTTTGGGCAAAAAGAAAGCCGCTGTTCCGGCGAAAGAACCACTGACAGCGGGGAAATGAATCCTGTATTTCAGGCAAATCAAAAATGAATTCTTTATAAGGAGATCACCATGTCTATTTTTGATGCTTTCAAAAATATTATGAAAAGCAACAAATCGCTCAAGGCGGAAATTGCCGCTTTGGCAAAAAATGAAATTGTCATGAAAACGGATGCTTCTGTCGAAAGCCTCGCGCCCAACAAAAGCAAATTGGGTGGAAAACCGTGGCTTCCGCAGGATTTCGTATGGCCCACATTTACCAGCAAGGATGATGACATAACACGTCCTTTGTCGTTCCTTTGCCAAATCAATTTGGAAGACGTTGCCCCCTTCGACTGGGACAGATTGCTTCCTGCCACAGGCATTTTGTACTTTTTCTACGAGTTTGAGGCCTCCACGTGGGGATTTGATCCGCGGGACAAAGGGAGCGCACGAGTATTTTATTTTGAGGAAACCGATGGATTCGCCCCCATGGAATGGCCCACCGACATAGAAGATAATTTCATCGTGCCGGAAATCGCGGTGCGCTTTTCCTCCAAAACCTCCTACCCCTCCTATGAGGAATTGGAAATGCACACCCCGACAGAGTGTGATTGGGACGATTACGATGAGCTTCTGGAAAGCATGGGAGTGGATCTGGACGAAGCAGATCACAAGCTCCTGGGCTATGCCAATCTCATTCAAGGAGAAATGCTGACGGAGTGCGAACGGGTGAGCCGCGGATTGTACTGCGGCAATGCGGAAAGTTATCAAAACACGCCGGACGATGTAAAAGCAAGCATCCATGCCTGCAGCAAGGACTGGACACTGCTGCTGCAGCTGGAAACGCTTGAGACGGATGACTGGGAATGGATGTGGGGAGACTGCGGTATGCTGTACTTCTACATCAAAAAGCAGGATCTGGCTGAAAAACGGTTTGAGAACTTCTGGTTTTCCCTGCAGTGCGGCTGACCCATCGCCGGGAACCACCCATACTTGCTGTACAAAAAACAGCAGGAGAGTCTATCTCCTGCCGTTTTTTATTTGATTACTCTTTTGCGTAGGAATTGACATCCAGACCGGCCAGCACCTTGTTCGCGTCGGACGCGATCTTCTCGATCAGATCGGTGAGCACATAGAACTCGCCGTATCCGTTGACCGTCATCAGGGCCCGGCGGCCGGAGCCGGAGTAGGGATAGAATTTATACACCGTATCCTCACCATTCAGATTGGTAATCGTGAAAGTGAGCAGGCAATTCTTCTCGTCCGCTGTCAAAGCGGCGATTTCATCCTCACTCAAGGGCACATAATCCTCGATCTTGACGGACAGGAGTGTGCGGAAGAACTGGCGGAAGTTGACTACATCCGCATTGGGAATGAACTTGCCGGTGCTGCACTGCACATCCAGCGTATTGTTGCCCGCCTCATCCTTGCCGTGGGTGAGATCGAACTTTACATCCGCACCCGCGCCGTGGATCTCCATGGCGGATACGGTGATGATCCACTGCTGGAAGGGATATTTCTCCAGCCAGGCCAGCAGATCCTTCTCCAGATAGGTGCAGGAGGATGCCGGCACCGCCACGATCTTCTCGGGGAACAAGCTGGACACCACGTTATACGTACCGTCCGGCTGTTTTTCGCTGAAATACAGGATCACAGGGGTCCCGTCCACGTCAAAACTGACTTTATACGGGGCGGGGGCTGCATTCTTATCATGCATATCGGGCAAGCCGCACGCCAGATACTCCTCGGATGTGGGCATCAGGTGCAGAACCGATGTGCCCGTCAGATTGATGTAGGAGAACAGCACTTCGTAATACAGATCCTCGTTGGGATAGTATCCCTCGGGATAGGACATCACGTTTTCCACCAGTGCCTGCGCGTTCACCCGCTCGCTCTCAGGCACCTGAGAGATATGGATGAATTTCTCGCCGCTGCGCTCGATGACAAAGTTGTCCACCGTCAGATAGCTTTCCTGGCTCAATCCGGCGATCAGAATGCCCGATGTCATATACTCGATGGAAGCGAGAACGCCGTCCTCCAGGGTGGTATCCAGCACGTACACGCTCCGTCTGCCTTCCAGCATAACGTAATAGCCGCCGCCGGTGAGCAGATCGTATCCCACCGCCACCCGGTAACTCTTGCCGGCGGTGGTGGTCAGTGTCCAGTAGGCACGGGGGTTATCCAGGCCGTACTCTTTCAGTTCCTTGTCGCTGGCGTTATCCACAACTTTGACCTTGGCCAGCGGATAGCCCACGCTGGTGACCAGATTGGCAAACTTGGTCTGATCGTAAGCTACGCCTTCGTAGCCGCGGAGCTGGAATGTACCGTCCTTGTCCAGATAGAACTCGTAGGAGCCGTGCTCGTTCTCGATTTTCAGAGATTTCATGGACTCGCGCTCCACCTGGGGATACATCATATAGCGGTCGTTCAGTCCGATGATCTCGCCGTCCACGGTTTCGGGCGGATTGGTGTCATCCCCCGCCTCTCCGCTTTCCACCAGCGGAACCACTACGACAAAGTAGGCAATGACAAGCACCGCGAACAGAATCGCGAGCAAAATCAGTTTTTTCTTCTGTTTCGACATCATGCGTGCTTTCTCCTTACCCAAATCACCAGTCCGGTGACTGCGGCGATGGCGGGGAACACCAGCGTCATGGCCACGGTCCAGTCATTGGCCTCGGCGGTGGTGATATCCAGCGTAGTGTCATCGAACACCTTGAATTTGATATCTGCCAACACCTTTTCCCGTCCGGTAGCCTTCATGGTGGAGGACAGAATATCGCTGTTGGCATAGGCATTGCTGAGCAGGTACTTGCTGTCAGCAAAGGCGGAGGAGCCGCTGACAATTACGTAGGAATAATACTCCTCGTTATCGATGATCCGGGACTCCCGGGACAAGGTCAGCAGATTGAAGGAGCCCGTCTCGGTGACGGCACCGTCGTATACCGCCTCGGCGGTATCGTAGGTGGTCAGAATGGCGGACACATCGCGGGCACCGGATGTACTGCCGCCCTCCTCCCACAGAATCCGGATAGGCATGCTGTAGCGGGAGATGGTCTTGGGGAGGGTATCCAGATTGCGGGTCAGGTCCTTATAGATGGAGCTGCCCAGGGTAGTCGTTTCATACTTGGCCACCACGGACATACCGTCGGTGGAGATGGAGTGCTCCGTATCGCGGATCACCGTATCCGGGGTAAAGCCCACGCCCCACTCCTCCAGGAACTCGGAGAGGTTATTCAGGCGGGCGGCGTTATCGGGATCGGCAAACACAAGCAGGCAGCCGAACTTATCGAGGAAACGGTCCAGCTTGCGGATTTCGTTGGCGGATTCGTCGTCCGCCTCCGCCCCGATAAAGTCGTAGACGGGATTGTTGATGATGACGATGCGGGCATCCTCATCGATCTCTTCCTTCGCCAGATTGATGGTACGAACATCAAAGCCGTTCTCCGCGAAGAGATTGAACAGCTCCGCGGCGGACTGGCCGATGGACTCACCATGCTCGCTGGTGAAGTACACGATGGGCAACTCGGTGCTGGTCACCTGCAGAATGGCGGAAACAAACTTCTTCTCGCCGGAGTAGGCCCAGACGGAGCCGTCATCCGGATTGGTGGTGAAAAAGGACTGCAGGCCGTACACGATCACCTCGGTACCGGATTCCACGATGACGGAAGTGGTATAGATCTCCGTGGCGGTATTGGTACGGAAACGCTCGAAGAAGGAGCGGTTTTTCACGATATCCTTGCAAGTCACGTGGACATTGTCGAACTCTGTCTCCAGCTGCAGAGCGGTATTGTAGACAAACTGGCTGTAGATGCTGTTGTCGCCCTGCATGAGCACGTCCGGCTCGCTGGCGAAGTAGATGTTGATCTCCTCATCCACATCGGCGAGGATCTCTTTGGTGGCATCGCAGAGGGTGAAGATCTCCTCCTTCGTCATATCGATATACCACATATACCGATTGGCCAGAGCGGTGAAGATGATA
The DNA here is from genome assembly GCA_017468385.1 of Clostridia bacterium. GTDB lineage: Bacteria > Bacillota > Clostridia > Oscillospirales > CAG-272 > SIG701. The sequence goes on from JAFUIQ010000010.1 coordinate 46,120, forward strand.
TTGAATACCACCACAACGGCAATGAATGCCGCGGTGAATGCGGTGGCGGTGCTTCCGTAGCGGAAGCTTTTCGTTTTGAAAAATCCGTTTCTGTTCATGGCGTCAATCTCCTTTCCCTCAAATCACGACCAGCGTCTCTTCTCGAAGACGCGGACGGACAAAAACAGGAACACGACGCAGATGGATGCATAATACACCACAGCACCGAAATCAAATATGCCGTAGGTGAAATTCATATAGCGGCTGTAGATGGACACCCAGTCCAGCACCAGACGGACGGCATAGGAATCGATGATGTTATTGAGCATGGCCACGATCATCAGCGCCAGAAGGATACCGATGGTACCGAAGGAGGCGGTGAACTGATTCTCCGTCAAACTGGATACAAAGATGCCGATGGAGATGAAAGTCATGCCGATGAGCACCATGGCGATAAGGGAGCCCCAGGCACGTGCCCAGTTCACATCCCCGTACAACGACATGGGATAGAAATACAGAGAGGAAACCAGCAGAGTGCCGAAGAACATAGTGAAGGCGGCGAAGAATTTGGCCATCACCATACCGGGCAGGGACACCGGCGCGGTCAGAAGCAGCTGCTCCGTGCGGGTGCGGCGCTCCTCCGCGAAGGTTTTCATGGTCAGAAGGGGCAGAATCACGATGTAGGCAAACATCAGAATCTGGAAATAGAGGGAAACATCGGAGGACTGCACCTGCAGGGTAGTCAAAGCAAAGCTGAAACCGGATGCAGCCAGGAACACGGCGATAAACACATATCCGATGGGGGTGGTGAAATACGAACGCATTTCCCGTTTATAAATAGCGAACATTGTCGTACTCTCTCTTTCGTTACGGAATTATTCCGACTCAGGCGCGATTCCGGCGCTCGCCGGCCATCTTCTTTTTGGTATCGGCTTCCATCAGCTTCACGAACACATCCTCCAGGGACATGCCCACGGCTTCCAGGCCGAGAATGGGCCAGTTCTTGGCTGCCAGGGCAAAGAACAGGGATTTGCGCACATCCACGCCCGGCTCGCTTTCGATATGATATGTAAAGCTATCCAGTTCCCGCTCTCCCACCGCATCGGCGCGAAGCACGCCGGGGATGCCCTTGAGGGTGGCGAGAACTTCTCTCTGGGGACCGCAGATCTTCACGCTGTACAGCCGGCCGTCCTCCACCACGCGGGTGATGTTTTCCGTTTTCTCATCGGCCACGATCTTGCCCTGGTTGATAATGACGATCCGATCCGCCACGGCCTGCACCTCCGGCAGGATGTGGGTGGACAGAATGACGGTGTGATCCGATCCCAGATTGCGGATCAGATTGCGGATCTCGATGATCTGCTTGGGGTCCAGGCCGACGGTAGGCTCGTCGAAGATCAGCACCTTGGGATTGCCCACGAGAGCCTGGGCGATGCCCACTCTCTGGCGGTATCCCTTGGAGAGGTTCTTGATGAGGCGGCCGCGGACGTCGGCGATTTTTGTGACCTCGCAGACCTCCTTCAGATGCTTTTCCCGGTTGAGGGTGCATTTCTTCAGATCGTAGACGAAGTTCAGATACTCGTCCACCTTCATATCCACGTACAAAGGCGGCTGCTCCGGCAGAAAGCCGATCAGCTTTTTCGCCTCGTAGGGGCTTTCCAGCACATCGATGCCGCCCACCTTTACCGTACCGGAGGTGGAGGACAGATAGCCGGTGAGGATATTCATGGTTGTACTTTTGCCCGCGCCGTTGGGGCCCAGGAATCCGACGATTTCGCCCTTACCCACGGAAAAGCTGATATCGTCCACGGCGAATTTGGCGCCGTACCGTTTGACCAGATGACTGATTTCGATCATAATAATCTCCATGCCGCTGTGCGGCGTAAAATATCGTACAGAGAAGCGGCAAATTGCCGCACATAGTTCATTATAGCACACATTTATAAATAAATCTTGAACATTTCCATATAATATGGGAAATCGGGGATGCAGATTTTCCACCCGGGCAGATTTATGGGAAATTTTTCTTCAATTCGTATATTAACAATGGACGAAAGAGGAAGAATGTGTTATAATGGGGTGTGATCGAATTCCAATATGGGGAGGAAGGGACCATTCGAGTTCGCGCATACACGAACTCGCAACGCCGAAGTTTCCTCTCCCTCCGCAAAAGAAAAACGATTTATTAAGGCTTTGCCCTATAAATACCCGCGTAATTCATTACCGGAGATATATTATTTACTTTAAGGAGATTCCCCTATGAGCAAACTGGAAAAAACCGCATTCGCCGGCGTACAGGGCCCGGTACTCACCATCGTTATGGACGGTGTAGGCCTCACCGCAGAGAGCGAAACCAACGCCGTATCCCGCGCATATATGCCCAATCTGAAGCGCGTGATGGCTTCCTATCCCACCGTAAAACTGAAGGCACACGGCACCGCTGTCGGTCTGCCGTCTGACGACGACATGGGCAACTCCGAGGTTGGCCACAACGCGCTGGGCTCCGGCCAGGTATTCGCACAGGGCGCGAAGCTGGTATCCCAGTCCATCGAATCCGGAAAAATGTTTGCCTCCGCCGCATGGCAGGAGATCACATCCAACGTAAAGGACGGCGGCACCCTCCACTTCCTGGGTCTGTTCTCCGACGGCAACGTGCACTCCCACATCGATCATCTGAAGGCGATGCTGGTCCGCGCCAAGGAAGACGGCGTAGCCAAGGTGCGCGTGCACATCCTTTTGGACGGCCGTGACGTGGGCGAGACTTCCGCTCTCGATTACGTAGAGCCCTTTGAGGCATTCATCGCTGCGATGCGGGACGGCTCCTTCGATATCAAGATTGCCTCCGGCGGCGGACGCATGCAGATCACCATGGACCGCTACGAAGCCAACTGGGCCATGGTAGAGCTGGGCTGGAAGACCCACGTTCTGGGCGAGGGCAGACAGTTCGCATCCGCGAAAGAGGCTATTGAGACCTACCGTGCGGAGACCAAGGCCATCGACCAGGATCTGCCGCCCTTCGTAATTGCCGAGAACGGCCAGCCTGTGGGCACCATCGAGGACGGTGACAGCGTGGTATTCTTCAACTTCCGCGGCGACCGCGCCATCGAAATTTCCAAGACCTTTGAGGCCGGTGCGGATTTCGACAAGTTCGATCGGGTACGCGCGCCCAAGGTAGCCTATGCGGGCATGCTGGAATACGACGGCGATCTTCACATTCCCTCCCGCTATCTGGTCAATCCCCCGGAGATCACGAACACCATGGGTGAGTATCTGGCGGACACCGGCGTGGCACAGTACGCCATCTCCGAAACCCAGAAATACGGCCACGTGACCTACTTCTGGAACGGCAACAAGTCCGGCAAGTTCTCTGAGGAATTGGAAACCTATGTGGAGATTCCCTCCGACATCGTTCCCTTTGAGCAGCGTCCGTGGATGCAGTGCGCACTGATTACCGATGCGCTGATTGACGCACTGAAGAGCGGCAAGTATCCCTGCCTGAGAGTGAACTTCCCCAACGGCGACATGGTGGGGCACACCGGATCTCTGGCGGCCACCATCTGCTCTCTGGAAGCGCTGGATCTGCAGCTGGGCCGCATTCTGTCCGTGGTGGATGAACTGCACGGCGTGGCACTGATCACCGCAGACCACGGCAACGCGGATGAGATGGCTGAGTTGGATAAGAAAACCGGCGCGCCCAAGATGAACAAGGACGGCTCCTACAAGGCAAAGACCAGCCACACTCTGAATCCCGTTCCGCTGGTGATCTACGACAACTTCTACGCCGATGCCTACACTGTCAAGGAAGATAAGGGCACCTTCGGTCTGTCCAACGTAGCCGCTACCGCGGTGAATCTGCTGGGATATGCGGCACCCGAGATGTGGGACGAAAGCGTTCTTAATTTGAAATAATCAAACGGGAACATGGGGAGGGGCTTTTTGAAAAAAGTCCCTCCCCAAACCCCACCGCAAAAACTGTAAAACCATTCCCGAAAGGAGATTCTCCCGTGTTTTACCGTGACGGAATTCTGGAAAAATGTTCCCTTCTGGACGAGGGGGATCTGTACCACGGCTTCTCCACCCGGGAGGGCGGCGTCAGCACCCTTCCCCACACCGCGACGATGAACGTAGCGGAGGGGCACGGAGATCCCCACGAGGTGGTGCGGGAGAACATCCGCATTCTGGCCAGCACGCTGACAGATGGAAAATGGGATGAGCGCGCTGTAGTCTGCGCCCCCCAGATCCACTCCGCCATCATCCGCCCGGTCACGGACACGGACCGGGGATGTGGCGTGATCCTGCCCCACGGGGGCGAGGGGGATGGGTTCATCACCGACACCCCGGGCATCCTTTTAATGATCCGCGTGGCGGACTGCGTACCGATTCTGTACTCTGCCCGCCGGGCGGACGGATCGCCCATCGTATGCGCCACCCACGCCGGGTGGCGGGGAACGGTAGCCGGCATCGCCGATGCGGCGGTAAAGCAGATCGTCGGGATGGGCGGTGAGATCGACTCGATCCGCTGTGCCATCGGCCAGGCGATCCACGACTGCTGTTACGAGGTAGGCGAGGATTTTCGGGAGGCGGTAACGGCAGCCCAAGGGCAATCCTTTGCGGATGCACACATCCGATTCCGTGAGGGCAAGTTATTCGCCGACGTGCCCGGCATGAACCGCACCCTTCTTCTGGCCGCCGGTGTGCGGGAGGATCACATCGACATCTCCCCGGCCTGCACCGCCTGCCAGCCCCATTTGTATCACTCCCACCGGGCATCCCGCGGCATGCGGGGCGCCATGGGTGCCCTCATCGGCATCCGCTGAATTCATGAATTCCATATTGTACGAAAGGAAATTCCCGCTTTGCGGGATAGGTATGAAACGTGCTTCAGGATATCATTACCCCCCACAAACATCTTTTGCCCGGCGATGCCCACGCGGAATTGCGGGCACAGCTGAGTCGCTCCAGCCGGGTGACGCTGCTCAGCGGCAATCTGACCGCCAATGCCAAATCGGAGGTATCCGGTGTATCCGCCCGTGTATACAAAAACGGCGTGTACGGATTCTCCTCCATGGCGGAGTGCTCTGACGACGCAGTTCGCGCCGTACTGAAGGCGGCGGATGAAAACGCCCGCTTTATGGATCGCCGCGCTCCCGCCGGCAAAGGCCCTCTCACTCCCATTGCGGACGGATTCCGTCCCCTTGCCGCCGACATTTCCGATCCCGATCAGAAGCTGTACGCGGACTTCGCCCGGGCCATTGACGCCTACATTGCCGAGAAGTATCCGAATCTGTCCTCCCGTGCCGTGATCGCCACCTCCGATTCCATGGAGAAGCTGCTGATCACCTCCGACGGACAGGGCGGACACACCATCTCCCCCCGCTCCTACATGTACGTATTTCTCAACAGCGAGACCACGTCGGGCACGCCGATTGAATTGTTCGAGGCGTACGGCGGATCCGGCACCTTCGATCTCAACTTTACCGATCCTGCGGGGCTGTACGGCGAGATCGACAAGCTCTACGAGCGCCTGATGCAGAAGCGGGAAGGCGTATATGCAGAGGCTGGCATGAAGACCTGCATTCTCTCCGGCAATCTGACCGGCATGCTGGCCCACGAGGCCGTAGGCCACACGGTTGAGGCGGATCTGGTACTGGGCGGCAGCGTGGCTGCCCACAGTCTGGGAAAGGTGGTGGCCTCCGAAAAGGTCAGCCTGGTGGACTTCGCCCACACCGCGCTGGGCGTGGAAGCTCCGCTTCCTGTATATCTGGATGACGAGGGCACCCCCGCCACCGACACGGAGATCATCAAGGACGGAGTCCTGGTTGGATTTATGAACAGCCGCGAAAGTGCCGATCATTTTGGAATGAAGGCAACGGGTCATGCCCGCGCCTGGTCCTTCTCCGATGAGCCCCTGATCCGTATGCGCAACACGGCCGTGCTTCCCGGCACGGACAAGCTGGAGGATATGATCGCCTCTGTGGATGACGGCTACTATTTCATCTCTACCAACAACGGCCAGGCAGACACCACCGGTGAGTTTATGTTCGGTGTCTGCATGGGATACGAGATCAAGAACGGCAAGCTGGGCCGTGCCCTTCTGGACACCACCATCTCCGGCGTAGCCTTTGAGATGCTGAAGACCGTGGATATGGTATCGGATCAGATGACGTGGACCAGCTCCGGCTTCTGCGGAAAGAAACAGCCTATGCCCGTTGGCTGCGGCGGATCCGACATCCGCTGCCGCGTGATGGTAGGCGGAAGATAAGGAGGAAACGGATATGCATGATTTGAAAATGATCGCTGACAAAGCTCTTGCGGCATTGAAGGACAACGGCGCGGACAAGGCGCAGTGCGCTGTCCGCTTCACCGAAACTCACGAATTCAACGTGGACGGAGGCAAGTTCTCTTTGTTCCGCACTCTGTTTGATAATTCCCTCTCTCTGACCGCCGTCAAGGACGACAAAAAGGGATCGGTAGGCATCAACCGTCTGGATGACGACTCCATCGCGGCGGCCGCTGTGAACTGTCTGGCCATCGCGGACTCCGGGGCTGCGGATCCCGCCTGGGTATTCGCCGAGAAGTCCGAAAACGGCTTCTTCACCGCGGGCGCGCCGGAGGCGGATCTGGATCTGCTTTTCGACCGCACCGAAGAATTGATGCGGCAGATCGGGGAGCAGTTCCCCCTGATCCTGATGGAGCAGATGATCGTGACCCACAAAAAGCGCCACAGCGTATTCAAAAACAGTCTGGGCGTGGAGTACGAGACTCTCTCCGGCAATTACGAAATTTCTCTGATGTTCTCCGCCCACGAGGGCGAGAAGTCTTCCTCCTTCTTCGGCTCGGGCGTCATCACCGACCGGCTGGATGTGCCCTTTATGGAATTGGGCACCATCCGTGAGGATCTGGAAAACGTATCCAAACAGCTGGACACCCAGCCTCTGGAGGGCAAATTCACCGGCGTAGCCGTATTCCCGCCCTCTTCCCTCGGCACTTTCATCGGCAGTGCGTTGGGCAATTTCGCCTCCGACGGAACGCTGCTGGACGGCACCAGCCCCTGGAAGGACTGTCTGGGCAAGGTGGTGGCCGATCCTGCCATCACCATCTCCGCCACACCGCTGGACGAGCGCATCGTATGCGGTGAGCGGTTCACGGGCGAGGGTTTCCGCTCCGAGAACTACGACATCATAAAGGGCGGCGTGCTGGAAAGCTTCATGCTCTCCGGTTACGTGGCCAACAAGACCGGACTGCCCCGGGCAAAGAACTCCTCCTACGCCATTGTGATGAAGCCGGGCGAGACGCCCTATGCGGACATCATTGCCGGCATTGAGCGGGGTATTCTGGTGGGTCGATTCTCCGGCGGTGAGCCGGGCACCAGCGGCGATTTCTCCGGGGTGGCGAAGAACTCCTTCCTCATCGAGAACGGAAAGATCACCTGTGCGCTGAGCGAGACCATGATCAGCGGCAATCTGGGCGATCTGCTGAAGAACGTCGTGGCGATCTCCTCCGAGGTCGTATGCGACGGTGCCACCGTATTGCCGTACGCGGCATTCGGCGGTGTGACCGTATCGGGCAAGTAATAGAATAACGAAAGAGGATCGGTTTGGCCGATCCTCTTTTTCTTTGTTGGCTGTTTTTTGTTCTGTGCCTTGACAAGGCATAAAAACCGTGCTATAATGGCAACAATCAAACCGTTGATGCGGAGATAAAGGTGATTATGCCTCCACAGAGAGCCCGTGGCGCTGGAAATCGGGCGAAACACAGATCATCAAATGGACCGCGGAGGGTGCAGTCAAAGGCTCCGGCCGAGTATTCTGCAACGTATGGGCACACGTCAGTTGTCGGGGATATGATAGTATCCCGCAAAGCGCACGGCATGGCCGTGAATCAAGGTGGCACCGCGAATCGTTTGTATTCGTCCTTGACAGATCCCCTTCTGTCGAGGCGTTTTTATTTTCACGGAGGTTGTTATGGCACTTCTGACCAGGCGATGGCGGCACTCATATTGAGTTCATCCCGTACATTCTGATTCTATAAAATATATTCACATTCCGGAGGAAACACTTATGCAGTTCAATGGCATTGATTTTGATACCTATCTAAAAAACTATCCCGATAAAAAAGGCTATTTCGGCAAGTACGGCGGCTCCTATATCGCGCCCGAATTGCAGGCGGCCATGAACGAGATCACCGAGGCCTACTTCACCATCTGCAAATCCCGCAAGTTTATTGCGGAGCTGCGCCGCATCCGCAAGGAATTCCAGGGTCGTCCTACCCCCATCTCCCATCTGGATCGGCTGTCTGGCAAGCTGGGCAACGTACAGCTGTATGTGAAGCGGGAGGATCTGAACCACACCGGTGCCCACAAGCTGAATCACTGCATGGGTGAGGTGCTTCTCGCCAAATACATGGGCAAAAAGAAAGTCATCGCCGAGACCGGCGCGGGCCAGCACGGCGTAGCCATGGCTACCGCGGCCGCTTATTTCGGCATGGAGTGCGATATTTACATGGGCTCCGTGGACATCAAGAAACAGGCTCCCAACGTGGCCCGCATGAAAATTCTGGGCGCCAACGTGGTGGAGGTTACCCACGGTCTGGCGACGCTGAAAGAGGCGGTGGACTCCGCGTTTGATGCCTACGCCAAGGAGTACAAAGATGCCATCTACTGCATCGGCTCCGTGGTTGGCCCCCATCCCTTCCCCATGATGGTGCGGGATTTCCAGCACGTAGTGGGCGAGGAAGCCAGGGAGCAGTTCATCGAGATGACGGGCGAATTGCCGGATGCCATCGTTGCCTGTGTGGGCGGCGGCTCCAACGCGGCCGGCTTCTTCTCCGGATTTTTGAACGATCCCGTGGACATTTTCGGCATTGAGCCTCTGGGCCGCGGTACGGCTCTGGGCGATCACGCCGCCAGCCTGCAGTACGGCACCGAGGGCATTATGCACGGATTCAACTCCATCATGCTGAAGGATGAGAACGGCGATCCCGCCCCCGTATACTCCGTGGCCAGCGGTCTGGACTATCCGTCCTCCGGTCCCGAGCACGCGTTCCTGCACGATCTGGGCCGCGTTAAATACGATGTGGTCAACGACGAGGAAACCATCGATGCTTTCTTCGAGTTGTCCCGCATGGAGGGCATCATTCCCGCCATTGAGAGTGCTCACGCAGTCGCTTACGGCATCAAGCTGGCCAAGAAGATGGGCACCGGCTCGGTGCTGATCAATCTGTCCGGCCGCGGCGACAAGGATATGGATTACATCATCGAAAAATACGGCATCCGCTGATGCCACCCCGGGGGATTTGCCGCGCGCATATCCCCCTTTTGTTTGTGGAGGTTTTATGGATTTGCATATACTGTACGAGGACGAATATCTGCTCTGCGTGATCAAGCCTGCCGGCATCCCCTCCGAGGGGGATGGCATGCCCCGGCTGATAGAGGAATATCTGTCGGAAAACGGCGGCGGGGCATCGCCTTATGTGGGCGTAATCCACCGGCTGGATCGGGATGTATCCGGCGTGATGGTTTTAGCCAAGCGGGAAAAGACCGCTGCCGATCTGTCGGGGATGATCGCCCGGCGGGAATTCGGGAAGGAATATCTGGCTGTGGTATCGGGCGAAACCGAGGCCGCAGGGGAGATGCAGGATCTGCTCTATCACGACAAGGGCCGCAACAAAACCTTTGTGGTAAAACGCCCTCGCCGGGGCGTGCGGGAAGCATCCCTGGATTATCGCACGCTGGCTGTACGCGCGGGGGAGGACAGCGTACGCTCCCTGGTCCACGTCCGTTTGCACACGGGACGGACGCACCAGATCCGGGTGCAGTTTGCATCCCGTAAGCATCCTCTTCTCGGGGACGGAAAATACGGCGGCGGCAAGGGAAAGATCGCTCTGTTCTCCCACAAAATCACCTTTATCCATCCCGAAAGCGGTAAGGAAATGGTATTCTCCGCCCTGCCGCCCCGGGCGGATGCCTGGGCGGATTTTGACATAGACGCCCTTCTTTGATGATACCGCACGACGGGGAAAGAATACCTATCACGCAAACTCCCCCTTGACCGCTCCCTCCCCGTCCTGTATAATAGAGGCACAGCAGGCCGGCTGAAACTCTGAGAACGAAAGGAGGAATTGTCAAAATGATCAACTTTATTACCAGCGAGGTGGCCTTCGGCTAAGGTGCGGTCCACTCCCGCACCGGTGCCGAACGATCCTGATGTTCGACAAACCGCGAGGGAGGCTGTGTACCGGCAGGTACCCGGTCTCTCTCCTCGGTCGTTTTGCAAGCGGGAGGATTTTTGTGTATAAGAACGCGAAAGATGTGTTGCCCGAAGCACTGCTCCGTCAGATATGGAAGTATGTGGAGGGAGAGAACATTTACATACCCAAGCGGCAGGAATGCCGCGCGGCGTGGGGATCTCTGAGCGGATCCCGCCGCGAATACGAGATGCGCAACGAGCAGATCCGTCAGCGGTACGCTGAGGAGGCCACCCTTGAGGAATTGGCCAAGGAATTCTGCTTGTCCGTGGAAAGCATCCGCAAGATCGTGTAAGGATCACCGCGTGCCATCTCGTCATAAAATGAAATATTTCCTTGCCCCGGGCGGGGCATATATCCGACACAGGAGAAACCGATCCGCTTCTGTGTTCATCGGTGGGAATTTCTGACTGCAGATATTCCCTCACTGGATCGAAAAAACTGTCCCGTATCGCAACAGTCGGCGTGCTGGGGGACAGTTTTTTGTATTTTATCACTTTTTGTGCATTTTAAACACAATTATTTTCAAATTGTGTTATTTTTTGTTGACAAGGCACAATGCCGTGTGATAGAATACATGTGGGCTATTATACATATCGTCCCATATCCTCAAAAAAGGAGTATATCATAATGACTAAGAGAGTTCTTTCCCTGCTTTTGGCTGTATGGATGCTTATTCCCATGCTTGCCGCCTGCAACGATACCCCGGACACCCCCGATTCACCCAATACCCCGGGCTCCTCCGATGTATCCGATACGACTCCGGAAGATGCCCCGCCGAGCGGTCTTGTTCTGGACAAAACGGATTTCGGCGGTGCCAAGCTCCGCATTCTCGGCATCAGTGAGAATGTATATCTGGGCTACTATGCTACCGACGACATCTGGCGCGAAGCGGATGGCGCCGATCAGTTTGAGTCCGCTGTTTACAAACGCCAGCAGGACTGCATCAACAAATACAAATTCTCCGTAGAATACACCCCCAGTGATTCTTCTACCAAGGCCATTACCGACTTTGTGGCCGGCGGATTGGATCAGGTGGATCTGGCCTTTGGTCTGTGGTCCAGCATGTTCGGCATATCCAAGACGGGCAACCTTCTGGACATGCGGGAAATGGCTACCATCGATCTGAAAAACACATGGTGGGATCAAAATGCCAACGAGTCGCTGTGTCTGGCCAATCGTCTGTTCTACACCACCGGTGAGGTTTCCACCATCGACGATCAGTGCACCCGTGCTTTGTACTTCAACAAGACACTGGCGGAAAACAAACAGCTGGAAAGCCCCTACACCCTGGTGCGCAGCAACCAGTGGACCTTTGATAAGTTTGCCGAAATGTGCCGCAGCGTCTATACCGACGTGGACGGCGAGGGGGACACCGATGAAAATGACGTAATCGGATTCTTCTACGAAAACGGTCAGTTCTCCTATTTGATGACCGCTGTTGGTGAGAAATACGCTACGCTGGACGAAACCGGCAAGCCACAGTACACCTGGCTGCAGACCTCCGACGCGGTAACCAAGCTGGAAAACGTAGCAAATCTCCTTATCGACGACAAAGTGACAATGAACATCAACGCCTACAAAACCGGCGGCGGTGCCAACAGCTCCAACATTTACGCATACGCCCGCAGCAAGTTTGCTGCCGGCAAGCACCTGTTCTCCATCGGCGGTGCGCTGGTTATCTCTGAATTCGCAGACATGGAAGACGAGTTCGGTATCGTTCCCATGCCCAAGTGGAATGCGGATCAGGATAAGTATTACCACGTAGTGGAAACCGTTACTCCCCTGTACGGCATTCCCAACACAAAGACCGACACCACCGACATCGGCTATATGATCGAATACTTCTCCTACGAGGGGCAGCAGACCGTTACCCCCGTTTATAAGGAAAACATGCTGAAACGCCGCTATGCGCCCGACGCAGACAGCGCCGACATGCTGGACATCATCTACGCCAACCGTTCCTTCGATGTGGGTTATGTATGCAACTGGGGCGAGATCACTTCCATGGGTGACTCCAGCGTAGCAAGCGGAAGAGCTCCGAAGATGGCTTCCTATAACCGCGCAGGCAAGAGCGTCTCCGCACTGATCGACAGAGAGTACGAGGCATTCCTGAAAGTAGGAAAAGATACCCCGGCTGAAACTCCCGCCGAATAATACATATAAAAAACAAGGGTTGCTGCATGTACATGCAGCAACCCTCATTTTTTATTTCTTTTCCATTACTACCTTCGGTTTGATGCGGCTTCCTTTTGTCACCGGTCCGGTGGCGTGTACCGCTCTGGCACGGGCTTCAAAATCGCGAATCGCGGCGGAAGGCAGAACGGGCGGAATCCGGCCAAGGAAGCGATCCCGGTACGCACCGCTGTACGCCACCTGGGCTTCCAGCATGGCGGCATCCACCTCGCCCATCAGATAGGCACGCATGGCCGTGCCCTCGCCCTGGCAGATTCTTTGCCGTTTGGGGAAGAAATTCTGAAGCAGGAAATGGGCATAGGACACCAGACGCAAATTGCCGTAGCAGCGGTAGTGGCGATCATATCCCACGCCGGCGGCCTCTACGGCCACGGTTTTGCCATTCCGCACGGCGTCGATGATGGCATCGTGCTCGTCGGATGCGGCAAAGCAGATGGAGAAGGTATGGCTGAACGTGGCGGATTTCTCCAGACTGTGGGCATCGCTGGAGCCGACAATGGAGATCTTCAGCCCCTCCCCACGCAGATCCGCCCACAGATTGATGGACCGGTTGATGCCCACCTGGCCCATGGCTCCCACCAATTCGTAGGCATCGAACATGCCGCTGGTGAGAAAGAGTTTGGCCAACGGATCCCGCACGTTGTGCATACGGGAACTCTTAGGCTGCCAATAGGGATGGGCAAAGATGGCCAGTCCTCCCGCCTCGTGGATGCGATCGGTGGCCCACATGGCACGGGCATACCGGTAGCGGTACATCTCGGGAATATCCGCCGGCACGCGGGATTCGTACACGGCGATCTCCTCGGCGTATTCCTCCTGATGACGGAAATACAGATCGGCCACGGAGGATTTGCCGCCTACGTGGACAATATGCACGTTGCTCTCCGGGGCGTGAACCTCCTCGCCGCGGATGCGGGTGATACCCAAATTCACGCCGGCGTAGGCCTCATCCACCTCGTAGCCCGGATAGAATCGGTTGTGATCTGTCAGAGCGAAGAAATCGTATCCCTGCTCCCGAAAATGCCCCGCCAGGGCCGCCGGATCCCGCTTTCCGTCGGAGCGGATGCTGTGGGAATGGAAATCGCCCTTCAGGGGCGTGAGGGCGTACAGATCCTCCTCCAGGGCGTACACAAACAATTCGGCAATCTTCTTCTCCTCCCGGATCAGCCAGAACAGATACTGCCCCTCATCGGGATAGGTATAGGAGAATCGGATCACTCCGTCCTGCGCCGTCACGGGGAAGGACTTGTGGCTCAGGAGCGTTTCGTAATTGTCTTCGTTGCCGTCCGTCTGGATGGCAGTGATGATGAACTCCTCGCCGTCAGCGAAGAGAAATGCCCTCTCCAGGGGAGAAATAATCATCTCCATTTTCCGCCCGACAGGGAGGACGGAGGGATATATGGCATAGTTTTCCGGGATGGGAAGCATAGGTTATCTCCTTTGCGCACAGATATTGATATCAATGTACCACAAAATGGGGAATTTTTCAAGGTTTTGGGGGGAATTTGCAAAAATATTGTGCGGGGATGAAAAAAACTCTTGCAAAGCGGCCGAAGATATGATATACTGAATAAAGACGGGGGTATAGCTCAGCTGGGAGAGCGCTTGAATGGCATTCAAGAGGTCAGCGGTTCGATCCCGCTTATCTCCACCAGAATAAAAGCACCGATGCATCGCATCGGTGCTTTGTTTTGCGTTAAATGAAGTTGATCGAACCGCCTGCCGGGCGAAGCACGGCTCTTGTTTTTCGCTGCGCTGATGGACGGTTTGCACTATCGAACGCGAAAAACACGGTTCAGAGACCGCGGACATTGGCCGATGCATCGCATCGGTGTTTTTGTTTTGCGTTCAGTGAAATGGATCGAACCGCCTGCCGGGCGAAGCACGGCTCTTGTTTTTCGCTGCGCTGACAAGGGATTCACGTTACCCATCGCGAAAAACACGGTTCAGATCCCGCGGTGTTGGTGGGGCGAACCGCACGGTTCCCGATCCCGCTTATCTCCACCAAAATAAAAGCACCGGTGCTTTATTTTGCGTTAAATGAAGTTGATCGAACCGCCGGGCGCAAAAGTCCGTCCGGCTATTGACACTCTCGCCGTTCCGTGCTATGATACATCCGTAATTTTCAAACAAGGAGGCTGCCATGTCCAAACATGTTCGAAACCTGATTCTGGTCAGTGCATTGGTATACATCGCAGCGTATATTGGCCGTCTATCTTATACCGCTTCTTTGGTGGGCATTCTGGAAGTGACCGGAGCCTCCAAATCTGCCGCAGGCCTTGTCAGCACCTATTTTTATATGACATACGGATGCGGTCAGCTGCTGAACGCATTCCTCTGCAAATATTACAAGCCCCGGCCTGTGATCGCCGGCGTTTTGGCCGTTTCCCTGGCTGCCAACGTTTTGGCCGCCCTTTGCCGGGACGTCCATATCATCAAGTACATCTGGCTCATCAACGGAGCCGCTCAATCCATGCTCTGGTGTACTCTGATCGAGCTGATCTCCCGCAAAGTACCCACAGAGCATCGAAAAAAGGCCATTTTTGCCATGAGCATCACCGTGGCCGTGGGCACCGCATCCATTTACGGAATCGCCGCCCTCTGCATGGCGCTGGATCGGGTGTTTCTCACCTTCTGGCTGGCAGCCGCCATCCTCCTGCTTGCCGCGATCGCCTGGTTGGCCGTCACCCGTATTCTGCCCCAAATCCCCGACGAGAAGGCGGAAACCGCTCCCGCAGCGGCTGCGAAATCCCCCCTCCCACGCCGTCGAATATCCCTCGCCGGTGCGAGCGCACTTGCGGTGTGCGGCCTGTTTGCCATCGGCAACGGATTCATGAAGGACACGATGACCACCTGGGTGCCCAGTCTTTTGTATGACGAATTCTTTCTTCCCACATCCTATTCCGTGCTGATCACACTGATTCTGCCTCTGCTCTCCTTCTTCGGTGCCACCGTTGCGCTGACCATGCACAAAAAGATCCCCGATTACAACATTATGCAGAGCATTTTGTTCTTTGCGGCGGCCGGGATGTTCGCCGTCGTGTATCTTTCCTATCGGGGCCACATCCTGCCGGGCGTCATCGTGTTCGCCGGACTGAATGCCACGCTGATGTCTGCTGTGAACAACATCATCACGTCCATGATCCCCCTGGAACGGAGCAAGGGCGCCGGGATGTTTGCCGGCATGATGGATGCTTTTTGCTACGTAGGCAGTACCTTGAGCGGAGTGGTACCGGGAATGATCCTGGAAGAGGGCGGTTTTCCCGCTTTGCTCCTGCTATTGCCCATCTGTGCGCTGTGCCTGGCGGCCTTTTCCCTGACCGTTACCTTGCTGGAGCGGAGGAGGACACCTCCCTCCCCTTGACGGATCGGGCAAAAACGGGTACAATAAGTACACACCTATCTCACCGACAACGGAGATTGTTTATGAAAAAATACACTATCGGCATCGACTACGGAACCCTGTCCGGACGTGCCGTTCTTGTTCGCGTGGCCGACGGCGCCGTAGTGGCGGAATCCTCCATGGCTTATCCTCATGGCGTGATGGATGAAACGCTGCCCGACGGCACGCCTCTGCCCCACAAATTCGCTTTGCAGCACCCCCAGGATTATCTGGACGTATTGTACACCGTTCTCCCCGCTGTGATCCGCCAGGCGGGCGTATCCCCCCAGGAGATCGCCGGCGTGGGCGTGGATTTCACCTCCTGCACTCTGATTCCCGTAAAGGCGGATGGCACGCCCTTGTGTTTCCTGCCCGAATTTGCTCTCGACAAGCATGCCTATGTGAAGCTGTGGAAGCATCACGCCGCCCAGGAGCAGGCGGATCGGATCCGGGAGTTGGCCGAGGCACGGGGGGAGACATGGTTGGCCCGCTATGGCGGCAAGATCTCCTCCGAGTGGATGTTCCCGAAGATTCTGGAGATTCTGGAGAAGGCGCCCCACATCTACGAGGCCGCCGATCGCTTCATTGAGGCGGGAGACTGGCTGGTCTGGATGCTGACCGGGCGGGAAACCCGCAGTGCATCCGTGGCCGGGTTCAAATCCTTTTGGGGCGAGGACGGATGCTATCTGACCAACGATTTTTTGACGGCGCTGGATCCGCGGCTGGACGGTATCCTCGGCACAAAGATTCCCCATGAGGTATGGCAGAACGGTGTGAACACGGGATACGTATCCCCGGCGGTCCAGGCAAAAACGGGTCTGGCCCCCGAAACGGCTGTGGCACCCTGCATCCTGGATGCCCATGTGGCCTTCCCGGCGCTGGGTCTGCGGGAGCCGGGGCAGATGCTGATGATCGTGGGCACCTCCGGTGTGGACATCGTTATGAGCGAGAAGGAAGTGGCGGTTCCGGGCATCTGCGGCTTTGTGAATCACGGTATTCTGCCCGGATATTTCGGCTATGAGGCGGGACAATGCTGTGTGGGCGACGGATTTGACTGGTTTGTGAAAAACTGCGTGCCCGCATCCTACACGGAGGCCGCCCGGGAGGCGGGGATGTCCATCCACGCCTATCTGCGAGACAAGGCCTCCCGGCTTCGCATTGGAGAAAGCGGATTGGTCGCTTTGGATTGGTGGAACGGCAACCGTTCCATTCTGAACGATTCTTCCCTCAGCGGCATGATTCTGGGGCTGACCCTCCGCACCAAGCCGGAGGAAATCTACCGCGCTCTGCTGGAATCCTGTGCCTACGGCACCCGCATGATCATTGAGAATTTTGAAAAGCACGGCATTGCCGTGACGGAACTGTATGCCGCCGGCGGCATCGCCATCAAGGACCCGCTGATGATGCAGATCTACAGCGATGTGACGGGAAAACCGATCCGCATTGCCGCCAACACCCAGGCGGCGGCCGTAGGTGCGGCGGTATTCGGCGCATCGGCGGCGGGGCTGTTCCCCTCTCTCTATGAGGCGGCAGCTGTCATGGGGCGGGTACGGGAGGATATCTACACCCCCGATCCGGATGCCCATGCTGCTTATGACAAGCTGTATCGGGAGTACGAAATCCTCCACGATTATTTCGGCCGGGGCGCAAACGATGTGATGAAGCGCTTACGGAATACTCTTCCGTTGTAATGGCACGACATTCATTCCATTTTCGAAAGAAATTTAAGGAAAATCGTATCCTTTCCGTGGCTATTTTGTAAACTTTACCCCCCTTCCCTTGTAATACAGCGATTTTTTTACTACAATATTTGTATACCATTTTTCAGAAAAGGATCCTGTATGCTGAATTTCTTCCGGGACAACTCCCGTATTCTATCGAAATTGCTCTCCAATCAGTTCGGGGCGGCGTTCTTCTCCGTGATGATGCTTCTGGCTATTCCGGACACCAGCGCCACGTTGGGACTGGTAGTCGGCATATTTTGTGTGCTTTTCCTTGCATTTCTCAACCATGTGGTTTTGTGGGAAGACGGTGCGTCCTGCCGCATAAGAGCGGATGCGGGACGGGAAAAATACAATCCCCTCAAGGGGCTGTATTTGATGCTGACGGCATCTATCCCCAACTTTGTTCTGGCGATCCTGTGCGCTCTGGGTGCTTTTCTCTCCACCGAAATCGGATGGGGCTGGACTGCGGCACTGTACAAGTTCTCCAACGTGCTCCTGCGCTTCTGGGAAGCCATGTATGTACGCATACTGCAAGCCATCGGCGGCAGTAATCCGTACCTGTGGCTCGTCGCGCCGGTTCCGCTGATCCTGCTCGGATTCATCAGCTACTGGCTGGGGCTGGCAAACTGCCGCGCCGCCGGCGTATTCTCCGGCCCGAAAACGGAGAAAGTGAAAAAGAAACGGTAATCTGCTTTGTGAATGTAAAGACTGCTGCATTTTCCTGCGGCAGTCTTTTTTCGTATATTGCATTGTTTTTCTGAAAAATTTTCTTGTATCTGCTGCCAAAGTGGTATATAATGTATGGTATATTATTCTTCGCGAGATTCATCCAGTAAGGACCCCCAGCATGAACAAAGAAACCACCCTTTCCCTTTTGTGCGACTTCTACGAACTGACCATGAGCCGCGGCTACTTTGCTGCCGGCATGACCGATCAGATCGCTTATTTTGACGTATTCTTCCGCACGGTGCCGGACGGCGGCGGCTATGCCATTGCCGCAGGCCTTGAGCAGATCGCGGAATATGTACGGGATCTGCATTTTGACGATTCCGATATGGAATATCTTCGCTCCAAGGAATTGTTTGACGAGGACTTCCTCGCCTATCTGAAAACCTTCCGCTTTACGGGCGACATCTGGGCCATGCCCGAGGGAACGGTGATCTTCCCCGGGGAGCCCATCATGACCGTGCGGGCACCTCTCATTGAGGCTCAGCTGATTGAGACTTATGTGCTTCTGCAGATCAATCATCAATCCATGATCGCCACCAAGGCCTCCCGCATCGTCCGCGCGGCGGACGGACGGGCTGTATCCGAATTCGGCTCCCGCCGCGCCCATGGCGAATCCGCCGCGGTACTGGGTGCCCGCGCCGCCTACATTGCCGGCTGTGCCGGCACGGCCTGCGCCCTCTCCGACAAGCTGTACGGCGTACCCGCCGGCGGCACCATGGCTCACTCCTGGGTACAGACCTTCGACAACGAATACGATGCCTTTTCCACCTACTGCCGTCTGTATCCGGATTCCCCCACCCTCCTCGTGGACACCTACAACGTACTGAAATCCGGTATTCCCAACGCCATCCGTGCCGTGAAGGACGTTTTGTGGCCCATGGGCAAGAAAAAATGCGCCATCCGTCTGGATTCCGGCGACATCACTTATCTGACGAGGAAGGCACGCGCCATGCTGGACGAGGCCGGTCTGTCCAACTGCAAAATCGTGGTATCCAACTCTCTGGATGAGCACATCATCACCCAAATCCTCCGCCAGGGGGCGCAGGTGGACGCCTTCGGCGTGGGTGAGCGGCTGATTACATCCGCATCCACCCCCGTATTCGGAGCGGTATACAAGCTGGCCGCCATTGAGAAAGACGGCGTATACACGCCGAAGATCAAAGTCAGCGAAAACACCGCCAAGATCACCAATCCCGGATTCAAAAACGTGTACCGTCTGTATTCCCGGGACAGCGGCAAGGCCGAGGCGGATCTGCTGACTTTGCGGGACGAGGTGGTGGACGACAGCGGCTCCATCGAATTGTTCGATCCCCAGCACACCTGGAAGCGGAAGGTTCTGGAGGATTTCACGGCCAGAGAATTGCTGGTGCCGATTTTCCTGGGCGGCGAGTGCGTATACGACTTCCCCACTCTGGAGCAGATCCGGGAAAACTGCCGCCGGGAAATCGACTCCATGTGGGGCGAGGTGCTCCGCTTTGAGAATCCTCACAACTACTATGTGGATCTCTCCCAGAAACTGTGGGATCTGAAGCACGAAATGCTCCGCTCCCGCCGGAACGAACTGTAATATAAAAGGGCTGATGCCGTTTCTCTGTTGTTCTTAACGGAGAAATTGAAGGCATAGGAAATCGGCAGAGAACTTGTTTTCTCTGCCGATTTGTGGTATAATGGGGCTAACGAGAAGCCTCTCCCTTTGGGAGAGGTGGCGGCGAAGCCGACGGAGAGGGTTAGATTATGGAATGAAACGCCCTCTCACCTGCTATCGCGGGAGCTCTCCCAAAGGGAGAGCCTTAAGACGCGCGCCACTTTAGGGGTACTGTGCCTTTGTAAAACAAAGGCGAAACTGGCGATAAACAGAACGGTATTGAGGTGTGTCATGAAATATTTTATTAGCGAAGAAAAGAGAAAAGAATCCGGAGGAACATGCTATTTTGAATTTCAAAAGGGAAAATTCAAAAACAAGTTTTGGATGAAAGATTCTATTTGCCTTTATGCCGATTTGTTTGATGAATTTGATCTATATCAACTTTTTTCTGATTCTCTGGGAGTGTTTGACTATTATGGTACAAATGAAGTGAGCCAAGATCAGTGGCGTAAAATTATTGAAAAATCCACAGAAAACGAACAATGGAAAATGATTATCGAAGAACTGAAACCTTGGGTTGAGGAGTGCTTTATCAAGCATAAGCACTTTACAGTTTGTGGTATTTAATCAGTCGACTGTTTCAATTTGATTTGTTGAATAGAATAAAACAAACCCCAACAGATCTTTCATGAGATCTGTTGGGGTTAATTGTCTGTTTCCCGAGGAGCATTTTTGTTCGTAGCAGGCGAACCGCCGAGCTTGCTCGGATGTTCGCCCCTACCGTGTATCAGGTGATTTCTTCGATAAGGACATCACGCTTTATGCATCAGCCCTTTTTTTATTCCACGCGATATTTTTCACGGAACGCCGCAAAGCGGGTCTGGAACGAACTTTCCGCCCCCGTCTTGACGCTTTGCAGATACCGATGCATATCCATGCGCTCGTGGGACATCTCCAGCAGGCATCCCGCCACATTGGAGCAATGGTCGGACAGGCGCTCCAGATCGGTGAGAATATCCGTGAGCACGAACCCCATCTCGATGGTACATCCGCCCTGCCGCAGGCGGGCGATGTGATGCTTTTTGATGGTATCCCGCAATTCGTCCACCACCTGCTCCAGCGGCTCCACCATCTCAGCGGAGGCCAGATCCTCCTCCCGGAAGGCGGTCAGCGACAGATCCAGAATCTCACGGACCGCGCCCATCATCACAGACAATTCCGCCCGGGCGGCATCGGTGAACGTGAACTGCTTTTCGCGGATCTCCTCCGCCGCGTCCAGCAGATTGAGGGCGTGATCGGAGATGCGCTCAAAATCCCCGATGATATGCAGAATTTCGTTTGCGCGGACGCTGTCCTCCTCCGTCATATCCAATGCGGACAGTTTTACCAGATAGGTACCCAACCGGTCCTCGTACCGGTCCACCTGTTCCTCCGCTTGGCGGATGGCATCCGCCGTCTTTGCGTCATAGGCACACAGCAGGGACAACGCCTGTCTTGCGGAATCCACCGCCATTTCCGCCATGGTAACCGCCACGGTACGGCACCGCTCCATAGCCACGGGCGGCGCGGCGAGAAGCCGCTCGTCCAGCAATTGGTTTTTCTCTTTTTCTCTGGTATCCGGCACAAACCGGCAGGCCAGTTTTTCCAGGAGTCCTGCGGCCGGTATGAGTACGATCACCGCCAACAGATTGAATCCGGTATGGCAGGCGGCGATGCCAACGGGATCGGCCAGCCGATCGGCAAACGGCAAGGCGAAAAGCCAATCGGCCAGGTAGTACAGGGGCAGCAGGATCAGCGTAGCCAGGGTATTGAACAGCACATGGACCGCCGCCGTCCGTTTGGCATTTTGGGAAGCACCTATGGCAGAGATGGCGGCGCTGATGCAGGTGCCGATATTCTGTCCCATGACGATGGGAATAGCCGCCCCGTAGGTGATGGATCCGGTGACGGTCAGCGCCTGCAAAATGCCCACAGAAGCGGAGGAGGACTGGATCACGGCGGTGAGCACCAATCCCGCCAGCACGCCCAGAATGGGATTGGTAAACCAGGTCAGTATATCCCGGAAGGCCGGCACATCCCGCAACCCCGCCACGGCGTCGGACATGGCATCCATACCGAACATAAGCACGGCGAAGCCGATGAAGATAAGGCCTGTGTCCTTTCGTTTGGGATTCTTTTGAAACATATAGAAAATGATGCCGATGAGAGCGAGAACCGGGGTGAAGGATGTGGGCTTCAAAAGCTGAAGCCAGAGGCTGTCGCCCTCGATGGCGCTCAGACTGAGCAGCCAGGAGGTGACCGATGTACCGATATTGGCTCCCATGATGACGCCGATGGCCTGCCGCAAGGTCATCAGTCCGGAATTGACAAACCCCACCACCATGACGGTGGTAGCGGAGGAGGACTGGATCACGGCGGTCACGCCCATTCCCAGAAGGAATCCGCGGAAGGTGGTGGATGTCATGCCGCTGAGAATCGCCCGCAGGCGGCTGCCCGCCCGTTTTTCCAAAGCGTTGCCCATGACGTTCATGCCATACAGAAACAGCACCAGACCACCGATCAAACTAAGTCCGTCAAAAATCGTCATTGATCTGCTCACTTTCTTTTTCACAATACTAAATGCAAATTTAGTATACCATCCTCCCCTCCGTTTGCAAGGGATCGCGCGCAAATTGTATATAAAAAATATTTATCCATTTATACATAAACATTATAATTTTTCCGGCAATTCCCATGCTTCACCCAAAAAACAGGGGATGCTGCACAGCAGCATCCCCTGTGATTTTATCGAACACCGAAGAGCAACTCTCCGTAGGTGGGAAAAGGCCAGAAATCCGCGGCAGTCAGCGACTCCAGTTGGTCTCCCGCCCGGCGCAGATCCGCCATGGCGGTCAGGATGTGATCCTTATAAAACAGCGACTGCTCGGTGGAATCGGTGATGGATTCCAGCTGCTGCATTTCGCTTTCCAGATGGAGCACCCGGCGGTACATCTCACCGGTCAGCTCAGACACCTGGGCGGCCGTCTCCTGCTCATAGGCCGCATTCACGCCAATCTTCTGCTTGGCTTCCACCGCCGACGCAAGGGATGCGCCATAGCGGCTTACGGCCGGCAGGATATCCTTCCTTGCCATATCAATCATGGTGAGTGCCTCGATGCGGACCACCTTGCGGTAATTCTCCTGCATGATCTCGTACCGGGCGTGGAGTTCCGTTTCGCTGAACACCTTATGACGGGTGTACAAGGCGATATTCTTCTCCGCCAGCAGGTGGGGCAGGCAATCGGGTGTGGTACGCAGATTGAGCAAACCGCGGGCTTCCGCTTCCTTCGTCCACGCGTCATCGTAGCCGTTGCCGTTGAAGATGATGCGGTCGTGCTCCCGGATGGTACGGCGGATCAGGTCGTGGAGGGACGCCTCAAAGTCCTGTGCCCCCTCCAGCTCATCCGCGAACTGGCGAAGCACATCCGCCACGGCGGTATTCAAAACCGTATTGGCATCCGCAACCGAGGCGGAGGAACCCAGCATACGGAACTCGAACTTATTGCCCGTGAAAGCGAAGGGGGAGGTACGGTTGCGGTCGGTAGTATCCTTGGGGAAGCGGGGCAGCACATGCACGCCCACTTTGAGCAGTTGTTTCTCGCCTGCACTGTAGGCGCGATCGTTTTTGATGGAATCCAGGATCTCGTTCAGCTCGTCGCCCAGGAACATGGACACGATGGCGGGCGGCGCTTCGCTGGCTCCCAGACGGTGATCGTTGCCGGCGCTGGCTACGGAGATGCGGAGCAGATCCTGATACTCATCCACCGCTTTGATGACGGCGGCCAGGAACAGAAGGAACTGGGCGTTCTCCGCCGGCGTTTCGCCGGGATTGAGCAGATTCACACCGGTATCGGTGGAAATGGACCAGTTGTTATGCTTGCCGCTTCCGTTGACGCCGGCGAAGGGCTTCTCGTGGAGCAGACACACCAGATCGTGCTTGCGCGCAGTGCGCTGCATGATCTCCATAGTGAGCTGGTTGTGATCCGACGCGATATTGGTGGTGGTGAAGATGGGGGCCAACTCATGCTGGGCGGGCGCGGCCTCATTATGCTCGGTCTTGGCCAGGATGCCCAGCTGCCACAGCTCCTGATCGATATCCTTCATGAAGGCGGCGACGCGGGGCTTGATGACGCCGAAATAGTGATCCTCCAGCTCCTGTCCCTTAGGGGGCTTGGCGCCGAACAGGGTGCGGCCCGTATAGATCAGGTCCTTACGGCGGTCGTACATCTCCCGGGGGATGAGGAAATACTCCTGTTCCGGGCCGACGGTAGTCTTGACTGCCGCCACATCTGTATGGCCGAACAGGCGCAGAACCCGCAACGTCTGCTTATTGATGGCTTCCATGGAGCGGAGGAGGGGCGTTTTCTTATCCAGCGCCTCGCCGCCGTAGGAGCAGAATGCGGTGGGGATGCAGAGCACCCCATCTTTGATGAAGGCATAGGACGTGGGGTCCCAGGCGGTATATCCGCGGGCTTCAAAGGTGGCACGCAATCCGCCGGAGGGGAACGAGGAGGCATCCGGCTCGCCCTGGATCAGCTCCTTGCCGGAGAATTCCATAATGACATTGCCGCCCTCGGTGGGAGAGATGAAGCTGTCGTGCTTTTCTGCCGTGATACCCGTCATCGGCTGGAACCAGTGGGTGAAGTGGGTGGCGCCCTGCTCGATGGCCCAATCCTTCATAGCATTGGCGACCACATTGGCCACGACGATATCCAACCGCTTGCCGATGCCCATGGCCGCCACGAGGGCCCGATAGGTCTCCTTCGGCAGACGCTGTTTCATCACCGCGTCATTGAACACCTTGATTCCAAAGATTTCTGCAACTGAGTACATGGCAGTAACTCCTTATGTAATGGGTTAAAAAGGGGAATCGGCAGATGAAGGCGGATCATGCCCGCGACATACTGCCGATTCATCTATTTATTATATGTTCGCCGCCCCCATTTGTCAAGGGATTTTTGCACCTGCACGGCGGGATTTGCCGGATTTTTCGGGAAAATCAAAAAAATTTGAAACAATCTCAAAAAAGGGGTTGATTTTTCATTTCGGACGTGCTATAATGTTTAGGCTTGAAAAACCGAATACACATAGAGCGGAAACAGCATACGGAAAGGTGGCTGAGCTGGTCTAAGGCGCACGACTGGAAATCGTGTGTCGGCTAATACCCGACCGAGGGTTCGAATCCCTCCCTTTCCGCCAAACAAAAGAGGTATCCCATCAGGGATGCCTCTTTTGGTTTTTGATG
>JAFUIQ010000026.1 GCA_017468385.1 Clostridia bacterium
CCAACCGTTTCGTTTGCCGTTTCTTCTTCGGTGGTGTAATCAATAATTTTACGCAGTCCAAGCGGTGTCGCTTCCCACTCCGCAGGTTTGCCGTTCTCGTCAACAGATTTGACTACGATGGTCTGTCCAACGGCGGCGGTGTCAGGATTCCGCACACAATCGATATTTGCCCACGTGCCATCACCTTTAAGATATTTTCCTTGATCCCCCGCCGCAGGTTTGGGAACAAGCCCCGCAGTACCCTCCGCAGAAGCAGTTGCACCGACCATAGGCGCGGTGGCTACGGGTATGGGGGTTTGGGTTGTACTTTGGATTACTTTATCGCCATTTATCAAAAAAACGTAGGTGTTCAAGCTCCGCTTGCCGCTCCCCCCACTGACGCCAATGGTAAGGAATTGTACAACCTGTTCCGAGCATATATATGTCTGATATCGCCTTCCGTTGAAATTTGCCCCTTCTATCACAGCCCCCGCTTGACTCGCGGCATAAATCTCCTGCGAAGTGTGACTCGATGTATATGTGCCGTCCTCGTTTTCGGTAATCGTCACCAACAGGCGTGTCTGCACATCGCCTGTCTGCCCGTTGACCGAAGTCACATCACATTCGGGAAAATCTCCGCTTTCTTTTGCTTTTTCCAGAGCATTTTTCACGGCGGTTTCGATGGTGACAACCTCGGTTTCGGTATAGACATAATCCGATGGCTTGGGGCGCTTCACCACCTCGATCCTGCCGCCCTTCATGGTGTATCCGCTTTCGACCGTGCCCACAAACGCCCAGTATCTGAGGTCCTCCCCCGATCGCAGAAGTTCATCGGGGATTGACACCACGCCGTCCGTTACCTTAATCGAAATTGCCGTGCCGCGGGAAATGTTGAAGAAATGCACCTCATCGCACTGCAGTGTCACCTCGGCCTTTCTTCCCGTATCCCATTGGTAGAGATGATTTCTGCCGTCTGTTAATTTTAGCATCTGCTGCTCCTTTCGATGGCTTTGCGTCATGCGTTGTTTTGGTAATGTTGGTATGTTTTTTCGGTGGTAAATTCGGCTGTTTCTATGCTCACAAATCCACATTCTGTGCCCGCTGCCGGTTTATACAAGGTAATCGTAAAGTTATACTGAATCATAGGCAGACCATACGCACCGCTAAATGCGATTATATAATTCGTTCCCTCGCTCGCAGACGAAAAACAAGCGACGCATGAATTCTTCATGACCGCGGTAGCCGAATACCCTTCCGTTTGGGTCAGCTTCCCTACCACATTCTTGCCGACTTCGATTGCCGCGATGATTTCATCCGCTGTTTCCTTCACGGTCAATCCGCTTTCCGTGTCGGGTTTGCCCTCAAAGTGTATGACAAAATCATTATCTCCCATATACATTTCGGGGATTTTAGTTATCTCTGCGGAATGTATGGAAACAATATGTCCCGAGTTCGGAGTGAGGCAGGCGGCAAGGGCGTAACCATTAGCCACTACCTTCCCGAAAATAAACGGCACATTATTATCTTCACCCCCGACAATAATCGGGTTTCCGATATAAAGGATCATCATTCCGTTGTAGTATCCGATTTTACAATCGCAGAAATAATCCATACTATCCCAAATTACGGTATATGTTTTACCTGCTTCCATATCCAACGCACCCGAAATAGTGCCCGTTCCATCACTTCCGAAGGCAATCGTCTGCTGCTCGAGGATAATGTTCCTTCCCAATGCTGCCCTGTGCGTCCGCTCCTGATAATCCGCCGCCTCCCACTCCGTAGGTTTACCATTCTCGTCCACGGACTTGACTACGATGATCTGACCCACAGCGGCGGTTACGTCGATATCGGCGCTGCCGCCGACGGGAGTATCGCTGTCGGAAAGGCCTACCACATTCTTCGCCTTTACCTTGACGGAATCCGCCAGATATCCCTCCACGGTATACTGGATCTCCTCATCCACCGCCATCATGGGATGCTCACCAAAGCCGGTTTTGTAGAAGGTGAAGCGGGCATACGCCACATCGTTGTTATTGGATATGCTGTTGACGGTCAGCGCAAATCCGTCCTCCTTCGATGTGTAGGCGGCGTAGTAATTGTTGCCCTTGACGATGTTGCCCCGATTGACATGGTTGATATAGTTCTTCTCCGCATCGTAGAAGATCACCTTGGCGAAGTCATCACCTACGTCGAACGACAGATCCTTGGCGTAGATGGTGGAGCCCTTCGCGCAGGGGATGAATCCCGTGTATCCGTAGTAGGGGGATTCGGTGAGCGTGCCGTTTTCATGCAGACGGGCACCCATCTTGTAGCCGACACCGTTCAGAACCGTGCCGTCCGTGTCCGCGGCGGCCGCCAGCACGTCGGTGAAGCTCTTCACGAAATCCGTATCGAAATGGGCATCCATTTCTTCCTGGGAAATCAGCTTGCTGTCGCGGCTTCCGTCGTGGAAGTACGGCACACCGTTTTTGTTCTTGAAGTAGCGGTCGATGGGCTCCTGCAGGATCGTCATGTTCTCCAGATTGGCAGGCGTGTCGGTGTAGATCAGACGGCGGATGTCGATGGAGGACTGCTCGTGATACAGGAAGTCGTCCAGGATCAATCCGCGGCACTCACCCAGCAGAGCGATGTGCTGATACGGATTGCCCTCCGCCCAAAGGGTGGCTTCGGCGTTCCAGTCCCATACGCGGGAGCCGGACAGATCGATGCCGCGGCAGCCCCGGAGCAGGATGCCGTTTTCTGCGTATGCCTTGTACACCTCCGCGTCGCTGTATGCCCGGCGCGGCTGAACGGTTACGGCCAGGCGGGCGTAGTGGCAGTTCTCCATGGAAACGCCCACCTTGCAGGCGTCGATCAGCGCCTCGATGCGCATATCGTGATTCCATGCATCCCCGATGTTGCAGGCGCGGATGCCGTACTCGAATCCGCCCGCGATGCGGACGCCGCTCATGCTCACACCCCACATATAGGATACGAAATCCGCCGCATCGCAGTGGAGACTGATCGCCGTGCCGTAGCAGTCGCCGTCCTTGGAATAGTGGAAGCCCCGATCATCCGGTTTGCAGATGTTGATGTCCGTCACATAGCGGGTCATCTTCCACTGGGGATCCCACTTGACAAACGGCGGCACGGCGGTGTTGTTGGCCTCCGACAGATCGTCCCCGACCAGGGCATCCTGATCGTCTCCCGTGTCGCAGTGGATCACGTTGGCCGAGAAGGTGTACGGGACAGTGATCGTCGCATGATTGCCCCGCAGATGGGCCGCGCGGAGCAGAGCGATGCCGTTCTTTTCCTCATTCACGAACTCCAGCACCGTGTCCTGGGACAGCTCCAGACAGCAGTTCGCCCGTACCACCAGCGTGTCCGAGAGCACGTATCGGCCGCCGGGCACGTGTACGATGCGGTTCTCTGCCAGCGCCTGCCGGAA
>JAFUIQ010000014.1 GCA_017468385.1 Clostridia bacterium
CTTTTCCTCATTCACGAACTCCAGCACCGTGTCCTGGGACAGCTCCAGACAGCAGTTCGCCCGTACCACCAGCGTGTCCGAGAGCACGTATCGGCCGCCGGGCACGTGTACGATGCGGTTCTCTGCCAGCGCCTGCCGGAATGCCTCCGTGTCATCCGTTGCGCCGTCGCCCGCCGCACCGTACATCTGAGGGGTAAAATGAAGTCTGTCAATTTTGTTCTCCACTTCAACGATGCCCTCTTCGATGTGGTTAAAATGCTTAGCACAGATTTTGGTGCCTATTTGCGTGATAACACCGCCTATATCCTTCAGTTGATCCAGAAATGTCTGCTTTTTGTACCCCAATTTTTCTCCCTCCTCGATTTATATTTCTATATAACGAACCGTTACTGTTCTCCGTTTTGCCTCATCGCTTACGGTTACTCGAACACCTTTTGCCGTTATTTCTGCAGTCACAATGTCCGATACATATCCGAGTTTCGTGAAATCAAAATGTACCTCAGTCAAAGCACCTGCGGCGCCGTAGAGAACTCCATCCTCCACGGTGCTGTATACTGATTGACCGAGAATTCTTTTGTTTGCTTTCTCGTACACACCATGAATGGCAGCGGATCCGATCCCAACCACCACATACGATATGTCGCATGGGATTTCAATCTCAACACTGTATGTTCCATCGCTGTTTTTCGCATATTGGCCGATTGTTGCGGTTATAGATCCCTTGTTTCTTTCAGGCATATATTCCCTCGGGATTCGTTTGTCGCCATTCAGTGGCGCTACACCGTCCACGCCTCCCTTTTCCTTGACGGGGATATAGGAGAGCGCGGGAATCTGGCTCTTTGGTATGGTTCCATTATTATCCAAAGTAGCGATTCCGCCCGGCACACCCTTTTGAGATTCGCGAATGTACAAAACGGATGCCACCTTTACCACCACATTATCCGCACTCGATATGGTGAACTGCAAGGTGTAGGATACGTCTCGCACCGAGCTTCCGCCGGGCTGGATGTATTCCGGATTTTCCGTTTCCCTCGCGGCGGCAAACAGTATCTCGCTTCCCTCTCCCAGTTTGGCAAACAGGCCGATTTCCCGAAGATAATACGCTTCGGGCATTTCTGTCTCCTTCACAACAATGATCGCAGATGTGGCCGATACGGTTACCGCTTCGATGGTGTACTCACCAACCTCGTCAGTGATGGCTGTCATGCTTTCTATGCTCCCGCCGCTCAGCCCAGATCCGACGGCACATCGGGTGAATGTGATTTTTCCTCCCTGCGCCAGGGCGGTCGCGATCAGGTTATTCCCCAGTTCGGTTGGGGTAAGTGTATCAAGAATCATGCTTTTTTCCTTTCGTTGATATATTGTCGGATTACGCGCCCAATATCATCTCGCCAAGCACAGCCTCCCCACACGCCGACGTTGCACTATGGGCCGCTTCTACCCTGCAGTTTCCGTACAGACGTTTTTCGATCAGTGATGCAGCGGCCACGTAAATGTATTCAGGCTCTCTCGGTTTCTGTGCGGTCAGAAGTTCCACATGTGCCGGCATGATTTTTTCCGCCTGCGTTATGAATCGCCGAATGGCATCGTCGGCCGCTTCACCGAAATAGGACACTATCACCTGAAGGCCGTCAGCGCTCTCTGTGACGTCGCACCGGACGCCGAGTGTTGCCTCCGCCAGCATCCGCAATGCATCTTTGGTTGTAGTCTTTTTTGATCGCATAGCAGCTATCACTGCCGCGCGTCTGAGGTTGAGGGGGGCCAGCGTGGCGGTTAGACCATACTCTTTCTCCCAATCGCCTATGGTTTCCTCGGCGGTAGATGGTGAGAACTCCTGCTCGATCTGCACCATACGTACCTGAAGCCTGTCCAGCTCGGCACCGATGGCGTTTTGCAGATTCTGCATGACTTTGGATCTATCGTAGTAGCGCGGCAGTATCGATAGCATTCTCTCACTGGCTGACACCGATGCTCACCGTCCCTTTCACTGCGATTTCCGTATCCGCAACACTCACATTCTCCTCCGCACCGTTCACAGTCAAGGACGTATAATCCTCCACTCCCTCGATGCTCATAAGAATCTCACTGATTCTATTATAGCGGATGAGCGGTGTAGCAAAGGCGCCTGCTGCAAGATAGGTTTCCAACGCCTTCTCCATCGCCTCCTGTACGGCAGATGCGGTCTGTGCTCCCGTCAGCAGGATCGTGGATGAGATGTCGATCGGTTTTTCCACCGCGCTCTCTACAGTGACGATGGCACCTACGGGACGTTTACTTTCGATGTTTTCCGCGACATCGCCCACCAGTTTCTCCTCCGCGCTTTCATTGTTGGAGGAAACAATCACCACTTTTACCGTTCCGGGGCCGTTCCAGCGCGGAAGCACCTTTGCGCCACCCACGCCTGTTACCTCCATTGCCCATTGTCTGTAATGAGCCGGATTACCGGAAGTAGGAGGCTCGCGGATAAGATCGTAATACCGCTCTCGCAGATCATTGTCCGATTCCTCATTATATCCGCCTGTGATCTTTTCCGGATTGTTCACGCTATACACACCGGTCTGTGTAACTGCCATCACTGTAACCACATTGGCAGCTGCATTCCCCTGTGCTCCCGATTCTACAGCGATCACGCCGCATTCAGCGAAACCATCCGTGCCGATCACCGCTGTTTCGGATGTACGGTACTCTGACCTCTCGGAACGCACAATGGTTCCTATGGCAATTCTGGTCCCCGGTACTCCCGTGAACACGACGAGCCCCGCCGCTTTTGTTGCAGGCTTTCTCACCAACAGTTCCCTGTCATATACAAGTCGCTCCAGATCTGCGCCGGTCGCTGTTGCCACGAAAGCCTTCTGCAGTTTTTTGTCCGCCTCCTGCCACAATTTTTCCATTTCCACAGAAGCCGGTGCGGCTCCGTCATAGAAAAATGAGCCTTTGGACGTGTCGTACTCATCACCGATTCCTGCCAGTATTCTCGCAAGAATCTGATCTGCATTATTGGACATTGAAACTGCCCTCCGTTTCTCCATATATGGTTTGCACGGAATATGCCACCGTGCAGGCGTGGCGATCGACTGTCACCGTCAAATCGCGGACGTCCGTTATTTCGGGGCTCTCCAGCATCTTTTCCCGGATTTCCCGCGACAGCTCCGCACGGATATATTCCCGGTCTCGGGATCCGTAAAACCACTGAAGAAATTCCACACCGTACGTTCCCTCTCCAAGGTCATATACGGCGAATGCATCCGCTTCTGTACGGATCAATTTTTCTATCCATGCCTTGATGCGTTCGATGCCGCTCACCATCTTCGGACGGCGATCCTCCAGAACAAAATCCCCCGCGGCGAAATCAAACACACACGTTTTGGTATCTTTGCGTTCCGGCGCAGATGTTTCCTCGTATGCCCGATCCGTTATCGTCGGAAAAATCGATGTCACTGTCTCACCGCCTTATCTATTACGTAAAAGACCTGATTATTATCGCTGGCCATTACGATCACGTCATCCCCGACCCGCAGGACATCTTCCTGCAGCACCTCGGTATATACGACCGTACCGTCCGCGGTGCGGAGGGCTATGCGTCGTTCATACCCCTTCAGCAGATGTGCGGCAATGACCAGATTTTTCCCCTCTGCGTGGATTCGATCCGCTTCGATCTTGAATGGTGATACAGCCACAACGTGCATGACCTGCACACCGATCTTATGCGTATTTTTGTTTTTATTCAATTCTTTTGCCAGATCCGTTATTGCGCTCATGCCGTACTCCGTTCTGATTTATGTAGGTCCGAAAATGTTGATATAATCTCCAAACAGCTTTTGAGTGTATTCGCTGTTTACTCCTCCGCCCGATAGCCCACGCCCCTCACTGCTCTTGCGCTCCGATTCGGCCTGTATCTCTTCGGCAAGTATTTTCTCATAGGTTTGTGTGGCGCTGTGTGCGGATAGGCTCATTTTCATTCGATGCTCACCGTTGGCCATTGTGCGGCCGATGCTTTCCAGAATCCACTCTCCGCTGATTCCGGTGATCGGCTCCGCCAAGGTAATTCTCTGCCCGCACCGGGGCACCCAACTGCCCGCACATTCCAGCGACACCTTCGGTACAGGATTCTTTTTCTGCAAAAGCCGGTTGTTTACGATAGCGTTGGCATCCGTGTCCTCTTCCTCGGCCACGATCAGCTCCTGCATTACGCCGTATTTTGCGATACTGTCCCCATCTTCGGCGGATATACCGGTATCGTAGTACCCTGTGCTGTCCCCGGATACATATTTGATCCTGTTTCGCACGTCTTCGATGGATTCTTCCCTCTGCGGCGATGTTATCTCCGCAAGCACTGTTCCGGCGGAACGGGAGCCTACTTCCTCCACGTTCACCCGACGGAATCCTCCGTAGTATGCGTGGTAACGACGTCCGGTTATATCTCGGGCTCGTTCCAGGAGCTTGTCCATAATCTTCGCCGGCGTTTCCAGATAGCACGTCTCATCCACAGTAGCGGCGATATCGGCAACCATGAACGGCTCGATGCCGCATTCGTCCATGAGGGATATGATCGCCTCACGGATGGTAACGCCCACAAACTGCATGGTGATCTGGGACTTATTCAAATACCAGCACGGATCATAGCACGTATATGACCGTGCATTTTCAGTGTGAGATGTCTTTGTGATCATTCCTATAAAAGGAGAAAGACCATCCGCCCACAGACGCACATCATCCCCAATCTGGAGCGGGGGAATATTGTATCGCGTCAAATCGCTGTACGGGATCTGAAAGGTGAATTTATCACCGAGGGTGTCCAGCGAGGAGGTGTGTGCGGCACTGATTACCGCGGGAGCGATATCCGTGCCGTTCACAACGATGCTGATATCGTTCATCCTTCCACCCCTCTGTATTGACTCAATGTCATACTGTAGAATATATCCTTACCCCGTCTTTGCGACCAGGGGAAGGAAACGACCGCCGCTTGCATGGAAATTCCCAACTCGGGGATCGTCAACTGCAGGGGTTCGCGAGAGTCCCGCATCTTCTCGATGGCCCACACGTATTCCATGCCGTACATAGATGTGTTCAACACGTATGGTGCATAGAAAGCCGGGAAAAAGCATTCCCAGGATACTTCCTGTAATTTTCGTTTTCCGATATGGACAATCTCTCCGCCGTCAACAGTGTCGTAGGTGGTAATTTTGGCGTCGGATTTCACATGAATTTCCGGCGGTGTTACCGGGATCAGCAGGATGTTGGATTTGTGCCGTATGTAGATCTTCGTCATGTGTTTTCCACCGCCTCCAGTACACGTTCGGCCACAATCTCCGCCAGTTCTTCATCGGATCGCTGTGCACCGCTGATAAAGATCTGGATGGTGTGGCCGCCGCGCAGAATATTTCTTGTTTGCTGTGACGGGATCACGCGGGTACCGTTGGGAAGATCCACGATCTCGCCGCCACGCTCGTTGATGCGGGCAAGGCCGCCGGGATGACGGGATGTGCCGCCTGCATAGGAAGGGATGGGATCGCCGCCAAAATACTTATTCCAAGTATTCTTTACTCCGGACATGCTCCAATCCCCTTGAAACAGTCCCTTTCCTATGTCACCACCGCTGGCCGCGCCAATATCGTTAATAAACAGAATTATTTTAAGGATGCCATTCACAAGTTCGAGTAATGGTGCCAAAGCGTGCAGCAACTCTCCCGAAACATTCACCAGTTTCTTTAACGATTCAGATTTGCCCAATATTGTTATCGTATCGATGAGTTTTTCGCCCGCATCAAGCATCCAGCCAAACACCTCGGATGCTCTGTCAGCGATCCGCTTCATGGTACCGTCCTGCTCCCACTGCTCCATTTTGGACATGACGCCCTGCACTTTTTCGCGGATACGATCCATAGCACCACCGATTTTGATAGATCCGTCATTGGACACACCGATGATATTGGTTATCGTATTCGTGGCAATACCTTTCACAGTGGACCACATACCGGTAAGCGTACTCGCCTGCTTTTTCATACCGCCCGCATAGCGTGAATCCATAAATTCCGCCAGCGTATCGGCCAAAACGTCCTTGTCGAGGATCTTCGTGCCGCTGAACAGTTTGATTCCTTTGGATTGTGCGTACTGATTCAGCGTATCACGTGTGATGCCGATATCAGCCAGGCTGTCAAACTGCCCGCTGACGGCAGCCTTACCGAAGGCCTTGGCCATGTCCGCCACGTCGCGTTTGTTGATCGCGGCGGCATCACCGATGGAGCGCAGATACTTTTCCGTTTTCAATTCATAGGTTTCCAGCATAGCGGCCGACTCGATCAATTCCGCATTGTCAAAGGCGGAGAAATTCGCCATATTTACGGCGTATTTCATTACCTCGGATGCCCTCTCGGCAGATTTGGTCACGGTTTCAATGTTGGCACGCAGTGTTTCCAGCTCCCCCCCGGCGGTAAATCCTGTTTTCACTCCGTCCACCACCATATTGACCGCATCTCGCAGCAGCAAAGCTTTCGCGGCGGCAGCCACATAACTTTTCGCCGTCTCCGATGCCTTCACACGCGCCATTCTCGATTTAGCAGCCTGCTGTTCCTGCAGTTTGTATTGCTTAGTCTGCACCCGCAGAGATTCTTCGCGTTCCCGCTTTAATTCCCTCTCGTTTGCGATCTGTTTCTTCAAACCGGCATTGGCAGCGCGAGCGGAAGCCTTTTCTTCCTTGGTGGCCAATTTGGCGATATCGGCTTTGGAAAGAATCTGCTGTTTCAGCTGTTTGATTTTCTCGGTGGAATCCTTTATGCTTTGGTTTGTTTCCTTGATCTGCTTCGCACTTTTTTTCAGCGGCGATGTGAAGCGGTCCACATAACCAAGAATAACGGATATAGTTTTGCTCGCCACTATTTACCGCCTCCAAACATTTCGTCAAGTTCTTTGTAAAAAAGGTCGCGGGATGCCCCAAGGAAGGCTTTTTCGATGGGCGTCAGGGCGGCAAGCTGCGCGGGGGTATACCCGCGCAGTGCCCAGAACGCAAAGAGCCTCATATCAGCATCCCGCTCCGTCAGTTTTTTACATCTTCTCCGATGCGCTCCAGTCCGAGGAATTTGGACAAAGTTTCGCCCACCTGCATCACGTCCGCAGGATCCATGATCTTGGGGACTACGTCCGTGGGGACGGTAACCTCGAATGCTTCCCGCACCTTATCGGAGTGCAAGAGCGGGCAGCACTTATAGATCATCTCCTTGTACATCTCGTACACGTCGGACACGTTGGAGGAACTATCCAAGCCGTTCAGAAAACCGATTGTTTCCGAATCGGCGGGGCGATGGAATGCCAGCGTTTTTCCCATCGAGGGTACGTGGATCTCCCGGAAGGCTTCCCTGTCCTTCTCTCGCTGCAGTTTTCGCGCAATGAGATCGTCAAACGTTGCTCTTTCCATCATAATACCTCCAGATATTCCATCTTTGTACCGCTGAACGGGAATTCCTCATCCACAATGGACTTGGCATCGAACAGGGCTGCTACGAACTCCGATACGACCACATCGCGTACCGCCACGCGCTCCGTTGCACCGGTGCTGGGGTTGTTCAATTTACTGGTCAGCGTAATATCTGGCATGATACCCGTGGTATATGCCTTCAGCATCTGCCGGCCGATCTTGCTGTCCACTTTGTGGATCTTGATGGTACCCGCCACTTTGTAGCCGTGATACTGCTGGTACGTCTCATAGGCACCGCAGCAGTTCACATCGTCGAAACTGCCAGTGACTTTGCACTCGTATCCGGACAGCTCCGCCAGTTTCTCGCCGTTCCACCAAAGAACGCCGTTTGTACCGGAAAAGAATCCGTTCTGCTTAATTGTTTCTGCCATGATTTACCTCCTATCAGTACATCTGCACGGCCACGTACAGTTTTTCCATACTGCCGTTGATCTTGATATCGAGCACCAGATACACGGTACGCTTGAACGGCGTTTTGCGCACCTGCGCATCCGTCCACTCCGCTGCATCGACTTTTCCGGATTCGATCCACGCAGCGCGCTGCGCATTCACGTCGATGTATGCGGTGTTCTCATAGTCGCGATCCAGGATGTTCTCCTGCTCCAAATCGCGGAGGTAACCGTTCACAGCACCGATAAACAGCATCTGATTATCGTAGGTGTTGCGGTAGTTTCCGAGATAATTATCGCGGAATTCTGCACGGATATCGTCGGCAATCATGTCCATGGCTTCGACCGTTTCGATGTACTGCATGTCCTCGGTCTTGGTCTCGCCGTCCGTTGTGGTCTGGCTGTTGCAGCCAGAAGCAATACGCACTGTATTTCCGGAGCGCTCCAGAATCAGTTTTCCATCCTTCACGTCCGCCGCGGCATCCACAGACTTGGCACAATCCACCAGATCCGTGCAGGCCATATATGTAACGCTGCGGGACACGTTGGCTGCTGCCAGCATACCGAGCAGAGACGGGATATACGCGCTTCCGGCTTTCTGACCGCGATCGTCCGCATAGGTAACGGTCGCCGTGGTGAAATTCTCGATGTGCATGCTGTCCGGTGCAGATGCATTATAGAGCAGTGCCTTGTAGGTTCTTCCCTCCTTCTCCATCGATTTGATCCAGGATGCGACGGTCGCGGTATCCTCTGCGGTACCGTCCGCCACGCCGATGCGGCACGTGTCCAGATTGTCAGCAATGGCTTTCAGCGCGCCCTCAATGCCCTTTCCATCGAGAATACGCACCACAGCCAGCTTATACGGTGCGGAGATGAAAACATCCTTGATCGCCCGCAAATTGGCTTCTGTGTACTTTGCTTTGTCCGCCAAGGCTTCCGTGTTGTTCCGATACTCCTTGTATACCGTTGCATCGGTATCATCTCGGATGATCAGGGCCGCAATCCCTCTCTCGGATCGCTCCATGAAGGATACCGCCCGCTGGCGGAACGTGACTTCCATATAAGGCTTTTCTGCCATTAGTAGTCCTCCTGTTCGTAGGTAGTATGTAAAAGTTCCATCGGCTCTTCGTCATCCTCGTCAAGGCGTGCCAAATCACCGATTTGTCCGATTTCTGACACGGAGAAGGACAAAAGCACCGCCGCCTCGATGATGCTGCCAGCAATCTCATCGACGCTCAGGACCGTGCCGTCCTCCATACGGACACCGTTTGTGAGCAGATATTCTTCGATCACCTGCTGTGCACGCAGACAATCGATTTTGAATGTGTAGACGTTCGGAGCGTTCCACGCCACCACGATCTGGCAGGTTCTCTGCCACGTGCTTCCGCTGTAGCGGCTGATTTTCGTTTCACCGAAAATCACCTTGGCAGACGGGCGCGGGATATCCTCATACACGTCTTTGGCCAGCATGGTATCCACCATGGCGGCATTCTGTAAGGCTGTTTTCACCGCTAAGGTAACGGCGGCGTTGATTTCTTCCGGTGTGTGCATCATTGAATCAGTTTCTCCATGGCTTCTGCGAATTTGTTTTCTATGGTGTCGGTGAACTCCGACTCAAACGACTTTCTGGCATCGGCAAAAACGTATTTACCGGCAACATTCAATTTGACGCTCTCCGCTGTACGTTTATTCACTTTCGCCGGTTTGTCGAGAGTCTGCCCCTTTTTACCTACACGGTGGCCATATTCTATCAAGTTCGCATGATAGGCAGGCCTCGCTGCATATACACGTATAGAGCGTGTGCCTTTGTAGTAATACGGATCTCCTATCGTCAGGCTATTATGGTAGCACTGTTCCTTGTTCTTTTTACGCTTGGAGTGTCCGACTCTGGAATCTGCGTTGCTCTGTATAATCGTGAGCAGCTCACCTGCCTGCATAAACAACTGCGAATCGGCCCACTTTTCTACTTGGCCTATCATCACCTGTCCATTTTCGGCAATTCGCTTCAGGGCTTTATGGACCTCCGACATTTCAAACCCGGATATACTAAATACCTGTGCCATTGCGTCCTACCTGCTCCCTCGCAGTGATAATAATGCGATCCCGGTGCTTGTAGTGAGGATCCCACGATACCACGTCATAACGCTTGCCGCGGTATTCTATGTACATGTCCGTGCTCAGCGCGCAGGGCGCTCGGACCGTGATCTTGTGGGTATACTCCACGTAACTCTCGTCTGCTTCCGTATCGCGCACGGATGCGGATGAGGGGACGATCTCCGCCCACATCTTCCGCTTCAATGCGTATTCATAGGTTGACTCGCCCAGGGCGTTTTCCGCCTCTGTATCCCGGGCGAACAGGCTTATCCGGCATCGGAGCCGGGAAGAAAGCGTTTCACTCATAGCAAATTCCTCGAATGCATTCCGAGGATCGTGGACACCGTGGGGTTCACGGTGTCCTTGTCCACGGTATAGGATCGCACGTCGTACAGATCTGCCGCAATGATCATTGCCGCCATTGCCATATCGGGATATTGATCCGCTTCCTCCGCCGTGAGGCCGGTGTACGAAAGACAAAAGCTCTGCGCCGCGCAGATCATCCCCTGCAGGTGCATTGTTTCCTCTTCGTCCACTTCGTCCAGCCGCGTATGACGGATCACGTCATCGGGGGTTATGGTTGACAGCGTAAGGCTCATTACGCACCCATCTGGAGCACGGCCAGC
The DNA here is from genome assembly GCA_017468385.1 of Clostridia bacterium. Lineage (GTDB taxonomy): Bacteria > Bacillota > Clostridia > Oscillospirales > CAG-272 > SIG701. Next base: position 10,581 of record JAFUIQ010000014.1, read on the forward strand.
TTCTGATGATCCGTTACCTTGGAATCCATCTCCGCCCAACCGATGAGGCCAACAGCGTGCATGTCTGCGTATTTCTCAACGAGCAGCTGCAGGCTTACGCTCTCGCGTACATTGATGGACAGACCGGACATATCACCGTACAGAACTGCCTTGGCGGATGCCTCTGCCTTCGGCATATTGTCGGACAGTGCCACAGGCTTGCCGAGCAGTCTGTAGGGGAATTCGGACGTAAGGTCATGCTGCAGGATGTACTGACCGTTCAAGTCCTTCAGTTTCTTCACCAGAGCGAAGGTTTCGGGATGAATGGTCCAGTATGCATCCTTCTGATATGCGCTGGGAACTTTGCTCTGCAGGGTGATCAGTTCATCCGCAGTAATTGCCGCAGCGGCTTTTGCCTTTTCTACGGTAGTGGTGCTCAGTGCACCGGTCATCTTGCCGTCAGTACCTACAAGGCACTCCTTCTCGATGAATTCTGCAAACTTCTGCGCCATCTCGGACACGATGAATCCCACAATGTCGAACGTAGCAGAGTTGATCAGACTGCGGCCAATCAGCGTCAGTGCGCCGAACAGATATCCGGTGAGATCCACAGAGGTGAACTGGCCGGAATCCGCAGTCAGAGCCTTGAACTCGTCGGAATACGCCACGGTGATTTCGTGGGTACCGTTGGCCTTGCCCCATACAGGAACCTTCAGAGTGCCCTTTTCGCTGTAGTGAGTGGCACGGGCGAAAATGGGGGAAATCTCCTTCACAGTTTTGATGATTCTGGATGCGATGGTGACGGGAACAATGGCACCGTTCTCGCCAATACCCAGATTCTGCTCGCCGGCACGATGCTCTACAGTTCCGCCAGCCTTCTCGACGATGTAGTTGCGGAATGCCCGCTCCTCATCCATAGCGCGCTGCTCTTCTTCAGTGTTCTTGCCGCTCTTGGGCATACGGATGCCGCGCTCTTCCTCGGCGGCGGCGATGGTGCGATCCAGTTTCTCGATCTCCGCCTTTGCGGAGTTGTACTCGTTTTCCTCGGATTCAGTCATGGCGCGGGTTTCGTTCACCGCTGCCTCCACGATACCGTTCATCTTCTGGATCAGGGCATTTCTTTTTTCATACATGGCTTTCAGGTTCATTTTGCTCTTCCTTTCAGTTTCAAAATTTCAATTTCTGCCAGTCTGGCAGTATAATCGGGAACTTCGCTCACGTCCTCGCCTGCATCTTCTGCGCCGCGGACTTCTTTCACCGCGGTGGATTCGCCGCGCATCTCGATGGATGTGCCAATGTATGCGGGGCATTCGGTAAGGATCGATACTTCGCCCAGGTCGATGTCGGACAGGGTGCGTCTCTGGATTCCCTCTCCCGCATCTTCCCAGTCGTCCGTGATTTTGGTGAATCCAAAGGACCACCCTCGCAATTTGCGGTTTCTGGCGCTTCGGATCACCTCGGGATCGTGCACCGTGGCTTCTGCATACAGACCGATGTTGTCTTCTTTCAGCAACAGCGATCCGTTTTCGGTGGTACCAAGTGTCCGTCCATGGTTGAAGCGGACCTCAATGGGATGACCGCGCGCTATGGCCTTGGCAAAGGTGCCTGCCTTGACGCGTTCCACAAAATCCCCCGTAGCACCCGGGCACATCTGCCGCGGCAATACCCGGCTGTCCCGCTCCACGGCGTTCACGTAACCGGAGATCACCGCCTCCGTTGCACTTCGGATCTCAATCTTCACGCTACTTTCCTCCTTTCCCTGCAGTTAAGTATACCGTTTGGTTGGTATTGGGTGTATATACCGTTCCCTTCACGGGATCATACAGCACATCATTCAAACCGAGTTTGATAAAGTTCATTCCCAGCGGTTTCATGTTCTCTTTGTAACGCACTTCGTCTGGCTGCAGGAAATTTGCATCCAGCGCCATCTTGTACGCCTGATACCGTTTGAGAATATCGCCCTTTGTCAGCTCGGTAGAATCGATTTCAAAATACATCTCGCCTTTTTCATGCTCCAGAAGTAAGGCGTCGTTGATGGCATCCTGCAATATGGTGATAACCGGCATCACCGCCGTCTGCACGGCATTGACGATGTCCGATTTGTCACCTTTACCCGCGATCACCTCCGGCGACAGAAGAAACAGCTGCGCCACGCTGGCCGCATTGGTGATCTTGTTCTGGTTAATCTGCAGATCCACGGACGAAGAGGATGTTTCCTTGAACGTCAATCCCTGATTGAGAATCAGCATATTGTTGCTGTCCTGGGAATACAGTTCTGCCCACGCCTTTCTCAGCTTCTCCATGGATTTGTCATCCAGTTTGCGTTCCGCCTGGATGACACCCTTTTTGTTGCCGCCCGTTTTGGTGATCTGCATCTCATATTTGAGCGCGGAAAAAGCGGTCAGCAGTTGGATCGGCGCCTGCGCCGGCACGCTCTGCCCATTGGCACCGTCCTTGGAATTGCGCAGAATGCGTATAAAATCGTATGGCGCGTACTTTTTACCACCCACCATGTAATCCGCGTCGTGATAGATCGGATCTGCCGTCGTTGTGGCGGACACATCCTTTGCACAGACGTAATGCAGCGCCTTCACAGTGTTGAAATTCTTCTCTATGTAGGCATATCCCGCGCCGTAATTGAAATAATCCCGGATCATGCTGCGCACCATCATGGTGGTGTTGAACAGTTCATCACCGGTATATCCGTTCAGCAGTCTGACACGATGATCATCGGTAACTTCCTCTGTGCTTGTACCGTTCTCCCGGTACAGCTTGATGGGAAGCCCCGCAATCATGCCCGCTATAAAGTCTACCGACGCGGCATATGTGGGAATTTGCATGGCTGTTTCCGCCGTTACGGTGCCATCTTTCAGGATCTGCCGCAAAAGCTCGTCTGCATCGACCATGCCCGCAGGCACAGATCGTCGCTCGAATATTCTTTTAAAAAGTCCCATTACGTTTGCACGGTCCATGCCGCATCGTCAAGCAGCATCTCGTCCATGGCGAGACGGATTGCATTGAGCGTTGCCATTACCATGTCCACCTTTCCTCCGGATTTTTTCTTGTTCACGTATTTATTGCCGTTGGTATCCGATGTGCACCGGGCGTTCTGGAAGTTGATTTCCAGCATCCGATTGCGATCGTACCGAAATTTCCCCTGCTCGATCTGCTCATACAGCAATTTGGTCGGCGGATGCAGTACGGAGGAATGCTGACGAATCTCCGTGCACGAGATCGGATTATCTGCCGCCTCGATCTTTTGGACAGAGGACAGCGCATTCCATCGGTCGTATCCCAACTCCATCACATTCACGCCGTACCGCGCCGCAATGCTTAAAATGAATCGCTCCACGTATGCGTAGTCGATGATTCGATCACCACAGGCGAAGCAGCATCCCTCTCGGATGAGTGCCCTGTAGTCCACGCCTTCTTTCGCGCTCTTCAGCTCGATCTTATCCTCCGGGATAAAGCCCCAGGCTTTGGCGTGGATACATCCGTCCCGTATCGTAACCATGGCAACGGCCGTATTATCGTCCGTCGCGGATAAGTCCACACCAATCCACACATCGCGCCCACGCCAGAACGCGAGATCCTCCTCCGTCACACATTCCTTGACGTGGTTGATATCCACATATCCCTCCACGCCGAGGCTCTTGTAGCGGATATTGCACACTTTGCAAAGGAAGTCCTGCCGCTGATTCTCGTACAGGATCGCCATGGCACGGCTTTTCTTCAATGCGGTCATCATGCGTTTGTTGCCTACCGCTATCGGATTTGCTTGGTACAGCACACGATCATCCGTCTGCCAATCCTTGATCAGTTCCGTGTCCGGCTCATATAGCAAGGCAAAGATATCGTCCCGATCCAAAAGCCCGTCAATGGACTTTTTGGCGGCGTCGATCTCGTCCAGCATGGCGTTGTTGTCGTTGGGGTACTGTGTCGATATAATGATCCCCAGCGGTTCGGGCAGATCCACTTGGGAATACCGCATCGCGGTCAGCGGATACGTGTCCAGCGCGCCTGCTTCATCTGCCAGCCAAATGGCCGCCAGTTTACCGTCCATGCGGTCATTGGAATACGCAAGCGGCGTGTATTCCGCATCGTTGATCTTGCAGCGAATACAATCCCGCATGATGCGGAAGTGGTCCACCAGCTCCGGCGACGACTTTATGATTTTTGCTACCGCCAGCCGCAATTCCGAGGACAGCCGGAAATCCGGTGCCACGGAAAAGGATCTGGCAAACGGCACCTGCGTCAGCATATCTCGAATGAATATTCCGCCGGCATTGAACGTCTTGTGATTTTTTCGGCCGATTTCCAAAACGGCCGTCGTATACTGGCGCAGATTATCCTCGCGCCGCAATGTGGTGTATATGGCGGTCATCAGAAAACACGCATAGTCATCCATGGCTTCCGTCATCGGAGTGCGCGTGTCCGGATGCACCACCAGGGACATGAGCCGATCGTTCTGTGCCGCGATCTTGGTGCTCACATAGGACTTGTCGTCCTTCCCGTCCGCAATATCGATCCACTTTTCTGCCTGCCGTTTGACATATACTCCCACCTCGCCGCTCGTATCCTCGGCGCAATGATAGGCGTACCGATACGCCCGTGTGTCCTTAATATCAACCGGCATCGCTATTCAGTGCCAGCATCAGCGCGGACGGTCCCTTGTCTGCTGCCATTTTTGCGGAGGAGTATTTTGCCCGGGACTGTGGTGACAAGCACAACTCAGTACAGCACCGGTAGAAATCCTTGGTGTATTTGTCCTTGGCCTTCATCAGCCTGTCATTGGCAATCTTTTGCGGATCAGCATTGATTTCGGTTTCGATGTAGGTCATGCGATCCACCGCAATGGCGAATGTGGCCAAGATATAGGCATCCAGACTGCCCAGCATATCGCTGGCTTTCAGTTCCCTCACCACCGATCGGAAGATCTTCTTCTGCTCTTTTGTTAAGTGCTGCGGAGGCACCGGGCCACTGCCCTCTCCTCGGATGGCGTTTTCGATTTCACGCCGTGAATTCGTCTCTTCTTTGGTCTCGTGCCTGGATCTCGCACCTGTGGCCTTTGCCGGTCTTGCCATCCTCGTACCTCCATTTCGGGAATATTTTGTGTCTGTGGGTAGGCCGTACCGTGTGGCGTTGCCTAATCTGCCGCGGTGACCTCCCCGGGGGGGTCGCGCGCGATCTTATGTAAAAGATTTCTGTCCACGCCTCCCCTGTCTGCGCGCTTGTGGCACCAGTAGCACAGTGTCACAAGGTTATCGTCATCGAGTCGCCTGTCAAATGCCTCAAAAAGCGGCTCAATATGATGAACTTCCAACTGTTTTGCACATAAAATTCGATTATGCAGACACAATCTGCACAGGTGCAGATCTCTCTGCTTGATGACTCGCGTTTTATCCTTCCATGCCTGCGTGTTGCGGAATCGTTTGGCACGACTATCCCGGTCAGACCGTTGCGCTTGTGGTCTTCTCCCACAGTTGAATCCTTTGTCATGCCGCCGGCCGCAGTACGGACAATATACCTTCATGTCTCCCATGCATATTCGGCGCGGCGTATGTGCCGCGCCTATGCCCCTCCACTTACTACCGGCAGTGCGCTATGACTACCCTATCCTGTATTGTACAAGCAAAAACCCGCAACGAACTGCAAAGTATTCCCTTGCAGAAAATATTTTTTCACAAATTTTGAAAAAACTCTTGACATACGTGTTAATACGTGTTATAATATATACAGGAGGTGAGGAAGTGAACTACGGAGAACTAAAACGACTGCTTAAAAAGATCGGATGCCACAAAGACCACGAGGGCACACGCCACGAAATGTGGTACAGTCCGATCACAGGCAAGATGTTTCCGGTAGGTCGCCACGACCGCCAAGAGGTTGCTTCCGGTACACTAAAAAACATCCGGAGAGATGCGGGGCTTTAATAAAGCCCCACCATCTTCCCCGAAAGGAGATAGATTATGGCAAAGTATGTTTACCCTGCAGTTTTTACCCCTGAGGAAACCGGGTACTCGGTTGTGTTCCCTGACATTGAGTGCTGCTACACCTGTGGAGATTCTATGGCCGACGCCTTGGATATGGCACGGGACGTTCTTGCGCTCCGTCTATGCGATATTGAAAATGCGCACGAACCGATCCCGCGCCCTTCCGACATTCGTAATGTTTCCCACGATGATGGAGAAATCGTATCGCTTGTAGGCTGCGACACCATTGAGTATCGCCGGCAAAATGACAATCGTGCGGTTAAAAAGACGTTGACCATCCCCTCGTGGCTGAATGCCATGGCAGAAGCGGAGGATCTGAATTTCTCCGGCATCCTGCAGGATGCGCTCAAAGATCGCCTGCACATTCGCCCCTAAAGACAAAAAGCGGAGGGTTAACCTCCGCTTTTTTCTTTCAGCGCACTTTGTATCAAATACTCCACCGTCCGTTCAGCGATACCCATCACCATGGCCACCTTTACAATGCTGTATCCGTCCACGTACCGGAGACGGAGCGCCCGTCGCTGCTTCGGATTCCGTATGGCGGAGATTTCTGTCTCGATCTGTGCCAGCCTGGCAATCTGGCGGTTGGCGCAGGCTTCGTATATGGCCTGCTCCGTCAACGCCCTCTCCCGATCAGATGGGCGATCGCTTCGGAATGCCGTCAGTTCCGCCGATCGCATCTTGGCACGCAGTTCTGCCACTTCCTTTTTCCCCGCGCGATAATTCTCCAGCATTTCCCTCGTCAGCAATCCGTCACCTCCTGCACTTCGATCCCGTATTTCTCCCGCATCATCTTGAAGTTGTTGATGTACACCCTGGTGCGCGTGGCAGAGGATTTCACGTCCTCCACGATCAGAACGCCGCCGCGCTTGTAGGAAAAGTCTGCCCGATATCGCCACGCCCGCACCCGCTCCCCCTCCGGCGTGGTGTATGCCTCGGTCAAGGTGAACTCCGGCTGGATCTTCAGATCCGTGATCTCCCCGGCCGCAAGCAGCACCAAAAGCGCGTCATAACGGCGCGCTTCCTTTTTGCTGTCGAAACGGATATTTCCCCGATCCTCTTTTATGGCGCCGAACTTTCCGCGGCTCTCGCGGACGTCCGGCGATTTTGCCCTGCATTGCTGCCTGTACAATTCCAATGCCTTTTTGGCCGCACGATCGGAGAGATCGCTTGTCTTGATCGCCATACCCACACCTCCCTTGTGGTACTATAACTTTACGCATCTACGAGGATTCCTACGGCTGCCTGCGCAGCCGCCCTCCTCTTTTTGTTCCGGGTCTTTTATGTACTTATAATATAGGTAACCGAAGGACGTTGCCTTGGCTTCTACCAGTTTATATCCACGAGGAGCACGCGGCGGCTTGTCTACGGTGTACTCCCGCTTGACTTCCTGCGGCTCCTCTGCCTCCGGCTTTTTGTGATTGCGTGTTGCCATGTAGCGGTGGCCGCCCTGTTCCTCCGTCCAGTGATCGAAAAGATAATTGGCAAGGCCTGTATAGTCCTGGCCGTGATCCACACCGTTGTATCGGTTATGTTTGCGCAGGTGCTTACTTTCCACGATACTGCCCCACGTCCACGCTTTCCTGATGTCCTCCTCCGTCACGCCGAGGGAGATCATATGGAAGTGAATACGGCTGGTGCTCTTGCCCCGCCCCATAACGATAATGATCTTGGCGGACGGATTGATTCTCTGCAGGCGGCGGCGGTAGATGGCGCGGATGCGGCGTGCATCCTTGAAGCTGTACAGCTCGTTCTCATCGTCGAAGGTGAGCGTGCTGTACAGGGACGCGGGCGAATGGTTTTCATTGACCATACGCACGAAATTGGCGCGGGAGATTCGCTCCTTGTGCGCCAGCCGGTCCGCCTCGGTCTTAAAGCGGAGGCGCTTTTTGTAGGTTTTTATGTCCGCATTGTCCGGCACAGTGTATACAATCTGCTCGCATACACATCCCGAATCCATACGCTTTTTTACTCGTCTCATCTTTCCTCCGCTTATGCTCCAAATCCGCACGGCTGTTTTCCGTGCGGATTTCTGTGGTTATTTATACGTGTATTTGTTCCTGCTTCGGCGGCACTTCCCTCTCCACGGCGTTCAACTTCGACGCCACAGCGAGGATTGCATCCGCCAGATGTTCCGGTGTCACTGCGGTGGCGATCACCGCCTGGATGCTCATGCCCTCCACCACGGCCACGCAAGGCGTTCCGCTCTTCGCTCGGCGGAGAATGTACCCGGCAGCGGCCAGATCTGTGAGCGGTGCAAGAAACATCTCGTTGATCCAGTATACGGCGGGATCCTCGGCGACAGCAAGCGGGGTGAGCGTGCTTGATCCGTACACGAAGGACACCGGACTTGCGTCGAGCTGGACATCGTCGGCGGTGATGTCGTCGTACACATCGTCCGTCGGATCCACGAAGAACACCTCAAAGGATTCCCTCTCGTCTGCCGGCACGTCGATCATAGCCAGCAGCTCGTCCTTCGTGCGAACGGTGGGCATCCCGTACATCGGATAGGCCGCGGCGCCGGTGTCGATCCATTGCGTACCGTTGACCGTGAACACAGTCAGCACCTTCCGCTTTTTACAGATCTGCCAGATCTTTGCGTATTTCATATGCAGCCTCCGTTACATTCCAAAATACATACCGCTGACAAATCCACAGCCAACGGATTGCACCATCAGGGAGATCTGCGTGATTGGTGAAACATCGACAAACAGCGAAACACCCGCGGCTATCAGCGCCGCCACGCTTAAAGCCAGTTCCGCCCATTTGATCCAGTTGTGGCTTTTCATTTCCTTTTCCTCTGTCACTTCTTTGCAAGGTTCTTCCGGCTCGGCCGCAGCATTGCGCTCCTCGTGCTCAAACACCTGCACTCTGATGCGAAGATCGTCGGCACCTATCCCGACTTTCTGCAGTGCGGAGCGGGCGCCTCTTTCGTACACAACCCGGTATGTTTCCGCATCTAAATCGATGTCGGTAATGTCTACGGCTTCGATGGTGGTGATGATGGTTTGTTTCATAATGTGTCCTTTCTTTTATGTATTTTTATTAAAAATTGGGGTTGGTGAGGGTGTCGATCCGCTCCCGCAGGCGGTCGTTTTCTTCCTGCAGGAGTTTATTCTTTGCTTTCTGCTTCTGCAGTTTGGTGTGTAGGTTTACGAAAGTCTTTTCGAAATCGCAGGTTTCACACGTACCGGCACTGAGGCAATGGCGGCGGTACGGGCACAGTTTGCTTTTGCTCATGGCTGGCTTACCTCCTCTACATAACACCATGACTGCGGGGGGCGTTTCAGCGGCTTGTATTCGTCCGTTGAAAATTTGGCGTTGCAATCATCTTCGACGTTGTAGCCGTTGCCCCGGTCAAGGTATACGCAACCGTTGCACTTGCCCTCATTCACACACCCTGTCTTGGAAGGCACGACAAACTCGTACCACTCTTTCGGCGTGTCGTATATCACGAGGTCGGAGATATGCCAGCCGTATCCGTATCCTTCGCCTAAATACTCGAACATTTCATCAAATGTCAGTCCGGTCTGCTCGATATACGTCTGATCTTCGCAGGTGTATTCACCGTGATTATACGGAGAAAAACCGATCTCTCGAATCTCATCACACACAAATTCGCCGATTACTGTGCCACCAACAGGCATATTCCACCATTTTCCGTTGCATAGATGCCGTATAAATCCCTTCGTTCGATAGATATACACCTTGAACGGCGTCTCCAACTTCGGGCGTGTTTTTCGGACCTCTACGGTCTTTTGGCCTTTGGCGATCAGTTCGCACCATTTGGGCCGTATGCTTATCAGTACGGATCTCATGGGTTCTCCTCCATTTCTTTGACGCCACAAAGGCGGGCTTGTAACTCTTTGTATACTTTGCAAGTACCTCTGTACTTAACGCCGGCCCGGCATTCGTGTGTTTTTGAATTCTCGTAGGAACAGATGGTGCAGGGGTAGCACTTAACATATCGGATCGCTTGGTTGACAGTTTCGCTCACATCAGTAACGCGGCTCATGGTTTGTCCTCCGTCATTTCCGCCCGCAGGCTTTCTTTGATGTAGTAGGATCTCCTCTTGCTCTGGAGTAATGATTCGGCGGCTTCACCAAATCGTTTCCAGTCGATGGTGGACGGGTGATAGTTCAGTTTACCGATCTTCCACAGATCCACGTAATCGGCGGAATCGATGAAATCAAGCACATCCGCGTCGTTGAGTACCGGCTCGGCAGACACCCATGTTTTTATGCCTATCTGGTGCGCTGTGGCGAGTGCGAGGAGACGGTCGTGCGGTGATCCTGAGTGGGGTTCTTCCTGCGGGATGTAGTTTCTATCAAACGTATGGCCGCTGTATCCGGTATAGGTAATACCAAACCAGTCGCGGCTGTCCAGGAGGTCGAAATCACGTGCGGCATCCGCTCCGTTTTTGGTGAGGATCTGCACATGGTTTCCGCTGTCTTTGAGGATTTTGATGATATCCCGTGTGGGGGTGCTGTCATATCCCATCGGGTATGGATCGCACGTGAAGCATAGATGGATGAGCTTGCCTGTTATGTCCTCTCGTTCGATCTGCTTTCGTGTTTCCTCCACGATATTCTCACGAGGGACGACGCATGAATGGAATTTCTCTTTTTCTCGGTGGAGTACGTTCGGGGCAAAGCAGTAGTAGCATTCGTGGGGGCAACCGGTGTAGATGTTTATGGCGTAATCGCCGTATTCTTTGGCTTTTCCTTTGGGGACGTAGATTGGTTTCATGGCTTGTCCTCCGTCATTTCTTTTACAAGGTTGTCGATCTCAACGACAGCGACCGCTTCTGTGTAATGCTCACGTCCAAACCCGAAAGATACATCACATTCAAAAGCGGACGCTTTCAACCTCTCCGCAAACTCTTTGATTGCTTCGGCTTTCAAATGCTTTATGCTTGCAATCATTACAACTTCCACCACATCATCAGCAGGCTGCCAATGTCTACACGTCACGATATGATCGTCATACTGATGTCTATATGCGCACACGCATCCGTGGGAGCACTTATCGCAATCTATGTATGCCATTAACTATCACCTTCTTCCAATGCTTCGTAAGTCTGCTCGAAGATATCGGGTTTGCAAGGATAAAACTCTCCCTTAACTCCTTTTATGATGTAGTCACCGACACTTACGTGCATATCTCCCTCCAGCGTTTTGATTTGCATACGGATGTATGGTCTTCCTTTTCCGACTTCCCAAGCAGAATCAAAAATTTCATATTTTAACTGACTACCGACAAAACGCTCGATCTCCTCGAGATTTGAAGCAGTACCATTGAATTGGATAGCCTCAATCACAACGGGTTTCTTTCTGTATTTCATTCCTGCTCACCGCCTTTCAACGCACGTTCTGCTTCTTCTCTTGTGAGGAATACGGTTTTGCCGAATGACCGTTCGCCAATATGTGCGCTCATTTTCATACCTAAAGGCAATGACATTGTTATCCAAAAGCCGCCAATGTCATATCCAATAGCGGTTACTAATACATCTAACACATACGGCTCTGCGCCCTCGTCTCCATCATCTATGATGTACACCGTATCCCCCACCTTACAAAGCGGTACAGTCACGCCGTTTGCAAGAAGATATTCGGCGAGCGTTCTTACGTTACGGTTGCCGGCGGGATCGGCCGGGGCATTGTCCAGCAACGCGGTCAATCTTTCAAGGTCTGTCATATCATTCCTCTTTCCTGTGATCTTGCCAAGGCGGCTTCGAAAAAATCGTCCGTGTCGAAGCTGCCCATGGGCTGTGCCGGCTTCTTCTCTGCATGGCAGAACTGAGCATTCAAATACCCCTCGAATTTATTACCAAACAGCGTTTCCGGACGCAGATACTGCGCCATTTTCGTCCCGCACCACTCGGCGCACATCTTGTCGATCACGCAAAAGAAATCCTCCGGTTTGAATCCGGCATCGATCCGTGCTTTGATACATCTCTGCGTGGCCTGTGACTGCCAGCGGTACTTTGTTCCGGCTTTTTGGTTCAGGTGCTCGATTATAGGGCGGTAGTACGAATCGGAATAATCTTCGTCGGCGGGGTTCTCATTCTGCTTCTTCTCCGCCACCTTAACCGTGATAGTCGGCGCGTCGGCAAGCCTGCCCAGCAAACGCTTGTATATTCTCTCCTCGGCAGGATCGGCACACAGCATCCATCCCAGGATATCTTTTATTACGGCGTCCCCGTCGATCAATCTCATTTCTCTTGCCATATCTTAAAACGGCAGATCTTCGTCGCCGTCTCCTTCCTGTCGGAATCCGCCCGACGTATATTGCTCCGGCACGTACTGCGAGGACGGCTGTGCGGCGGCGGTACTCTCGTTCTTGCCGTCCACAAAGTACGCCTCATCCGCCACCACTTCGGTGGCGTAGCGTTTTTGTCCCTGCGGATCCGTCCAGGAGCGCGTCTGAATCGCACCCACCACGCAGATGGAGGATCCTTTGCGGAAGAAGCGAGTGATGAATTCTGCGGTCTGTCTCCACGCGGTCACATTGATGAAATCCGCCTGGGTTTTGCCGTCCTTGCCCTTGCCTGGGCGGTTGACCGCCACGGTGAAGGATGTAACCGATACGCCCGACGGCGTGGTTTTCAGTTCCGGATCGGCGGTCAGGCGCCCGCCGAGGATGGTTTTATTAAAGTTGAAGTTGGACATGTGTGTTCCTTTCTTTTCTCACGCCGCCAAGGCGCAATACTCGGGCAGATTGGCTCTCACGAGAGCGGTGGCCACGGGCGGTGTTACCGCATTGCCGCAGCGTGCCACTTGCTTGGATTTCGGATACGGGTTGCCGTTTGCGTCCGTTTCGATTATGTAATCACCCGGGAATCCCTGCGCATTGAACAGCTCACGCGGCTGAAGCATACGCATGCGGATGTCGGTGATGATGTACTCCTCGCCGTGGATGGTCACCAGGGCAAATCGGTCTTTGGTTGTGACGGTGTCCAGCGGGGCGTCAACGGATTTGGCGGCGCCGTTTGAGAAATACTTCACCAGGAACGCCTGCACTTCCGCGTGGTGTGCTCCGCTCGTGGATATGGTGGTAAGCGGTTCGTCTGCCGGCTGACCGTCCATATTGTTGCGCATGGTGAGGATGTGTGCGGTCACGAGACTGTTGTGATCCTTGGCGGTTACCGTGTCCAGCGGGGCATCCGCGGCACTTCCGGCGCCGTTGTATCCACCCGCGTAGTTTTTCATAATATGAGCCACAGAAAGGGCGTATCGGTTGGACGTGTCCTGCGTCATCAGCGGTTCGTCGAGTTCCTGCCCGCGCACCTCGTCCTTTGCGGTTTCGGAATGATACTGGATCAAGGTGGGAGCGACCACATAATGCTTGTTACTACTCACGATTGTTCCAAGCGGTTCTTCCACGCTGTTGACTCTCGGCAGCTGTCCCTCGCGCTCTCCATATCCCACAGGGACAATCGCCGGTGCAACGAGGTAATTCCTGTTTCCTGTCGTCACCGTTGGAAGAGGAGAATCTGCCCTCGCGCCTATGTTGTTCGTGTTGTTGCACATGATCGTCGGGGCTACCACGCCATAGCCGTGCTTGGCTGTAACCGTATTCAGCGGATCGTGGATGCTTTGCCCGCGGAATCCTTCGCCCGAATGATTTACTTGCACAATGAACGGCTCGGGATTCTCGATCACGAATTTTTGTATACCTCGGGCGATGCGGCGCAGGGTGTTTTCCGCGAGAGGCTTGTCCCTCTCGAAAATGCTCTGTGCCGGGATACTCCAATCGATACATTCCGCCGCGGTGCGGTACGGGAGCAGTTTTCCGGAGCGCACTGCGTCTGCCTTTTTCGGTCCGTGTGTCGGCTTCGGCCAAACGATGGCTTTTCCGTCGCATCGGCCGATGAGATAGAATCGGGTGCGCGTGGTCGGAGCTCCGTAATCGCAGGATTTCAATGTGCGGTAGTCGATGGTATAACCGAGCCCCTGCTGCAGCGCGTATGCCATTTTGGAATCCGTTTTGATATCCAACGCACTGCACATCTCGTGGAATACGGGGTGATCTGCCGGAACACCTGTGGTCAGGGCAAGTATGAAGCCCTCGAAGGTTTCGCCGGATCGTTCCTTGATTGGTTTGCTATCCTCGCCCAGCGGTCCCCACGTCTGGATTTCGGGGACGTTCTCCATCATCAGCACACGCGGGCGGACGTGGTATGCCCACTTGACGGCTACCCACGCAAGGCCGCGGATATTCTTGTCCACGGGCTTTCCGCCTTTAGCACGGGAGAAATGTTTGCAATCGGGGGAGAACCAGGCCAGGGCGACGGGATGGCCGCCGCAGGCTTCCACGGGATCCACCTGCCACACGTCCTCGCAGTAGTGCTTTGTATTCGGGTGGTTTGCCTTGTGCATGGCGATGGCATCGAGATCGTGGTTTATGGCGATATCCACGCTGCGGCCGATGGCTATTTCTATACCTGTGGACGCTCCGCCGCCACCGGCGAAGTTATCGACGAATAACTCACGTTTCATTTCTCTTTTCCCCTTTATTCCATTTTCAACTGCACAGGCCGCTCGGGCGGTTCCTGGGATTCCGTTTTTTGTGGCTCCGGGCATTCCACCTGGCTTGCTTTCAGATGGAACATGCCGTGCGGGCGGATCGTCCAAAGGCGCATATTCCACGGAAACACCGTCCACACTCCCGTCTTTTGATCAAAACTCCCCTTATACACGGCAACGCGTCTATTCCCGTTATAGGCTTCTACTATGCATTCGCCATGATTCGGATGTCCTTTGACAACTTTGTATCGTCGGATGGTAGGTCTATAACTATATCGGCTTATCATACGGATCTCCTCAGTGATCTCACGATCACATGGGATGGGATCACGCCGAGGCGTTTCGGTTTTCTTGCCCAGATAATTGCCTTGGCAATCGCCTTGGCCGCGCAAGCCACACCGATGATCACCGGCGCGGACAAAACAATAGTAATCAGCATCCCGTACCATGCGGGTGTAGGCGATCCGCACAGGGCGATCGCTCCGGTGGCGTATGCGGCCATAAGCACCGCCAGGCAATACAGAAGGGCGGCCGCTTCGGTGATGGTATGTATAAATCGTTTCATATCTGTACCTCTTGACATTTGAGTAAATCTCTGTTACAATGATAGTGGATTTCATTTCTCTTGGCTCGTAACCGTTCCAGCGGTTGCGGGCCTTTTTCTTTGCTCCGCTGATTCTTCGTGTTCGTCTTTCCATTCCTCCGAAAAATAGATTTCTTTTCCGTCCCACGACAGGCACATAGCAGCACCTTTCCACGAGGCATCAAATTTCAGTTTGGCGGGTCCTTCCGCCAGTTTGCCGATGGCTTCGCACGTCTTTGCGAATTCCTTCAGCTTGTCCATGGGAATCAGATTTTGCCTTCCCGTTTCCATAAGCGTCTCCTTTCACATACAGATGAAGTGGCTCTTTTCAATTTCACGCAGATTTCCTTGATGGTTTTTCCTTCCTTTGCCATACGAATCAGGGTCCGATCCTCTTCGGCAGTCCATTTACGGAATGTCCGTTTTTGCCCGTCCTTCGTCAGCTCGTCCCGGAACGGATCCGGCCGCCGTTTGATTTTGAATCCTGCGGCGATGAGGATGTCCTCCACTTTGGATCGCGGCATGAGATTCAACTGTGCGATAACACCGATCTGCCGCACCGGGCTTTTCGCCTGGCGGTATGAGGTGATGATCTCGCCGTCGGTCATGTACCTGCCAGCCATGCTTATGCCCCCTTTTCTTCACGGGCCCGCAATTTCTGCAGACGGGCGTGGCGCTTTTCCAGATCGTTGATATCCAGCCCCCACGCAAGGTATGCGCAGTGCGTAGGTACACGGGTGGGATTGGTCACAAAGGATCCCATCTCCCGCATCTTTCCCCAGGCGGCTTTTTTCAGTTTGGAGTATGTGTTCGGAGATCTCTTGCCGAACAGCATCTCCAATTCCCTGTTGGATAACTCCGGGTATTCCCAGAAGATGTGGATCGCTTCGGCTACGCCGGTGATCGGCGGAATACGTACATTCGGTCTTTCCATAGATTTCATTCCTCCCTTTCCCTCTCGCCATCAGGCGGGTGTTTGTTTTTCTTCGGCCTGCGGGCGGAGCAGTTCGTCCACCGTACAGCCGAGTATGTCGGCCAGTTTCAGTAACACTGGTACCTTGGGGTTGGATTGTCCATTCTCCCATTTCGTAACAGTGCTTCGGTCTACCTTCATTCTTGCCGCAAGTTCTTCTTGCGTTATCCCTGCGGTAAGTCTTGCTTCTTTGATTCTCATCTTTTCTCCTCTCTTGATTTGCGAAGATTCTTCACCTGTGTTCTCATTATACGCGAAGTTTCTTCACTTGTCAAGTGCTTTTTTGAAAATATGCGAAGTTTCTTCACCTCTATTGAAATGTGAAGAATTTTCCCGTATAATGTTATTGAGGTGAAGAATATGAACGTATTGAAAGAATTACGCACATCTAAGGGCGTAAAACAACGGGAAATGGCCGAGTTTCTCGGAATCGACAGAACCACTTACGGCAAGTATGAAACAGGTGCAAGTGAACCCGATTTTGATACTGTCTTAAAAATAGCAGACTATTTTGATGTTTCTGTTGACTTTTTACTGGGTCGTTCCGATTGTTTTGACTCTCCATCTCACGACCCCACCTGGATCAATGTCCTCGGCCGCGTCGCCGCCGGCATACCGATCGAGGCTATCGAGGAAGTAATCGACCGCGAGCAGATCACAGAGTCCATGGCGAGATCTGGCTCGTATATCGGTCTCCAGATCCACGGTGCGTCTATGGAGCCGCGTATGCGTGAAGGTGACGTTGTCATCGTCCGCCTGCAGGATGACTGCGATTCTGGTGATACCGTTATTGCCATGGTGAACGGAGACGAGGCCACCTGTAAGATCCTGCAAAAAACGCCGGACGGGATCTCTTTGCTATCCACAAATCCGGCGTATAGTCCTATGTTCTATTCCAATCGCGAAATCGAAGAAAAACCCGTGCGCATCATTGGCAAGGTCGTCGAGCTGCGTGCAAAGTTTTAAAATAGATACCCATTACCCCTACTGTTTTTAATCTTTAAAAATATTTTTTACGAGGTGTACTATGGATTTTATTGATCTCCTTCGTCAATTCTCCGCTCGAACTTCTAAACTTTACCCTCAAATTCAAACCGAAGAAGCTACAAAAACTTCCCTCATTATGCCCTTCTTCCAGCAGATTCTTGGGTACGATGTTTTCAATCCGGATGAATTTGTGCCGGAGTTTACCGCTGATGTAGGCATCAAAAAAGGTGAGAAGGTCGATTATGCAATCCTCATCGACGGCACACCCACGATCTTGGTCGAGGCAAAATGGTGCGGCGAACCACTGGATAAACATGATTCGCAGTTATTCCGCTACTATGGAACAACTACTGCCAAATTTGCTATCCTCACAAACGGTCTTCTGTATAAATTTTACACAGATCTTGATGAACCTAATAAAATGGATTCCAAGCCGTTTTTTGAGATTGACCTCTTGAATATTCGGGAGCTTGATGTTCCGGAGTTGAAGCGCTTCTGTCGTTCTAATTTTGATGCAACCGAAGTATTCGACAGAGCATCCGAACTCAAATACTCCAGCGCGATCCGTAATTACTTCACACAACAGCTTCGTGAACCCAATGATGATTTTGTTAGATTCATGTGTGGTCAGGCTTATGAAGGCGTAAAGACACAGGCGGTAATCGACAGATTCCGCCCTATTGTCAAGGTAACGTTGAACAATTTGATTTCGGAAATGATGAACGACCGTATTTCCTCTGCCTTGAAGTCTGATGCCGATAAGGATGACGATACCGAAAAAAGCATTGCTTCCGATCAAGCGGAAGCATCCGAAGATGAGAACAAAGACACTCTTGCTCGCGGAGCAATAGTTACAACTGAGGAGGAAATGCAGTCATTCCTCATCATAAAGGCGTGTTTGGCCGGTTCAGTCTCCCTGTCTAATATTTCCTACAAAGATACAGTCAACTATTTTTCCGTGGTTTACAATGGTCAGTCCACTAAATGGATTGTCCGTATGCGCTTAAGCGGCCGCAAAAAATATTTTAGCACCCGATCCGCAACCGGTGAGGAAATCCGGCACGATATTACATGCCCGGATGATATTTACCAATTCCGCGATGAGATTATTGTCGCCGCCAAACTTTACGAGCAGTAATCCTACATATGAAAAGCGTGAGAATTTTAACTCACGCTTTTTTAGAAACCCCTCCTCGATTCCGGCGCGATCACACAGGAGGAATACGACGCAAAGAAAAAACAGCTTCTGGAGATATAAGGAGGTAACCATATGCCGATCTACAAAATGGATGGCAGCAAGGACGGTCTGAAGCGATACCGCGTCCGCATCAATTATGTGGATCAGGACGGCAAGCCTCGCCAAATCGAGCGCGTCGCATACGGGAACGCCGAGGCGAAAGAGCTGGAGCGGAAACTATACGAGCAAATAAAAAACGAGGCACCCACCGCTCGCGTCACTTTTGACTCGCTGTGCGATGATTACCTCGTAGCAAAGAAAAATTCCGTCCGTGCTACCACATACGATAAAACACGTCGGAATCTGGATCTATATATTCGCCCTACCCTGGGGAACCTCAAACTGGATCGCCTTACCCCGCAGCGGCTCCAGACGTGGAAAAACACCATAGATGAAATGGACCTTGGACTGCAAACCAAGCGTAACATCTACAAAGAACTGAATATCGTCCTGAACTGGGCGGTCAAGTTGGAGCGCATCCCAAAGAACCCTCTCTCCCCCATTGGGACTTTCCAAGAGGTGTACTTTGAGAAACCGCAGGACAAGCTGCACTACTACACTTCGGAAGAGTTTCTGTCGTACATCGCCATTGCCTACGCCCGACAGGATTGGCCGTATTACGTTTTCTTCTCAATCGCATTTTATACCGGCATGCGCAAGGGAGAGATCAATGCCCTGAAGTGGTCCGATATCGAAGGCACCACCATTCACGTGCGCCGGAGTATTTCCCAAAAGGTAAAAGGGGATGATCTGGAAACCCCTCCAAAGAACAAATCCTCGTACCGCGATCTGCAGATGCCTGCTCCTCTCATTGAGATCTTAAACGAGCACAAAAAGCGGCAGATGTCCGATCCACGCTTTACGGATGATTACCGCGTGTGCGGCGGATCATCTGTACTTCGTGACACGTCCATCGAGAACAAAAACAAGGCGTATTGCCAATCTGCTGGCCTCCCGCATATAAAAATACACGATTTCAGGCACACGCACGCCTCTCTTCTCGCCAATGAAGGAATCAGTATTCAGGAGATTGCACGCCGTCTGGGACATAGCAATGTGGTCATCACTTGGAACACTTACGCACACCTTTATCCACGTGAAGAAGAGCGTGCAATTTCGATCTTAAATCAAATTCAGCCACAAAACGTGTAAAAATCGTGGATGAACGAAAAAAGAGCCTGTAAATCCAGGCTCTTTTTGTGTTTTGGTGGAGACAACTGGGATCGAACCAGTGACCCCTTGCATGTCAAGCAAGTACTCTAACCAGCTGAGCTATGCCTCCGTGCCAAATACTTTATCATTATACCATTGTACCTATGGTTTGTCAACAGTTATTTTGCTTTTCCCCCGCAAAAGTCAACCAGAATATTTGTTCGTTTTTCATTGACAAAGAACGAGTGTTCGTGTATACTATATGCAGAACATTCGTTCAGGAGAGTGTCATGAGTAGAAGTATTTTGCACTGCGATCTGAATAATTTTTTTGCGTCCGTAGAGTGTGTCCGTCACCCGGAATGGAAGGATCGCCCTGTGGCCGTTTGCGGCTCGGTAAAGGAGCGGCACGGCATCTGTCTGGCGAAAAATTATCCGGCCAAAAAATACGGCATTCGCACCGGAGATACCGTAATCGATGTGTTGAAAAAATGCCCGGATGCGATCCTGGCAGAGCCCCACTATGAGGAGTACGAAAAATATTCCCGTCTGACCCAGGCGATCTACGAGGAGTACACCGATCGAATCGAGCCCTTCGGATGCGATGAAAGCTGGCTGGATGTGACGGCCAGCACCCTGCTCTTCGGCGATGCCGGGCACATAGCGGACGTGATCCGCGAACGCACGAAGCGGGAGTTGGGGCTGACCATATCGGTGGGCGTATCATTCAACAAGATTTTCGCCAAGCTGGGCAGCGATATGAAGAAGCCGGATGCGGTAACCTGCATTACAGAATCGGATTTCCGGGAGAAAATCTGGCATCTGCCCGCCAGTGAGATGTTGGGAGTGGGGCCATCCACTTATCGGGCGCTGGAGAAGCGGTGCATCCGCACCATCGGGCAGATTGCCCGGACGCCGCCCGGTTATCTGCGCACATGGCTGGGAAAGAACGGAGAAACCCTGTGGCGGTACGCCAACGGACTGGACACCGCCGAGGTGATCCCCTGCGCCCGGGCCGCGCCGATGCAAAGCATTTCCCGGGGCATGACGCCTCTTCGGGATATGGAAAATGAGGCCGAGTGCGCGGCTTTTCTCACAGAGATGGCCCAGGAGGTAGGCCGCCGTCTGCGCGAAAACAGGCTGTACGCGGGAGGAGTGAAGATCTCGCTCCGGGATACGAAACTGTGCTCCCGGGAGTTTCAATGCACGCTGCACACGCCCACCATGCACACGGATGTGATTGCCAAGGCCGCGGTAGAACTGCTGCGCAAGCATTATCGGTGGCAGAATCCCCTGCGATCCGCCTCGGTAACGGCCATTCAGCTGACGACGGAGCACACGCCGGCGCAGATGGACATTCTATATGATCCCACCGCGGAGGAGAAAAAAGATCATCTGGACCGCACCATCGACACGCTGCGGCAGAAATACGGATCGCACAGCATTTGCCCCGCCTCTTATTTCACGCTGACGGGCTGCCGCGGCAAAACCATGCTGATTTCCCCCGATCGGAACTGGAGTCCTGCCTTTTCTTTGGGGGAAGGCTTGCGGGACCGACCGGTAGATGCGATTCCGTTCGGGACTTTGTTTTGATAAAAAAACGGCGCACCGTGGTGCGCCGTTTTTATTTATTTCAGAACATCTCCACAGGATACAGAATCTTGAGCTGGTTGATCTTGCTCTGGTAGGCGGCCTGCTGTTTCTCGCCCGTCAGTTTGGCACGGATTTCCTCCCGCACCTCGTGCAGCTTCAGCTGGGATGCCTCATGAATCTTATTGAGGCGGATCAGGTGGTAGCCGAACTGGGTCTGGATCGGTCCGCGCAACTCGCCCTCCTCCATGGAGAAACAGGCCTGATCGAATTCGGGAACCATCTGTCCCTGACCGAAATCGCCCAGATTACCGCCCTCCACGCCGGAAGGACAGGTGCTGTGCTTCTTGGCGGCTTCCTCAAAGGTGATCTCGCCGGCCTGGATCTTGGCCAGAATATCCTTGGCTTCTGTCTCATCGGCAACCAGGATATGGCTGGCGTTCACGGCCTTCTCGCTGCGGAAATCGTCGGGATTCTCTGCGTAGTACTTCTGGATCTCCTCCTCGGTAACGCGCACGGAGGAAAGGGTCTTGCTGACCGCATAATTGACGAGAAGATCGTCCTTTACCTTCGCCAACTGGGCCTTGAACTCCGGCTCACGCTCCAGCAGATTGCGGGTGGCATCCAAAAGAATCAGTTTCTGATTGATCAGCTGATCCAGAACGATGCGTCTTCCTTCGGGAGTGTTATAATTTTTGCCGCGCTGGCCCAGGGATGCGATCATGGCATCCACTTCCGCTTCGGTCACATTCAGATGTCCCATAGCGGCAAGAATTCTTGATTCATTCATGGTAATATATCCTTTCGATTATAAATTCCTATTATGATTTTCGTCCGAAAAAACGGCACAGAGGGAGATACCCTTCCCCGTCGATCCACATAATCTCCGAAAGCGAAATCCCCTTGGCTTCGCAGAACAAAGCGATGCGGCTGGCGCGGTCCAGATCCTCCCGATCCAGACCGGTGCGGCATCGTGCCATGGAAATCACCGCACAGGCGGCACGGTGAGTGCCCATGCCCTGCGCCAGATGCGCACAGCAATCCTCCACTGAAAGAACAACGCCGCTGTACAGAATTTCCTTCTCCAACAGCCGCTTTTTGCTATCCAGATAATAGATACAGCCGGCGGGGGCCGGGATATGTTCATGGATCAGACAGGCGTACTGCCCCAGGTGATCCGCCGTGGTAAGCGGGTGGTGTTCCAGATACGATCGCTTTGCATTCCGCAAAACGTCGATTCCCAACAGAGCAAGTGAATCTCCGTTCATAGGAGATCAGTTCTTCAAGCTCTGCATGGGAGCAGGAATGCGGCCGCCGCGATGAATAAACTTGGCGGAAGAACGATCGTTATGCAATGCCATAACGGGGCCCTGACCCAGCAGTCCTCCGAAGGACAACTCCTCGCCGATCTGCTTGCCTATGGCGGGAATCACGCGGACCGCCGTGGTCTTGGAATTGACCATACCGATAGCAGCCTCGTCCGCGATGATGGCGGAGATGGTTTCCGCGGTGGTATCGCCGGGAATGACGATCATATCCAGACCGACGGAGCAAACGGCGGTCATGGCTTCCAGCTTTTCAATGGAGAGATCCCCGGAACGGGCGGCGGCAATCATGCCCGCATCCTCGGACACGGGAATAAATGCGCCGGACAGACCGCCCACATGGGAGGATGCCATAACGCCGCCCTTCTTGACAGCGTCATTGAGCAGTGCCAGCGCGGCGGTGGTGCCGTGGATACCGCAGATCTCCAGACCCATTTCCTCCAGGATGTGGGCCACGGAGTCGCCCACCGCGGGGGTGGGAGCCAGGGACAGATCCACGATGCCGAAGGGCACGCCGAGGCGCTTGGATGCCTCACTGCCCACCAGCTGTCCCATACGGGTAATCTTGAACGCGGTACGCTTGATGATATCCGCCACTTCGGTCAGATCGCCATCGGGGCACTTCTGCAGAGCGGCGCGGACCACACCGGGGCCGGACACACCCACATTGATTACGCAATCCGGTTCGCCCACGCCGTGGAAAGCACCGGCCATAAAGGGATTATCCTCGGGCGCATTGCAGAACACCACCAATTTTGCGGGGCCGATGCAGTCCCGATCCTTGGTCAATTCCGCCGCTTCGCGGACTACGCGTCCCATCAGGGCCACCGCATCCATATTGATGCCGGCCTTGGTGGAACCGATATTGACGGAGGAGCAGATGTGCTCCGTGGAGGCCAATGCCTCGGGGATGGACTGAATCAGTGCCAGATCCCCGGCGGAAAAGCCCTTATGAACAAGAGCGGAATATCCGCCGATAAAGTTAACGCCTACCGTCTGGGCGGCACGCTCCAGCGTCAGCGCGTATTTCACGGGGTCGCCGCCGCTGACGGCTGCCAGCATGGCAATCGGCGTGACGGAAATGCGCTTATTGATGATCGGAATACCGTACATGTGCTCGATATCCTCACCGGTGGACACCAGTTTCTCCGCCAGGCGGGTAATCTTATCGTATACTTTGTTGCAGCTGCGATCGATATCGGAATCAGCGCAGTCCAAAAGGGACATACCCATGGTGATGGTACGGATGTCCAGATTTTCTTCCTGAATCATGGTGATGGTTTCCATGATATCGCGTATGTTCAGCATAATATCCTCCGAATGGTCTCCTGATCTCAGATGCGGTGCATGGAATTGAAAATATCCTCATGCATAACATGGATGACCATGCCGATCTCCTCGCCCAAAGCGCTCATCTTCTTGGTCAGCGCGTCGAAATCCACACGGATGTCGGTGATATCCACAAGCATCACCATGACAAACATATTCTGAAGAACGGACTGGGTAACGTCCACGATGTTGGCGTTGCACTCGGCGCACGCGCCGCTGACGCGGTTCAGAATACCCACACGGTCCTGGCCTACAACGGAAATAATAGCTCTCATAATTTTTTACTCCTTGCTGATGATAATAGAAAAACAATCCGAAAAAACGGATAGTATTACGGATTTGTACTCTTTACGACGGCATTGTCCACCAGGAAATCAAACAGTTTCTGGAAAGCCAGCGTCTGACGCAGATCCTCGGCGCTGGCCTGGTTATACTCCAGCAATTCCTCCACGGTATCAAAGCCGCGCTCTGCCGCAAATGCGGCCGCCAACTCTTCGTACTCCGCATCACTCAGAGTGATATTTTCCAGACGGCAGATCTGATGTCCCGCCAGCTCTTCTTTCACAGCATCCTTAACCATGGCTTCCAGCTCCGCATAGAACTCGCTCTCCGTCATATCCTCGGAAAGTTCCAGGAACTGGGCCAGCGTCATATTGGCGTTGGCCGCCGCGGTGGTATACGGCTCCAGATAGGTATTATAGATCTCGTTATACTCCTTCTCCGGGTACGAGATCACTTCCGTGGTCTCCATGACCTGTTTCCACACCTGGTCCAGGATGTAATACCACTTGTTGGAATCGTACTGCTCCTGAATGGAGGCGCACAGTGCGGCCTCGAATTCTGCAGTAGTCGCATAGCCGTAGTATTCCTTCACAAAGGTGTCGGTGTATTCCGGCAGAGTCTGGCCGTAAACCGAATTGATCTTTACCTCAAACTGTACCGGTTTGCCGGCCAAATCGGGATTCACGGAATAGGGGTCGGGAAACGCGATATCCAAGGTAACCGTATCGCCTTCCTTGGCACCGATCAGTCCTTCTTCAAAGCCGGGGATAAAGGAGCCGGAGCCAACACTCAAAGTGTACGCGGTGGCAGAGCCGCCCTCAAACGCTTGCCCGTCCATATAGCCGGTGAAATCGATATTTACCTGATCTCCGCTCTCGACGGCACCTGTCTTTTTCTCCACCTGGGCATAATTGGTCAGAGCCAGCTGGATCTGCTGCTGTACCACCTCTTCGGTGATTTCGTACGCAAAGGGCTCCACTTCCACGCCCTTGTACTGCCCCAGGGTAATGTACTGAGTCAGATCGTAGTCGTACCGCTTTGCGGAGGGGGTCTCCTCGTTCTTTTTGCATCCGGTCATCAGCGTAGCAGCCGCCAGAGTCACTGCCAACACTGCGCTGAAAATTCTGCTTACTTGTTTCATATGTATCCTCGTTATTTTATCGGTGCACTGCACCTTTTATTGATAATCCAATCGCTCAAGTCAGCGACGCACTTGTTTTTTGCCCCGAAACAGGCGAAGCAGCAACACGGCCACCAGCCATACAGCGCCGCCCTGCCACAAAATGATTCCCAGATAGGTACCCAGGATTTCCACGCCTACCGATACGGAAAGAGAGAATCCAACCTCTCCCAAAAACTGAATCAGATAGGCCGTTTCCATGATCAGGTATCCAAGCAAATGGACGCACACAGTCAGAAGGACCGATCTGGCCGGCGCAAGCTTTTGTACGCGGGAGATGGCATACACAATCCATACAAACGCCGCTTCCACCAGGATAGTCAGTAGGTTGACGATCAACGCCATCCACAGCGCGAAATCCTGCACAGCACCGCTGCACACATCGATCAGAAATGCCGATGCGGCGTCCGCGAAGATAACAAGGCAGAACCCCCACGCCATCCCTGCGGAGATCCGCTTGGGCGATTCCCTGTCCAAAGCGTTCAAGCCAGCAATGGCTGTGCCGGCGGCAGCCACCCGAAAAGCCTGACGAAGCATCGTCAGCGCCGAGGGAAGCCATCCATCCATATACAGAATATCCGTTGCCGCCATGGAATACGCCAGCGACGTGAGACGGGCCGCCACTCGGAGCGCAAGAAACAGCACGCAGGCAAGAATGACCGCACGGGCTCCCTTTGTTTGATCCCGCATAGACGATCCCTCCCTTTGCCGCAGACATTTTTCACATACTTAATTATTATAGCACAAGATGAAGAAAAATGGTATAGTTTCTGCAAAATTATTCTGAACAAAGTGAAAACCGGTTGTATCCTATCCGCGCATCTCATATATATAGCCTGTACTGAAATACAAAGGAGGCAGATCATGCACGAAAACCATCACGAGATATTCCCCGACGAAAGCCGTTCCCTTCTGGATTTTCCCATTCCCATGGATCACGCCGCCATGATGCGGTGCCTGGATCTTTTCACGCGGCGGTACAATTTTCTCTCCGTATATCCCATGGGCACTTCACTGCACGGACGGACGATCCCCATGGTGCGGATCGGAAACGAAAAGGCATACCGCACCGTATTGTATGTGGGTGCCCATCACGGTATGGAATGGATCACCACCGTCCTGCTTCTGCGATTCATCAACGAATACTGCGAATACTATAGGGGACATCGCCGCATCTTCAACATCAATCCGGAATACCTGTTCCGCTCACGGCTGATATGCATTGTGCCCATGCTGAATCCCGACGGGGTGGAGCTGCAGATCCACGGCCCGGGCGACGCCCCCAACCGGGACAAACTTATGGAGATGAATCACGGAAGCGAGGATTTCACCCATTGGCAGGCCAACGGCCGTGGGGTGGATCTGAATCATAACTACAACGCGGGATTTGCGGAGTACAAGGAATTGGAGCGTGCCTCTGACATCCTCCGGGGAGCTCCCTCCCGCTTCAGCGGGGAGTATCCGGAATCCGAACCGGAGGTGGGAGCGCTGGTCAATTATCTGCGCTTTGATGACAGTGTAAAGATGCTGCTGACGCTGCACACGCAGGGGGAGGAAATTTACTACACATCCGGCGGGATCTGTCCGCCGAAGGCAAAAAACATCGCCCGGCTGCTGGCGGGGATGAGCGGATACGCCCTCTCCGAAGCCATGGGAATGGCCTCTTTCGGCGGACTGACGGATTGGGCCATCCGGGAGCGGAATCTGCCGTCCTTTACCATAGAATGCGGCAAAGGCGTCAATCCACTGCCGCTGCACACCAATTTCAGCATATATACCACGATCCGGGAAATGCTGTTTACCGCACCGATTCTTATATAGAATCAAAAAACTGGGGCAGTTGCATGGAAATGCAACTGCCCCTTTCAGAATAGGATTATTTCTTCAGGCTGAACAGCACGGTCTGACCGTCAAGGCCGGTCATGTCGATGGTCACGGTGGTCTTGCCGCCGTCGGCTGTCACAGTTATCTTGTCATGTGCGCCGTCCAGCGTGTACGTGCCATCTATAACGATGGTGTGGCTGCCCTTCACCTTCATGGTGGGATCGCTGACACCGATCTGCAGGCCACCCTCTGTATCCTTCACCAACATGGTGCAGGCAAAGTCGGGAGTGATGCCATCGAATGTTACAGCCTCCCAGAACACGATGCCAGTCAGGCCCAGCTTATTTTCGCGGACTGCGTGAATCGTCTTCGAGTTGGAAAGAATCTCCACATCGGGATTCTCGTAGTAGGCTTTTCCGTCTTCCTGAGATGCCAGGGGCAGGATGATGTAGGAGTACGTTGCATCCGTGGGATTTACGCCGTGATTAAACATGATCTCCGTGAAGCTTGTGTTGGCATTTTGGGCCAGTTTCACCGTCAGATCCTGTTCCTTGGGGAATACGATGGAGCCGTATCCCTTGATATGGGCATACTTGACGCCCTCCACAAGGGTATCTTCCGTATACTTTACAGTTTCCTGATCGTCATTCAGGTACATCTGGTTACCCTTCTGGTTCTCAACCGTGGTAACAACGCCTTCATCCAGCGTACTGTTAATATCGGAGCCAAGCATCACATACTCGTTATCGAAGAAGAAGTACGACTTCTTTGCCACCAAATCGGAGACAAAGTCTCCGTTGTTGTTGTCATAATCGTACGCGGCAACCACATACTCATTCAGCTGCGCACCGCCCACAAACGCGGACTTATTGTATACACCGATATTATTCTCGGGGACACGAGGTCTGGTATCGATGGTAGTACCCGGCAAACGATAGCGGTTCACATTATGATGATATTCCTTGTCGTACTGATCCAGACGATCTGCATAGACATACAGCATGCCGGCGCCGGTATACCAGCCGGTGCAATTCTCCATATTGGTTTCGGACCAGACGAATCCCTCATACAGCGATACTCTGGGATTGCTCATCGCCAGCATGGAGGCGAAATTGCCGCGGTGGGTGGTGATACGTGCCATGTTACCGAACACCTTGGCGGCTACTCTCGGCTCTGCCGGTACAATGCTGTCATCATAACGGATTTTGGCGATCAAATCACCCGTGCTGAGCGATCCGTTGTTCTCGTATCGTGTAGGATTATTCACCAAATAGTATTTCAGCAGAGACTTCATCTGCGCTGCCTTTTCAGCAGGAGCATACTCTGCCACATGTGCCATACCGACGATCACACAGTTAGCACGTGCACTTTCGGTGGGGTTGGACCAAATGATACGTCCGCTCACTGCGCTCATCGCCGCACCGCGCCACATAACCGGCTCAAATGCGTTGAATACCCAGTCCACCTGCATATCGATATGTTCCTGCGAGAAGGAATACTCGGTTCCCGCCAACACATACATCACATACGAAAGGCCCTGCAGAAGGTCGCCGCCGTAACCGGTGGTATACGGAACGGAGCCGTGGTAGATGTAGGAGCCGTCTTCATACATGCCGTCTCCTATTTTCGCATAGTGGAATACATCTTTGGCCAGCTTATCAACGGCTTTTTCAATGCGCTCCCCCTGCTTCTGCAATGCAGCGGACATGACGACCCACTTAGTCATATTGATCAGATTGGGACCGCCCGAGCCGGTATACGGAGAATGAGTAGCCAGAATATCCATCCAGTCCATATAATGATCCAGCTGTTCTTGTGTCAGATCATGCCGCAGGGCAAGGAGGATCGCTGACAGATGCAGAGGCGTAGTAACATAGGAGTCGTACCAGTTGGTTCCTGCCGGCATCTTGCCGCTATCTCCGCCGAAGAAATGCTCATACATGACATCCAAACAGTATATGATGTCATCCCGCAGTTCCTCATTTTTATAATAGGCCGAACCGTATGTAGCATATCCACGGGCCATTGCCTCGATGCTCGCATACTGGCTATTCATGTTTGCACCGGTGATAGGATAGAATTTTGAATTATATCCGAAGGGATTATTGGCGTTTTCGTCGCGTTCTACTCGGTTCCACCACTCCCGGCAAGCGGAGTTAATACCGTTTATAATGCTCTCATGAAGACTGTCGCCTTCTCTGTATCCGCCAAATTCCAGATACTCATACTGCTGCAGGATATAATCAAATACATCCTCAGCGTCTTCATATACCATAGGTTCATCTCCATCATAATAGTTCCGGGCAGAGATCGAACGTATATACAGTTGGCGCAGTGCCACACCCGTATCGTTTACGATCAGTTCAATTCGTTCTGCGTTGGCCAGATTGGCGTTACCCTGGCTGATCAGGTTTGTCATAGGATACGAAATAGTAACCCAATCCTTTTTGGATGTGGAAAAGTCTTTATAGAAGTAGCACTCTTCCCCGTTCTCATCCACACCGCAGTATATGTACATGCGAAGACCGCTGGGCAGACCGGAGTTCAAAAACACTTCAATGTCCATGTACACATAGGTTTCAAAATTCTCGGGAATATCGGTTATCACCAAACGATTTTGCTTTGGCTTCTTCCACAGACCCAACGTAGACGCATTCACATCGTACGTTTGATCGGGATCGCTTTCCATGCCCAACGGATCGTACGGCTTTTCCTCACTGCCATCCGCAAAAACGTATCGGATATTCCCATCCGACACCGCGGGATCGTCCGAGGTGGTATCACCGACATCCGGTGTGTCTGGTACATCCGGTGTGTCCGGCTTACAAGCACATAAAGTGGGCAACAGCATAACCGATATCAAAACCCATGCTATGATTCTTTTTGCCGTCATTGTAAGTTTTCTCCTCTCATTTTCTCAATAATTGATTCGCACTATTCTCAAAGGGATGCCGGAATCTATTACAAAACCTGTATATTGTCTTGCGATATTTTGCAACAGACAACGCATCGTACTGTCTATACGTATTGATTATATCACACGGTCTCTCCTGTTCCAATTGCTGTTTTCACAGTAATTGTTGACATTATCACAAAACCTAAAATTTCATAGAGAAACGACGCTTACCGGAAGCAAGCGTCGTTTCGTGGTTTTTACTTTTTAGCCAAGTGAAACAGCACGGTCTGACCGTCAAGGCCGGTCATGTCGATGGTCACGGTAGTCTTGGATCCACTGACCTGGACACTTACCTTGTCGTTGATGCCGGAGAGCTTATAGACGCCATCCAGAGTGACGGTGTGCTTACCCGTTACCTTCATGGTGGGATCGCTGATAGCGATCTGCTTGCCATTCTCCGTATCCTTCACCAGCATGGTGCAGGCGAAATCGGGAGTGATGCCATCGAATGTTACGACCTCCCAGAACACGATGCCGGTCATGCCCAGCTTATTCTCGCGGACTGCCTGGATCTGTTTGGTGTTGGAGAGGATCTCCACGTCGGGATTCTCGTAGTAGGCCTTGCCGTCCTCCCGGGATGCCAGAGGCAGGATGATGTAGGAGTAGGTGTCGTCCGTGGGATTCACGCCGTGGTCGAAGAAGATCTCGGAGAAGCTGCCCTGATTGGTTTTGTTGATATTGTCCGTCAGATCCTGCTTCTCGGGGAACACGATGGAGCCGTAATCCGATATAAAGGCATATTTGACACCACGCACCAAAGTGTCTTTCTGCACGGTAACTGCGTCAGTCTCGTCATTCAAATACAGCTGGTATTTCTTTCCGCGAATCTTCTGATTCTCCACGGTGGTGATAACGCCTTTATCCAATGTACTGTTGATATCAGAGCCAAGCATCACGTACTCATTATCAAAGAAGAAGTAGGACTTCTTCGCCACCAGATCGGACTCAAAATCACGGTTTTTGTTATCATACTGGAAAGCGGCCACCGCAAACTCATCCATCTGTACGCCTCCGACAAAGTCGGATTCGTTGAAGGTATGGGCGTTGTTTTTCGGGTCGCGCTTTCTTGTGTCCACCGTCGTGCCGGCCAGGCGGTACCGGTTTCCGTACTGGTGGAACACATCGTCATACTGAACGCCAACATCCGTATACACATACAGCATGCCGGCGCCGGTATACCATGCGGTGCAGTTCTCCATATTACTGGAGGACCACACGAATCCCTCATATGCCGCTACGGTAGGCGAGGTAAGGGCAAGCATGGAGGCAAATCCGCTGCGATGGGTGGTCACACGGGCCATGTGCGGGAACACCTTGGCCGCGATCGGCTCTTCTGCCGCCACACTGTCATTTTTCTCGATGGCCAACAGATGATCCGCTCCGCTGAGTTTGCCAAACTGGGTCAAAGAGAACCGGTAATGCGCAAGATAATACTTGAGCAGCGCATGAATCCGGGCGGCTTTCTCCGGCGGCGCATACTGGGCAGTCAACGCAAAGCCGGTCATGAACCCAACCGATCGGGTGCTTTCATTCATCGTCCATACCTTGCGTCCCCACACCGCGCTCATGGCGGTGCCGCACCACATAACCGGTGCATAGGCATCAAAAATCCAGTCCACCTGCCGATTTACAAGTTCATCGGAAAACGCATATTCCGATCCGTCCAGCACGTATATGATCTCCGACAGCTGGGTAACCAGGCTGGAACCATATCCTCCGGTATAGGCGATCGCATCGTGCATAATGTAGGATCCGTCCTTGTATATACCGTCTCCGGATGTCACATAATCAAACACGTTATCGGAGAGAATATCCACCGCATTTTTCAGACGCACGCCGTCCTTCTGCAGTGCCGCCGACAGAACTGTGCAATAGGCAATATCGATCATATTCCCCGATGTATAGGTGGGCTCGTAGATCACTGTATCCATGTAGTCGGCGTAATGCTTGATCTCATCGTACTCCAGATCGTCCCGCAAAGCCAGCAGAACGCGGGTGAGATACAAAGGAGATCCGATATAGCTGTCCCACCAATTGCTTCCGGAGGGGAGCTTTTTCTTCGTACCGCCGTAGTATTTTTCGTACATGAAATCCAGGCAGTAAATAATATCGTCCCGCAATTCCTCGTTTTTATAATAATCCGAGCCGGGCGTGGCATATCCCCGTGCCATATAGAATATGTAGTGGTACAGATTGGTCATATTACCACTGGAAAACGGCAAATTCTGACCGAAAGGATCGGTGGTACAATCGCGGTCAACCAGTGCCCACCAAGTCTTGCATTCGGAATTGATGGAATTCAAAAGCGTGCGGTGTCTCTTTTCCGTCAGATTGTCACCGTTTCCGAATTCCAGATACGCGTACCGATTCAAGATATATTCAAACACGTCAGCAACCTCCTCGTTGGGATATGGTGGTTCAGTCACCGGGGGCTCCGTCACCGGGGGCTCGGTCACCGGGGGCTCGGTCACCGGGGGTTCCGTCACAAGAGGTTCCGTTACAGGAGGCTCTGTCACAGGAGGTTCCGTTACAGGAGGCTCTGTTACAGGAGGCTCTGTTACAGGGGGGTCTGTTACAGGGGGGTCCGTCGCGGGAGGTTCTGTTACAGGGGGCTCTGTCACCGGCGGCATCACAGCCGGGCCACATCCGGCAAGCAGCATGGCCGCAAGCAGAAGACAGCTGATCACACGAAGAATTTGGTTTCTCATTACGCGCACTCCTTTATATTGATC
>JAFUIQ010000011.1 GCA_017468385.1 Clostridia bacterium
CAGAGCAGCAGGAACTTACCGAAAAGATCGAAAGGCTGTCTGCCGAGCTTGAATCTGAAAAGCAAACCACTGTCGATGCGGAGACTTGGATTTCACTTCTCAAACAGTATGCCAACCCCACCGAACTGACAGCGGAGCTTCTGAATACGCTGATTGAAAAGATCGTCATTCACGAAGCAACCACCGTGGACGGTATGCGTGAGCAGAATATTGACATCTACTACCGCTTTATCGGCAAAATTGAGTAAAAACAAAGATATGAGTGCCTATGCAAGTAGGCGTAGGCACTCGTACATAACCAATATCTTTATGTACGGGAAACGGGGGCATCCTATCCCGATATGACCATGATTCCCATCATTGCATCCTTTTTCAAGGTATCCCTTGACGAGCTCTTCGATTTTGACGTGAAGAATGTGGAGAAGGAAATTGAGGAGATCCGCCTGGAATATGGCAAATATTTTTGGGGGAACTTTGTAAAGGCAGAGCAGATTCTGCTGGACGGATTGAAACTGTATCCGGCATCCATCAGGCTCAAAACCGAATTGGTGGAGTTGTACGCCTATAATGCGGATCGCGGGGATGAAATCATTCACAAAGCATTTGAACTTGCCGGTCAGATCGTCCAGGTGTCCCAGGATGTGTTCTGCACCTGCCGTACCAAATCGAATATGATTCACATCTATCGATACTTGGAGAATGAGCGGGGACAGGATCACTACGAGGAGATCAAACAGATCATTGAAACGCTTCCGTACATGTATCCCTATATGCTGCAGGACAAAATGCGTCTTTCTGCCAGCTGTATCAAAGGGGAAGAGGGCATGAAGGAAGCCAAAATGCTCCAGGATATCGAGTGGCAGGAGCTTTTCATTGCATGCGCCACGGTGGGCCACCGCTATTTTGAGATGGAGGATTACGAAAACGCCATGGCTTCGTATCAGGAAAGTGTGGACGTGATCGAGCGGTTTATGTATCCCGACAAGCAGGGATATGATGCTTATCCCATCGGCGGAACGCACGCCAATCACGCCATAACTCTTCTGGAAATTGCGGCCTGTATGCACCGCTTGGGCAAAACGGACGGTATGGATGAGCGGATCGAGAAGGCCAAGCATATTTATTTTGATGCGTACAATCACATGGAGCTTCGTGATTACAATAAAACGATGCACGAGATGCTTAACTACTTTACGGAGCAGTACAACAAACTGAAACTGGACGACTACAAACCGCTGGATTTGAGCGAGATCGAAAAACGGATTGCCGCCAAGAACGCGGAATCCGCTGAATAATGATGAAAAGGGGAATCGGATGATTCCCCTTTTTAGTCTTTACTTCTTTTTCAAAACAATCCCCAGCACCACCGATACCGCCAGCATCCCCAAGGAGATGACAGCGGTGCCGTAGCCGAAAATCGCCTCGGTGAAATACGTCAGCCCCGGCATGATGCCATAGCCTGGGAGGCTGTCGTAATAGACACCCAGCCCCCACGCCAACGCGGCGGATAGGGCTTCGGTGATCCATGCCGACACCCAATAAGCTTTGGATTTTCGGCAAATGGCGAAAATGAGTGCCGCCACCTGCAGCAAAAGCAAAAGGATATATACGATTACCATAGAAAAACCTCCTGCTTCCGGTTGACAAAACGGTTGTTTTCTGCTATACTGACAGTCGAAATTTCGGGAAAGGATGTGGAGATATGGTTTTTATCGGACGGCTGAAAAAGTTCGTACGCGTCAATCTGGTGTTTGTCATCGCCCTGTGCGCGGCGATCGTCACATCCTGCATCGTTTTGCCGGACAGGGAGTATCTGGGCTATTTTGATTTCCGGACACTGACCTGCCTGTTCTGCACATTGGCCGTAGTGGGGGCTTTGGGCAACATCGGCTTTTTCTATGCATTGGCCAAGGATATTGTCCGCCGCTTTACCAATTTGCGCTCGGCGGTGCTGGTGCTGGTGTACATCACCTTCATCGGATCCATGCTGATCGCCAACGATATGGCCCTGCTCACCTTTTTGCCGCTGGGGTACTACGTGCTCCACGAAACGAAGAATGAGCGCCACATGGCCTTCACCTTCATCATGCAGAACATCGCCGCCAACCTGGGCGGCATGCTGACTCCCTTCGGCAATCCCCAGAACCTGTATCTGTACAGCCGCTTCTCCATCCCCACCGGGGAGTTTATGTCCATCATGCTCCTGCCGTTTCTTTTGTCGGTGGGGCTGATCACGGTGTGCTGCATCGTGTTCACGCCGGCAACGAAGCTGGAGTTGGGCGCGGCACCGCCGAAGCTGGATCGTCGTCGGACGATTTTGTATCTGCTCCTGTTTGCCTATTCCATCGCCATCGTGTTTCGCGGCATCCCCTACTGGACGGGATGGATCGTCATCCCCCTCAGCCTCTTTTTCCTGGATCGGGAGGCCCTCAAGCGGGTGGATTATCCCCTGCTGGGCACCTTCGCCGCGTTTTTCATCTTCTCCGGCAATATGGGACGGATCGGCGCGGTGCGGGAATTTTTCGCTATGCTGCTCTCAAAGAATACGCTGATCTTCAGCGCGATCTCCTGCCAGTTCATCAGCAACGTCCCCAGCGCGATCCTGCTTTCCCAGTTTACGGAGGAGTACGCGCCGCTTCTGGTGGGGGTGAACATCGGCGGATGCGGCACGCTGATCGCGTCCCTGGCCAGCCTGATCACGTTCCGGTCCTTTTTGTGCAACGCGCCCCATCAGGGCAAGAAATATTTCCTTATGTTCACGGCGTTCAATTTCGCGTTTCTCTTCATCCTCGGTGCCGTGATGTCCTTTGTGTATTAAAATCTCATAGCGCAGGCTTCGGCCTGCGCTTTTTTATTCGGCATCCAACCGGGCAAGCAATTCCTTCGCCTTTGTGACGGCGTACAGTTTGTTTCCCTTTTCGATGACCAGCTGCAGATTCTTTCGAGCCAGTTCCTTTTCACCCAGCGCCAGGTAATTCTCGCCCAACTGCATATGGAGATCCACTTCGCCGATCCGGTTTTGCGGTGTTACAGTGTCCAGCAATTCCAGGGCTTTTTCATACTCACCGGCATAATAGTGGTGATCGATCCGGGTGAAAAGAACCACGGGGGCCATGCTTCTTTTTGGTTTGCTGTCGGGCAGATCGTTGTAGATCTGCATCATCTTCGTGTACCAGATCTCCGCCTCTTCGTGCAGGTTCAGACAGCGGCATTCCGCGCAGAGATTGTTGTAGTAAACGGCCTTGTTGAGCGGTACCATCCCGGCATGCTTGTCAATATTTAGTGATGAAAGGGTATCGTACGCCAGCTGGAAATTGCCTACGCTGTGCAGGGCAACGCAGTAGTTGATGACCATCGTCTGCCGGAGCAGGGGGGACAGCTTATCCATGGGGAGGCTGTGCATCTCCCGGAGCAGCGGATAGGGATCGCATTGCTCATGCAGAGCTTTCATGGGCTCCTGCAGCCACGCATCCGGTGCGGCAATCGCTATAAGGGCAGAGAGAAGATACAGAATAAAAAGTGCAATTCCCAAAATCCACGGGGGAATGGAAATCAGATTGTTCAGGGAAAAAGCGCCTGTGGTGTAAATGATGGCCAGAATAATGAAGGTGGGAATTCGGTGCAGCATCACCCATCGCTGAAGTTTTCTCATAAAGACGTTCCTTCCATTCGTGTCAGTTTTTCCGCGCAGGCTTTGGCCTGCGCTTTTTTGTTTCAGGTATTCTCCCGAACGAAATTCTGTATTTGTGCGTACAGATTATCTAACGTTTTTATATCTGCCAGGGCGATGGTCGTATCTACACCGGTGTCAATGGCATCCATATGGAAGGATTCTTCGTCTATGTCGAAGTAGATTTCGTACCCGTTCCGTACGAGAATTATATCCAGCATATCCACAGAATTTTCCTCAAAAGTCCATTCTAAGGAGATTTCGGTGTATTCGTCAAACAGTTTCTCAAAAGCGCCCGTTTCGTATGCCTGCCAGATTTCCGCCCACAAGCCGCTGCGTGCGGGCTGATCCAGGTCCAGTGTTAGTGAAGTGCCGACGGACGTGTGCAAGGGAGGGCACGCTGCCTGCTTTTTTCGGATTTTTCTCGGCAGGCTTCGGTCGGCTGCTATCAGTGCAATCTCGAACGTGTCACCGATAATAACTAACTTATTGTTTGTACTGCCGCTGTAACGGCTGCGCTCCCATCGTATTGCGTTTTTCATATCCGCGATGGCAAAGTAGGGCAAACTTCCCGAGCAATGGAGCATGGTCGTTTTGCGGGGAGAGTTTTCATAATATTTTGTGAACGCCGCCCGGAAGAAGTACAGCCTGTCCTCGCCCAGAATGCAGAGCAGTTTTCGCAGCCAGATCCGCTCGCAAAGAAGAAGCAGGAGAACCACCCCGGCCGTCAATAAAACAACGTCCAGGCTGCGGCCGATCACTTCCTTGGTGGGATGATCGATCAGCGCGGACGCTACCGCCCCCAAGGAGAGGAAAGCCAGCAGGGATGCGACATAGGCAAGCGGATGGGTGTATATGCGTTTGCCTTCGATGTGGCTGTATTTATTATCCGATTTCATTGTGCTCTCTCCTTTTTTGCCCCCGCTTTTCTCACGCATGCCAGCAGTACCGCCAGCACAGCGATCACGGCCAAAGCCGCCAGAAAGATGTTCTCGTTGGGAACGAAGGATTTTGTGCCGTCGTTGTTCACGATCATCTCCGCATTGGCAAGAACAGTCTTGCCGATGAAGGGGCCAACCACGCCGGGGATCAGCACCTGAGAGAAGATCCGCACGCCCTGGAACCGGCCGGCCTTTCCTTCGGGGGTGAGATCACGGATCCGGGCGCCGAACACAGCCATGCCGCACAGATAACCGCACATCATTAGCAGCGATCCGGCGAACACCAGCGCCGTGTGACGGAAGAAGTACAGAAGAACATATCCCGCCGCCAGAGCGATCAAGCTCCAGAGAACGGAAAAGCCAAATCCCCGCCGGTCGTATACCTTGCCCCACAACGCGGTGGCCACCGACGCCAGAATGATGGCGGGAGCCATGACGAATACGTAATCCGTCATGCCCAGGGATACCTCGTAGTAGAGGATCAGATAGGGCATGAAAATCTGGATGGAGATGTTGAACAGAATGAAGGCGATGAGGGACAGATACAGCGCGGCATTCGCTTTGATCGTGGCGGGGCGGAATCCGTGGATCACCGTGGAGAAATACCCCTCCTCCATCTTGGGGAGCGCCGGATCCTTTATGAGGAAGAATCCCAGTACGCCGATGATAGTGACCACGCCGCCGATGATGGCGAAGATCGCCGTCCAGCTGGACGCCTGATCCAGATCAAAGGCCATAAATCCGCCGAATACCGCCAGAATGGCCACCAGCGGCATCATGGCGTTGATACCTTCGGCGGCGCCTCGGTTGGTGGCGTCGGTGCTGTCCGTCAGCCAGGCGTTGAAGGCCGCATCGTTGGCGGTGGAGCCAAAGAAGGTCATCACGCAGTCCAGAACGATCACCAGGGTGATGCCGATGGCGGAAACGGATGCCGCCATGGGGAAAGCGGCGTGGATCAAATCCTCCCGAAGCAGGGTGAAGCCCAGAATGGAGATGCCCCACAGTATGTATCCGCCGCAGATGAAGATTTTGCGGCGGCCGATCTTGTCGGACAGCGCGCCGATCAGTACGGTGGTCAAGGTTGCGGCCACAGCGCTGGCGGCCACCATGGCGGAGATATCCCCGGCTGTGGCGTGGAACATCTTGTACATGAATACATTCAGGTACATGTTCTCCACCACCCAGGCGATCTGCCCGATCAGGCTGAAAAGAGTGAGGGCCACCCAGAATTTTTTCGTCAGTTTCGTTTTCATACAAAAGTCCTTTCGGCGGATGTACATCTTATGTTTTTACTATACCATAAACTTCCCCCGGATGCAAGGGAATGGGAAAAAGAAAGCCATACGGCGGGGGCCGTATGGCGGTTTTCAAAAATGCTGGAATCCGTATTCCGGCTTATAAACATAGTGTGTATCTAAATCCATTACGTAGTGGGCTTTCATGTGGGGATCAAAAGGAAGCACTTCATAACCATAATGCATACCGAAAGCGGAAGGGAACTCTTTTTCGCTGACAGTATTCAGTAATTCCTTCATTTTTTGGCGCAGTTCCGCTTCGCCCATTCGCTTTCCGTGAAGCAGTACATCACCATATACGGATTCTATTCTCAATATCATACAGCACACTCCTTTGCGGTGGGGTGGTTCGCTTCGTGATTATTTGCCCCACCGCCTTTCTGCATTCATTATACCACACCCGCAGGCGCGCTTGCAACGATAAATATACGCCGCTGGACTCAGAACCATGGTTTTCGCCGAGGTGCTGCGGATTCAGAGGCGGGTGCATGTAGGGGCTGGCGCCCACGACAGCCCGTTTGTGCGGCGGATGTTCGGGTCGTCGAGGCGCCGACCCCTACCGCGATGATGGTGGGTGCTTGGCCGCTATCTTCCGGGGCAGGACGCCATGCTTGCAACGACAACCTATGTAATTATTTCTCGAAAGCATAGTCGGAAATCATAGACGTATCTCTCACAACCGTCCAGCAAGCATCCTCGGACAACAATTCGGCAAGCCTGTAGATTGCATGAGCATACAAGGCGTTTGAAATCAAAAATACATATTTTTTTGTTTTAGTTGCCGTGTCGGTGTAAACTTCATTGATGCCGGTATCCTTTAGTAGTCTTAAAGCTGCTGCGGTTTCATCCTCTGTGAGATTGCAACCGGTCATAATCTCATCAAAAGAAAATTCTGTATTATTCACCTTTGATCTTTCAAAAGCTGTCTTGTACTGATAATAAAAAACTTTTCGGAAGTTCTTATCAGTCAAATACATAAGCGTATAATCATCAGTTTGGCTTTTAATGACATTTTCACTATTGGCGGCTTTATAGGTGTTATCAATGAACGAAAAATCCTCCGTTGTTACGATTGCACCTTGAGTATTGGATAGACAACCAATTCTGCAACCATCCATTAACTTTTTGATTTGAAATTCCAATTGCTCTTTGTCCGATGAACCAATATGCGTGAATCGCATTTTTGTGTTATAGTAAAATAGTTCAATGAGTTTTTGATGACAGAAAGCCGGGAAATCATCGGCTGAGCAAGATATCCTTTCGGGTTCTTTTGCTATGCCGTACAGATCATCCAATGTAATATTCAAAGCGTATGCAATTTCGGGAAGAAGCATCACGTCGGGCATCGAAACTTCCGATTCCCATTTCGAAACCGCTTGATTGGTTACTCCAAGTTTTGCACCTAATTCCTCTTGCGTTAATTCTTTTGCTTTTCTGTATTTTGCAATATTTTTTCCGATACTCACAATCGTTAGCCTCCTTTTCTTTTGTGATTAAATTATAGCATCTTGTCCGCTTGAAATGAAGATATCATTTGTCGAATTAGCAAATTATTACCCAATTAAAATCGCCAAATGGTTGGAAAATACATTTCGAAGGTTCGAACCTGGCCACGGTTTTGGTGCCGCATGGCATCGGAGTAGTTCTTCGTCGGATATGCAAACGATAAAAAGGGAGAACACATCCGTGTTCTCCCTTTTTATGTGACGTGTGGCCGATTTAGATGCAAAACCGTTTGTAGCTGATTTAGATGCAAGCTGATTTTGCAGAGGGTAGACTAACCCCTTGGCGATGATGGGGGTTAAAAGTATCCGCGTTCTACCGGACTTTTAACGCCATGCTTGCAAACGAGGCCTATGTATTTATTTGTTTGTTTTCAAATCTTTGCATCCACTTAAATGCTTTGATAAGTTGTTTGTTGACTTCTTGACATATTTGATTAGCGGTGTTCTCGTCAAATTTTTGAACAAGCTTGTACCCGGCAGGAACAGATTCTGGGGGTGTATTTTCACTAATATCAATATAATCTTTCCCAAAGCCAAAAATATATTTGCTGTATAGGTCACGATAATAAAACCAACCATCGTACATACCTTTTAGTCGGTAACGAATATTGGTATCCCATACATTCAAATCTTTTATTTCCTTGTCATTGTACAAAACGTAATTTTTGTTTTCTTTATTAGGAAAAACAGCCGATACTTCTACGGTAAAAGAGCCGCCATACTTATTCGTTTGAAAAGTGATAAGTTCAATACAGTTTTCTTTTTCTCTTTTAAAGTGAGGATATTTTCCTATATAACCTTGGTCAATGAGAGGTTGAATAACCTTGGTTTCTAAACACTTTCTCATAAGTTGAATATTGGTCAAATTGAATCACCGCCTTTCTTAATTTATTATACCAAAACTTTGTAAACATTTCAACCGTTTCGTCGGTCCGAATCTGTCGAGGGACCCGAAAAGAATGAAATCGTGCGTTGCACGATGAAATCCTCACTCCGTTCGGATGAAATCTTCGGCGTTCCGCCTCAGATGAAATTAAATCCGCCTCTATCTCCTGCCGTAAGGCAGATTTCATCGCGCAGCGATTTCATCCACCACAGGTGGATTTCTTCCGCCAACGGCGGATTTAGTTGAAAAAAGCACTTGCTTGCGCAAGTGCTTTTTTCTGGCTGGGATAGCTGGACTCAGAACCATGGTTTTCGCCCATGCGCAGCGGGGGCGCTCGTTCACCCATGCGAAAACCTTATCCGATGCGGGGCATCGGAGTGGTTCTTCGTCGGATATGCAAACGATAAAAAGGGAGAACACATCCGTGTTCTCCCTTTTTATGGCTGGGATAGCTGGACTCGAACCAGCGATGCAGGAGTCAAAGTCCTGTGCCTTGACCGACTTGGCGATATCCCACCGTACGGATTATTATATCACAACTGCCTCTGTCCTGTCAACGAATTGTTTTCATTTTTCCGGCTTTTGCCGATTCCCCGGCAGAAGAACACTTTTTGAATCATAATATTTTCTTATGTATACATAAATAACAATTGCTTGACTAATGTGTCGAGCGGTAGTATACTGGTATTACTTTAATTCCAAGTGTTATTTGCGGCACTTGGGGAAACATACGAATACGATCTCTCAATTAAAAGGAGCTATACCATGAGCATCAAACGAATTCTTTCCGCCGCCCTTGCCGGGCTGATGATTGCTGCCGCCGGTGCGGCACTGACCTCCTGCAATACCTCCACCGCGGATTACAACATCGGTATTTGCCAGTTGGCGGAGCACGATGCGCTGGACGCCGCTACCAGGGGCTTCCAGGATTATTTGACAGAAAAACTGGGCGAGAAGGTTTCCTTTGATCTGAAGGTGGCGCAGGGTGAGTTGACCAACTGCACCACCATCGTCAGCAACTTTGTGGCCGCCGATGTGGATCTGATCATGGGCAATGCCACCAACGCCGTGAAGGCCGCCCGCGAAGCCACCGATAAGATTCCCGTTGTGGGTACGTCCGTAACGGATTACGTTTCCTCCGGTATTGTTGCCTCCGACGAGAAGCCCGGTGCCAATGTGACCGGCGTGTCCGACGGCAACCCTGTTTCCGTGCAGGTGGAATTGATGAAGACGCTGTGCCCGGCGGTAAAGACCGTGGGTATCGTATACTGCTCCGGTGAGGAGAACTCCCAGATCCAGGCCGATGAGGCCAAGGCGGCCTTCGAGGCAGCCGGCTACACCGTGAAACTGTACACCGTGGCCGATTCCAACGAGATTCAGGCCGTGGTTACCAAGGCGTGCACCGAGGTAGATGGCTTCTATGAGCCCACCGACAATCTGATCGCCGCCAATGTGTCCGCCATGTCCAATATCACCACTCCCGCGAAGAAGCCTGTCATCTGCGGTGAGGAAGGTATGTGCAAGGCAGGCTTCCTGGCTACCTACTCCATCAGCTACTATGAGATCGGCCGCCGCGCCGGTGAGATGGCTTACGAAATTCTCGTAAACGGCAAAAACCCGGGCGATATTCCGATCTTCCACTTCGACGCCGCCAGCCTGAACCTGATCATCAATGCAGAAAATGCAGCCGAGATGGGCATCACCATTCCGGATTCGCTGAAGAAGTAAGATATGAATATTATTGCTTTATTGAATTCACTTCCCGGCGCCGCGGCGCAGGGACTGATCTGGGGTGTCATGGCCATCGGCGTGTACATCTCCTATAAGATTCTGGATTTCGCCGATTTGACCGTGGACGGCAGCTTCTGCACCGGCGGCGCCGTTGCCGCCGTGCTGATTGCCTCCGGTATGAATCCCCTGCTGGCGCTGGTGTTTGCGTTGATCGCAGGCATGGCGGCAGGACTGATCACAGGCCTTCTGCATACCGTGTTCGGCATCCCGGGGATTCTCTCGGGTATTCTTACCCAGCTGGCGCTGTATTCCATCAATATGCACATCATGCACGGCAAGTCCAATGTGACCATCAGCCGTACCCAGTTTGATCTGCTTCTGACCAGCGCGTCCATTGGCCGCGCCCTGATCGTGGCAGGCATTGCGGTGCTGGCCACGGTGGGGATCCTGTACTGGTTCTTCGGCACATCCCTCGGCGCCACGATCCGCGCTACCGGCAGCAATGAGCGGATGTCCCGTGCCCAGGGTATCAACACCAACTATACCAAGGTCCTCGGCCTGGTGATTTCCAACGGATTTGTGGGCCTGGCCGGCGGCATCCTTGCCCAGTATCAGGGTAATTCCGACATCAACATGGGCCGCGGCGCCATCGTCATCGGCCTGGCCGCTGTCATTATCGGCGAGGTGGTGCTCGGACGTGTCTCCAATTTTGCCCTTCGCCTGGGCGCTACCGTGTTCGGCGCGGTGGTGTACTATGCGGTTCTTGCCTTCGTTCTCTGGCTGGGACTGAATTCCATGGATCTGAAGCTGTTCTCCGCCGTCACGGTGGCGATCTTCCTGGCGTTCCCCTACCTGAAGGGAAAATATCTGAAAAAGAAAAAAACGGCGGTAAAGGAGGAACAACATGCTTCAGCTCAATGAGATTCGCAAAACCTTCAACGCCGGTACCGTCAACGCCAAGGTGGCATTGGACGGGGTGACCCTTACGCTGAACGACGGCGATTTCGTGACCGTCATCGGCGGTAACGGCGCCGGCAAATCCACCATGCTCAACATTGTGGCCGGCACCTATCCCGTGGATTCCGGCACGATCCGGTTGGATGAAGAAGATATCACTGCCCTGCCCGAGTATAAGCGGGCCCGCCTCATCGGCCGTGTGTTCCAGGATCCCATGACGGGTACCGCGGCGGATATGTGGATCGAGGAAAATCTGGCCATTGCCGCCCGCCGCGGAAAGCGGCACGGCCTGGGCTGGGCCATCACCCAGAAGGAAAGGGTGGCCTACCGGGAGATGCTGAAAAGTCTTGATCTGGGGCTGGAGGATCGGCTGTCCACCAAGGTGGGGCTGCTGTCCGGCGGCCAGAGACAGGCACTGACCTTGCTGATGGCCACGATGAATCATCCGAAGCTGCTGCTCCTGGACGAGCATACCGCGGCGCTGGACCCGAAAACCGCCGCCAACGTCCTGGCCTTGTCCGATAAATTCATTGAGGAAGGCAAACTGACAGCACTGATGGTCACCCACAATATGAAGGACGCCATTGCTCACGGCAACCGTCTGATCATGATGAATGCGGGGCGCATCATTCTGGATGTGAGCGGTGAGGAGAAAAAGGCGCTGACTGTGGATGCCTTGCTGGAAACCTTCGCAAAAGCCAGCGGCACGGAATTTGCCAACGATCGAGCATTGCTCGCGTAAAAATATGGATAAAACAAGAAGGAGTCCGCAGGACTCCTTCTTGTTTTATGGATCTGTGAACGCCTTGATTTCCTCGGGGGTGTACAGAATTTCCGTGTAATCCTCCTGCATATATTCCGGTAGTTTTTCCAAAAGGAATCGGATAAAATGCTTGGTGGCCACGGGCAGCATGGCCTGATCGCTGTACGCCAGGGATATGGTGCGCTTGATGGGCGGATCGGTGGGAATGCGGCACACACGGTACATACTGCGATCCAGAATCATGTCGGGCAGTATGCTGACCCCCAGCCCCTGCTCGATCATGGACAGAATTGTATAGTCGTCGTGGATGCGGTAGGGAATGGGCGGGGTGATGCCCCGGGGCGTCAGCGCGTTCAGAACCGTATTGATGCTTCCTTCTTCCACCAAAATCAGCGGCACGTCGGAAAATTCTGCGAGCGGAATGACTTCATAGCGGGCCAGCGGATGCGCCTCGGGCACCGCGGCGGCAAAGGAATCCCGGAATAAAGTGATC
The DNA here is from genome assembly GCA_017468385.1 of Clostridia bacterium. Taxonomy (GTDB): domain Bacteria; phylum Bacillota; class Clostridia; order Oscillospirales; family CAG-272; genus SIG701. The sequence continues at coordinate 12,242 of JAFUIQ010000011.1, forward strand.
TGGGACAGATTGGCGGCCACCTCGGGATAAATGAAGGCGAAATCGATGATGCCTGCCTTGATCCATTCCGGCAGGGTGGAGTTGTCGCCCATCTGGAGCACGAAGCGGGCCTTGGGATAGAGCAGGCTGAAATCGCGCATCAAACGGGTCAGCACCCGCTGGGACATGCTGGGGAAGGTGCCGATGCGGATTTCTCCCGACTCCAGGCCGTTGATCTCCCGCACCCGATCGGTCAGCTCTCTTTGATCGGATACGATCTTGCGGATGAGCGGGTACAGCTTCTTTCCCTCCGGAGTCAGCTTGACACCGGAACGGGTGCGCACCAGAAGGGTCATGGAAAACTCGTTTTCCAGCGAGCGGATCATCTGGCTGATGGCCGCCTGGGTGTAGCCCAGGGATTCGGCGGCGCGGGTAAAGCTGCCCAGTTCCATAATGCGGCAGAAGGCAATATAGCGGGTCATAGATACCTCCCGGACGTAATTCACTGGAATCAGTATACCCGTTTGCGGCGGCTGTGTCAAGGGTGGTGGGGAGAATTGATCCGTATTGACAGGCCAAACCATGTATGTTATAATGTTTTAAAACGAGCGATATTTGTCAATAACATCATTTGGAGGTATTTATGGCATTACAGAATCAGCGCGTACAAGCACCGCAAACAGGAAGCCGCGGGGCTTATGAGGTAACCTACGTGAAATCCCGTTCCAATCTGCTGGCGGTGGCGGCGTTTACTTTGGTAAACGTGATCCTTGCTCTGGTTGGCTCGGATTCCTATTTTTTATTCTCTGCATCCGTTCCGTATTTTGTGTCGATTTTCGGCCGCGCTTTCTTCGAGGAACTGGGATCCGCGGTTTATCTGATTATCGCCGGCGTGATTTCTCTGGTGATTACGGGCCTGTATTTCCTGTTCTGGGCCATGACCAAGCGGCACCGTGAGTGGCTGGACGCCGCCACCGTGTGCTTTGGTGTGGATTGCCTGGGACTGGTTTTGTGGACCGTGCTTTTTGGATTTGATGCGTCTCTGATCATCGATTATGTATTCCACGCATTTGTCATGTTTTATCTGATCAGCGGATCCATTGCCGCCCATAAATTGATCAAGATGCCCCCGGTGGAACCTGTCTCCATGGAAGCCGGTATCCCGCAGATGGTGAATGAAACGCCCGCTGGGGAAACGGCGGAAGAACTGCCTGCGGAAGATGCATCTGCCGTGGAAACGCCCGCCGAGGAACCCGCCGAGGAAGTGCCCGCTGCCGCGGAATCGGATGAAGCCGCCGCGATTGAAGGAGAGCCCGTTCCCGATGAAACGGGAAAAAAGGACTATCGCGGTAAAACCATTCCCGCGAATTACTACAGAGGATTGGAAGCGGTCGGCGGCAAACTGGCTTTTGACGACCGGGGCATGACTTTCCGCTCCCATGCGCTGAACATCCAAACGGGAGAAACCAGAATCGAATACAAGGATATTCTGAACGCACAGACGAGGGGGCTCCTGACCGAGATATCCGTATACACGAAGGATGGGGCGGAGCATCGGTTTGTCGTATATCACCGGAAAGATGTAGTTGCTTTCCTGGAAAGCGTAAAAGGATAAAGTACATATCAAAAACCAAAAGCAGGACTTGACAACTCCTGCTTTTTTTTATCAAAGTTTTTGAGGGGTGTGGCATCGTATTCCTTATTTATTCCCCATACGCCGCGGCGGCGCGCTTCAGCAGATTTTGCATCTTCTCCCGCACGTCCGTGGGGGATTCGATTACGATCCCATCGCCGAAGGCGGCGATCCATCCGAGAAATTGGGGACTAACGATGACGCGTACCGCCACGGTAAAGGAATCCGTCCCGGCCTGTATCCGTACATCCGTGCCGAACTGATCCAGAATCGCGCCGGCCAGATCGGCGCGGCACCGCAGAACGAGGAGCTGTTCCTCCCCGCCGTACATGCCGAATACCTTCTTGGAAAATTCAGCGGTATCAAAATCGGAAAAATGCTCCCCGCCCAGCCGGGGCTGATCGGTGACGTTCACGCGGAGGATCTTATCCACCCGGAAGTATTTCACGGCATCTGCCTCGCCGTCGTAGGCGAGCAGATAGTAATTCTCGTCCTCCCACGTCAGTGCCCAGGGGCTGACGTGATAGATTTTGCCGCCGTGGCGCAGAACCTTTTCCTTTTTCATGTTCCAGGAAAAATACTGGAAGGTGATGGTGCGGTTTTCCTGCATGGCCCGGTGCAGATGGTCCACCGTGTAATAGATGCTCTCGTTCATGGTCTTCACGCGGCCGGCCACAAATACCTGACGGGACAACTTTCGTGCCTCGTGGGTGCTGGTCAACCCCTCCAGCTTGCGGATCAGCTCCGCGCTTTTTTTGTGGGTGATGAATTTGGAGGACTGCACCGCGTCCACCAGCAGTTTCAGCTCTGTCAGCTCCAGTGTCCTGGATGCTACATAATATCCGGGACAGCGTCCGGCGGTCATCTCAATATCCATCCCGAATTCCCGCAGGGTGGCCAGATCGCTGTAGATGCTTTTCCGCTCGGCCGGGATCCCATATTCCTCCCCCAGAATCCGCAGGATGTCCGCCATGGACAACGCGTGATCCTCGTCGGTGCGCTCGTGCAGCATGCGGGCCAGGTAGAGCAGTTTCGCTTTTTGACGTTCGTTTTTCGGCATAGTTTCTCCTAAAGGATCGTTTTTTGTGGATTGAGTCCCGTTTATCGGACACATAAAAGGGTATACTGATACCAGGAAAGGGGCAAGGGACATACTCCCCGGCCTGTCCGCATAGAATGTATCAATGAAATGGGGGATTGCATCATGAAAAAAGGACAAAGAAACACCCGTGCCGCACGGGAATTGCGGGGAACCTTCTGGGGCGTGGCCGCCATGCTGGTGGCGTACGTTAGCTTTGTTTGTATCGTGAAGGATCACGGATCTGCCATGGTGTGGGTGGCAGTGATTGCCACTCTTGTGGGCGGCGGGGCACTGGAGATCTTTACCCGGTTTGCCAAGGAATGATTGGCAGGGACTCCTTTATATCCTACCACGGGATTCATTCGTTGTCAAATGAGTACATCAAAATGAATGGACGAAAAACAGGAGACCGTATTTGCGCACGACTACCGATGGTTATATTCAGCGTAAATCACTGTGATAATATCAACGAATAGTGTGAAAAGCGCAATGGACTGCGGGGAATTTGTGTGATATAATCAACATATTAGAGATATCATTAGCGATATACATGAAAAAGGCGGTCAGCCGTTTCTACAAGACTTGACGCCATGGTGAGTGTTTCCATTGTTTTTGCCTGTAAATCCATTGAATCGTGTATAGAAATGATTTGCTGACTGTGCTGCACTGGTGTCGTGTGATATCCTAAAAAAAATTAAAGGAGAAAGATTGCAATGACTGCGAAGAGAATTTTAGCAGGGCTTCTGGTGCTGCTTATGTTGGTCCCCGTGTTCTGTGCTTGTAATCCGGACATGCCCGACACACCGGATGTCCCCGGCAGTGACTCCGATACCAACCCGGAAGATACGACTCCTCCGGAAGATAAGGGATTGGTTCTGGATGTTACGGATTTTGACGGCACTGCCCTGCGTATTTATGGCTTGAGCAAAGATTACGCCTACGGTTACTATGCTACCGACGACATCTGGATTGAGGCTGACTCCTCGGATCCTATGGAATCCGCTGTGTACAAACGTGTACAGGATTGTATCAATAAATACAATTTCAACATTCAGTATACAGAAACCTCGGGCAACGGTGTGAATGATCTGTCCGGACTGGTTGCAGGCGGTCTGGATGAAGCGGATTTCTTCTTCTTGAACTGGCGATTTGCTTACGCTGCTTCCAAGGCCGGTCAGTTTTTGGATATGAGAGAATGCCCGACGATCGATCTGAACAACGAGTGGTGGGATCAGAACGCAATTCGTGATCTGGCTATTGCCAACCGTGTGTTCTATACTGCCGGTGATATCATTTCCCGTGATGATCAGAATACCCGTATGCTGTTCTTCAACAAGACTCTTGCTGAAAATAAGCATTTGGCATCTCCTTACGAGATGGTAAGAAACAACGAGTGGACCTTTGATAATTTTGCTCAAATGTGCCGCGACGTGAAAGACGATGTGGATGGTAACGGTGCTCTGGATGAGGACGATATCATTGGATTCTTCTGGGAAGAATATCTGTTCAACTATCTGATGGTGGCCGCGGGTGAGCGCTACTGCACAGTTTCTCCCCAGGGTGAGATCACGTATACCTGGCTGCAGAATTCCGAAGCCGCTACAAAGATGGAAACCATTGCAGGGTTGATGGTAGAACCCGGTATTACATTCAGTGTACATGACTATACGGACATCGGTGCTTATTCCAACAAATATGCATACGGTCGCGGCAAATTCAGTGCAGGTAAGCATCTGTTTACTTTGACCGCCGCTGATGCAGTATCTGAGGTTGCTGACATGGAAGACGATTTCGGTATGCTTCCGCTGCCGAAGTGGTCCTCGGATCAGACTACGTATTACCACACAGTAGATATTGAAACGCCTCTTGGCGGTATCCCCAACACCAAGGTCGATACCACTATGATCGGCTATATGCTGGAGTATCTTTCCTACGAAGGTCGCGAAACAATTCGTCCTGCATTCTACGATCAGATGCTGAAGCGCCGTTATGCTCAGGATTCCGATAGCCAGGATATGCTGGATATTATCTTCTCCACCAAGACGTTTGACGTTGCATTTGTTTGTAACTGGAGCGGACTTCTGAACATTGCAGACAACAGCATTCGTTCCGGTAAAATTCCGTCCGCTACTCCCTTTACCAGAGCCGGAAGAGTTGTTCTGGGCCAGATCGAAGATGAGTATAACAACTTTTTGAATGTGGGCTTGGAAGAAGTAACGGAATAATCCCAGATATGTGTCATGGCTGTCTGGAATGATCGGGGTTATGACGCAGACTGAAGAAACAACTGAGAAGGTGCCGCATCCTACCATGCGGCACCTTCTTTTCCTGTTTTTTACAAGGAAGAAAACAGTGGCTGTTGCATTTAATGCAACAGCCACTGTTGCCTGTGTTCAGGCGGCTTGCTTGAATTTGTCGAGTGACGAAAATGGAGTTCCGAGCCTACGGAACAGTTCCTTGGCAAAGTCTACCGGTTACGCTGCTCAGTCTTTTTTTGTTTCGTAGAATTTGCTGTCGATCAGACTGCGGCGGCAGACGTAGCCGGCGTGCAGATCGATGACGGGGATCTCCTCCAGAATTTCGTATTCGTAGGAGAGATACAGCGTCTCGCCGGTTCTAAGGCTGAAGGAGGTGCCCATCTGATGGAGCGCTTCCTTGCCTACGTAATCCTTGCAGTAGACCGTGACCGTCTCACCGGGCTGAACGATCTTGTTCGGCAGGGTATAGGCACCCAGCTTGTTCTCGGAATCGCTGAGCTGATATCCGCCGGTGGAGAGGGGGGTATCGTAGGGATTGTACAGCGTGATGTAGTCTTGAGATCCGGAGGCGGAGTATTCATACACCGTCAGGTGGAGATCCTCCGTCTTGCGCACTACCACGGGAGTCACAGTGATGTGATTGTCCACGGTGTCCTCGAAATCCAGGGACAGCACCCGATCGTACACGATGGTCTCGCCGCCCACGATCCAGTGGGAGAATTCGTATCCCACATGGGGGAAGATCTCGTAATCCTCGCCGTATTCCACGATGTAGGTACCGTTGAATTCCTTATCGATCTTCCAGTGGCCTGCCATGATGTAGGCATTCTCCGGTGCGGAGATGGAAATGGTATAGGTTTTGCCGCTGGTCTTGAATGCGGGACGAAGCTCACTCCGGACCAGATATTTCGGGCGGTTCAGGGCATAGTCTTTCAGATTGGCCAGCACTCTTTCGATGTTCTCGATGGTGGTGTAGCGGCCGTAACTGCTGGTAGCGTTGGCCAGGGCTGCCTCTGCTTTGCGGGATTCGTGCATCTCGTCGATGAGTGCGCTGTAATTCTCGTAGGAGAAAGCGCCGTTCATCAATTCGATCATGTACTGGATGAAGGTATCCACGCACTCCTGCCGCTTCATCAGTGCCTGGAACAGTTCGCTGCGGCGATCGGCATACTTGCTGAGCAGATCGTTGTTCAGCAGATTGCCGTTGTAGCCGCGGACATTGTCCAGATCGTGCATTATGAAGCGCCAGCGTCCGTCAAAGATGGTGCCGGGCTGGTATTCCTCGCCCTCGGCGGCGTAGTAGCGATAGGCCTTGTGATTGTTGTAGGGCCAGTCGTTGTTGTTCAAATAGGTATTGATGGCGTAGTAGAAGAGATAATCGTCCACGTCGAAGACTTGGAGGAACTCCTCATACACCGCATCGTCCGTCATGTCGGCCACCTTGTACTTGTTGTACATGTTGTTCCAGTCGTCGTACATGAACTGGTCTTCTTCCATGGAGTCGATCTCATAACGGGTATCGGGCTTGCTCATCTCGGGACCGGAAACGATGCCCATGATGCCGGGATACTCGCCGTAGTTCTCAATGAAGAAATCGTCGGAGACGATATCATGCATCCACATACTGCCGTAGTAATCTCCGTTCAGATACACAGAGCAGGGACGCACCGCCTGGGACATGGCAAATCCGGCCATGGCGGCGGCGGTCTGATTCAACTCATCCTTGATCTGTGCGCCGCCCAGATCGTTGCCGGTGCTGCGCAGCAGTACCCGCTTGAAATCCAGACGGAGACGGCCGGTGCCGTCCAGGGTATACAGATCGCCGTAGAAGGGATAGTCAAAGCGGAAGTTCACCTCTTCGTAATCCTTGCGGGCGAAGAGCTTCAGGGATTTCAGCCTTTGCGCGCGGGAATAGGCACCGGATACGCGCACGCCCACGTTCTGATTGATAAGCTGATTGCCCTCCGTGTCAAAGAATTCCACATTCACCTGCCGCTCGGATTTCCATCCGCGGAGATTGAATCCCGAGGGGGAAATGGCGATGGGGGATACACCGGGGTTGGCGGCCAACCAATCGTCACGGGTCTTGCCCAGCACCAGAATGCCATTTTCATATCCGAAGAGCTTATCGGGATCGCAGGTGATAAACACCGCCATGGTGGTGAAGCGGGAGTCCGCTCCCTCACCCACCACGTAGGTACTGCAGATGGGCTCGCCCCAGGATCCGTCGGGGTAATAGGCGCGGGCCGTGATGCTGCTGTATTTGATCTGTCCGTCGATGGCTTTCAGACGGATGCCTTTTTCCTTGGAATACAGGCGGATGCTCCCCTTCATCTCCGGGGAGGTAGGCTCAGTGCCGTTGGTGGAGTAGTAGATTTCGCAGTTTTCCGCGTTGTTGAAGAATACGACGATGTCATCCGTATAGAAGCCGGGTTCTGTCGCGAAGGAGATGGAGGGATATTTATCGCTGTCGGGCGCATCCTCCCCCCACTCGTCCGTCACTCCGGTTATGTGAAGAGATGCAAGCATCAGAAAGAACACACCGAAGAACAGCACCCATAAAAGGGAAAAACGAATTACTTTATTCTTCATAATAGCACACCGTTTGATGAATACAGCCGCTCGGGGGAGCGGCTGTATTATGTTATGGAGTTAATCTTTTTTTGTTTCGTAGAATTTGCTGTCGATCAGACTGCGGCGGCAGACGTAGCCGCTGTGGAGATCGATGACGGGGATCTCTTCCAGAATTTCGTATTCGTAGGAGAGATACAGGGTCTCGCCGGTTCTCAGGTTGAAGGAGGTACCCATCTGATGGAGCGCTTCCTTGCCCACATAATCCTTGCAGTAGACCGTGACCGTCTCACCGGGCTGAACGATCTTGTTCGGCAGGGTATAGGCGCCCAGCTTCTGATCGGAGTCGCTGAGCTGATAGCCCTCGGTGGAGATGGGGGTATCGTAGGGATTGTACAGCACGATATAGTCCTGGGAGCCGGAGGCGGAGTATTCATACACCGTCAGGCGGAGATCCTCCGTCTTGCGCACCACCACGGGGGTGACGGTGATATTCTTTCTGTCCACCGCATCCTCCACGTCCAACGAAAGCACCCGATCGTACACGATGGTTTCGCCGTTTACGATCCAGTGAGAGAATTCATATCCCACATGAGGAAAGATCTCGAAATCTTCACCGTATTCCACGATATATAGACCGTTGAATTCCTTGTCGATCTTCCAGTTGCCTGTCATGATGTAGGCATTCTCCGGTGCGGAGATGTGTATGTTGTAGGTGTCCCGGCTGGTGCCGAAAGCTATGGGCAGATCGATACGGGTCAGGGACTTGGACCGGTTCTTGGCGAACTGGTAAAACTCCTTCAGTCTCAATTCGATGTTCTCAATGGAGTTGGTGGCGTAGCGGCTGGTGGCGTTGTACAGAGTGGCCTCTGCCTTGCGCATTTCGTGCATGGTGGAGATCAGATTGCTGTAATTCTCCTGGGAGAACGCGCCGTTCATAACCTCCATCAGATCCTCGATGAAGATATCCACGCAGTCCTGACGCTTCATCAGTGCCTGGAACAATTCACTGCGGCGGGCGGCGGTCTTGCTGAGCACGTGCAGGTTCAGCAGATTGCCGTTTTCACCGAAAGTACCGTCGGTATCGTGGACTACAAAGCGCCAGCGACCGTCAAAAACGGTACCGGGCTGGTATTCCTCACCCTCGGCGGCGTAGTAGCGGTAGGCCTTGTGGTTATTGTAGGGCCAGTCGGCGTTGTTCAGATAGATATTGATGGCGTAGAAGAACAGATAATTCTCCACATCCACAACCTGACAGAATTCCTCAAATACAGCGTCATCCGTCATGTCGGCGACCTTGTACTTGTTGTACATAGCGTTATAGTCGTCGTATATGTACTGCTCTTCCTCGATGGAGTCGATTTCGTAGCGCTCGTCGGGCTTTTGCATCTCCGGTCCGGATACCACGCCCATTACGCCGGGATACTCGCCGTAGTTCTCGATGAAGTAGTCATCGCAGATTACGTCGTGCATCCACATGCATCCGTAGTATTCGCCGTTCAGATAGACAGAGCAGGGACGTACCGCCTGAGTGACCGGGAATCCGGCCATGGCGGCAGCGGTTTGGTTCAGTTCATCCCGGATCTGGGCGATGTACACATCGCTGCCGGTGCTGCGCAGCAGCACCCGCTTGAAGTCCAGACGGAGACGGCCGGAGCCATCCTCGGTATACAGATCGCCATAGAAGGGATAGTCAAAGCGGAAGTTTACTTCTTCGTAATCCTTGCGGGCGAAGAGTTTCAGGGATTTCAGAACGACAACACGGGAATACGCGCCCGAAACGCGCACGCCCACATTCTGATTGATGACCTGGTTTCCCTCCAGATCGAAGAATTCCACGTTGACCTCTCGCTCGGATTCCCATCCGCGGAGATTGTATCCGGCGGGGGAGATAGCGATCGGTTCCACGCCGGGATTGGCAGCCAACCAATCGTCACGTGTCTTGCCCAGCACCATAATACCTTCCTCATAGCCGAAGAGCTTGTCGGGATCGCAGGTGATGAACACGGACATGGTGGTGAAGCGGGAGTCCGCTCCCTCACCTACCACATAGGTGCTGCATACCTCCTCGCCCCATGTCCCATCGGGATAGTAGGCGCGGGCGGTGATGCTGTAATACTTGATTTTGTCACTGTACGCCCGGAGCATGATTCCCTTATCCGGGGAATAGCGGCGGATGGCTCCCTTGATTTCGGGGGATTCGGGAACCACACCGTTGGTGGAGTAATACACCGTGCAGTTCTCCGCACCGTCCAGAAATACCGTTACATTTTCGTTATAGAAACCGGGCGTGGTAGCAAAGGAAAGGGCGGGGTACAATTCATTGTCCGGGATTTCGTTATCCGGCACAGCGGGCGTAATCGATGCACGGAACGCCGCCAGCATCAGAAAGAAAACACAGAAAAACAGCACCCACAAAAGAGAAAAGCGAAGCAGGTTTTTCTTCATGATGCAGAGGATCAGTTGTCACCCGTGTACTCGATGAGCATAGCGGAGGTAACACCTTGAATGGCAGTCAGCTGCTCGGTGAGAGCGGTGGATTTCTTCTTGGCATGAATCTGCACAGTCAGTTCATTGCCGGACTGGGAAGAAATGCTGTTCTTCAGCGTGTGACGAACACCGGCAAGAGCCTGTGCAACGGCTTCCTTGGCGGAGGCGTCATACTTCACAACCAGCAAAAACCGCTTGGCGCCGAAGCGGAGCAGAACGGAGAGAATGTAGATGATGGCAATAAACACCGTGCAGAGCAGAGCGATCTGATAGAGACCGGCGCCGCAGGTAATGCCGATGGCCACAGACCAGAACAGGAAGCCCACGTCCAGAGGATCCTTTACCGCGGAGCGGAAACGGATGATACTGAGGGAGCCCACCATACCCAGGGACAAAACGATGTTGGCCGAGATGGTCATGATGATGAACGTGGTGATCAGGGTGGTCATGAGAAGCAGCAGATTGAAGTTTTCGCTGTAGCAGCTTCCGCGGTAGAAGATGCGGTATACGGCGTAGATCACCAGACCGCAGAGCAGAGCGATGGAGATGCATACAAAAATGTACTGGGGAGTCAGATCCAGCAGGAGGCCGGAGGCGGCCAGACTGTCTTTAAAGGCGTTGATCAATGATTTCATGGTGTACTTTCTCTCCTGAATAAATATATTGTGTATGGGAAACGGTGTACATGTGGGATGCGATCAGCGCATCACAGCAAAGGGTGAATTTGGAGGCCGCCACGGGGCTGTGCTGGAAGGACAGCAGACTGCTTATGTAGGCTGGCAGGTACTCGTCGTACTTGACCTCGAGAATGACCTCGCCCCGGGGATAAATGAAGCGTGTCATCAGATCGGGGGAGAACAGATCGCCTGTGTTGACGCCCGCACTCAGTTCGCAGTCGAATGTGATACGGGTGTTGGACAAGGGATGCAGATAGGCTTCCCGCCGGTAGTTGACAATGACCCGGGGCATCAGTCCCCGTTCTCTGTGCAAGGCATAGACCTTCTTTGCCAGAGGCTCACTCCGGTCGGCCAGCAGGCGGAAATCGCCCCGGGCCACGCCGTCGTAGGTGGCGCGGTCGATGCGCACAGATTCCTTTTGGATCATGTTTTTGTGCTTCTCTTTGCACTCCAGGGTAATGTAGGAGTCGTCAAAGTTATACGCACGGAGTCGGTACTTGCTTCGGTTGGCGGTACCGGCTATTTTTTCATAGTATGAAGAGTTGTACTGGTCATCCAGATACAAACTGCTGATTACATATCCGCTGGGGTCAGATGCGTGCTTATCCATCGGCAAAACCGCACGGATGCGGGCAGACAAAATCAGATATTCTTCATACGTGAGCAAATACTTGATTTCGTTTCGCAGCAAATATCTCCCTCTTTTCACCAAAATTTTATACATTATAACATAGGTAGGTTTAATAATCAACTGCTTACATAAATTTCGATTCCTTTTTCATAAAAATTTATAACATATTACCAATGTATTCCTCGAAATGATATTTTTTTGCAATCGTTCTTGATTTACTGATAGAAATGCTGTATAATAAACAGTGTACGGGCATTTTTCCGTTTTTTAGCGGAATCTGTCAGTGCCTGCTTTATGATTCTAATTTACAGAAGGAGTATACAGTTTCTATGAGCGAACTCATTTACACCAGCGAAGTAGAAGAAATGTGCTGTGTGAAGCAGGGCCCCAATCACGGTCCCGCTCCGATCCCCGAAGAGGGCAAATGGGTAAAGGCAAAGGAAGTAAAGGATATTTCCGCCCTGACCCACGGTATCGGTTGGTGCGCACCCCAGCAGGGCGCGTGCAAGCTGACCCTGAACGTAAAAGAGGGTATCATCCAGGAGGCTCTCGTTGAGACCATCGGATGTTCCGGTATGACCCACTCCGCCGCTATGGCCGCTGAGATTCTGCCCGGCAAGACCGTGCTGGAAGCGCTGAACACCGACCTCGTTTGCGACGCGATCAATACCGCTATGCGCGAATTGTTTCTGCAGATCGTATACGGCCGCTCCCAGTCCGCTTTCTCCGAGAACGGTCTGAGCGTAGGTGCAGGTCTTGAGGACCTGGGTAAGGGCTCCCGCAGCCAGGTTGGTACCATGTACGGCACCAAGGCAAAGGGCGTTCGTTATCTGGAGATGGCTGAGGGTTACGTTACCCGTATGGCACTGGATGCCGACGATCAGGTGATCGGTTACGAGTTCGTTTCTCTGGGCAAGATGACCGACTTCATCAAGAAGGGCGACGATCCGAACACCGCTTACAACAAGGCAATGGGCAAGTACGGCCGCTTCGACGATGCGGTTAAGTACATCGATCCCAGAAAGGCGTAAGGAGGTACATACAATGGCATTGTTTGAGAACTACGAAAGACGCGCTCCCAAAATCAACGCCGTGCTGGCTGAGTACGGTATTTCCTCCATCGAGGAGTGCAAGGAAATCACTCTGAAGGCAGGCGTGGACTGCGATAAGATCGTTCGCGAGACCCAGCCTATCTGCTTCGAGAACGCTGTTTGGGCGTATACCGTTGGTACCGCCATCGCTATCAAGTCCGGCTGCAAGAAGGCCGCTGACGCCGCTGCCGCTATCGGTATCGGTCTGCAGGCATTCTGCATCCCCGGCTCCGTTGCCGAGAACCGCAAGGTTGGTCTGGGCCACGGTAATCTGGGCAAGATGCTCCTCTCCGAGGAGACCGAGTGCTTCTGCTTCCTGGCAGGTCACGAGTCCTTCGCCGCTGCTGAGGGCGCTATCAAGATCGCTCTGAATGCAAACAAGGTTCGTACCAAGCCCCTGCGCGTTATCCTGAACGGCCTGGGCAAGGATGCTGCGTTCATCATTGCCCGCATCAACGGCTTTACCTACGTACAGACCGAGTTCGATCCCTACGCCGAGGAAGTGAAGATCGTTAAGGAAACTCCTTATTCCAACGGTCCCCGTGCGGATGTTCGCTGCTACGGCGCGGACAACGTACCCGAAGGCGTTGCTATCATGAAGCTGGAGCACGTTGGCGTTTCCATCACCGGTAACTCCACCAACCCCACCCGCTTCCAGCATCCCGTTGCCGGCACCTATAAGAAGTGGTGCACCGAGAACGGCGTAAGCTACTTCTCCGTTGCTTCCGGCGGCGGTACCGGCCGTACTCTGCATCCCGATAACATGGCAGCAGGTCCCTCCAGCTACGGTATGACCGACACCATGGGCCGTATGCACTCCGACGCACAGTTCGCAGGTTCCTCCTCCGTTCCCGCCCACGTAGAAATGATGGGTCTGATCGGTGCAGGTAACAACCCCATGGTTGGTATGACCGTTGCATGTGCAGTTGCAGTAGAAGAGGCTTGCAAGTAATTGTAAAAACCACGTGGGGAAAACTTTTGCAAAAGTTTTCCCCACACCCTTTTCAAAATCTTTAATAAAAAATGGGACACACCGCGTGCGCGATGTGTCCTTTTTCCATTTATTTTCCAATATGAAACTGATTTTCCTCCGTTAACCCCAGACGGTCGGCGAAGCATTGGGCTATAGCCTTCTGGCCCACCAACTGGGCGGGATGATGGGCATCGGTGCCGATGTAGAATTTGCATCCGCACTCCTTGGCCACCGTGTAGAAAGCGGTTACGGCCTGTGCTTCCTCCTCGCTTCGGAACGCAAGACAGCTGGTGTTCAACTCAATGCCCACGCCCAAAGCGGCGGCTTTCTTGAACAGTTGTCGAAGGTGATCTCCCGTGATCTGCCGCAGCACCTGGCAATACATGGACAGATCCCGGCCGCCGAGGGTATCGTTGGCCAGATGTGCCAGGCCGATTTTGTGATGGGGCAGGGGCATGGCAAGCACCGCCTCCAGCTTGGTGAGGAATCGGTTGGCCCGACCCTCCACGGTGGCGGCATCCTCCTCGGACAAAGCGAATCCCACCATATGAAAATGGCTGACGGGCACGATGATGAAATCAAAGGCATCGTACCGCTCGGGGGAGATGCCCAAGATATTGTCCTTCGTCATCTCCGTTTCCACACCGAACAGGAACTCAACCCCCTCCGCCCGGGGCAGGGGGAGAGATTTTCGCACATGATCGTAGTTCTGCGGGGCATACCAGCGGGATGCACCGGGCACCGTCTCGTCCCAGAAATGATCGGTCAGGCAGATCTGCCCGTAGCCGTTTTCCATCGCATACTGCAGAATGTGGGCGGTGGACTGCGCCGGATCCTTCGAGCAGGCGGACAGTGTCGAGTGAATATGATAATCGTGGTCAACTGTAAATTTCATGATTTCACCTCGTGCAGGATTTACATCCGCAACCCTTTCGGATAGTGATTCTTCGCCCGGCCGCCGGAGACTTTTGCGCCGCCCACGGTGCATCCGTCCACCGTGACCACGGCCCATCCATTTTTCGCGTCGGTTTCGATTTCCTCGCCGTGGAGATAGCGGGCCAGAGCCTCGCTGTCCGCCGTCAGTTCGATTTTTCGGCGGAAATCACGGCCCATGGCCATGAAGAACTGATGGTGGGGCTGGATGTAGTTCTTCCGGATCTCCCCGATGGTGACGCCGCAGGCGAAAGCCACGCCTTTCTCAATCGGCAGATCCGGGGTGAAGTACACGGGGGATCCGTTGTACATCCGCACGTGATCTTTTTCGTAGGTGATCAGTACGTCATCCAGAAACGCCGTGACAGCGGGATCGATCTTCTCCGTCTTGGCGGGCTTGATGATCCGGGGGGAGGCTTCGCCGGTGTGGTGGAGCACCGCCATGAACTGCCCCTCGCCCCGTCCCGTGTGGGGATAAAACCGTCTTGCGTAGTGGATATTCTCGCATCGGCATCCGTCGAAGGCGATGCCGTCTGCCGTGTGGGCGCGCACCGCTTCCTTCACCGGCACAATCTCGAACTCCGGATGGGCGGTGAGGAACGCATCCACGGTCCTCTCGTTTTCCTCCAGGGAGAAGGTGCAGGTGGCATAAATGATGTATCCCCCATCCCGCAGAGCGCGGGCGGCGTTGTCCAGAATTTCCGTCTGCCGATCGGCGCACATGGCTACGTTTTCGGGCGTCCACTCGTCGATGGCGATCTCTTCCTTGCGGAACATGCCCTCACCGGAGCAGGGGGCATCCACCATGATCAGATCAAAAGTGTGGGGGAAGATCTTTGCCAGCCGTTTCGTATCCATGCAGGTGGTGACGGTGTTGCGCAGTCCCAGCCGCTCGATGTTGCCGGTCAGGATTTTGCAGCGGGATGGAATGATCTCGTTGGACACAAGAATCCCGCCCTCGCCCAGCTTGTTTTTCAGCTGGGTGCTTTTTCCACCCGGGGCGGCGCACATGTCCAGCACCCACCAGTCGCGATCCACATCGATGCACTCCGCCGGTGCCATGGCACCCGGCTCCTGCACATAGACCATGCCCGCGTGGTGGTAGGGATGGTTGCCGATCTTCCCATTCAAATAATATCCGCCGGGGACGTAGGGAATGGCCTCGCCCCCAAAAGCGCCCAGCTTCTCAAAGTCCGCGACGGATATCTTCGCCGTGTTCACCCGGTAGGCTTTTACAGGATCCTCCCGCAGGGCGGCTTCGTAGGCGGCAAAATCCTCGCCCAGCAGATCCATCATCCGTTCCCGGTAAGCCAAAGGCAGTTCTTTCATGCGTCCTCCTCCGTCAGATGCATCTCCGTGTGGAGCATGCACATGCCCACCGCTGTGATGGCGGCGGTTTCCGTCCGCAGAATCCGCCGGCCCAGGGAGATGGCACGGCCGCCGGCACGGATGGCGTCCTCAATCTCGGATTCGGAGAATCCGCCCTCCGGGCCGATGAGGATACCGACGGACATGCCCGGCCGGATCTCACTCAGCGCGGCGGCGGTGGGGGCCATGCCGTCTTTATTCTCGTAGGGGACAAGGAACAAGTCCATCTCCCCCGCCAGCGTCATGGCATCCTTGTAGGAGATGGCATCGTGTACTACGGGAATGGCGCTCCGCTTGCTCTGCTTGGCGGCGCTTTCCGCGATGGCCTGCCAGCGGGCGGTCTTGCTCTTCTTTTTGGAATCGTCCAGCTTGACGATGCAGCGGCTCATGGCCACGGGATAGATCCCCTCCACGCCCAATTCCACCGTTTTCTGGATGATCCACTCCATTTTGTCCGCCTTGGGCAGGCCCTGGAACAGATAGATTTTCACGGGGAGAGATGTATCCCCATAGTTTTCCTCCAGAATTTCCGCCACCGCGGTGTCGGATTCGTATTCTGCCAGGCGGCACAGATACCGAATCCCCTCACAGCTGACGATAAAGGAATCGCCCGCCCGCATCCGCAGAACGTTTTTTATGTGATTGAAATCCCCGTCCGTGATGCGGAACGTGTTCTCCGCCCGGCGGGATTCGTCAACGAAAAAATTATGCATACCGTACCGTCCTTGTTGATCTGTCAGTATTATAGCAGACAAATTTCCCCTTGGCAATGGTGTGATGGGGCGGATGCGGAATTTTTTGAAAAATTACGGCGCACCCACTTGACAGCGTAACAATGTTATGCTATAATTGATACCGTAACAATGTTACGGAAGGAGATGGCCATGAATCAAGATCACTTGATTTCCAAAAAGGATCTGTTGGTACGGTACGGGATTTCCTACGGCGCGTTGTACCGCTGGAAGCGAAAGGGGCTGATTCCCGACGAGTGGTTTATCAAAAAATCCACTACAACGGGGCAGGAGACCTTCTTCCCCGAAAAGCTGGTCTGCGAACGGATCGAGATGATCCAGAAAATGAAGGAGGATGTTTTGCTGGATGAGCTGGCAAAGCAGTTCTCCGGTGAGGAGCGGCGGAATGAAGCGATCCTTCTTAATACCGAATTCGGGGAAAAGAGTTTTCGGTGGTGTGACGTAAAGGAAATCTTTCTTATGCGAAAAAACGGTGAACGGGTAGATATTACCGCCGCCGTAAAGGAATTGTTGGAAGAAAAGGAAAGGCAGGAGTAAGTATGCAGCTGGCAGGAAGCGGTGTGATTCCCGCAGGGGAATATAACGAGAAAATATCCATCAGCGGAAGCGGAAGAATCCAGGGAAATGTGCGTTGTACGGCACTTTCCGTGGCAGGTTCCGCATCAGCGCAGGGCAGTGTTTGGTGTGAGGAGGATATGAAAGCGTCCGGCTCTGCCCGGATGGAGCATTCGCTGCACGCAAAGAACGTGCACGTCAGCGGTTCGTGCCATGTGGGCGAGGACTGCACGGCGGAGGAGACGATCAAAGCGGCGGGATCTTTTCGCTGCGGCGGCAACGTCCGGTGCCACACACTGCGGGCGGCAGGCAATATGCAGGCCAGCAGCGTGGAAGCGGAGGATGTAAAAATCTCCGGCGGCATCGACTGCGCGGGGCTTTTGAACGCGGAGCGGATCGAGATCCGGATCGAGCGGGCCTCCAGCCGCGTGGGCAGTATCGGCGGCAGCGATATCAAAATATACAGCGAAGGGGCTGTGGGTAAGATTGTCCGTATGCCTCTTCTGGCCAAAATGCTCGGGGGCGGCATGGGCGGTGTGGATGTGGCGGAATCCATCGAGGGCGATACCATCGCCATTGAACGGGTAAGCGCTCCGCTGGTCGTAGGCCGAATCGTGGCTGTCGGTGCGGATTGCTGTGTGGATTTGGTCCAGTACAGCGAAACGATCGAGATCCATCCCGACGCCAAGGTAGGCAGATACGAGAAAATCGGGGGATAATATATCCCGACCGTGCGGGTCGAGTTCCGGTTTTCCCCTGTAAGCGGTATATGGGTAACGGATCTGGTGCACGAAAAATAAAAACGCCGGCACGTATATTGTGCCGGCGTTTTTTGCTGTTGCTTATTCTTTTATCCCCGTTTTCTTTCGTGTTTCAGCCCATGTGTCACTCATGACCTTGGCTTCCGCTACGATCTGAACAAACCGCTGATCCTCGCGAACGGAGTTAAACCATTCCCAGCCGCGGCGGATGGTCAGCAGATTGTAAAGATAGTGTGGGTTCTGCATATAGTAGCTTTCCGCATCCATCTCCACGGAGAAGGTATCGCATAAACCGGCTACCATATGTTTTGTCACTGTGATATCCCCAAAAAATCCGGGGGCGCCCAAGGAAAGCGGTACATCATCAGGCAGAGAAAAGGTCTTTTTGTAGGCGGCTATGGCCTCGTCCAGCATGGCAAATCCTTCGTCGATTTTGCCCGCGCCAAACAGAGCTGCCGCGTTTCGCATGGTGATAAAGGCGTACTTGCCTATCCATCCGTCCGGAATCTCGCCGTTTTCGCCGAAGGTGCGGATTACCTTCCGCAGGTATTCATTGTGCCCGATGGAAATATTCGGGTTTCCCATATGGGTGACCGGTCTTGCGATTACATGGAGCATCAGGCTCAGGTTGTTTTTGTGCATCTGAGGGCGCATTTCCTCATATTTTCCTTGGTTCAAAAGCCGTTCCTCATAGATTTCGCCGCGGGTGTATCCGTAATTTTTGGGATTCATGTCCAGCCAGCGGTCTGCTTCGCTGTCATCGGCGTAGCGGCTCATGGCGGCTATGGCGCGGAAACGAATGTTGTTGTCAGTGCAGTGTTCGATGATTCTCTCCGCCGCTTCCCGCATAAGAGCAAAGTGTTTCGGCGTCTCGGCAAAGCCCCAGCCCGAGATGACCGTTATCAGGGTGTCGGCGATGTCATGTGCATTGGGGTATTTACGGTAGTATTCCGTGGCAAGAGCCAGTTTTTCCCGCGCGTCCAGTTCCCGGAGGGTTTTGTAAAACTTTTCAATATCTGCCTGTACGCCCATTTCGTCATTACCCATCAGTTCGTCGATGGTGATGCCGAGGGCATGAGAAAGTCCGGGCAGAAGGGTGATATCCGGGTAACCGCAATTTCGCTCCCAGCCAGAAACTGCCTGCGGGGATACACCGATCTGGTTTGCCAGGTCTTCCTGGGTCATGTCGTTCTTTTTTCTGTAGTGTTGGATTTTTTCACCGATAAGAAGTTTCATATGCTTATCTCCTTAAAGAGGTATCGCGGGCCCTCGATCCGATTTCATTATAGATGCTTTATTCCCGCTCGTCAATAACGGCTCTCTGTAGAAGGACTAAAGGATTTCTTTATTTAATACGGGATTTCTTTATATCTGGTGCAAAAAGAGGAGCTGATGTATTTGGATACAGCAGCTCCTTTCCTTTACTCCGTTTCCCGATAAGCGTCCCAGGCGGGCTTCTTTTCGGCCAACTCGTCGGAATCCGGCTTCCGCCGCCACAGGCCCAGATTGAGTCCTCCCTCGTCCACGTTATCCGTGTGAGAATAGTAGATGAAGGCATCGATTTCGGGAATCTCCCCCGCTTTTCTGTATGCCCGCACCAGAGCCTCTTTTTGGATTGCCTCACCCGCTGCGGTAAAGTTGGAATGGAATCCCGCCTCGGAGAAGATCATCCGCCGGGATTTGCCTTCCAGGAGCAGGGGCGACTGGGCCAGGAAATCCCGCAGGACCTCTGGATTCTTCATGGTGATAAAGGGGGTGTCGGGGGAATCGGTCACATTCTCCTCATTCCAGAAATCTGCCCGGGCGGGATCGGCGGAGTAGGGATGATAGGCGATGTGGAAGGGAATCTCCCCCTCCCGGGTCGCGTAGGATACCACGGACGCGAGCAGATCCCGTCCGGGATAGAACCGGCGGGGCTCCTCCTCCATGGGGCGTGCCCAGTGATGATCCAGCGACACATAGATGCGGATGTTTTTCCAGATCACGGAGGCGCACTGCCATGCGATCCGCAAGGCGGATGTGTACATCTCCGCGAAGACGTGCATCTCGCACTCGCCCACGTTGGCCCAGATCCAGGGAGTGTTGACCTCGTTGCCCACGATCATGCCGGTGATGTTGCCGTACATCCCGTCCTCCCGGGTATACCGGTCGGCCAGGAAGGATACGAACGCCCGATAGTAGGCGCATCCCTCCTCCCGGAAAGTGTCAAAGAGGGAAGCGGCCCCCTCCTCCTCAAAACCGGGATGGCGGATCTTCTCCCAGAAATCCTCGCCCACCTGGGTCAGCCAGCTTTGGCAGTTGAGCAGGATCAGATTTACATTCACGCCCGCCTCAGACAGGGGCTTGATACAGCTGTCCGTATATTCTGCCGCCCGGCGGCGGATGTAATAATCCTTTCCCTCAAAGCGGTAATAGAGGGTGTTTCCTCCGTCGGGATATTCCATCATGAAATCTCCCAGATTCACGCTCAAAGCGGCATGACGGATGCCCAATGCCAGCGCATCCTCCGTCAGCGTGACCTGCAGTCCCTTTTTGGAGGTCTGCTCGGGGTAGGGATAATCATAGCGGGCGGGGAGGATCTCCTCCACGTATTTCTTGCCCGCCACCTCGCCGTTTTTGTCCGCGGTCACGTAACAGAAGGTGATGCCGTCCCGGCCGGCGATGCGGCGGGATACGGAAAAAGAATCCCCGGAAACACTCAGGGAGAGGGAACAGATCTCCACCTCTTCCCCCAGGGCGGGGGAGTACATGGACACCCGCAGTTTTTCCCCGGTGACGGGGGCATCCAATGTAAAACGGATTTCCTCCCCGGTGGCGGTAATGCGCGTGATTTTCATAAATCCCATCTCCTTTTGGCCGTTGTTTTCTGTATTGTAATATAATTCGCCCCCGATGTCAAGTTGCGGCGAAATCTCCCGGGGGAAATCCGCTGTTTTGCCCCCCAAGTTTCGCGCAAAGAATTGACATTTGCGTCTGTATTATGTATAATTTACTCTGAAGTATTAGATGCTTTTTGCCATCATGGAGATTTGTTATGACATTTTCCAGCGCATCGTTCCTGTTTTTGTTTTTGCCCATCGTATTTTTATTGTATCTGATCTCCCCCTCGCTGCGGCTGAAAAACGGTTTGCTGGCCGCTGTCAGCGTATTTTTCTACGCCTTCGGCGAGCCTGTATATGTAATTCTTCTTCTGGTATCTGTCGTGCTGAACTATGTGTTTGCCCGTCTGGTGGACCGTACCCACAGCAAGTGGATCCTCGGTGTGTCCGTGGTTTTGAATCTACTTATGCTGGGCGTGTTCAAGTATGCGGCCCTCGCGGTGGATGCGGTGAATCTGATCCCCGGCATGTCGCTGACGGTGCCTGCCATCGCTTTGCCCATCGGTATCTCCTTCTATACATTCCAGATCCTTTCCTATGTGGTGGACGTGTACCGGGGAGACGCCAGGGTGCAGACCAATGTGGTGGATCTTCTTCTGTATATTTCGTTTTTCCCGCAGCTGATTGCGGGCCCCATCGTCAAATATCATGATATCGATCAGCAGATCGCGTGTCGGTCGATGACGGCGGAGGGCTGTGCCCGGGGTATCCGCCGCTTCGTTCTGGGATTGGCCAAGAAGCTGCTTCTGGCCAACGCCTGCGGACTGATCGCCGATACCGCCTTCGGCGCGGAGCATCCCGGCACGGCTCTGGCCTGGCTGGGTGCCGTGGCATACTGCCTGCAGATCTATCACGACTTTTCCGCCTATTCGGATATGGCCATCGGCCTCGGTGCCATGTTCGGCTTTGCAATTCCCGAAAACTTCCGTTATCCGTACATATCGGGCAGCGTGCAGGAGTTCTGGCGCCGGTGGCACATCTCCCTCTCCACCTGGTTTAAGGAATATCTGTACATTCCGCTGGGGGGCAACCGGAAAGGACGTGCCCGGAAACTGCTCAATAAGACCATCGTGTTCTTTTCCACCGGCCTGTGGCACGGTGCCAGTCTCAGTTTTATCCTGTGGGGATTGTGGCACGGCGCGTTCCTCATTCTGGAGGATTTTGTCAAGCCCAAGAGCAAAAAATGGCTGTCCGTTCTGTGGTGGCCGGTTACCTTGTTTGCCGTTTTGTTCGGATTTGTTTTGTTCCGCGCGGAATCTCTGTCCGCCGCCGTGGCCTATCTGGGGGCTATGTTTAGTGCCGCACCCATCACATCCGCCTTTGCATCCTGCGTGGAGGGATACGATCTGGCCATGCTGGCCATCGCGGCCATCTTCTCCTTGCCGGTGATTCCCTGGCTGAGGGAGCGCATGGGAAACCGGACCTCCGAGATCGTGGGATATACCGCCAGCCTGCTTTTGTTTGCGGTGTGCGTGATCTCACTCTCTTCCACTACGTTTAATCCGTTTATCTATTTCCGCTTCTGAGGGACGAAATGAAAAAACTGTTTCCGATTTTATATTGCAGCGTGTTTATCGCGCTGTGCCTGGTCCTTGGCCTGGGCGCATTCCTTATCCCGGTGGATGCAGATGCGGAGGGGCGGGATCTGGCGCCCTTTCCGCCCTTTGTGACGGAGGGGAAGTTCAACACCGATTTCTTCAACGAATTTGACGCCTGGCTCACGGATCATTTCACCGCCCGCCAGTTCTTCATCAATCAGAACAGCGCGGTGATGGAAAACGTCTTCCATACGGGAAGCGATCAGGTGATCGTGGGCGAGGACGGATTTCTGTTCTATAACGCCACCACCGCCGACTACTGCGGGGAGAGTATCCTGACCGGGGAGGAGATCGACGCCATTGCCGATTCGCTGGCGCAGATGTCCGAAAAGGCCGCCGGCTACGGCGCGAAGCTGATCGTGGCGGTGGCTCCCAACAAGAACACCGTCTACGGGGAGTACATGCCAGCCGCCTATCGGGCGGTCCGCGAAAACGCTGCCCATGTGTCCAATATGGATCTTCTGTACGAGGCACTGGCGGAGCGGGGGATTCTATATGCGGATCTGCGGCCCTGTCTGACGGATGCCGATCCGCTGAATTATCACAAGCGGGATACCCACTGGAACGGCGCCGGGGCTCTGGCGGCGTACAACACCATTCTGGATGCGCTGGAGATCCCCCATGAGAATTACGCATCCTATCCCCTTGTTCATACCGCGGATTTCCCCGGCGATCTGGACGGAATGCTTTATCCGGGAGCGGGAAAAACGGACGACAATTATATGCCGGATTACGATTTTTCCTCCGCCTTTGTGTATACATCCGCCGGGAATTCTCCCATGGATATGACGATCACCACCCGCGGAGGCGGGCAGGGCAGCCTGCTTGTGTTCCGCGACTCCTTCGGATCTGCCATGATCCCCTATTTTTCCGCATCGTTCCGGGATGTGCGCTACGAGCGCGCCATGCCCTACCGCGTCGATCTGCTGGCACGATATCCGGCGGATGCGGTGATTATTGAAATTGCCGAGCGGAATATTCCGCTTCTGATACCCGATGCCGCCTCCATCGACGGCTGATAAGGAGGTTATGATCTTGCCGAAATACATCCGGCGTGCCGCCGCTGTCCTTGCGCTGGGCGCATTGCTTCTGCCTTTGAGCGGATGCGCTACCCGCGCCAACGGCGGATACTA
This sequence comes from Clostridia bacterium, assembly GCA_017468385.1. Classification (GTDB taxonomy): domain Bacteria; phylum Bacillota; class Clostridia; order Oscillospirales; family CAG-272; genus SIG701. Next base: position 35,605 of record JAFUIQ010000011.1, read on the forward strand.
CTACGAAAATCACAGTTTCCGGAATTTTGACATCCGTTCCCTGCAGGGGAACGCAGAGGATGCCGCACTGACGGATACGGACAATATTTCCCTCATTTCCTCGGATAAATCGTCCGCGGGCACCACCGTTAAAACAGCGGAGGAAGTGTTTCATCGGGCCACCGTGTCCGATGCGATGCTGAACGTCTATGTGAGCCCCACCCGCTCCAGCCGCGTGGCCATGAATCTGGGTGTGGGCGAGGAAATCGAGCTGGCGTATTATAACGACGCCTTTCTGCAGGTGAAGAAGCAGGGCGTTCTGCTCGGATACTGTGAGCCGGGCAATACCTACAGCGGCATCTGGGACAACTACTTCGGCTTTCTGCCCGAGGAAGCCGGCATGGCCAAGAATAAGAACAGCGAGCTGGTGCCCGCCACCTCCAAACTGGTGGATGTGCGCCTGTACACCGATAAGCTGGAAATCAAAATGAAGCTGGCCACCAACGGCACCTCTATCGGTGAGCCCTTCTATCACCGCAACCTCTGCATGCTGCAGGAGGATACCCTGGTGAAGCTGATGGACGCCATCAAACTGTTTGAGGCGGACGGATACAAGATTGTTATTTACGATGCGTACCGCCCCACCAGCGTACAGCAGAGATGGTTTGACGTGGTCCGCGTCCATAAATGGGTGGCGGATCCCTCCATCGGCATGGGCGGCATCCATGACCGCGGCGTGGCGGTGGATATGACGCTTATGGATAAAAACGGGGTGGAATTGGATATGCCTACGGCCATGCATACCTTTACGGATGCAGCCAGCCGCTGGTCCAAGATGACGTCCACCCAAAGAAAAAACGTGGACTACATGACGGACATCATGACCCGGTGCGGATTCACCTACATCAATTCCGAGTGGTGGCATTTCCAGGACAGCCTGATTGAAAATTACCTGCCCACCGATCATCCCATCGATGAGATCCCGCTGGTATACATGGAAAGGAGCGGTTCATGAAAACAACGGCACAAAAGAACCGGCATCCCGGACGTGTGTTCCTGGCGAAAAGCAAAAACCGCCCCTATCTGGCGGCCTGTCCCGTACATATTGTCAACGCGGAGTTCTTTCTGGATCTGAAGCTGCAGAAGAAAGTGATGAAACTGCGGATGCAGAACCGGGGCGACGCGGCGGTGGCGGGAATGGTGATCTACGCCCGCTATCTGGATCGGGACGGAAACGTGATCGGCGCGGACAACGGATACATTGTTCTGAATTTTTCCAACATCTACTGCGCGCCCAACGAAACCACTCTCGGCTCCAAAACCGTAGTCCTGCCGTATCAGGATATCTGCGGCATTGAGGCCTATGTCGGATCCCTTACCTTTGCCTCCGGCAAAACGGCGGAGTTCCATGTGGAGGATTACTCCCTCATGCCCGCCCAGGATATGCTGGAGAATCACATGAGCGAGAAGGAATTTGCCCTCCTGCGCCGCCGTTTCGGCAAACGGTGCGTGTTTGTTCCCCATATGGGAAAAGACACCATGTGGCTGTGCTCCTGCGGTGCGGTCTGCCAGGACGGCATCTGTGCCGCCTGCGGCATGAAGAAAAAGCACGCCGCCTATCTGGCCTCGCGGAAAACCACTCCCACGCTTCTGCGGCTTCTGCAGATCCGCTACGGGGCACTGCGTGCCCTGCCGTATGTGGCTGCGCTGATTCTGCTTGTGTCCGGCTTTGCGGTGCTGCGGCAGTATGCGGATCGGTATACCAATGTGACTTTGCCCGCCCAGCGGCTCAAAGTTACCCGCCAGTTTATGGAGGAGCACCGCTATAACGAAGCGCTGGGCTACAGCGTGAACAAGAATCAGGGCCTGCTGTATGAGGAGATTCTGGACGCGGCGGTTGCCCATTACTGCGAGATCGGTGACTTCGACAGTGCCGCCGATTACGAAAAGTGCCGGGAATATCCGGAGTACGAGGCCATCTATCGGGCGGCTGCCCGGCGGTATCTGCAGGAATCCGATGAGGGCTGCACCGAATACGCCCTCAGCACCCAGGATGCGGATCTGCGCAATCAGGTCCTGCGGAAAATGGCGGAAGACAAGCGGACGAAGGGGGAGCGGGATGCGGCCTGCGCGCTGGCTCTCATGATGAGCGGTGCGGAGGGGCAGAGTTATGCGGATACGGTCCTGTATGAAACCATTGCCGCCTACCTGGAGGAGTCCGATCACGAAAGAGCGGTGGCCTACATCGCCTATCTGACGGATAAGAGCCGGGTAGCCGAGGTTTGTCAGGGTATTGAGGCGGAGCTGCTGGACAAGGGACAGTACGAAAACGCCTTTGCGGTGGCCAGCATCACGGGAGATACCGGCGTGTTTGAGGCGGCTTATCCCCATGCCACCTCCGTCATGGTGCGTCGCTACTACGATAAATTCTTCCCCTTTATGAGTGCGGCGGATAAGATGACTTTCCTGGCCGCGGCTATAGCGGCGGAGGACGATGTGGCTGCTATCACATCGGGCGGCAAAGCCATCCACTCCTCCTTAGGTGAGTTGTGCGATAACGCCCTTTCCGTGGCTTGCGGAGACAAGTATGTGCTGGTTCTGCAGAACGACGGTACGGTGCGCTTCTTCGGTGAGGATACTCATGGCCAGGGCAAGTGCGACGGCATCAGCAGCGTGATCGACATCGCCGCGGGGGAGGGACATTCCCTGCTTCTGCTGGCGGACGGCACGGTGCGTGCCTACGGCGATAATTCCGTTGGCCAGTGCGATGTGAGCGAGTGGCGCAACGTGGTCGATATAGCGGCCGGCGATCGCCATTCCGTGGGACTTACCTCCGACGGAAAGGTGCTGGTCTGCGGATCGAATCAGTCCGGCCAGTGCGCCGTGACCGAATATACCGATGTGGTGGCCGTGGCCGCCGGGGATTATACGACCGTGCTTTTGTTCCGTGACAGCACGATGGCGGTGGAGGGCAATCTGTCCCTGGACGCTCTCGCTTGCCGCTCGTGGAATGATATCGTCCGTGTCAGCGTGTCCAACGGACACCTGGTCGCATTGAACAGCGTGGGCCGCGTCATGTACGCCGGTGCCTCTGCCACAAAATCCGCATCGGCGGTGGACGGATGGGTCCGCGTGCGCCATATCGCGTGCGGTGACCGTGCCTCCTATGGTATCGATGCGCACGGTAAGATTTTGAGCTGCGGGGAAGATATCCCGAATCTGAACGGCAGCGGATGGGAGTCTCTGAAGCGATGACAGCCAGTACCGATACACAAACCAAACCCACCCCGAAGCGGATCGCTGTGCGGGTAATATGCATCGCCGCCGCGAGTTTGCTGTTGCTGTTTCTCGCGGTGAGCGGGATAATACTTTCGTGGGGATTGGTGCCTCTCACCGTGGAAGCGGGCGAGAACACCCCGCAGGCCGCGGAATTCGTGCGGTTCCCCCTGGCCCCGCTTTCCTGTGAAAGCGATCTGACGGACGGTGCCTATGCCCAAATCGGTGAGCACACCGTGCACTTCTCCCTGTGGGGCATTTCCATGCAGACGACGCTGACGGTGCAGGATACGGTGCCACCCCGCTTTACGGTGAAGCATCACGGTATCCAGCCCGGCGATCCGGTATCGGCGGCGGATTTTATCGCCGAAGCGCAGGACTTCTCGGCGTACACGGCGGAGGTGCTCCTGCCGGAGAATATCGACAGGGCCGGTGAATACCCGGTGCAGATCCGTCTGACGGACGCATGGGGAAATTGCGGGGAGCAGAGCGCTTCGCTGTTCGTGTTCTCCTTGCCGGATGTTTTGCTGATGGAGGCCGGATCCGATGCGGATACCCGTCTGGATGTTTTGCAGAACGCGGTCCCCGGTGCTGTTTTTGCGGAGGAGATTTCCGTGGAGAAGCGGGGACAGAAGTCCGTGGCCATACAGATCAACGGCTTTACCTTCCCCCTGACTCTTGACATCCATGATACCCGGCCGCCGATGGCCCGCACCCTGTCGCTGACGGTACCCGGCGGATCGGATGAGATACCGGAGCCGGCGGACTTTGTGACAGAGGTTTCCGATGCTTCGGCGGTGACGGTTGCGTATGCCAAAACACCGGATTTCGAGACCCCCGGCAAGCGGGGCGTCACGCTGATTCTGACCGACGAAGTGGGAAATGTGACCAAGCTTCGTGCCTCGTTTACCGTGACGGCGCCGGAGGAAGAACCGCTTCCGCCTCCCGTGGAGGTGAAGCTGCCGGTCATTCAGGGCGTGAAGAATCTTTTCATGAACGTGGGCACATGGATTTCCTACAAAAGCGGCGTCAGCGCCGCGGACAGTGAGGGAAATCCTCTCACCGTGGAAGTGAATTCCTCCGCGGTTAAGAGGAACGAGCCCGGCGCATACACGATTACCTATACTGCCACCGATAAAAACGGAAATACCGCCTCGGCGCAGGCCACGGTTACCGTGTACGAGATCACGGAAGATATCCTGCGGCCTTATGTGAATAAGGTGCTGAACAAGATCCTGACGGAGAACATGACCCAGCTGGAAAAAGCCCGGGCCATCTACGACTGGATGAAGGCCCATGTGTCCTATACGGCCTATGCCTATAAGGATCATTGGATGCGCGCCGCCTATTCCGGATTTTTGAACGGACGGGGCGACTGCTATGTGTATTACGCCATGGCCCGCAGCCTTTTGGATGCGGCGGGGATCGAAAATATGGAAATCTGCCGTGACAATCCCGCCAAACCCCACTACTGGAATCTGGTGAACTGCGGGGACGGATGGTATCATTTCGATACCTGCCCCCACTATAGACAATATCCCCTGGAATCCTTTATGCTGACCGATGCGGAAGTGAAGGCCTATTCCGAAAACTGCGTGAAAGATTACTACAGTTTCGATGCCTCGCTGTATCCCGCTACCCCATAATCTGATTTTGGAGAAATGTGTTATGAAAAAACTTGCCGTTTTGCTGATCCTGAGCATGCTGATTTTCGGTGCCTGCACCCCCGCGGAAGTGCCGGTTACCCCCGACGATACGGATCCTGTTGTGTCCGATACCGCCGGTGATTCCGAAACGACTCCGCCCGCCCCCACTGCGGAGGACGGATTTGCCCTGACGTATAAGGATGCGCGCCTGATCCCCGGGGTACATATGGACGTGGAAGCCGTGCTCGGCGCCCCCGTCGATAAAACGGAAGCGCCCAGCTGCCTGCACGACGGCAATGATACCGTGTATTTCTATGAGGATCTGGAGATCGTTACCTCTCCCTCCGCCCAGGGCGAGTACATCGTGTCCGTCACGGTGATCTCTCCGGCTGTGGCAACGGAGGAGGGAATCACCCTCGGTGCCAGCATCAGCGATGCCATTGCCGCCTGCGGCGAGGCAGAGGAGGCGTTTGGCCGCTATCTGTTCACCCGGGGCAATACCACCCTCACCATGATGACCGATGACGACGGCGTCATCCTCTCCATCTCCTACGCCTTGGCGGAGTGAAATATGCAATACAATCGGCAGAGAGGTAGTCTCCCTGCCGGTTTTGTGTTATAATGAATAGGGTGATGACAACGGATAATGAATTGCCGAAAAGAAAAAGCATTCGGTTAAAGAATTTTGATTATAGCACTGCCGGAGCATATTTTGTCACGATATGCTCAGAAAACAGGGAGAATTATTTTTGGAATGCCGGAATTGATCTGCAAATGTTCAAGTGGGAATCTGTAGGGGCGAACTGTGTTCGCCCGCAAAATCTTCCCCTATCCAATGTTGGAAAGATCGTTGCCGAAGAATTGGAACGGTGGGACAAAACATACGCTCCGGTTTTGTTACAGTCCTATGTGATCATGCCGAATCATTTGCATATGATCGTTGTGATATCGGCGGATGAAAACGGGCGACCACAGGTCGCCCCTACATTGGATAGAATGGTTAAACAATTCAAAGGGGCTGTTACCAAGAAGGTCGGGAAACCAATTTGGCAAAAATCCTTTATAGAACATATCATTCGTGACAGAGAGGATTATGAAGCGAGACAAAAATATATCCGCGACAATCCGATTCGGTGGTATTATGAGAGATTGAATGCAGGAGAATAGTGGGTGACTATTAGGATAGGTTGGTAATACAAAGGCGACGCTGGTGATAGACAGAAGGATACATAATGATTTGACGGAGTACAAGATGCATAGAATTTTTGGAGTAAAAGAAAATGCTGAATACTTAGACCGTGAGGGTATATACTTCATTCCTTGCCGCAATACTCAAGTCGGTGTAGTTCAAACTTCCAAAGGTTACTTTTTCTTAGGCGGCGGTTTAGAGAGTGGAGAAAGTCACTTGGATTGTATTAAGAGAGAGTGCATTGAAGAAGTAGGATATTCCCCCCGTGTTGAGGGCAGATTATGTTCTGCCGAAGCATATATCAAACATCCGACGATAGGATACTTTCATCCAATTCAAACATACTACTTCGGAACATTGCTTGATTGTAAATCTACCCCCACAGAAAAAGACCATGTTCTGTGCTGGATAGAATATGACCAACTAAAGGGAAAGATGTTTGTTGAAATGCAGAATTGGGCATTAGAGCAACTATCTGCATATTCGAAGTAAATCAACCAATTCCAGTTTATTAAGCGGATAAAAGAAATCCCCGACAGACGCTGAAAGTCTGCCGGGGTTTTAAAATTGTTAGATCAGCCCTTCCTCAATTTTCCTTCTCCGGAATGACCGCCTTGGCGGGATCAATCTTCCCGTGGCACCGCTCAAAATAGGCGATGTTGGTGCGGATCAGGTGGAGCATCTGATTGTTCAGCGACCGGCCTTCCTCCGCCGATGCCACCAGCAATTTCTTGTACAGCTCCTCGTCAATGCGTACCTCAAAGGTTACTTTGTTCTTCATATCGTTCTCCTGCCGGATGATGTTTTTTCTTTATTATACCGATTCCCTGTTGTCATTTGTTGAATATTGTGTTAAAATTTTCTTATATGAGATGCGTCATCAGGAGGATTTATGCTTTCCGTTACCTATACAGCCGCCCTCAGCGGCCTTGAAGGATATCTTGTCACTGTGGAGTGCAGCGGGCAGAACAATTTGCCCCTGCTGGATATCGTGGGTCTGCCGGATATGGCGGTCCGCGAGGCACGCCAGCGGGTGAAAGCCGCGTGTGAGAGCTGCGGGATCCCCTTTCCCGAGATGGAATTGGTGGTGAATCTGGCGCCCGCCAATCGCCGCAAGGAAGGCTCCGCCTTCGATCTGGCCATGCTGACCGCCATCCTCCAATGCGGCGGCATCATCCCTCGGGATATCTCCATGGAGAATTTTTGCTTCATTGGCGAATTGTCCCTGTCCGGCCACGTCCGTGAGGTGTGCGGAGTTTTGAATATGACGCTGTCCGCCTATGAGGCGGGAAAGCGGGAGATCTTCGTGCCCGTGGGCAACGTGGCCGAAGCGGCCGCCGTGGAGGGGATGACCGTGTACGGCGTGCCCAGCATCGGTGCGCTGATCGATCATCTGACGGGCAGAGAAAAGCTCACGCCTGTGATCCCGAAAGCGGTGGATCTGAACGCCATCCCCGAGTCGCTGGACTTCTGCGATGTGAAGGGACAAAAGCGAGTCAAGCGTGCCTTGGAGATCGCCGCGGCGGGGAACCACAATATTCTCATGATCGGCGCCCCGGGATCGGGTAAATCCATGCTGGCCAAGCGGATGCCCTCCATCCTGCCGCCCTTGACCTTCCCCGAGGCGGTGGAGACCACGAAGATCCATTCCGTAGCGGGGATGCTGGGGGACGGCGGCCTGGTAACTACCCGCCCCTTCCGCGCACCCCATCATACCATGAGCGCCGCGTCTCTGGTGGGCGGCGGCAAGATTCCCGAGCCGGGCGAGATCGCTCTGGCGTCGGGCGGTATTCTGTTTCTGGATGAGCTGCCCGAATTCTCCCGCACGGTGACGGAAAGCCTTCGTCAGCCACTGGAGGACGGACAGGTGACCATCACCCGCGCCGCGGGACGGTTCACGTTCCCCTGCCACATCATGCTGGTGTGCGCCATGAATCCCTGCCCCTGCGGCTATTACGGAAGCGAAGTGCGGCAGTGCACCTGCAAAAAGGACGCTATCGCCAAATATCTGGCCAAGATATCCGGTCCTCTCTTGGACCGCATTGATATGCACGTGGAAGTGCCCTCTCTCACCTTTGATGAGATGAGCCGTGCCGAAAAAGAAGAACCTTCCGCCGCCATCCGAGAGAGGGTAGTGCGGGCCAGAGAATTTGCCGCCCGCCGCTTTGCCGACGGAAACGGAGTGCCCAACGGTATGCTGACGCCTGCGCAGATTCAGGAAATGTGCATCCCCGACGAGGCGGGCAAGGCGATCCTTCGCCGGGCCATGGATAAGATGGGGCTGTCCGCCCGGGGCTACGACCGGATTCTGCGGGTATCCCGTACCATCGCGGATCTGGCGGGCAGTGAAGCCATCACCGCCGCCCACGTGGCGGAGGCGGTACAGCTCCGCGCGCTGGATCGGAAATATTGGTAAAAAGGAGAATGGTATGCTTGCGAAAGTGATAACGGAAGATAATCGCGGATACTACTCCACGGTGTTTGGTAGTTTTGGCGAGGGTTGGTACCGGCTTCTGATTACATACGACGATGCCAAAGATTGCTTTGATGCGGTGTACATGTACCGTACGGAGCCCCACGTTACACGCAAGGTGTTCATTCTTGACTGTGACGAATCCGAATGGAAAACCAGTGATGCCGTGTATCTGGAGGGGGGATTGTCCGATAAAGATGCCAAAGGCTATCCGTGGCTGTTGGATAATCCGGAGTTGGTATCCCGGATCTTTCACGGTGAAGCAGTGGATGCATCCTACAAGGCCATCGCCAAGGAAATGAACGCCGCGTTGCGTATTGGAGAGTGGAAGTACGTGGAAACGGAGACCGATGCGGAGAACCTTATGAGTGCCGCCTGGGGATTCCATGACGGGATTATTCAAGGGATTTCCTATAAAACGGACACATATGATACTTCCAGAGTGGAAGTGGTGTTCGGCGGGTGCTGGAACTGCACGGTTACTCTTGTGTTTGAAGGAGATATCGTGGCCCATTATGCACGGTTGGAACGGTCGGATATTTACATCTTTGAGGCCACTCTGTTGTTTGAGAACGGATACGTGTATTGGGTTAATTGTGTAGTGAAGTCTACCGACGAAATCTCGGAAAATTGTATCTATTTCCGGGGAAGATCCCTGAAATGGAAGATCGAAACGGAAGAATAAAGAAAAAGCATCCCGCATGGGATGCTTTTTGTGTGGTTGGATAGGGATTCGGTCTCGCCTGCGGGCTCGGTCAGGGTGCGGGAAAACCGTCCACTGGACGCTTTTCTTACACGCACCCGTTCGAATCCCTTTCAATCCAAACAAAACAAAAACAGACACCGGATGGTGTCTGTTTTTATTTTGGCTGCCGAATAGGGATTCGGTCTCGCCTGCGGGCTCGGTCAGGGTGCGGGAAAACCGTCCACTGGACGCTTTTCTTACACGCACCCGTTCGAATCCCTTTCAATTTCAACAAAACAAAACGGGCATCCCGAATGGGATACCCGTTTTCTTTGGCTGCCGAATAGGGATTCGAACCCCAACAAACAGAGTCAGAGTCTGTCGTGCTACCGTTACACAATTCGGCAATGTCCTTCGAACGGATAATAGTATAGCATTGTCCGGTTCGTTTGTCAAGAGGATTTTGAAAAAAATCGAAAATTTTCTATCGGTTTCCTGCGACAGGGTGAAAATATTTCCGCCGCCGTTTACAAGTGCGCATAAATGTGGTAAAATATTCTCATACTAACGGCACGGGGTACGGGAATTATCTTCTCCGAATCTCCGGAAACTATACGCGGAGAATACTATTTTGAGTGATTTTTTTCGCAGCTTTGCCGTTGGCTTTGCCATCGGGATGGCGACGCTTGTGGCATTTTTTGCCGTCGTCTTCCTTTTGTTTCTGATTTTTTAATCGGAGGTCGTTTCTTTTGCGATTGGATAAATATCTGGGACAATCCGGTGTGGCCACCCGCAGTGAGGCCACCAAGTTTATCCGCGCCCGGCGGGTATGTGTGGACGGTGCGGTGGTGCGGGATCCTGCCGTGCATATCGATCCGGACACCGCATCGGTGACGCTGGACGGACAGGTAGTGGTGTGGCGGGAATTCACCTACGTCATGCTCAACAAGCCCACGGGATACGTCAGCTCCACGGAGGATCGGGGTCCTACGGTGATGGAGCTGCTGCCGCCGCAATTCGTGCGGATGGGGCTGTTCCCCTGCGGCCGGTTGGACATCGATACGGTGGGATTTCTGCTCGTCACCAACGACGGTGTGCTGGGGCACGAGCTGCTGTCCCCGAAGCATCATGTGGACAAAACGTACCGCTTCCGGTGCGATCCCCCCATCGGGGAAGAACAGCGTCGGCAATTGTGTGCCGGAGTGGACATTGGTGATATCGTGACGGCGCCGGCGGAGGTGGTTCTCTATGGGGATCTGCCCGCCTGCGAGGGGGAGATCACCATCCGCGAGGGCAAATTCCATCAGATCAAAAGGATGTTCCATGCCGTGGGATCGGAGATCACCTATCTGGAGCGGATCCGCTTCGGCGGTCTTTCGCTGGATACATCCCTTGAGTGCGGAGAGTGGCGGTATCTGACACCGGAGGAGGAAGCAGTTTTGCGCCGCTCGGCCGGACGAAATGCGTAAAGAACAGGAGATTACATATGGAAATTTTGGAGATACTTTGCAGTGAATTGAATATCCGCCGCACCCAGGCGGAAGCGGCGGTGAAACTGCTGGATGACGGCAACACCGTGCCCTTTATTGCCCGTTACCGTAAGGAGGCCACGGGCGGTCTGGATGACGATCAGCTTCGCGCCCTGACCGATCGGCTGGCCTATCTGCGGAATCTGCAGAAGCGGCGGGAGGAGGTTCTGTCCCTCATCGGGGAGCAGGGTAAGCTGACGGAGGAAATTGAGGCGGCGGTGGCGGCCGCATCCACTTTGACGGAGATTGACGATATCTACCGTCCCTTCCGCCCCAAGCGGAAGACGAGAGCGTCCGTGGCAAGAGAGCGGGGACTGGAGCCGCTGGCGGCACTGCTGATGGCCCAGGAGGCATCCTACACGCCGGCTCTTGAGGAAGCGGCGGAGCAGTATATTGATGAAGATAAGGCGTGCCCGACGGAAAATCCGCTCTGGCCGGCGCCTGCGATATCATCGCCGAGGATATCTCCGACGACGCGGACTACCGCCGGGAGATCCGCGCTTTGACCATGGAGTACGGCTTGCTTTCTTCCAAAAAGGATGGGGAGAGCAATCCCACCTACGAGATGTATTTCGACTACTGTGAGAAGCTGTCTGGCATCCCGTCCCATCGGGTGCTGGCGGTAAATCGGGGCGAGGCGGAGGAGTGTCTCAAGGTATCGGTGTCCGTAGACAGCGATATCATTCTCAATTATATGTTCGCCCAGGTGATCACCCGCTACGGCAGCCCCGCCTTCAAATACGTGGCATCCGCCGTGTGCGATGCGTATGACCGGCTGATCGCTCCGTCCATTGAGCGGGAGATCCGGGCGGCGCTGACGGAAACGGCCAGCGAAAATGCCATCAAGCTGTTTTCCGACAATCTGAAGCATCTTCTCATGCAGGCACCCCTGAAGGGCAAGACCGTTCTCGGATACGACCCCGGCTACCGCACGGGATGCAAGCTGGCCGTGGTGGACAAAACCGGCATGGTCATCGATACCGCCGTGATTTATCCCACCAAGCCCCATGAGAAGATCGCCCAGAGCAAAAAGATCGTTACCGATCTGGTGAGAAAATACGGGGTGGATGTGGTGGCCATCGGCAACGGCACCGCCTCCGGTGAGAGCGAGATGTTCATTGCCGAAACCCTCTCTGAGATCGGCGGTCATACCAAGTATATTGTAGTCAGCGAAGCGGGGGCGTCTGTCTATTCCGCCTCCAAGGTGGGCGCGGAGGAGTTCCCCGATTTCGATGTAACCCAGCGCTCCGCTGTGTCCATCGCCCGCCGTTTGCAGGATCCCCTGGCGGAGTTGGTAAAGATCGATCCCAAATCCATCGGCGTGGGCCAGTACCAGCACGACATGCGGGAGGCTCGCCTGGATGAGGCACTCTCCGGCGTGGTGGAGGACTGCGTAAACGCCGTGGGCGTGGATCTGAATACGGCGTCCTATATGCTGCTTTCCTATATCGCCGGCATCAACGCCACCAGTGCGAAGAATATCGTCAAATACCGGGACGAGAACGGCGAGTTCACCTCCCGTGCCCAGGTATTGAAGGTGCCCCGCATCGGTGCGAAGGCCTACGAGCAGTGCGCCGGATTCTTGCGCGTGCCCGGATCGGGGGAGATTCTGGACAACACCGGTGTCCATCCCGAATCCTACGCCGCCGCACGGAACGTGCTGAAGGTGTTCGGATTCACCGAAGAGGATGTGCGCCTTGGCCGTCTGGCCGGCCTGAAAAAGAAGGCGGAGGGGTACGGCATGGCCAGACTGGCCGGCGAGGTGGGATGCGGCGAGGCGACTCTTGCCGATATTCTCGGTGAATTGGAAAAGCCCGGCCGGGACGTCCGCGACTCCTTGCCCCAGCCCCAGCTGCGGGAAAAGGTGATGACCATGGAGGAATTGACGCCCGGCATGGTTCTCACCGGTACGGTCCGCAACGTCATCGATTTCGGCGCGTTCGTGGATATCGGCGTCCATCAGGACGGACTGGTTCACGTGTCCGAGATCGCCGATCGGTTCATCAAGCACCCAAGCGAGGCACTGTCCGTGGGCGATGTGGTGCAGGTGCGCATCAAAGGGGTGGATTTGAAGAAAAAGCGCATCGCGCTGTCTATGAAAGGAATCTGATTCTAATAAAATTAGAGTTTCCGCCGCTCTCCGGATTTTCACCCGGAGAATAAAAAGTGAATCGTTTGTGCGAAGTGCACAAACTCATAAAACAAAATTTGGAGAAAAAAACTCTTTCCATTTGCGCGGATTTTTGGTACAATATATATCAGTTAAAACTGTGCGAAGATGCCCTTTTGTCTTCATGCGGTAAAAATGTGATATTATCTAGGAGGATATATACATGGCAAGCCTTTCTCTCAAGCACATTTACAAGAAATATCCCGGCGGCGTTACCGCCGTATCCGACTTCTGTCTGGAAATCAAGGATAAGGAGTTCCTGATTTTCGTAGGTCCTTCCGGATGCGGTAAGACCACCACTCTGCGTATGATCGCAGGTCTGGAAGAAATCACCGAGGGTGAGCTTTTCATCGGCGACCGTCTGGTCAACGACGTAGCACCTAAGGATCGTGACATCGCGATGGTATTCCAGAACTACGCTCTGTACCCCCATATGTCCGTGTTCGATAACATGGCATTCGGTCTGAAGCTCCGCAAGACTCCCAAGGAGGAGATCAAGCGCCGCGTAGAAGAGGCTGCCCGTATCCTGGATATCACCCACCTGCTCGACCGTAAGCCGAAGGCTCTGTCCGGTGGTCAGAAGCAGCGTGTTGCGCTGGGCCGCGCCATCGTTCGTAACCCCAAGGTATTCTTGCTCGACGAGCCTCTGTCCAACCTGGACGCTAAGCTCCGTGCAACCATGAGAACCGAGCTGACCAAGATCCACCAGAGAGTGGGTACCACTTTCGTATACGTAACCCATGACCAGGTCGAGGCTATGACCATGGCTACCCGTATCGTAGTTATGAAGGACGGTCTGATCCAGCAGGTAGATACTCCTCAGAATCTGTACGACAATCCTGTAAACCTGTTCGTTGCAGGCTTTATCGGCACTCCTCAGATGAACTTCCTGAACTGCACCCTGGAGAAGCAGGGCAGCGATGTTTACGTGAAGTTCGGCGCAGACTCCCTGAAGCTGCCCGCAGAGAAGGTTACCGATACTGTTCTTGAGTACATCGGCAAGGAAGTAGTTATGGGTATCCGTCCTGAGTGCATCCACGACGAGCCTATGTATCTGTCCAGCATGCCTGAGTCCGTAATCGAGACCGACGTTGAAGTTACCGAGCTTATGGGTGCGGAGATCTATCTGTATCTGGTAGCTGAGGAGCAGAACATGATCGCCCGCGTTTCTTCCCGTTCCAAGGCAAGAGCCGGCGACGTGATCAAGGTTGCCATCGATATGTCCAGAGTTCACCTCTTCGACAAAGAGACCGAGCGCTACATCGTTCACTAATTGTATCCTTTACCGCGCTCCGTTTGGAGCGCGGTTTTTTCTTCCTTATATTCGCAATGCGGATATCCGCGCATAGAATGTCATTGGACTTTCGGCATTTGCAATTCCACGGGGGTGATGCCATGCGGGCAATGAAAAAAGGAATACATCGGCTGCTGGGACTGTGCCTGACGCTGTTCTTGGTGTGCTCTTTGTGTGTTCTGCCGCTGTCGGCGGCGGAGTATACCGAGGGCGAGGTGCTGTTTGCCGCCCGATATGAGGATTATACATCCATCCGTGACACCGGATTGCGGTTCGGTACGGCATCCTGGTCCGGCGCCGGTGCGGATCTGTCGGACGGATCGCTGTGCATCCGCTCCGCCAGCGATCGGAAGACCTACCTTTTGCTGCCGGAAGATATCCCCTTTACGGATACATATACCATCATCTACGAATTCCGCTTCGCGGAAATTGCGGAGATGGGAGGATACTGCGGCTTCATTCTGACCAGTTCGGGCGATGCTCCCTCCAACCGGACGGAACTTCTTTTGCGGGCCAGCGGTGCCTGCGATGGAGCTGGGCAGTTCGGGGAGGCGATTTCCGCCGCCTTGACAGCGGGAGAGCCGGTGCAGGTGACGATTCCCATCCGCCACGGTATGATGAGCGAGATCCGCTTGCGTGCAGGCGATGCGGAGGAAACACTGGCGATGGATAACGTGCGCACAGTGGCCGCCGGCCGTCGGGGGTTCGTGCTCCGTAATGTATCTGTGGACATTCATACGGTGAAGATCGTGTCCGGCGTGGATTACGAGACGGAAAGCGGATACTACGCGGAACATTCCTACATAGCACCCCAGCCGGAGGACCCGGGATTGGTATCTCCTCCCACTGGCGATGGCGTGTGGATTGCTTTCCTTCCTGTCGGTTGTGTGTGCGCTGCTCTCTGCCTTCTGGTGAGACGGCGGCGGAGTGCATAACCCTGACGAAACCGTAAAAAATAGATATGCGATCTGCGGGACTGCGCGATTTTGCGCAGTCCCGCACTTTTAGTGATAAAAAATCGGCCAGTTCATAAAATGTTAACGAATTGTATTTATATTAGTGTTGAATTTATAGGGCTAAAATGGTAAATTGTTAGTCGAAGGTTAGCACTTGATCAAACCGAGTGCTAAAAACAATCATCTGCAAAGCAGAAATTCCCACGGAACGGAAGGAGATGTGCGAACCATGACAGCCGGCGAATTGAGTGAACGGAAAAAGTGGATATTGAAAGCAGTGATCGAGGCGCACATCGAAACGGGCGAACCGGTGGGCAGCAAATATCTGATGCAGTATAAGCAGATCGCCTACTCCTCGGCCACCATCCGCAACGAGATGGCGGAGCTGGAGGAAATGGGATATCTGGAACAGCCCCATACATCCGCCGGCCGCGTGCCGTCGGAGGCGGGCTACCGCTTCTATGTGGATTCCCTCATTGAAGATTATAACATGACGGCCCGCGAGGTGACGGAATTGAAAACCGCACTCCGCTCCCGTCAGTCGGAATTGGATAACATTCTGGAGGAGGCCATGCGACTGGCATCGTCCATGACCAACTATACCGCATTGGCACTCCGGCCCCGCAGCACACGGAATACGGTCACCCAGTTTGAGGTGATCCGCGTGGCGGAGCGGAAGCTGATTCTGGTCATGGTCATGGCCAGCGGCGTGGTCAAGAGCAAATACATCCTGACGGAAACCCCGATCCCTGCGGACGCGGCGGAGCGGCTGGCACGGATTCTCAACGAATCCATGGTATCCGTCGGAGCCGAGGAGATCACGCTGCCGCGGCTGATGGATATGGAGCGGAAGATGGGCGTGTACGCCTATCTGGTCAATCCGGTTTCCAAGTGCGTGTACGAGACGCTTACTTCCTTTGAAGAAGGGGAGTTGAAGTTTGAGGGCGTGAACCGCCTGCTTTCCTATCCCGAGTATTACGATATCGACCGCCTCAAGCAGATTTTGGCCATGATCGAGCAGAAGGATGATTTCCTGCAGCTCATCTCCCGGGAAACCAAGGCACTGGAGCAGGCCGATGACGATGGGAAAGTACAGGTATATATCGGACATGAAAATCTGGTGGAGATCATGGACAACTCCACATTGATTTTAAAGACAGTCAAGAGCGGCGGACGGGTGGTCGGTACCATCGGTATCATCGGCCCTACGCGCATGGATTACTCCAAGGTCATCTCCATGATCGACCATTTGTCGGCAGGAATCCGGGACGCTCTTGGGGATGGCGGCTATGACGATGACCGATCGCCGCCGAAATTGACAAACGGACAAGGTGGATTTTGATGATGGATGAAATCATGCATACAATGAATGAGAATGAAGAGCTGCCGCAGGACGCGGCAGAGCAGACGGATGCGGCAGAGACGCCCGATGGCGAGCCTGCCGAGCAGCCTGAGAGCGCCAAAGACCGCCGCGGCGGCAAGGCCGAGCTGAAAAAGCTCCGCGCCGAATGTGCCGAATGGGAGGCCAAGGCCAAGGAGATGAGTGCCCAGGCGGAGGAGATGAAGGACAAATACCTGCGCACCCTGGCAGAATACGACAACTACCGCAAACGAAGTGCCAAGGAGCGGGAGGGCATCTACGCAGATGCCTATGCAGACTGTATTCAGAATCTGCTGCCGCTGCTGGATAATCTGGGACGGGCGTCCCAGTTCACCGAGGGAGATCAGGTGGCGGAGGGCGTGAGAATGATCCTCAGCACCCTGCCGGATATTCTCGGAAAAATGAATGTGTCCGCTTTCGGCGCACCGGGCGATACTTTTGATCCCGAAATCCATAACGCCGTCATGCATGTGGATGACGAGCAGTACGGTGAGGGCGAGATCGTAGAAGTGTTCCAGTGCGGTTACAAATACGGCGACAAGATCATCCGCTATGCGATGGTCCGGGTAGCCAACTAAGTCAAGTAAACAAATCTATTTATATATTTCAGGAGGAAATTATTATGGGAAAAATTATTGGTATAGATCTTGGTACAACCAACTCTTGCGTGGCAGTATTTGAGGGCGGCGAACCTACCGTTATCCCCAATCCCGAAGGAGCCAGAACTACCCCTTCCGTGGTAGCCTTCTCCAAGACCGGTGAAAGAATGGTGGGCCAGGTGGCAAAGCGCCAGGCCATCACCAATCCCGACAAGACCGTTATGAGCATCAAGCGTCACATGGGTACGGATTATAAGGTAGCCATTGACGACAAGAAGTTCACTCCCCAGGAGATCTCCGCCATGGTTCTGCAGAAGCTGAAGGCGGATGCGGAGGCCTACCTGGGCACCACCGTAACCGATGCGGTAATCACTGTTCCCGCTTACTTCTCCGACGCACAGCGTCAGGCTACCAAGGACGCGGGCAAGATCGCCGGTCTGGAAGTAAAGCGTATTATCAACGAGCCCACCGCCGCAGCACTTGCGTACGGTGTGGATAAGGACGGCGTCAACCAGAAGATCATGGTCTACGACCTGGGCGGCGGTACCTTCGACGTATCCCTGCTTGAGATCTCCGACGGCGTGTTCGAGGTACTGGCTACCAATGGTGATACCCGGCTGGGCGGTGACGACTTTGATGCGCGCATCATCGACTGGATTGCCGACACCTTCAAGGCAGAGAACGGCATCGATCTCCGCAGCGATAAGATGGCTCTGCAGAGACTGAAGGAAGCCGCTGAAAAGGCAAAGATCGAACTCTCCGGTACCATGAGCACCCAGATCAATCTGCCCTTCATTACCGCAGACGCTACCGGCCCCAAGCATTTCGATGCTACCCTGAGCCGTGCGAAGTTCAACGAGCTGACCGCCGATCTGGTAGAGCGCACCATGATCCCCACCAAGAAGGCCATGGCCGATGCCGGCCTCAATGCATCCCAGATCGATAAGGTACTGCTGGTAGGCGGTTCCACCCGTATCCCCGCCGTGCAGGATGCCGTAAAGGCTCTGATCGGCAAGGATCCCTTCAAGGGAATCAACCCCGACGAGTGCGTAGCCATCGGCGCAGCCATCCAGGGCGGCGTTCTGGGCGGCGACGTGAAGGATGTGCTTCTGTTGGACGTTACTCCTCTGTCTCTCGGTATTGAGACCCTGGGCGGCGTGTTCAACCGCATCATCGACCGCAACACCACCATCCCCGTAAAGAAGAGCCAGGTGTATTCCACCGCCGCAGACGGTCAGACCTCTGTGGAGATCCACGTTCTGCAGGGCGAGCGCGATATGGCTGCCGGCAATACCACTCTGGGCCGCTTCATTCTGGACGGAATCGCTCCCGCACCCCGCGGCATTCCCCAGATCGAGGTTACCTTTGATATCGACGCCAACGGCATCGTAAACGTAACCGCACAGGATAAGGGCACCGGTAAGGAGCAGCACATCACCATCACCTCCTCCACCAATATGTCCAAGGAGGACATCGACCGCGCCGTGAAGGATGCGGAGAAGTTCGCTGAGGAAGACAAGAAGATGAAGGAAGCGGTGGAGATCAAGAACCGTGCAGAGCAGATGATTTTCCAGTCCGAGAAGACCCTCACCGAGATCGGCGACAAGGCAGACGAGAGCCTGAAGGCACCCGTTACCGCCGCCATCGAGAAGCTGAAGGAAACCGTCAAGGGCAACGATACCGAGGCCATCAAGGCAGATACCGAGGCACTGGAGAAGGCATTCTACCCGCTGGCTGAGAAGCTGTACCAGAGCGCACAGGGCGCACAGGGTGCTCCCGGCGCTGAGGGATTCGATCCTGGCGCAGGCACGCAGAACGGCGACACCTTCTACAACGCGGATTTCGAGGACAAATCCGACAACTAAAATACAGTGATGCGCAGTGGGGCTGTCCGTCCGGGGCAGCTCCCCTTTGCGCGTTTTGATTTCCTCCGGTTGACGGAGAAAGGTAGGTCAGCTATGGCTGAAAGCAAGAGAGACTATTATGAGGTGCTTGGCGTCGACAAATCCGCGGATGAAGCGGCGATCAAGCGGGCATACCGATCGCTGGCGAAAAAGTATCATCCCGACGTGAATCCGGGAGACAAAGAGGCAGAGCAGAAGTTCAAAGAGGTGAACGAGGCCTATGCCGTTTTGTCCGATGCGGAAAAGAAGGCCAAGTACGACCAGTTCGGCCATGCCGCTTTTGAAGCGGGCGGTGGCGGCGGCTACGGCGGCTTCGGCGGTTTTGGAGATATGGATTTCGATATTTCCGATATCTTCTCCAGCTTCTTCGGCGGCGGTATGGGCGGCGGCAGTACCCGTCGCGGGCCTGTGCGGGGTGAGGATATTACCGTGCGGCTCACCTTGTCCTTTGAGGAAGCGGTGTTCGGCGTAAAAAAGGAGATTTCCTACCAGCGCATCCAGAAATGTGCCGAGTGCTCTGGCAGCGGCGCCGCCAAGGGAACCTCTCCCAAGACCTGTCCCACCTGCGGCGGATCCGGTCGGATCCGTGTGCAGCAGCGCACGCCCCTGGGTATCATGCAGACGCAAAAGGCCTGCGATGCCTGTCGGGGAACGGGTAAGATCGTGGAGAAGCCCTGCGAATCCTGCCGCGGCAACGGATATGTGCGCGTGACCAAAAAGCTGGACGTGTCCATTCCCGCCGGCATCGACGACGGACAGAGAGTGGTCCTCAGTGGGCAGGGAAGTGAAGGCCGTGAGGGCGGTCCTGCGGGAGATCTGTACATTTACGTAAACGTCCGTCCCCATGCCGTGTTCGAGCGGGACGGGTATGATATCTATTGCGAGGTGCCTATTTCCTTTACGGAGGCGGCACTGGGTGCGGAGATCGATATTCCCACTTTGGAGGGTACGGAGATGTACCAGATCAAGGAGGGAACCCAGACCGGCACCACCTTCACCATTCGGGATAAGGGCGTGCCCGTGGTCAACAGCAAGCGGCGGGGCAATCTGCATATCACCGTGAAGGTGGAAGTGCCGAAGAACCTCAATTCCGAGCAGAAGGACCTGCTCCGCAAATTTGCGGAAAGCTGCGGCGAGGGAGAAACCGGCGGAAACCGGAAAAACTTCTTCAAGCGATTCTTCAAATAATCACAGGACAGGACAGAGATATGGAAGAGAAAAATTGGATCCGCATCCGCGTCAGCGCGGCGTGCGAGCATTTGGATACCATCACCGCCATCATGAGCATGATCGATAACGCCTTGATGATCGAGGATTTCTCCGATGTGGAAAAGGACCTGGACGGCGTGTACGGCGATCTCATCGATGAGGAGCTCCTGCAGCAGGATCGCACCACCGCGGCGGTGTCCGTATTCGTCCCCGATGAAAAATCTCCCCGGGAGGCGGAATTGTACATCCGCTCCCGCCTGGAGGAGTGCGGAATCGATGCGGAAGTCACCTGCAGCGGCGTCTGCGAGGACGACTGGGCGGATTCCTGGAAAAAGTATTACAAGCCCATCAAGACCGGCAAGCGGCTGGTGATCGTTCCCGTGTGGGAGAATTACGATCCCGCCCCGGAGGAGATTACGGTGCTGATGGATCCCGGTATGGCTTTCGGTACGGGTACCCATGAGACCACAAGACTGTGCGCGGAGCTGCTGGAGAATTATGTGAAGGACGGCTCCACCGTGCTGGATGTGGGATGCGGCAGCGGCATTTTGGCCATCTGCGCTTCCAAATTGGGCGCGTCGGAGTGCTTCGCCTGCGACATCGATCCCGTGGCGGTGCGCATCGCCGGGGAAAATGCGGAGGTGAACGGCACGGCCAACGTGAGATGCGCCGTATCCGATCTTCTGAAGGATGTGCCGGATAAGAAATACGACGTGTGCGTGGCCAACATCGTGGCGGACGTGATCATCCGTATGGCACCCGATATCGGCAAGTATATGGCAGAGAACGGCGTGCTGATCGTCTCCGGCATCATCGAGGAGCGGGCCGAGGAGGTTGTGGCGGTTCTTTCCGAAAACGGATTCACCGTGGCGGATTTTCGCCGGGAAAACGGCTGGTATGCCGGCGTCGTCAGAAAATAAATTTTATCACCTGTCCGGGTAAGTCCGGACAGGTGCTTTTTTCTTACCGCGGCGCACCTGAGGTGGAATTTTCCCATGAATGACGGGATTTTTTGCGGTTTTTTATCAAAGAAATGCTTTTTCTTTGAAAATAATTTGACAAAATGCTTCGGATATAGTATAATACTATGGTATTATACGATACGTGCGGGCATGCCGCACGGTACCAATGGATTCATTGGCAAGAATGTACGCAAACAACCCGATTGGGATTTTACCGCATAATAAAATTGGAAAAGGAGCGGATCCGTCACACTTGGTACGACGGGTGCAATGAAGATGGTTATGGCAAAGGAAAGTTTGAGCCGCAAAAAGAATATATCGACCCCCAAATCCGTTTCCCGTAAGGAAATGACGCATATCGTTGCTGTCCGTCTTATGATCATGGCGGCCATTGATCTGGTAGGCATTGCCACCCTGCTTTCTGTCCGCAGTGAAGCGATCGTGGAGTTGGCCTTCGTCAATTACTGGCTTCTGCCTCTGGCCATCGTGTTCGGTGTGCTGACCGCGTGCGCCGTGGCCTATCAGGTGCTGGTGGCTGTGAAGAAAATTGACATCACCCGCCACTACTTTACCCCCGCTATGATGCTGTGCGTGTCGCTGTTCTGCCTGATCGCGTGCCTGGTGTACAAGCATGTGATCGTGGGAACGCTGATCATCGCATCCGTGGTGGCAACCATTCTGTTCGGCGTGTACTGCCTGTACGTTCACGTTTTCTATCGCTGAGCATCCGGCAGATTGGCCAATTTGAGGATTTTTTCGTCAATCTGCGGAGAAATATTCAAAATTGCGTGGCGTAATTGGAAAAAATACAAAAAATCCTATTGAAAAATCACAAAAAATGATGTAAAATATAGTGTAGTATACACAATGCATACCAATCGCAGTTGATTTTTTGTTAGTTGAAAGGAGACGCCATATGTCGAGCCGTCTTTTCCAGGGCATAATTCATCAGATGAGGGATACGATCGACCGTGTAACCGGCGTTATCGACGAGAACGGTGTAATTATTGCCTGCAGTGAACTGGTGAAAATCGGTGAAATGCGTCAGGGCGTGCGGGAAGAATTGGCGTACACCACGGATTCCGTGACCATCGGCGGTTTCACCTACCGTCCTATCGGCGCGGGTGCCAAGTGGGAATATATCGTTTTCGTGGAGGGCGAGGATAAGATGGCGGACAAGGTCGCCACGATCCTTTCCGTTACCTTTGCCAATATCAAAAATCTCTACGATGAGAAGTACGATAAGAGCTCCTTTATCAAGAATATCATCCTGGACAACATCCTACCGTCCGATATCTACATAAAGAGCAAAGAACTGCATTTCAGCACCGACGAAGTGCGCATTGTGTTCCTGATCAAGTTCCACTCCAAGGGCGAGGTTCTGCCCTACGACATGGTGCAGAACATCTTCCCCGATAAGAATAAGGATTACGTCATCAGCGTGGGCGAGCAGGATATTGTCCTCGTGAAGGAAATCAAGCCCAACACCCCCGTGAAGGAAGTGGAAAAGATCGCGAAATCCATCGCGGACACCCTCAATTCCGAGTTCTTCACCAAGGTGTCCATCGGTATCGGTAAGCCGGTGGACAACATCAAGGATCTGGCCCGCTCCTACAAGGAAGCGCAGATCGCTCTGGAAGTCGGTAAGGTATTTGATACCGAAAAGAATATCGTCAGCTACGAGAATCTGGGTATCGGCCGCCTGATCTATCAGCTGCCTACCACTTTGTGCGAGATGTTCTTGCAGGAAGTGTTCAAGAACGGCTCCCTGGAGTCCCTGGACCGCGAAACCCTTATGACCATCCAGTGCTTCTTCGAGAACAATCTGAATGTATCCGAAACCTCCCGTAAGCTGTTTGTACACAGAAATACGCTTGTGTACCGCCTGGAGAAAATCCGCAAACTAACCGGCCTGGACCTGCGTGAGTTTGACCACGCGATCACGTTCAAGGTGGCTTTGATGGTAAAACGCTACCTCACTACCAAACCCATGAAGTTCTGAGTGCGACCGGGTTTTCCGACCGGACGTGTTCATCCAATATTCGTCATTTAAGTAACGCGTCAGGCAGTCGTTTTGTCTGGCGCATTTCCTTGCATGAATTGGTTTAATACGGAAAAACAGGAATTTTTTCACTTCTCTGCCATATGGAGGATCTATGATTGAATTTAAGAATGTGAAAAAATTGTATCCCAACGGTACCCATGCTCTGAATGGGATCAATTTGAAAATAGAGGACGGCGAGTTCGTGTTTGTTGTCGGTCATTCCGGCGCAGGCAAGTCCACCATGATGAAACTGCTTTTGCGGGAGGAAAAACTCACCTCCGGCCGGCTGAAGGTGGGCGATTACGATCTGGCGAAGATGTCCTCCTTCCGCGTGCCGTACTATCGGCGGGAGCTGGGCGTGGTCTTCCAGGATTTCCGCCTGTTCCACGACAAAACCGTGTATGAAAACGTGGCGTTCGCCATGCGTGCTGTGGGAACTCCCAACAAGATGATCCGCCGCCGCGTGCCCGCCATTCTCAATACCGTCAATCTGGCGGACAAGCAGAAATGCTTCCCGAAAGAATTGTCCGGCGGTGAGCAGCAGCGTGTCGCTTTGGCCCGCGCCCTCGCCAACAATCCCAAAATCATTCTGGCGGACGAGCCCACCGGCAACATCGATCCCCAGATGAGTCTGGAAATCATGAATCTGCTGGTGAAAATCAATAAGCTGGGCAAAACCGTCATCGTGGTTACCCATGAGCAGAGCCTGGTGGATTATTACAAACAGCGCGTGGTGGTCCTGAAGGACGGCGTGATTACGGAGGATCGTGTGGGAGGTATGTTCGAATGAGAAGATACAGTCCGAGTTATTTCGTATCCCAGGCCTTCAAGGGCATTTTCCGCAACGGCGTCATGTCCTTTGCCTCTGTGGCGGTTCTGATGAGCTGTCTCGTGGTGCTGGGCGGATTCGCCTTGCTGGTACATAATATCAATGTCAACCTGGAGCAGTTCGGTCTGCTCAACGAGATTGAGGTCTTTGTGGAGTATAACGCCACGGAAGAAGAGATCCTGGCCATTGAGGAAAAGATCCGTTCCCTGGACAATGTGGCCAATGTGGTGCGCACGACCCGTGAGGAAGCATTCGCGGAGGCCAAAGAAGAGTTTGACGGCATGGAGCAGATGTTTGAAAACGATCCCGAGGCCGTGAACCGCTTCTCCGACTCCTTTACGGTCACTTATGCGGACAACGACAAGGTGGTGACGCTGGCTTATCTTCTGAATCAGATCGACGGCGTGCGCAAAGTCAACAACCGCATGGATCTGGCTACCACCATCTCTTCCTTCAAGCAGGGAGTTCTTTTGATCTTTACCTGGTTCCTTTTGATCCTTCTGGTGGTGACTTTGTTTGTCATCATCAATACCATAAAACTGTCCGTATTCTCTCGCCGGCATGAGATCAGCATCATGCGGTATGTGGGAGCCACCGGATGGTTCATTACCATGCCGTTTATCTTAGAGGGTATCATCATCGGCCTGTTCGCCAGCACCGCGGCTTACTTCATTGAGCGTTATTTCTACTTCTATGTGGAAAAAATGGTTATGAGCGATCTGCAGATGATTACCATGGTCCCCTTCGAGGCCGTGCAGATGCCTCTTCTGTATGGATTCCTCGGCGTAGGCGTGCTGGCCGGTATCGTGGGCAGCAGCATCTCTCTCGGAAAGTATCTGAAGGCATAAGGGAGGTAGCATATGAAAAACCAAATTTTGCATAAGGGATATCGCCTGATCACCTTGCTTTTGACTTGCGTGATCGTAGTGGGCGTGTGTCTGGCCGGCGGTGGATCTGTGGCGAACGCCGACTCCAAGCTGACGGACGCTACTGTACAGAAGTACGAAGAGCAGCTCGATCAACTGCATAAGCAGCAGCAGGATATCCAGAATACTCTGACCAAGATGGCTAAAGAGGGCAGTTCTCTGTCGGCGCAGAAGCAGCAAGTGGATACCTATATGGATACCACCCAGCGGAAGATCGCTATCGCAGAGACCCTTCTGGCGGAATTGCAGGGCAAGATTACCGATACAAAGGCATCCATCGAAACTACCCAGGCGGAATACGACCGGATGTACGAGCAATTCTGGAATATCGTGGTGATGAACTACGAAGAGGGCGATGCCAGCTATATCGGCCTCATCCTTGGCGCGGACAGCCTGAGCGATTTTTTGACCCGCATGGATCATGTATCCAGCCTTCTTGCATATAATAAGTCCGTAATGGACACACTGCAGCAAACCCAGACCATGCTGGAAGAGGATAAGCTCTCGCTGGAGGCGAAGATCGCCGTGCAGAACGAGACCCTGGAAACCCTGCAAAAGGACCGGGAGGATCTGGCGAAGCAGGAGGCGGACATCCTGAAAAAGATCGGGGATCTGGAAAAGGATCAGGCGGCCGCTCAGAAAGAATATTACGAAAACAAGAAAAAGGAAGACCAGCTGGATAAAGAACTGGAAGAATATCTGGCGGAACTCCAGAGAAAAAATCAGGAGAAGATGGAGAGCGGCGACTGGCTGTGGCCCATCAGCCTGAATGACTATCACTACAATTCCTCCGGCTATGGCTGGCGCTTGCTGTACGGCGTGTGGGATTACCATCGCGGATGGGATCTGGCGGCGTACCGCGGCACGCCCATCCTTGCCTCCAAGGGCGGCAAGGTGGTCATTGCCCAGTATCACAACAGCTACGGCTACTACATTGTTATCGACCACGGCGACGGCGTCTCCACTGTGTACGCGCACTGCAGCAAACTGAACGTGGCCAAGGGCGATACCGTGAAGAAGGGCGACAAGATCGGCGAGGTGGGAACCACCGGCAACTCTACCGGTAATCATCTCCATTTTGAGTTCCGTCTGAACGGAAAGTATACCGATCCCTTCAACTATATCAAGAATCCCCCCATTAAGGTTATTGCATCCCGTTACAATAAGTAAGGCGTTTTCATACGCTGAGACGAAAACAGGTGAAACTATAGTATGAAAAAGAAAATTTCCGTTGGGGCATCCCTTGTCCTCATCCTGCTGGCTGCTCTGCTCACGTTTCAGGTGACGTTTACCGTTATGTCCCTGAAGCATCGGGAAGAGATGAGCGCGGCTTATGCCCATCTGGAAAACTACAATAAACTGCTGGAAGTGGATGCACTGTTCCGCAGTCAGTACGTCAAGGATATCGACGAGACGAAACTGATGGACGGCATCCTGGCCGGATATGTGGCCGGAGCGGGCGACCGGTTCGGCGCGTATTATCCCGCCGAGGAGTTCCAGACCTACATGGACAGCCTGAACGGCGATATGCAGGGTATCGGCGTCAACGTCATCTACAACTCCGAATACGGCGCCATCGAGATCATCAACGTCATGCCGGATTCCCCAGCCCTTGAAGCGGGCGTGGAGCCGGGAGACCTGATCATCTACGTGGGCGAGGAAATGGAAAGCGTGGCCGATCTCGGATACTACGGCGCGCTGACCAAGCTGCAGGGCAAGGCAGGCACCCTGGCGGTGTTCACCGTGGCCCGTGGCAAGCATTATGAGGAATCCCACTCCTTCTCCATCATGCGCGGCTATGTGACCGAACAGACGGTTCTGCATCACGTCTACGCACCGGATAACACGGTGGGTGTCATCAAAATCACCGGCTTCGATAAAGCCACCCCCGATCAGTTCTTTGCCGCGGTGAAAACGCTGCTGGACGGCGGATGCACACGGCTGGTGGTGGACGTGCGGAACAATCCGGGCGGCGAGTTGACCGCCATCTGCTCCGTTCTGGATTACCTGCTTCCCTCCGGTCCCGTGATCCGTACCATCGACCGGGAAGGGAACGAGGAAGTGATCTACCGCTCCGATGCCAAGGAACTGGATGTGCCGATGGCCGTTCTGGTCAATGAAAATACCGCCAGCGCAGGCGAGCTGTTCTGCTCTGCTTTGCAGGATTACAAGAAGGCCGTGATCGTGGGTACCCAGACCTACGGCAAGGGCTCCATGCAGACCATCCGCCAGCTGTCGGACGGCAGCGGACTGAGCGTGACCTACCGCTACTACTGCCCGCCGTTCTCCGATAACTACGACGGCGTGGGCGTTGCCCCCGATGTGGTGGTAGAGCCGGCCGGCGCCATGCTGGAAAAGAATATCTATAAGATCACCGATGAAGAGGACAATCAGCTTCAGGCGGCGGTCACCGAACTTAATAAATAATTTCTGTCCGTCACGGACAGCGTAATGACGAAAGGATCTCCGCCCATGGAAAACCAGAAGAAAACACTGTATACGGAAGAGGGCTACAAGAATCTGGTAGACGAGCTTCAGTATCTGAAGGATGTCCGTATCCCCGAAATCAAAGTGCAGATTGCCGAGGCAAGAGCCTTCGGTGACCTCTCCGAGAACAGTGAGTACGATGAAGCCAAGAACGAGCAGGCCAAGGCCGTTACCCGCATTGCCGAATTGGAAAAACTGATCAACGAAGCCACCATCATCAACGAGAGCGAGATCCGCGCCGACGTGGTCAATCTCGGCTCCTTCGTGAAAGTATACGACAGCGATATGGATGAGGAAGTGGAGTACAGCATTGTTGGCTCCAACGAAGCAGATCCCATGCAGGGCCGCATCTCCGATCAGAGCCCCCTGGGCAGCGCCATGCTGGGTGCCAAGGTGGGCGAGGAAGTGACCGTGGTCGCTCCCTTCGGCGAATACAAGGTAAAGATTCTGGCGGTAAGCCGTTCCAAGGATAACTGACACCACAGAAAGGAAGTTTCCGCTTCGGCGGATACAAAAGAGCGATATGGCAGAAGAAACCCGTAACAACCAAAATACAGTAAATGACGAAGCGCAGCTCAGCGAGATTCTGCAGGTGCGCCGCGATAAACTGAAGGCATTGCAGGACGCGGGATGCGATCCGTTCCAGATCACCAAGTTCGACGTGTCCCATCACGCCGAGGAGATCAAGGCACAGTATGATGCCCTGGAGAATAAAGAAGTGACCGTGGCCGGCCGTATGATGGCCAAGCGCATCATGGGTAAGGCATCCTTTGCCCACGTGCAGGATCTGAGCGGCAAGATGCAGCTGTACATCGCCCGCGACAGCCTGGGTGAGGAGCCCTATGCCGGCTTCAAGAAGATGGATATCGGCGATATCATCGGCGTAAAGGGCAGTGTGTTCAAAACCAAGACCGGTGAGATCTCCCTCCACGTAACCGAGCTGACCCTGCTCTCCAAGAGCCTGCAGCCTCTGCCGGAGAAGTTCCACGGTCTGACCAATGTGGATACCCGCTACCGTCAGCGCTATGTGGATCTGATCACCAATCCCGAATCCAAGGATACCTTCATCAAGCGTTCCAAGATCATCAGCACCATCCGCCGTTTCCTGGATGCACAGGGCTTCATGGAAGTGGAGACTCCCATGCTGGTGTCCAATGCGGGCGGTGCCGCTGCTCGTCCCTTCGAGACGCACTTCAACGCTTTGGATGAGGATTTCAAGCTCCGTATTTCTCTGGAGTTGTACCTGAAGCGCCTCATCGTGGGCGGTCTGGAGAGAGTGTACGAGATCGGCCGCGTGTTCCGTAACGAGGGCCTGGATACCCGCCACAATCCCGAATTCACCCTGATGGAGCTGTATCAGGCATACACCGATTACCACGGCATGATGGATCTGACCGAGAATATGTTCCGCTATGTGGCAAAAGAGGTTCTGGGCACCACTACCATTACGTACAACGGCGTGGAGATGGATCTGGGCAAGCCTTTCGCCCGCATCACCATGGTGGACGCGGTTAAGCAGTATTCCGGTGTGGATTTCCACGAGATCCATACGCTGGAGGAGGCCCGTGCTGCCGCCGACGCTCATCACGTGGAATACGAGGATCGCCACAAGAAGGGCGATATCCTGAATCTGTTCTTCGAAACCTTCGTGGAGGATCATTTGATCCAGCCTACGTTCGTTATGGATCACCCCGTGGAGATCTCTCCCCTGACCAAGCGGAAGCCCGACGATCCCGAGTACGTGGAGCGTTTTGAGTTCTTCATGAACGGCTGGGAGATGGCCAACGCCTACTCCGAGCTGAACGATCCCATCGATCAGCGGGAGCGCTTCGCCGCACAGGAGGAGCAGTTTGCCGCCGGTGATGAAGAGGCCAACCACACCGATGAGGACTTCCTCAACGCCTTGGAAATCGGTATGCCCCCCACAGGCGGTATCGGCTACGGTATCGACCGTATGTGCATGCTGCTCACCGATTCCGCCGCTATCCGCGACGTGCTTCTGTTCCCCACCATGAAGACTCTGGACTAAGGCAAGCGAGCAGTAAGATTTTGCATAATATAAGCCATTTGCACCCCTTGCGGGTGCAAATGGCTTTTTTGGTAGCATAGTTCACATTTGTATGATATAATAGAAAAAACCAACGGACTTTCTTAAGGATGGCTGTATGAAAACAAAGAAATTAACCTTTGTCGAATCGATTATGCTGGTAGCCGGTGCGGGAATCGGAACCGGCATATTGACGATTCCGTATGCTATAAGCAAAATCGGTGTGTTCGGTACGATCACCGCTCTCGTGGCCGCCTATGCCGTGAGCGCGGTTATGTATCTGATCATCGCAGACCTCACGCGCAACTCTGCGAAGCCGGAGGATCTGCTGGCCATTCTTGATGAGCATCTGTTCAGCGGAAAAGGGAAAAAGACGCTTAATATGGCTTTCCTCATTCTGCTTGTATTGCTGTTGCTTGAGAATTTAGTGGTCTATATCCTGTGCGCCAGTCACGTTCTGACCGATCTTTTGGGAATGAGCGATACGGCTGCAAAAATTCTGTTTTATACTCTCGCCTCCCTCGTGATTTTTTTCGGAATCAAGGGGATGGGCGTAGGCGAAAAGTTCTCGATGATTCTGATCGGGGGCGCTGTGCTTGTGCTGATGGTTCTGTCCTGCCTGGACGTGAAGGGCTCGCTGGACTTCTCCTTTGGCGCACCGGACGTGGTCTTTGCTGTGTATGGGCTCTTTATGTTTGCCTTTTCTGCTATCTTTTCGATCATTCAGGTGTGCAATCATCTGGAAAAGAAAGAGCAGACCGGTAAGGCCGTTATCGGCGGCCTCACACTCAACGCATGGATTACGGCGGCATTTACGGCGGCGGTCATTCTTGGCTCGGACACCGTCACGGAGATCGCCACGATCGGTCTGTCGAGCGGCATCGGAATTCCCTTCGTCCGCGTTCTTTGTTCCGTACTTGTGCTGTTTGCCATGTTTACATCCTTCTGGTCAAGCGGATTTGCTTTTGCCGATGTTGTCCGCGGACAGTTTGGCCTTCCCACCAGGATTTCCTGGTTTATCGCAACATTTCCTGCGCTGCTGATTGCCGCATTTCTTCCCCTTGGCGTGCTCGACTACGTGCAGATCGGCGCCGGCGCGCTTTCTATTATCCTGGTTATTGTTGTTCTCCCCGCCTATTCCCATGCCGTGAAAAAGCCGAAGCAGGCCCTCTTGCTTGGCAAATGCTCGGGAAATACGTTTATGATTGCGGCGGTTGCCGTTGCTGTTATTCTTATGGCAGTCTCCTCGTTTATTCCGATTGGCTGATCGGAGAAAGGAAACCTATATGAAAATTGCATTACTTTCGCCTGCCGGTGCGATGCACAGATACAACGGCATGTTTCACAAGGGACTTCACTATGCTCCCATTACGCTGGCGCTCCTTGCCGCACTGGTTCCGAAAGAGCTGAATGCCGAGGTCGTGATCTACGACGAGACGGCGGAGGCCATCCCTCTGGATACCGATGCGGATGTGATTGCCATCACCTGCATCACCGGTACCTCGTCCAGATGCTATAAGTTTGCGGACTACTTCCGAAGCCTTGGAAAAACCGTGCTTCTCGGCGGTGTTCACCCTACACTCATGCCGGACGAAGCGGCAGCCCACGCCGATGCCGTTTTGCTGGGGCTTGGCGAGAAGACGTTTCCCCAGGCGCTGCTCGACATCAGAAACGGTTGCCTGAAGCCATTCTATTACGGAAACGGCTGTGCCGATATTGCAAACCGACCGCTTCCGCGCAAGGACCTGCTCAATAAGAAAAAATACATAACGCTCAATACCGTCGAGGCGGTCAGAGGATGCAATCACTCCTGCACGTTCTGCGCCTATCCTGCAGCCTTTGGCCAGAGAGTGATTACCCGTCCGGTGGAGGACGTGATTGCCGAGATCAAGTCCTTCCGGGGGAAAGAGGTCATTTTCCCCGATGTGAATCTGATTGCCGATGTGAACTATGCGAAAGAGCTTTTCACCGCCATGATTCCGCTCAAAAAATGGTGGATGGGCCTGACTACCACCGCCATCGGCCATAACGATGCGCTTTTGGATCTGTTTCAAAAAAGCGGATGCAAAGGGATTCTGGTGGGCTTCGAATCGGTCAATCAGGAAACCCAGCAGGGCATACACAAGGGCGTCAATCACGTACAAGAATATAAAACGCTCATGGACAAGCTTCACCGCAAGGGCATTATGGTCATGGGATGCTTTGCCTTCGGCGCGGACGAGGACGGTCCCGACGTATTTAAGCGTACGGTTGATCTTTGTCTGGAGGCCAAAATCGATCTGCCGCGCTTTTCCATCATCACGCCTTTCCCCGGAACGGAGTTTTACCGGGAATTGGAGGCAGAGGGGCGCATCACGGAACGGGATTTTGCCATGTATGACGTGGAGCATTGCGTATATCGGCCCAAGCAGATGACCAAGGAAGAGCTGGAAGCGGGGATTGCCTGGGCGTGGAAGGAAGTCTATTCCTGGAAAAACATATGGAAGCGGCTGGATCTTACCAAGCCGAGAACGATGAAGAGCCTGTATATGCTGGTCAATATCGGATACCGAAAATATGCCCGTGAATTTGAGATATTCGGTGCGGACGTGATGAGTGACAATTCCGATATTCCCGATGTGTCGGGAGAGTATATCAAAAACGCCATTTTGGAGCAGAACACATGAAAGTCACGCTAATCAAGGTCAGTATGCTGGAGGGGAAGGGCCGGGACGCGATGAAGCCGCTGATCTTCGCGATCTTCGATGCCGTAACTCCCGCGGATGTGACCATGGAATATCTGGACGAGCGAATCGAGGATCTGCCCGACACCATCGACTCCGATGTGATCGCGCTGTCAGTGGAAACCTTCGCGGCCAAGCGGGCCTACGATCTTGCTGAAAAATACAAAACGCCGCATAACCGTATCGTAATGGGCGGATTCCATCCCACCGCGTTGCCCGAGGAGGCGCTGGAACACTGCGACACAGTCCTTGTGGGCGACGCCGAGGACACGTGGCCTGCATACATATCCGATTTGAAAGCGGGAAAGGCCCAGCGTCAGTATGTGTCATCGCACAAGCAGTCGCTCATCCGATTGGATTTCAACAGTCCCGCATTCCGCAGCAAAAAATACAACCCTATCGGGCTGATCCAGTTTTCAAGAGGCTGCAAATTCCATTGCGATTTTTGCTCGGTAGGCTCGTTTTATCATTGCGGCGTGCGCCAAAAAGATATCCAAAGCGTGGTGGATGAGATCCGCGCCATGAAAGAAAAACTGATCTTTTTCATTGATGACAACATTTTCTTAAATGAAGCATCTGCGCTGGCCCTGTTTGACGCGATCCGACCTCTGAAAAAGAAATGGGCGTGTCAGATCAGCATGGACGTGGCCATGAACGACAGGCTTTTGTCGGCCATGAAAAAAAGCGGGTGCGTGCTGGTTCTGATCGGATTTGAATCGCTGAGTGCAGAGAATCTGAAACTCATGAACAAAAGCGCCAATCTGCACATCGGAGCCTATGAAAAGGCCATCGAGAACATTTACCGCCACAAGCTGATGATTTACGCGGCATTTGTGCTGGGTTATGATTACGATACGCGGTCGTCCATTGATGAGACCTTGGCGTTTGCATTAAAGCACAACTTTGCGGTGGCCAACTTCAACCCTCTCATTCCATTTCCCGGTACGGCGCTGTACGAGCGCCTGGAGGCGGAAAACAAACTCATCTACAACAAATGGTGGCTGGAGCCGGGATATCGCTACGGCGACACCGCCTTCTATCCCGAACGCATGTCGCCCGACGATTTATACGAGGGATGCAAGCATGCGCGCTTCCGCTTTAATTCGTATGCGAACATTCTCAAGCGTCTTTTCCGCAATCCCATTCACCTGTCGCCCTTTCATGCCATTATGTTTTTGGCACTGAATCTGATCTCCCGCAAAGAGATTCACCGAAAGCAGGACAAGATTCTTGGCGGTCAAACAAAAAACAGCGGAGTGTAGTATGAAGATCACACTGATAAAACCCAACATAGGCAGACGCGAGCACAGCCTGTATGTGGATAATGCCAGTATGGAGCCTCTGCAGCTCGGAATTCTGGCAGCGCTCACCCCCTCCGACATCCAGGTCGTCATGTACGACGATCGATTGGAAACGATCCCCTACGATGAGCCCACCGATCTGGTGGCCATTACGGTGGAAACCTTTACAGCCAGACGTGCCTACGAGATCAGTGAAGAATACCGCCGCCGCGGAAGAAAAGTCATCATGGGCGGTATGCATGCAGTGCTGATACCCGAGGAGGTAAAGCAGCATTGCGACAGCATCATGATCGGTGATGCGGAGGACAAATGGGGCGAGATGATCGAGGATCTTCGCCGGGGCCATTTGAAAGAGGAATACCGCTGCAACCCGGTCACAGTTCCGCAGAAAGGGATCATCACGCGGCGCGACATCTTTGAAAACAAAAAGTATATGCCCATTACCCTTATGCAATTCAGCCGCGGCTGCCGGTACAACTGCAAATACTGCGCATCCAGTGTCTATTTCAAGCAGAAGCATTTTTGCCGGGATATAGATGAGGTCATCGAAGAGATACGCAGTCAGAAACGAAAACTGATATTTTTTGTTGATGACAATATCGTTGGCGACAAGGAGAAGGCGAAGGAACTGTTCAAACGGCTGATCCCGCTCAAGATCAAATGGGTGAGCCAGGGCAGTATCGATATGCTTGACGACGATGAGTTGATGACACTTATGGTGAAAAGCGGCTGCCTCGGACACGTTATCGGATTTGAGTCCATCCGGCCGGACAGCATCCGTACCATGGGCAAGGGCGTGAACAAAAAATATGTGCAGGATCAGTATAAGGACGCCATCAAAAAACTGAGAAAGTACGGTCTGCAGACCTGGGCGGCATTCACCGTGGGACACGACACGGACACGCTGGAGAGCATTGAAGCCACGTACCAATTCGCACGGAAAAACAAATTCTGTTTTTCGGCG
This sequence comes from Clostridia bacterium, assembly GCA_017468385.1. Taxonomy (GTDB): domain Bacteria; phylum Bacillota; class Clostridia; order Oscillospirales; family CAG-272; genus SIG701. Next base: position 70,178 of record JAFUIQ010000011.1, read on the forward strand.
TACAACATTCTCATGCCCTATCCCGGCACGGCGCTGTATGACCAGCTTGCGCGAGAGGGCAGACTGCTTTACGACGGGAAGTGGTGGCTGCATCCGGAATATAGATTCAACTACGCGGCGTTCGTCCCTGCCAATATGACCGCGCCCGAGCTGACGGAGGCGGCCTATCTTTGCCGAAAGAGATTCAACAGCATATCCTCCGTACTCTATCGGCTGTTTGAGCCGAGGACCAATCTGCGCAATCCGATTCGCTTTTTTACCTACATAATCTACAATCCCGTGTTCCGCCGCGAAGTGTTTGAAAAACAGGGAATGACTTTCGGATGCAAAGAAAAGGACGAGGAGAACAAGCCATGAAAATAACCTTTATACTTCCCGCAATCGGTAAAAAACCGGGGCAGAAATATCTGCGCAGCTGGCTCATGGAACCGCTTACGATCGCTGTGCTCAACTCTATGATTCCCGATACATGGGAGCGGGAGTTTTTCGACGACAGAATCGAGGGCATCCGTTACGATACCGACACGGATATCGTTTTCATAACGGTGGAGACCTACACCGCCAAACGCGCCTACTTTATCGCGTCCGAATTGCAAAAGCGCGGGAAGAAGGTCATTATGGGCGGTTATCACGTCACGCTCTGCCCCGAGGAAGCGGCCCAGCATGCGGATGCCATTATGGTCGGCAATGCAGACCGGATCCTCTCGTCTGTTTTGGCCGATATCGAAGCGGGCACATTGCAGAAGCGATACGACGGCGGTGCCTGCATTGCCTATAAAATGCCTGACAGAAGCATTTATGCGGACAAAATGAAGAAATACCTGCCCGTATCCCTGGTGGAAACGGGGCGCGGATGTTACCACAACTGCGAATTCTGCTCCATTGCGGGATATTATCACTCCCATTACATACACAGAGAAGTGGCGGATATTATCGCCGAGATCAAGTCCTGCCGGCACAGGATATTCTTCTTTGTGGACGACAGCATCTTTTCGGATAAAGCCTTTGCCCGGGAGCTGTTTGAGGAGCTGAAAAAGCTGAACATCATCTGGACCACACAGATCACCCTGGATATTGCCAGGGATGACGAAATGCTCCGTTTGATGAAGGAGAGCGGCTGTGAGATGGTCCTCATCGGCTTTGAATCCATCGAAAGCGATAACCTCCGCCAAATGAACAAGGGCTGGACGGAACGTCTGGGGGAGCGGGATGCGCTGATCCAAAAGATCCACGACGTGGGTATCAGTATCTATGCAAGCTTCGTGTTCGGCTTCGATTCGGATAACGAGGACACGTTCAAAGCAACGCTGGCGTTCTGTGAAAAGCATCAGTTCTTCGTTGTCGCGTTCAACCACCTTCTGATTTTCCCCAGCACAAAGACGTATGAGGCGTTCAAGGCGGACGGACGTTTGCTTTCGGAGCGCTGGTGGCTGGAGAGCGGATATACCTTCGGTATGATCACCTTCACACCGAAGCAGTTGACACCCGAATCGCTGCGTGCCTTCTGCAAGCAGTATAAGAAAGAATTCTTCCGCTTTGGCTCTATCTTCCGGCGCGGCAGAACCATGTTCAAGCGTACGCACAGCTTCATCATCCATTTTGCGTATTGGTTTATCAATATCCTTTTCCACTTTGAGGTGGATCGGCGTGCCGGGATTCCCATCGGCGAAAATCTTGAGGAAGAGAAGAAATGAGCGGGACAAGATATCAGGCATCCCCCGCCGACGGTAAGGAAATACTGCGCGTTCTGGAGAGCTCCGCCGCCAAGGGAAGCATTGAGCTTATTTACACAAGGCGTCCCGATGCGTATGCGTCCTACAGGAAGGATGCCGCGGAAGCGCACGTGTTCGTTTCAAGAGACGGGGATCGCGTCATCGGCACCTGCGCCGAGCTGGTGCGTGAGGTGTATATCGGCGGTGAAGTCTGCCGTGCGGCGTATATCTGCGGTCTGAAAAAGGATGCGGAATATGCGGGCGGCGTTGGCTTTGGCGCGAGATTGATCCGTGAACTTCAGCGGGACGATGTGGATTGTTACTTCTGCTCGGTGGTGGAAGAAAACGCCGATGCCCGCCGGATGTTTGAAAAAAGCCGGCGGCTTCTGGCCATGAAGCCGATAACGGGATATACAACCTATATTGTAAGTCCGGCGGTCCGAATACAAGCACCGAAGCATACTCTCGCTTTCCGCCGGGCAGCGGGAAATGATACGGAGAGGCTGATCGACTTTCTGAACGCCGAGGGAAAGAAAAAGGATATGTTTCCCGTAGTAAAAACCTTTGATTCGTTTTGCAATTTGCGTGTCGAAGACTTTTATCTGCTCCTTGACGGAGAAACCATCGTTGCCGCCGCGGCTCTTTGGAATCAGACCGAGTACAAGCAGTACGTGGTAAAGCGGTACAGCCGATGGATGAAGCTGGCCCGGATGGCCAATCCGCTCCTTTCCGCTTTGCGGTATATCAAACTCCCCCAAGAGAACGAACCCCTTGCTTTCCCCATGCTGTCATTTTTCCTTTGCAAAAATGACAGTGCGGACCATTATCGGATTTTCCTTGACGGGATCCGGCGAGAGATTAAAAAAGAATACGGTATGTTTGTCATCGGCCTGCCCCATGGGCATGCTGCATCCTCCATTATGGATAATCTTCCAAGCATCCGTTTTTCCACCAAGCTCTACGAGATCCGATTCCCGTGGAGCCAGCAAACGTATAAAACGCCCGATTCGAATAATACCTTTTTCGAATGCGGACTTCTGTAAACAGAAAAACGGGGCTGTTGCATTTCGATGCAACAGCCCCGAATTTTTACGTTTGCGAGGTAAAAATTCGAAATTTCGCAGAAATTTGCGGCGAGATCGCCCGTTTTTTGTCAGATAGTCAAATCTGATTTGGATTTGGTATTCATGCGTGTCCCGTCCGATGGAGTGCGTTACGGCTTTTCTTTGGCATCGCCGCAGTAATCCTTTAACACTTCAATCAGCGCACGGAAGTACTGATGATTGATGCTGTACAAAATCTTCTTTCCGCTGGTGCGGGTCTTTATCAGTTCGGCGCGTATCATGAGGTTCATATGGTAGTACGCATTGGTCCCGGCCAAATGCAGGGATTGCTCCACTTCCTTTATGGATGCCTCTCCTTTTTCGTGGAGAAATTGCAGAATGGCCGCCCGGTTTTCCTCGGATACCGCCGTGCCGAACTCGTTCAGTTTCGGAGTGAATTTTTTGTCGATCAGGTATTGCAGCGTGTCGATGTAATCATGCCCCATAACGATCAAGACCGCATCGTTAAAGAAATACGTGCATAAGTGGTTCTTGTGGTAATAACAAAACGTGATGACCACTTCATCATATATGTCAATGTCGGTGGAATTCAAGGGGTCCATTTTCATTTTCTCAGCAAAATCGGAAAAATCGAAGTTCTCCTGCAGTGAGCGCATCAAGGCAGAATTCTTCTCATATTGCTTGGAGAGCAGGAATTCCTTGGCCATCAACTCGTGGGACAGGCGCTGGATTACAGGAATGGGATCGATTAAAAAGGAGTACAGGGCGCTTTTTACACGGGTATCCAGGGAGGAGTTTTTGATCAGCGCATTGGCGGCAGGGAGGGATTCCTTGCATTTTTGCAGGGTTTCCGCCGGCTCATTCCGGAAGTAGTGCCGCAGTACATTCATAACTACCTGATCGTAATTCATCAGTTCGTTCTGAATGGCAGCCAAGCTATAGGTTCCCTTCAAAAAATCGTTACGGTAGGGTTTATAGTAAAATTCCGTTATAACTGTAAGAGGGTTGTCATCAAGATGGAAGAAGAGGCGCAGTTCCTCCGGAATGTCGGGGAACTCCTCCAGCATTTTTTCGGAAAAACGGACGTCCTCGGCATAAGTGTTAAAATTGGAAAAGTTGGCTAAAACATATTCTCTGTTAAAATAATGGATGAAGATGTAGAACAGATCGTAGGTATAGCCTGGATCTTTTAAAAACCGAATATTCTTCAACAAAACCACCTCTGTTTCAATAAGTATTGTAACATCCCTCTTAAAAATAGTCAAGGGTCCTGGGGGAATTGACAGCAAATCGGGCGGAGTTCCTTGTGCGGAGCGGCGGGGCATGGGGTAAATGTTGCTTGTAACCATACTTTACCATTGACAACTTTTGGTGGTTATTGTATAATGAATTTAAAAGATAATGGCGGTAACAAGAGAGATTTCACGGAGGCATGCATATGGAATTCTGGATTTTTTTAATTTGCGCTGTTCTGCTGTTTTTGCTGTATCCCTATCTACGCTGTTTTGTGAAACGAATTCAATGCGCGCAGAAAATCCACCGGGTGTGCCAGGCGAAAGGATTTCATCTGCATCCTACTCATTCCCTGTGGTTCCTCGGCCATAAGCGGGCGGGGAAGTGCGACTGTTATATCGAAACGCCGCATAACGTATTTGCCGTAAAACTCTTTGGCATGCCGGCCCGCATGTGTGTGCTGTTGTTTAAGGAAAACGGCGAATATTTCATACGGCGATATGTGGCTTTGGCCGGCCACGACGGCTCCGGTGTGCGGTATCCCATCGATTCCAAACCCAGGGCACTGCCCGTATATCATTTCCGTTATCAGTTCAAAGAGTCGTGGGAGACCAAGACACCCCACAACGTTTTGCTGGTGAATCCCGTTTCCATGGAAATTCGCCGCCAGCCCACAAAAGGCCCCGAGGTGATTCTGGGTGCGGGCGATGTGGTCAACGGAATGGAAATACAGACCCTGTCCCGACTGCTGGGCGTATTGGAGAGTGCATTATGAGAGAAAATCCCCGTTTGCTGAAGGATTCCTCGGCTGCACGACTGCCGAGGGCATTGTTCCGTGATTTACAAATGGATTCCATACTCAGCGAAGCGGCCATTGCCGTTTTGCAAGTTCCCTGCGAGAGGGCAGAGATTCTGCGCCGCGGGGAACTTTTCGCCTTGCTTCAAAACGGCGGGAAGCGGGACAGGGTGAGTCATATCCTATCGGTTCTGACGGATCTTGAGCGGTCGCTTATGGTATTGCGGGATGCAAAGATCCCCCTGGATATGTATCACCGCCGAAGAGATGCATTCTGTGCGTACATCTGCGCCTGTGAGGTGTTGGCATCCGCGTCGGATCTGGGGAGTTTGTTTGGGGACGTGGCGGCATATTATTCCTCTGCGGAAAGACAACAGACCGTCAGCCGAATGAAGGAGGCTTGCCGGATCATAACGGAGCGGCTTCAGGGCTTCCGCACGGGACTGCTGACCTTTTCGGACAAAAATTGGCTCACGCCCGATTATGATGCGGTCAGCGAGGCGGAGCGCATCGCCGATTGCGCCTGCAAACTGGGATTCTCTGTTCCCGAGCGGAAGCAGAGAAACGACAAAATACCGCTTGCGTTGTCGGACGCCCTGGGCCGCCTCTATGGGGCAGAGGTTTCGGAGATAGAAATTCTGTTCCGAGAATTCGCGGACGTGGATCTGAAGGAGCCGATTTCGTATATTGCCGAGATCCGTTTCTTTTTAGAGATATACGAACTGACGCAAAAAGCGGAAGAGGCGGGTATCCCCCATTGTTTCCCGGAGATCGCAGATCGACCGCAATTCACGGCAGAGGATCTGTACGATGTGTCCCTTTTGGCGAAGCAATGCGAGCGTATCGTCCCCAACGATACGGATTTTAAGGAAGCGGAGCCGTTCTGCTTCCTGGTTGGTGCCAACGGGGGCGGCAAGACCACCTATTTGCGGGCGGTCGGTATCAATCTGGTGCTGTTTCTTTCGGGCTGTCCTGTGTTTGCCACGAAAGCGACCCTATATCCTTTCCAGATCGTTTTGGCCCACTTTCCCAAGGATGAGCGGTTTGATCACGTGGGACGGCTGGATGAGGAGCGGGCACGCACGGATGAAATGCTGCGGCAATCCGCAGGGCAGGAGGCATTTCTGCTGTTCAATGAAACGTTCAGCGGTGCGGACGATACCCGCGGTTTTGTTCTTCTGAAGGAATTGGCGGATCGGATGCGTACTGCCCGGCATTTTGGCGTATACGTGACGCATTTCCATACGGTGATGACGTTGGATTATCCCGTTCTGTCGGCGGAGATCGATCCCGCTGATGAAAACAAGCGCACCTACCGTATTGTCAAAGCCAAAGGAAACGCCTCGTCGTATGCCGCCGATATTCTGAAAAAATACGGACTGGACAAGGATTCTTTGCGGAAACGGAGGGGTGGATATGGTAAATAGTCTTTTGTTTTGTAAAGAGAATCGCCATGCCGGATCATTGGATGCAAGAATACCGTATCAGCTTTCCCTGGACCGTTCCTTTTCCTATATTTGTGCCGACAGCCAAAAGCGGGAGCAGTTTCTGTCCGTCATATCGGATTGGACGGATGATGCGGAAACCATATCGTATCGCCGGGAGATTCTTTCGGATTTTTATAGCAATCCCTCGCTGCTGGCGGAGATGCTTTCCCTGAGTGGCCGATGGGAAGAGTTGCGTTTATCCCACAAAAGCGGGGATCGTGAGGGATACCGCCTGCGGGCGGAGCGAAATACCTCCCCCATCGCGGCAAAGAATATCCTGCAGGCGCAGGCTCTTGCCTGCAAGCGGGCGCTGCTGTTCATCAAAGCCTATGGGGAGATGCTGTCTGCATATGATTTGCACTCCCGGGGATTGACAGCCTTTCGTGACGCTTGCCGGGAGGTGTATGAACACCCGGAGTTTCCCCATCTGATTACGTTCTGCGCTCAATACGAGAACTTCAGCGCCAGCGGATTTCTGGATTTCAAGTTTACCTTGCATGAGGACGGGCGCATCGCCCGATACGAATGGATCAATCACAGATACATTCACGTCAGTGATCCGGACATCCGGAAGAGCGGATTTTCCCTTTTCAAAAAGACGGCGGAAGTGGTTCACCCCTGTGTGCGTGTGTACCCGCCTGCGGATGGGTTCTTTGACAATTTGGCCGTAGGCGCTCTTGCCGAGCTGTCCCGGATCTTCTCATCCGTTTTTGAGCAGATCGCGGCACGCCTGGGGAATCTCTGTGCCGATCTGGATTTTTATGACACAGCCTGTCAGTATATCCACACCCTGGAGGCGAAGAAGATCCCGTACTGCTATCCCGGGTTTTCTGCGGATAACAGTATGCGTATACATAAGTTATACGATCTGTATCTTTTGATGACGAAAGCCAGTCCGTCAGAGGTGGTGCCAAACGATGTGGAAATGACAGCGGAATCGGGTGGGATCCTGGTGTTTGGGGACAACGGAAGCGGAAAAACCGTCTACTTGCGTTCTGTGGGAACGATGCAGGTTTTGGCGCAGGCCGGATTGCCTGTGCCGTGCGAGCGGGCGGAAATACCGCTCTTTTCGCAGATCGGCGCTCAGTTTTCCGAGGCCGAGAAGGAATTCCTTGAGGGCAATGAGGCGGGCCGCTTTGAGCAGGAAGTGCGGGAACTGGCGGGGATGGTGGATACTTTGCAGGAAGGTGCGCTGGTGTTTTTGAACGAGACGTTCCAAAGCACCGCCTACGCCGAGGGAGCGGAAGGCTTGTATCATCTGCTGAAGCACTTTTCCGCCTCGGGTATCCGCTGGATCCTTGTGTCCCATCTGCGGCAGTTGGAATCCATGTTTTCCCACGGAGACGCAACCATTTTGCACATGGCGGAGGGGTATACTTTGCAAAGCGGGACTGTGTGAGAACAGTTCAACCAAAGAGCGAGCGACTAAACCAACGCTCCATTTACATTTCCTCACGGCAGTGATATGCTGAAGCTATGAGAGATTTTACGGAGGTAGAAAGAGACAATATGAAACTTTCTCAATTGTTCAAAAAGAAAAAATCCGATAAGATAAAAATGCCCATTCGGCGAATTATATCGAATAATATTTTCATGCTTCGTATGGCCCATCGCAGTGTGCCGGGGCTTCTGCTCTGTGATATTGTTGTGACTGTCGGGGCTGCCCTTACTTCGTTTTTGACTTCCACATATATGCTTCGCTATGCACTGAACGGAATCGCAGAAGGGAAGAGCTTCTCCGGTATTGCTGCTTTTGTCCTGGTGTGTCTGGCCGCCCAGCTCCTTTTGGGGTGGAGTCAATCGTTTTTTTACAGTAAGGTGTATCCCGTCAAGACCTGTAAGATGACAAACGATATCCGCAAAGTGGTTTACGAGAAAGCGGCCCAGGTGGAGTTGGGGTGCTATGAGAATCCGGAGTATTACGATACGTATGTCAAAGCCATAAACGAATGCACATCCCGGGCGCAGGCAGTAATGGGGTCCGTGGGGAACATCGTATATATAATTACCAATTTCTCTGCCAATTTCGGGTTATTGCTTGCCATCGATCCTCTCTTGCTGCTCTTCGCGCTGCTTCCCCTGATGTGCATCCCGATTACCGCCGTTGCCAATAAAATTGTGTACAACCGAAATATGGAAATGACCGCGGCGAACCGACGGAAGGAATATACCCGCCGCACCTTTTATCTGTCCGATTACGCCAAGGAGATGCGGCTTTCCAATATGCCGGCACTGATGCTGGAGCGTTTCTGGGAGGCTGGCACCCGTGTGATTGACATCATAAAAAAATACGGTTTTCGGGTGATTACGCTGAACTATCTGAAAACGGAATGTCTGGAAATGCTGACTCCCCTGAGTGCCACTATGTATGCGGTCTGGAAGACGCTGGGGGCGGGCACGATGGGATACGGAGACTGTGTGGTTGTGGTGAATTCCATCAGCACGGTGGCGTATTCCCTGACAAACATTTCTGACACCTTACTGAAATTCCAGGATCATGCGCTGTATATTGAAAATCTGCGGAAATTTCTGGAATATTCCCCCAAAATCACCGATGGGGATAAACCGCTGCCCGCGGGCGGAGATATCGTTCTTGAGAACGTCTCCTTCCGGTATGAGGGGGCTGAGGGATATACTCTGCGCAATATCTCCATGCGGCTTGGCGAAAAAGAAAAAATCGCCATTGTGGGACACAATGGCGCCGGAAAAACCACGCTGGTGAAATTGCTCCTCCGTCTGTATGACGCGGAGGGCGAGATTACATACGGCGGGGAGAAAATATCCGACTTCGCTTTGCGGGAATATCGGGACGCGTTTTCTGCCGTGATGCAGGACTTCCATCTCTTTGCCTTGCCTGTGGCGGAGAATGTGCTCCTGCGCCCCCAAAATCCGGAGGATGAGGAGGTTATTATAGAATCCTTGAAAAAGAGCGGACTGTATGAGAAGGTAAAAGGATTTGAAAATGGGGCGAACACCGTGATGACAAAAGAGTTTGACCCGAACGGTGTGCAGATGTCCGGCGGTGAACAGCAGAAGTTGGCCATTGCTCACGTGTATTCCAAGAACAATCGCTTTGTGATTTTGGATGAGCCATCCAGTGCGCTGGATCCCATAGCGGAGCACGAGATGTACGAGAGAATGAGTGAGGCGTGCCGGGATTGCGGTATGATATTTATCTCCCACCGTTTGTCCTCGGCTGTGTCCGCCGATCGGATTTATCTTATGGAAAACGGAGAGATTGCCGAGGTGGGCACTCATAGGGAACTGATGGAGTTGAACGGCCGTTATGCGGAGATGTTCCGCCATCAGGCAGAGAATTACGCGGAGGTGGCAGTATGAGTGAGAAAAAGAATCGTACATCCCCGAAGAATGTGTTGAAGAACAATCTTTGGATGATAGGGTTTGTGTGGAAATATACCCCCGGTTATGTGATCTGGATTGTACTGGAAGGGATCCTCTGGGGTATTAACAACTCGGTGGGGATTATCTATACAAAGAATCTGCTGGATGCCTTGGGCGACGGTGCCGCGTTCCGTAAGGCGGCAGGCGTGATTTTGACGTACGCAGTATACTTGCTTTTGTTCCATGTGTGGCATTACTGGTATTGGAACTATTATCACGCTGTTGTCCGGGAAAAACTCCACCTTGGTATACATAAGGATTTGTTCCGTCAGGCAGTGCGGCTGGATATCTCCCGCTACGATGATCCCGTTTTCTACAACGATTTCGTTTGGGCGATGGATCAGGCCTATTCCCGCGCCGCCGGCGTTATGGAGGATACGGGAAAGCTGATCAACCGCACGGTGGCATCCTTTACGCTTACCGGTGTGCTGTTCAGTGTGGATGCAGCAACGGCAGTTATCATTCTGGGACTCGCGGGACTCCGTGTTTATTTGACTTCCCGCAGCAATCGGATGTATTTGCAGTACAGCGAAAGCATCAATCCGCTGGAGCGGAAAACACAGTACATCAACCGTGTGTTCCGTTTGCAGGACTATGCCAAAGAGATGCGCGTTACCCGGGTCAGTGAGAATCTGCTCCATGAACTGGATGACAACACGGAAAAGATCAAAGAAGTGGAGCGGACCTTCGGGCAGAAACGTCTCACATTGGATACACTTCATGATGTGCTTCACGCCCTCGGAACCGGTGCGCCGCTGCTTCTGATCCTGTATAAAGTGATGATCACGGGCACGGTGGGCTTGGGTGGTTTTGCGATAGCCATGAATGGCATTTGGACCATGTCCTGGCTGATTGGCGACTTGATCAACCGCATAATGAAATACCACGAGCACGGTATCTTTGTGGAGAAGATCCGCTGTTTCATGGAGTGTGAGCCGCAAATCCAAAGCGGGGAACAATCCGTGCCGCCCATGGAATCTATGACCTTGCGCGGTCTGACGTTCTCCTATCCGGGAAAAGAATCGGTCCATGCCCTGGAGGATGTGAATCTGGACATCCGCCGCGGGGAGAAGATCGCCATCGTTGGCTATAACGGTGCGGGCAAGACCACGCTGACCAAACTGCTCATGCGGTTGTACGATCCGGACAGCGGAGAGATTCTGTATAACGGAAAGAATATAAGGGAATACAAACTGGACGAGCTGCGCGGCCGCGTGGCCGCCGTGTTCCAGGATTATCGGATATTTGCCGCTTCGCTGGCGGAGAATGTGGCCGGCGGCGTATACACGGAGGATATGGAAGAGAAGGTGAGGGGGGCTCTGGAAAAGAGTACGTTTGGAGATAAACTGCAGAAGTTGCCCGACGGCCTCGATACCCCGCTTACCCGTGAGTTTGATAACAGCGGTACGCAGTTGTCGGGAGGGGAACAGCAGAAGGTGGCGATTGCCCGTGCCTTCTTCAAGGATGCGGATCTGATCATTCTGGATGAGCCGTCCAGCGCTCTGGATCCGGATGCGGAGTATGCACTCAATCAGGCGATTGCATCCTATGCGAATCAGAAAACCGTGATCTTCATCTCCCATCGGCTCTCCACCACGCGCCATGCGGATCGGATCTATATGTTCGAGGAAGGAAAGATCATTGAATCCGGCAGTCATGAAGAACTGATGGCGCTGGACGGAAAGTACGCCTATATGTTCAACCTCCAGGCGGAGAAGTACCAGACCGCATCGTGAATACAGAAAAGCGCCCTTGTACAGATTTCTGTGCAGGGGCGTTCCATTTAATGCGTGTGATGGCAAAAACAAATCCGAACCACTTTCGCTTTGCGAAATAGTTCGGATGGGAAGGGCTCAATGAATTATCGAATAACGAAAAAAGAAGACACCCGAACAAGTTCGGATGTCTTTTTTTGGTGACCCGTGGGGGAATCGAACCCCCGTCTTCGCCGTGAGAGGGCGACGTCTTAGCCGCTTGACTAACAGGCCATTTCGTTTCAGCCTGTATAGTATATCATATGTCTTTACAAAAAGCAAGACCTTTTTCGAAAAAAGTTGAAAAATATTTTTGAAATCCTTTACACGCACCCGGTCAGCGTGACGATCCGCGGGGTATGATGGATCGCGGGCAGAAAACGCTCCAGCACATCGGCGGTGCGGAGGCGGATACTGCTGGTGTTGATGCAGGGGTGACAGCAGAAATATTCCTGCTCGTACACATCCCGATCGATGAGCAGCTGCACCCGGTTTTCCCGATCGTTGGCCAGCCCCATGACGGTGACCGATCCCGGCGTCAGATCCAGATAATTCCGCATATGATTCTCGTCCGCGAAGGAAAGGCGGGTGCTTCCGATCTGGGCGGACAGCTCCTTGGTTTTGAACGGCTTGTCCCCGGGCATCAGGAGCAGATAAAAGGCGCTCCCGTTGCTGTTGCGCAAAAACAGGTTCTTACACATCCGGGTGCCGAAGGCGCAGTCGATGGCGGCGCAGGCCTCCATAGTGAAGGCGGGCTCGTGATCGATCCGATCGTAGGGGATGGACAGGGAATCCAGCAGGGCATAGCAGGCTTGCTCCTGGGGGATGCGGGATTCGTCGTGGGGATTTCCGCAGTAGACGGTCATAGTGTTTCTCCGATCCGGGGATTTTTGGATATGGTAGCACATCTTTCGAAAAAAAGCAAGAAAAAATGGAAGGAAATTTACAACCCCGCACAAATACGTTCACACATGGGCGGCGGAAATGTGCTACAATATATGCAATCCAATGAAATCAGGTGGCATGATGGGAAACTGGAAAAATAAATTGATCGCATTTATGTACGGTCGCTACGGCGTGGATGCCTTGTACTACGCGCTGAATACGCTGTGGATTGTTTTGTGGATCGTGGGGATGTTCACGGGATTCTGGCCCCTGACCGCCCTGGCATGGCTGTGCCTCGGCTATATGTTTTTTCGCATGCTTTCGCGGAACATTGCCCGCCGCCGGGCGGAAAATGACCGCTTTCTGAAGATCTGGAATCCGATCCGAAGCTTTTTCAGCCTGCAATGGCGGCGGATCAAGGAATGCCGCACCGCGGTGTATCGGAAATGCCCGGATTGCGGTTCCATGCTTCGCCTGCCCCATCGCCGCGGCAAGCATACGGCCGCATGCCCCCGCTGCGGACGGCGATTTGATGTACGGATTCTGTTCTGACGGCGAAAGAGCCGAATGCCATCATAACAGCAAGCTGCTGCATGTCGATGCGGCGGCTTTTGATTTACAAAACCGCATACAGCCCCCCGGCGAGGAGGTAGCCCAGCGCCGCGCAGGCGGGAAAGGTGATCACCCACGCGAGAATGCACCGGAAGAATTGCCGCTTGCGGATGAAGCCATCCGGTGATATGATGGCGCAGGCGGCCACCGCGGCGGTTTTGGTGTGGGTGGTGGAGGCGGGAATCCCCACCGCGCTGAGCAGCAGAAGTGCGGTGTCACAGGCGATATCCGCCGCCAAAGCGGTGCGCGGGCGAAGGGGCGCCAGATCGTCCCCCACTGCGTCCGTCATGCGCCGCCCGCCGCACAAGGCACCCATCCCCATCACCAGGGCGGCGATGCCGATCACTACAGGATGATCGGCCCGGGCAAAGCCGGACAGAGCCAGAAAAGCGCAGAATTTGGACAGATCCTGTACTCCGTGGAGCAGGGATGAGGCGGCGGCAGACAGAATCTGCCACCGATGCACCGTGGATTCCCGGGAGGTTCGGGGGATCAGCAGGGGCACAACGGTGCCCGCCGCCGCCCCCGCCAGGACACATAGGCTCATCCACAACACCGCGGGCAGCAGGACACGGAGCACGGAATCGCCCCCGCCCAGGGCGGCAGATGCCCCCGCCGCGGCGGACAGAATCCCATGACTTTCGCTGGTGGGCAATGCGGCGATCCATGCACCGAGGGCAAACAAAACCGACGCCCCCAGCGTGGCCAGTACGCCGATGTTCCCCGCATCCCCAAAATCGGTGGCGGACAAAACGGATTCGCCGATTCCCCCGAAGAACAGCACTCCGCACACGCCGCCCACGGCGTTGCAGATGCCGCACAGGATGGCGGCACGCCTCATGGAGATAGCCCCCGAGCAGACGGCGGCGGCAATGGAGGTGCAGGCATCGGTGGCCCCGTTCAGAAAAATCAGCAAGACAATGACGATCGCAATGGCGTTGTGCATAGGTCCTCCCCCGGGTGAAAATCGCGGTTTGGATTGACAAAACCGCGGGAAATTGGTATCATATACTATAGTAAAAATATGCAGACGTGAGGCAGATATGATAAGTGGGGCACGGACAGAGGGGGAGATCCTCTTTTTCAGTGGGGATGATACCCTGAGACAAACCCTGGCCGTGCTGTGCGGTGTCTCCGGTGAGGCGGCTTCCGGCGTGCGGCCCCGACTCTGCATCGCGGATGAGGACAGCCTGTCGCGTAAGCGGTGCATGGAGGGGGCCGGGAAGTACCGTGCCGCCGTGCTTTTGCTGGGGGGCGCGCCGCCGGATGCCCCCGCGAAGGGCATCTATCATCTGCCCCGTCCGTTTTTGTTTTCGGAGTTCACGGATCTTCTGCGGGGGATCCTGTCCGATACCGAAAAAACAGCCGAAACGGCTACGCCCACAGGGGCGGATCGGATTATTCTGACACGGGATGGGTGGTTGTGCTGTGGGGAGAGAAGATGTCATCTGTCCCCCACGGAGGAGCAGATTCTGCGTCTTTTGCTGCAGGCGGCACCTGCGCCGGTTTCCCGCGGGCAGATCGCGCAGATCTTTGTGAGCCGACGGGGCAACGGTGTGGATGTATACATCAGTTATCTGCGGCGCAAATTGGGAGAACTAACGCCCCAGGTGGGGATTTTGTCCGTCCGTGGCCGGGGATATGCCCTGGTCGGTGGGAAAATAGTATCAAAATGAATCAACAATGGAGATAGAAATATGAAAGAAGTCATCCTGTGCAAATACGGAGAAATTATCCTGAAGGGGGCGAACAAGTCCCAGTTTGAGAGCATTCTGCTCCGCGAGGTGCGCCGCCGTGCCGCCCATGTGGGACAGTTTGAGGTCAGCTATGCCCAGAGCACCGTGTGCATTGCTCCGCTGACGGATGAGGAAGATATGGAGGAAATGTTCCGCCAGGCCAAGCACGTCTTTGGCTTTGTAGGCATCACCCGCGCCGCAGTAGCGGAAAAGACGGTGGAGGATATCTGCCGTGTGGCGGCGGAGTATCTGCCCCCCTATCTGGCGGGTGCCCGAAAACTGCGGGTGGAGGCCAAGCGCTCCGATAAGCAGTTCCCCCTCAAATCCCCCGAATTGGCCGGGGAGGTAGGCGGAGCGATTCTGTCCGTCATGCCCCATCTGAAGGTGGATCTGACCCATCCCGACGTAACCGTGCGCATTGAGGTGCGGGATCAGTACGCCTATATTCACGCAGGCCAGGAAAAGGGCGCCGGCGGCATCCCGGTGGGATGCGGCGGACGGGGACTTCTGCTCCTCTCCGGCGGTATCGATAGCCCTGTGGCCGGCTATATGATGGCCCGCCGAGGACTGGCGCTGGATGCCCTGTATTTTGAAAGCATCCCCTATACCAGCGAACTGGCGCGGGAAAAAGTGTTTACCCTGGCCAAACTTATGACGGAGTACTGCGGCAAGATCCGCATGCACGTGATCTCCCTGACGAAGATTCAGGAAGCCATCCGCGACAACTGCGACGAGGATTACTTCACCTTGCTCCTTCGCCGCTTTATGGTGCGTCTGTCCTGCCGGATGGCAGAGCAGTGCGGCGCGCCGGCTCTCGTGACCGGCGAGAGTCTGGGACAGGTAGCCAGCCAGACGCTGGCGGCGATCTGCGTGACAGAGGCCGCGTCGGACCGGCCCATCCTTCGCCCCTGCATCGGTATGGACAAGGAAGAAATCGTGCGGACCGCTCGGGAAATCGGCACCTTTGAGACGTCGATTTTGCCCTACGAGGATTGCTGTACGGTGTTCACGCCCCGCCATCCCAAGACCCAGCCGGTACTGGAGAAAGTGCTGGAACAGGAAGCAAAGCTGGATTACGAGGCGCTCTTTGAGGAAGCCTGGCTGACCCGCAATACGCTGGTGGCCGAGCCGTTCTCGCTTTGATTAAGAGACATCGTGAAAAGGTGGTGACAGTCATGAAGCGGCATCTTTGGACCATCGTGTATATTGCTTTGCATGCCATTGTATTTGGCGCCATGTTTTTGCCGCCGCTGTGGATTCCCAACCATGGCAACGGAAATGGCTATGAATATCATCTGTGGCTGGCGGCCATGTTCCCCATCGGAAGTGGAGCCATGGGCATCCTGGCGGCCTTCTTACCCGTGAAGCGGCAGGTGCGGCTGATCGCCGCCGCCTTGCTTTTGCTGGGGCTTCTGTTTCCGGGATGGGTTGGGACGGCGTTCTATGTGGTTTGTTATACATTGTGCTTTTTTGCCGCCCGACTGCTTATCTGGATGATTTGTTCCACTATGGCGGACTACCGGGCCTATCGGGCACGAAACCGGGAATAAAATAAAGACGGCTGCTTTGCCCAACTTCTCATAAGGAAGTTGGGCAGTTTTATTCGCCTGCAGCGAGTTCTATTGCTTTGCAGTGATATTCGGCTTACGCCGAGTGGTATTCGCTGCGCGAGTTTAGGAGGCGAATAAAATACCACTGAAGCTAAAGGCTTCAATATCACTATTGCGGAGCAATAATATCACTCTTACTTTCTCTGCCAATTCATGATATAATATAATCAGCATTATAGGGGTATGGGCATTGCCCTATGCATTTGTAATACAAAGGCGAAACTTGCGATAAAAAGGAGAAAAGAATAATGAATAACAGTGTATCAAATTGGATTGATAAAGTTTTGGATCAAGAAATTCCCAATACGGTTGTAGCTTTCTGCTTTAATCTTTACGAGGAATCCGATGGCAGTTGGGCAATGGAATTGGTTGGAACAGAACGCTTTGACCTCGAAGACGAAGACTGGGCATGCAACGAATTGACCGATTTTGGATCACGAGAGTGTTTGTATAATTGGGAAATGGAGTGTGAATGGGACGAAGCTTTAGAATATATGGTTAAGGAATTGAGCCGGTATTTAGAAAACGGTAAATATGCAGATTTGCTGAAATCAAAAGATGGTGTTGGCGTTGGATTTGTAGACGGGAATATCGAAATTTTGCACACTAAATAAAAAACGAACCCCAACAAATTTTAAAAATCTGTTGGGGTTAATCTTTGTCTTCTGCAGAGCAATTATGCCTTTTTGGACCGTCGAGGACGCCGGTCCCTACAAGGAAAATCAAACTTCCTTATGAGAACCAGCCCTTCGCAGCCGTCTTTTACTTATGCCAGAGGGAATGTCAGGGTGACCTTGAACAGATCCCCATCGGTGCTCAGGGCCAGACGGCCCTTTTGCAGTGCCGTCAGGGAATTGGCGATGGACAATCCGAGTCCGCTTCCTTCGGTGGAGCGGGAGGAATCCCCCCGGGTGAATCGCTCCAGCAGCTCCTCACCGGGGATGTTCAGCGGATCCTGGGACATATTGCGGAAGGTGAAGCAGGCGGATGTGTCCGACGTCTCCAGATTCAGATATACCCGGGATCCGGGCATGGCGTATTTGAGGATGTTGCTCATCAGATTGTCAAATACCCGCCACATGAGCCGTCCGTCCGCCAGAATGGTGACGGGATGCTCCGGCTTGGTGACGATCAGCGTCAGATTTCGCCCGGCAAGACGCTCCTCGTATTCCCCCTCGATCTGGCCGATCAGCATGGCGGCATCGCAGGGGCGAAGATCCACGGCCACGTTGCCCGTGGCGGCCTTGGACGCTTCAATCAGATCCTCCGTCAGTTTCTTCAGCCGGGAGGACTGCCGATCCAGCACGCGGATGTATTCCGCCATGGGCTCCTCCGTCACGTTCTCTTTCTTCATCAGATCCACGTAATTGACGATGGAGGTGAGGGGCGTCTTGATGTCGTGGGATACGTTGGTGATCAACTCCGTCCGGAATCGCTCGCTCTTCATCCGCTCCTCCACCGCACGGCCCATGCCTTCGCCCAGCTGATTCATGGTGTGGGCGAACTTTTTGAAATCTCCCATCAAGTATTCTTCCTCCACGGGGGCATCCAGGTGTCCTGCCGCCATCCGCTCTCCGCCCACCTGGATCTTTCGCATCATGGACACGGAGGTAAGCAAAATCAGGGCAAGACAGGCATCCTTGATAAGAAGAAACAGAATACCGATCATCGGCACCCCGCGGGTGATGAGGAGAATGAGAAGATCCGCCACCCCATTGACCGCGATCAGTATGGCGGTTTTCGGGATCAGGGGGATCGATCCCAAAGCGAAGCCGATGAAGCGGAAGAAACGGAAGATGCCGCCGCCGATGAAGCGGAAAACGGGCCATACGATGCGGCGCCAGAGGAACGTGAGGATGCGCCAGATGAGAAGGACACCCTGCCAGATCACGGTGTTTTTCAGAGTGGTTCCGGACTTTACACGAACGGCCAGACTGGTGAAAAAAACCGTCAGCAACACCGCATCCACAAAAGCTGCGGCAACGCCGAGGGCGAGCAGAACGCGCCAAGGCAGATCCCACATAGAATCGATGACGGCGATGTGCAGAGCGAATAGCAGAATGTATCCGCCAAGCAGAAGATCCAGGGGAATCTTGTCAAACCAGCTGCGGGTGATTTCCTCGGATTTGCGCCGATGACCTGCTGTGCACATCAGAAGGATCAGCAGAATCACATACAGAACGGCACAGCCTGCGGCGATGTAGGGCATCGCGTATCGGAGAGGGAAGAAAGTGCTCAGTCCCTCGTGCAGTGTCTTATATACATCGCTGTGGGGAAGATCCGGATTCACCTGCAGGGTAACGTGGTATCGCGGGGATTCATAATCGTCGCTGTACCACTCCCGCCGCCAAATGGTGTACTGTAGTTTTCGGTCTGCCTCCGTGTTCGGGAGGGGAATGTCGGAGGAGGCCACGATGTTGTAAGCATCGTCCTTGATCTGGAACAGTACGTTGGAGTGCTTGTAAATCTCCGACGGATCATCTCCCCGCAGATGGGCACTCCAGATTTTTTCCTCATCAAGGGCCAGCATCTCACGGAAAACGGTGCTCTCCACATACGCCTGGGACATGCGGTCCACATCGCCGGCATAAATGATCACCGACAAAAAAGATGCGGCTACGGCCGTCAGCAGAAGGATCACCGCCAACGCACCGAGAACTATTTTTGCTGCGCTGCTGTGCAGAAGCTTCATCGTTTTATACCTCCATCGTTCTTTTCGCCCATTACGTATCCCTGGCCCCAGACCACCCGCAGATAGCGGGGCGAGGCGGGATCGATCTCAATCTTTTCCCGCAGATGACGGATATGTACCGCTACGGTGCTTTCCGCCCCGTAGGGGGAATCCTTCCAGACCCGGCGGTAGATTTCCTTCGGCGGCAGAATCTCCCCCGGATGCTTCATCAGAAGCCGCAGAATCTCGTACTCCGTGGGGGTCAGGGTGAGGGGATCCCCGTCCAGGGTGACGGTACGGGACCGCTCGGCCAGAGTGATGCCCCCCAGGCGGATTTCATCGTCTCGCCTGGCACCGCCCAAGGTGGTGTACCGTCTGAGTTGGGAGCGCACCCGGGCGGACAATTCCACCGGATTGAAGGGCTTGGTGACGTAATCGTCCGCGCCGATGTTCAGCCCCAGGATTTTGTCCGTGTCCTCCCCCTTGGCGGTCAGCAGGATCACGGGCACATTGTATTCCTCCCGCAGGCGGGCGGTGGCACCCAGCCCGTCCATCTTCGGCATCATAATGTCCATCAGCACCAGATGGATCTCCTCCCGGGAGAGGATCTCCAGAGCCTCCACGCCGTTTCCCGCGGAGAAGGTTTCGTATCCGTCGGCGTGGAGATAAATCTCCAAAGCCGACACGATGTCTTTTTCGTCATCGCAAATCAGAATGTTGTACATAGGGCTACCTCTTTACCGATCTCGTTCTCTATATGTATTATAGCAAATGGATCCTTAATTGAAAAGTGCAAAGAGTTTAAGATTTCTTAAGGAATCGGAAAAAGGAAAGAAAAGCCCCGCACAAGGCGGGGCGAGAATCAGGTATTCTTTGGTTTGGTGACAATCAGCGCTTTTACGCGCTCACAGAGTTTTTCAAATTCCGGGTGATTGCGAAGAGGATCAAAATCTTTTCTCGTTAGCGCAGCCAAATGTTCGCTGGGATGCAAACAGGTTCCGGTCATCATACCGTTCATGGTTGTAGTAATAAAAATCATTCGCTCCTTTAAAGCATCCGGATCGTTGTGGACGGTATGCCAACTCTCTTTTGCACTCCATTCCATTCCATCGAGAAAACGGCAGGAAGTGGGCAATTGCACCTTGGTTGTGATTTTCATGGTTTCTTCCAACAGATTCACCACCGATTCTGCTTTCGCTATTGCTTCGTCCAATTTGCCACCAGCAGCCAGTCGAGCAGCGGATTTGAGTCCCAATTCAATCCGATCCTGTACCCACATATCCGGTCGGTCATCCTCGGCATCGCAGCGAATGCATGACAGTATCGTTTCCATAAATTGATCAGCCGCTGCTTTATTTTCGCTGCTTTCTCCCCATTTTAACAGATTGCTTGGGTAAAGCAGGCCTTCGAAGGCTTTGTATAGTTGATATCTGCGTTCGGGCTCGAATTTTTCCGCGTCCCCGCGACGCAGATATCTTCTGAACAGCAACGCACGTTCCGAGCAATCAAAGGAAGTGGTATGCTTTTTCAGAAAATCAGGCAAATGCTCTTCATCCTCAATATCTGCCATGGTTTGAATGGTGTGGGGATGCATCGGATTACGTTCCAGATACGCTTCCGCCAGCAAGCGCACCTCGGGCAGTATTTTGGGATCACGGAAAGCCCGGTCGTTTCCTTCACTCCACGGACGCCAGGCGGAGTCGCTGCCCAGATAATTTCTGCGTATGTCACGAAGAAGATGTACAATTTTATCCGCATCATAATCCCGTTTCATACACTCGCGCCGGAGCTCGTCGAATGTTTTTTCAGCGCGTTTTTCTTTTTCGATCTGCGGCATGCCGAGAAGCTCGTCAACCGACACAGAAAGCACCTCGGCAATGGCAGGGATCAGTTCCAGATCGGGATAGGTGGTGCCGTTTTCCCAGCGGCTGATCGATTGATACGTTACGCCCAAGCACTCGGCCAGGGCTTCCTGGGTCAGATCGTTTTTCTTTCGGAAACGGCGGATATTCTCACCGATAGTCAGTTTCATAATTTCCTCCTTGTGGGGTTTTCTTCAGCCCTGCAAAGCGTTTTCTCTGTCGACATCTTTATTTTACAGTAGGGGCAGACGAAAATCAATAACGCATTTAGTGAGAAAAATTATCAGTATATGTTAGGTTTTCCCGGGCGATCGTACCCGCATCCCCACAAGAAAAAACACCACCGAGCGACCCGGTGGTGTCTTTGCGTTTATTTCATCAATAGGGGAAGATTCCGTTTTGTACGTGCTTTTTGTAGGTGTCCTCGCTGACCATGGATTCGGTGACGATCAGCCGATTGAACACGCCGAATCCGCCCTCCTCGCCCGCGTTCAGAACGATGCTCTTCACCTCGGGGAAGCGGAAGCCGACGCGCAGATTGTCAAACAGGGCATTGAATCGCTTGTCTGCTTTTACGACGGTATGAATACCTCCGCCGGGGCCGTACCAATAGGCGAAGCATCCGGTAAACTGGCTGCGGCAGCAGTCTGCCACGCGGAATCCCACGCCGTACTGATCGCTGTAGCAGTAGTAGTACCAGTTGTTGGTGTTTTCATCCCAGAACGCGCAGGCGTCGGCGTAATCCGAATAGTTCCCGCTGTACAACGGATGCACGTTCTGCAAAGCGTTGCCGCCGGTCTTGATGCGCACGCCCACATGGGCACGGCAGATGCGCATATTGGTCAGGGTATTGTCCGCGCCCTCGATCAGCACGCCTACAGAATCCTTCGTGCCGGTGCAGGTGATGTTCACGCCGGAAATGTCGCTGTCGGAGGAGCCGCTGTTGGCGCCGTGCTTGATATGGATACCCATGATCACGTGCTTGATGGAGGTGTCCCGGATCACGGTTTCCCGGCCGCTGTCGATGGAGATGCCGTTTGCCACGTTATTGCCGTCCACGATGCCGCCGCTGAAGAAATAATTGCTTCCGTTTTCAAAGATGTTGTTGGCGGGGTGAATGGCGCCCAGACGGACCATGGCCTCCGGCGAATCCCAATCGGGGGATGCCTGGAACACTGCAAAGGAAGCCAGCTGCAGGGATACGCTTTTCGCCGGATCGGCGGGGGTGCAGATGGGCTTTCTCAGCCGATACACGCCGTCAGGGAAAAAGATGGTGCGATTGGGGTTTTCGTCAATCAGTTGCTGGATGGCATCCGACGCATCCGTGATGCCGTCCCGCGGCACATTGTCCGCCACAAGATATGCTGTGTTCATGTTTGATTCCTCCGCCTGTGCGAGTTTTTTCTCATTTTAAAATATGCCGGGGAGGATGTCAAGGGTGCGGCCGCTTTTTATAAAAAAACAGACCGTTTTCTGTGAGGAGCAAACACAGCAAGTACAAAAGGATGACTGCCGCGATCCGCACACCGCACATTCCGCCCGCGCCGATCAGCGGGACTGACGGGAATCCGGAGAGAAAATGGATGGCGGATGTGGCGAAGATCACGCACAGAAGGGGACGGAGCACCCAACTGCCCACCCGGGGGCGCAGTCCCGTCACCTGCAGAAGACGGCTGATGGAGAGCGCGGCGTTCATCAATTCGCAGGAGTACTGCACGAAAAAGTATCCCGCCAGCCCGAAGCGGGGGATCAGGAGCAGCACAAGGATCAGACAGCAGAAGGAATCGACGATGTTCACACGCATGCAGTACACCTGCTCCCCCAGCCCCTTCAGCATCGCGTCCACGGCGGTGTCCAGATACATCACGGGGATCAGCGGGGCAATTCGTGCCAGCTGCAGCGCCGCATCGGTGCCGGGATAGAGGGCGGTGCCCAGATCGTAAGCGAAGCTGAGGAAGATGCCCGCCGTGCCGATGGCGAACAGCAGGGAAGTGCGCATGACCTTTCCCGCGATGGCGCGGATTTTGTCCGTTTCGCCCCGGGCCTGGAATTCGGTGAATTCCGGTATCAGCAATCCCGCAAAGGCGCCCAGCACCGCCGAGGGGAAAAAGATCAGCGGATACACCATCCCATGCAGAACGCCGTAGGAGGCCAGGGCGGACGAGGCGGATGCGCCGTTCTTCCGGAATCCCCACGGGATGGCCAGATGCTCCGCCGTCAGCAGGCCCTGCCGGGCATAGGCTCCCACCGCCACGGGAAAGGCGGTGTGGAACACCTGCGAAAAGGCTGACGGGATCGAATGGGAATCCCCCCGCCTCCGGCGGAGACTGTCCCGCAGATACAATAGCAGGGACGTGATCATGGATGCCCCCTCCGAGAGAGCAGCCCCGCCCACCACGGCCAGACAGGCGTATTCGATCCCCGCCGGGGCAAACAGAAGCAGGGCCGATGCGGTGAGGCTGATCTTCACAAACTGCTCCAGCACGGATACGAGGGCGTTTTTGTACACGCGGCGTACCCCCGTAAAGTATCCCGCCAGGGCGGAGGAGAGGGATATGGCGGGCAAACTGCCGGCCAGCACCCGCAAAGAGGGGATCGTCCGAGTGTCTCCCAGCAGATGGATGCCGATCGCCTCCGAGGCGGAAAACAGGATCAGGGCGGCACCGATCCCGAACAGAAGACTGTAGGCGATGCACCCCCGCATCACCCGCCGCAGCCGGGCGGATCCGTGGGCAAAATCTTCCACTTCGCTTTCGCTGAGGGCGCGGGCGGTCAATCGCACTGCCGCCAGATTGACGCCGGATGTAGCCACGGTGACGGACAGGCCGTATACGCTCATCACCAGCGTCACGAGGCCCATGCCCTCTGCCCCCACCTTGGCGGATACATAGGTGTTGAAGCTGACGGTAACAAACCGCAGAAACAGTTGCACGCCCGCCAGGAGCGCGGCGTTTCGGAAAAAACGTTGGCCGTTTCGCATGGGTGGTGATCCTTCTCCCTGATGAATTGTTTCGGTAATGTGTATGGCGGAGGCGGTTTTTCTATGCATCGGCGGCGGTCGGTGCAGGATTTTGGGGGAATCTTTCACTTCGGCTATTGCAATCGGGGGCACTTCTTGGTAAAATAAAATAAGAGATTTTTTGTCCGGGAGAATATATAATGGAAAGAGTTTCCAAGGAAAATTATTATCTGGATATTGCACAGACCGTGGCGGAGCGCAGCACCTGTCTTCGCCGCTGCTACGGTGCGATCATTGTAAAGGATGACACCATTGTGTCCACCGGCTACAACGGTGCTCCCCGTGGCCGCAAGAACTGCAGCGACCTGGGATACTGTATGCGGGAGAAATTGCAGATCCCCCGCGGGGAGCGGTATGAGATGTGCCGGTCCCTCCACTCGGAGGCCAATGCCATTATTGCCGCCGCCCGGGAGCGGATGCTGGGCGCCACGCTGTACATGTGCTGCATCGATCCCGCGACCCATGCGGTGGTGGGCGGCACCTGCTCCTGCGCTATGTGCAAGCGAATGATCATCAACGCGGGCATTGAGACCGTGGTGGTCCGGGAAGATAAGGATACCTACACCGTGTATCCCGTGCAGGATTGGATCGAGAACGACGACAGCCTGAGTGGCGAGTTCGGGTATTGAGGCGGTATATATGCGGAAAACAGCCCTGCTTCTTGCCTTGCTTCTGTGCGCCTCCCTGCTTGTTTCCTGCGGGGATTCTCTGGCATCCTTCCAATACAAAAACGGAAAATACGCCGTGGGTAAGGATGTGTACCTTCCTGCGGATCTGATCTACGAGCCCACCTATGTGGGGGAGGCATACGCCTTTTATAAGCGCGGCAACATCACATTGTATCGGATCGGGGACAACGATCCCTCCCTTTGGCTGACGGAGGAATACGTCAGCGGCATGACCACGGTGTTCCACGCGGAGTCCATCACCCTGCCCACCCTTGCCGATTTGGATGCGGAGAAGGTGATCGTGTGCCGGCCCGGGGAGATTACGGTTGCGCTGTTTGATATCACGGACAAAGAGACCATCCGCACCCTGACGAATCTGTACGAACAGGGGGAGGAGGCAGACATGCCCCTCACCGATGCGGATGTGGAATATGAATTGAAATTTTATTCTCCCGATTGGCCCCAGATCTATATGAATCTGTCCTGCCTGCAGTACGGGGAGGATATGTATCTGTATGATAACGCCGCCCACCGGGGCGTCGCCCTGGGCGATCTGTTGGACGGATATTTTGCGGACGGGGCACAGCCGTGATGGAGTATCGGATCGTACCGCTGTGCGGAGCGCTTACGGAGGCGGCCGCCCGGATGGAATCGGAATGCTTCGGGGAGGAAATCACCGCCGAAGCCCTGTCCCGCTTTGCGGATGCGCCGGCCAATCACTATTTCTGCGCAGTGGGGGCGGACGGAGATCTGCTGGGCTACGGGGGCATATCCCTGGTGGCCGATGAGGCGGAGATCATCACGGTGGCCGTGTCGCCGGTGTATCGCCGCCGGGGCATCGCCCGCGCTTTGATGGAGCATATGCTTCGCCTGGCGGCGGATGCGGGTGCCGCGGTGTATCTGGAGGTCCGCGCCTCCAATATTCCAGCCAGAGAATTGTATCGTGTCCTCGGCTTCGCCGAAACGGGCATGCGGAAAAATTACTATAGCGCACCGCGGGAGGATGCGGTCCTTATGATGCGTCCCGCCGGTGCTCAGGAGACATTGTTATGCTGATTCTTGCCATTGAAAGTTCCTGCGATGAAACGGCTGCTGCCGTTGTGGAGATGGAACAGGGCCTGCGCCGAATCCGCTCCTCGGTGGTGGCGTCGCAGGTGGATGTACATGCCCTGTATGGCGGCGTGGTGCCGGAAATCGCCAGCCGGGCTCATATTGAAGCCATCTCCGGGGTGGTGAGCCGTGCCCTGACCGAGGCGGAGATGACCATGGAGGATATCGACGCCATCGGCGTTACCTATGCTCCGGGCCTGATCGGATCCCTGCTGGTGGGCGTCAGCTTCGCCAAAGGATTGGCTTTCGCCCACGGCAAGCCGCTGGTGGGCGTGAATCACATCAAGGGCCACGCGGCCGCGGCCTATCTGACGGATGAGACGCTGGAAGCGCCCTTCTGCGCGCTGATCGTGTCCGGTGGACACACCTCTTTGTACGATGTGACGTGCCCCACCTCCTTTGTGGAGATCGGCGGCACAAGAGACGATGCGGCCGGTGAGGCTTTTGATAAAGTGGGCCGCGTGATGGGACTGCCTTATCCCGGCGGTGCCGCCATGGATCGGCTGGCCACGGCGGGATTTGCCAACGGACGGGGGGAGATGTTCCGCTTTCCGTCCCCGGCCGTCCATGACGAATCCTATGATTATTCCTTCAGCGGGCTGAAAACCGCTGTTATCAATCAGATCCATACCATCCGCCAGCGGTTGAATCTGGGGGACGATGGAGAACTGCCGGAGGATATCCGGGAGGGCATTGCCGCTTCCTTCACCCGTGCCGTGGTGGATGGGGTGACGGCCAAACTGCGCCGCGCCATCACGGAAAAGAAGATCCGCCGCCTGGTTCTGGCGGGGGGCGTGGCCGCCAATTCCCATTTGCGTGCGGCGGTGGAATCGGTGGCGAAGGAGATGGGCGTAACCCTCACGGTGCCGCCGCTTTCCCTGTGCGGAGACAATGCCGCCATGATCGGTGCTCAGGCCTATTTTGAGGTTTTGGCGGGGAATTTTGCTGACGAATCCCTGAACGCATACGCTTCCGATGAGGAGGCGGCGTTCGTTTAAATCCTGCCTAAATCGGCGCATGCCGAAAGTGGCGAAATGCCATGACACGTGCCAAATATCAACAGGGTTTTCAACAACTTGTGGAAAACTTGGTGTAAATCTCGGAAAACAGCCCCTTTTTCCGCCGCCGGGCTGTGGGAAACTTCTGTGGAAACCGGCGGAATGTGTTTTTGCTCCCCAAAATTCGAAGAAAATTGTGGTTTTTTGTTATGCGTTTGACGAAAATAAAGATTACTCCCCGATACGGAAGCCGCGTGGCGGTGGTCCCGGTGCCGGAGGATGCATCCCTGTGGAAAAACGCCACCCGCGATCAGCTGGCGCTGTTGCTTGTGCTGATGGCGGAGGGGGAGTGCACGCCCGATGTGCTGTCGGAGAGAAGCGGCGTTCTGAAAAAGAATATGGACGAGGCCCTTGCCTATTGGGTGGATGCGGGCGTGATCGCCGTGGAGGGAATGCGTCCCACTGCCGCCAAGGGATCGGGATACCGGGGCGTGGTCAGAAAGACGCCCGAGCGGGCGGCGGAACTGCCCCACTACAATACGGATGAGGCGGCCCGCTATCTGGAGAAGCACCCCTCCGCCTCCAATCTGATCGACTGCTGTCAGCAGGAGTTGGGGAAGATTTTCAACACCTCCGAGGCGGAGATTATCATCGGCCTTTTGGATTATCTGTCTTTGGATCCGGAGTACATACTGCTTCTGTTCGCCCATTGCGCTAAGCGGGAATTGAAATCCCTCCGTTATATCGAGAAGATGGCCATCACCCTGCACGACGCGGGCATCGTCACCTACGATCAGCTGGATCAGCATCTGAAGAAGGTGGATCGGGCCAACAGCGCGGAGCATGCTTTGCGGGATCTGTTCGGCATCGGCAAGCGGGCCCTCATCAAGCGGGAGCGGGAGGCCTTCTTCCGCTGGATCTCCGAGTGGGAGATGCCGCTGGATGTGATCGAGCGGGCTTACGAGATCACGGTGGGATCTACCAAGGAGCCCTCCGTGCCGTACACCAATGCCATCCTGGAAAAATGGCACGCCAAGGGACTGAAAACCCTGGCCGATGTGGAAGCGGAGGAGGCGGCGAAATCCCCGGCTACCCCCAAGCCTGCCATGGGCAATTTTGATACGGACGATTTCTTTGAGGCGGCCCTCAGCCGCTCCTATGATGTGACACAGGAGGACAACCATGGCGTTCAATCGTGAGAATATTGCCCGCGTGCGGGAGGAATTTGTCACCCGCCGGGCGCAGGCCGCCGAGGAAAGTGAGCGCAAAAAGCTGGAAGTGTACCGACACATCCCCGCCGCGGCGGATCTGGATCGGCAGATTGCGTCGGTGGGGGCCCGCGTGATGGCGGCGGCGCTGAAAGGCGGCGACGTGGCGGACGCGGTGGAGAAAATGCGGGAGGAGAATCAGGAACTGCGCCGGCAGCGTGCCGCGCTTCTGACGCAGAACGGATACCCGGCGGACTACACCGATATCCGCTACCGCTGTGAGACTTGCGGCGATACGGGCTTTGTGGGCACGAGAATGTGCCATTGCATGCGGGAAGAGCTGGTGCTGGCCGGATACGAAAGCTCCGGCATCGGCCGACTGATGCAGACACAGAGCTTTGAGAGCTTTTCCCTGGATTACTACCCCGCCGCGGATCGGACGGGGATGGAGGCCAATCTCCGCACCCTGCGGGAATTTGCCCATCGGTTTGATACGCATCGCGGCGAGAATTATCTTTTGATCGGCGGCACGGGCCTGGGTAAGACCCATCTGTCCACCGCAGTGGCGCGGGGCGTCATCGATTCCGGATTCGATGTGGTCTACGACACGGCCCAGGGCGTATTTTCCGCCTTTGAGGCGGCCCAGTTCGGTCGGGATCAGGATGCGGGCGAGGAAAAATATCTGCGGTGTGAGTTGCTCATCATGGACGATCTGGGAACAGAGTTGACCAACAACTTCACCGTGTCCTGCCTGTACAATATCATCAATACCCGCCTGAACAATCGCCTGTCCACGATCATCAACACCAATCTTACCCACAGCGAATTGCGCACAAGATATGCGGACCGCATCACCAGCCGCCTGTTCGGCGAGTTCCGTCCGTTGCTGTTTTCCGGCAGCGATATCCGCCGGGAGAAACTGAAGCGGGGAAACTGACATTTTCTCATATATTCCGAAAAGTTATCATATTCTTCATGGATTATTTTTCCCGATTCCATTATAATGGAATCAAATCGTACAGAAAGGCGGATCCGACGGATCCGATGGTAAATGAATTATGAAAATCGGTGCAATGGTAGAATCGTTCCGTGCCGGCTTCCGTGGCGGCGTGGAAAAAGCGGCCGCTCTCGGCGTGGAGGGTATCCAGGCGTATGCCACCTATGGTGAGTTGGCGCCTGAGAATATGACGCCCGCCAAGATTAAAGAAACTCTGGATATCGTGCATTCTCACGGCCTGGTGTTCTCCGCAATCTGCGGTGACTTCTGCGTGGGCTTTGCCGATCCCGAAAAGAATAAAATCTATGTGGAAAAATCCAAGCGGGTGCTGGATCTGGCGAAGGAGTTGAACTGCAATGTGGTAACCACCCACATCGGCGTGGTTCCCGTGGAGGAAAACGAGAAGAAGAAGATCATGCGGGAGGCCTGCCACGAGCTGGCTGTGTACGCCGATTCCATCGGTTCCGCTTTCGCTGTGGAGACCGGTCCGGAACTGGCTACGGTTCTGTGCGATTTCCTGGATTCTCTGGATGCCGGCGGCGTGCGCGTCAACTTCGACCCGGCCAATCTGGTTATGGTGGCGGGAGATCGTCCCGAAACCGCTGTCAAGACCTTGGGCAAGTACATCGTACATACCCATGCCAAGGACGGCATCAAGCTGCAGCGTACCGTGGCCGAGGGCGTGGAACTGAGCCCTGAAGCCAAAGCACATAACGAAATGATGGATATGGGCAAGCGCTATCTGGAACTGCCGCTGGGACAGGGCGGTGTGAATTTCGACACCTATCTGCCCGCCCTCAAGGAAACCGGATTTGACGGATTCCTCACCATCGAGCGCGAAGTGGGCGCCACTCCTGAAGAAGATATCGGTATGGCGGCCCGTTTCCTTGCGGAAAAGATCCGTCAGTACAATCTCTGATATATCGCCCGATAAAACAAACCGGGGGAATGCCCGAAGGCATTCCCCCATGTGTTTGTGAGTAGTTATTTAACGGCAGCCGCAGGTATTTACGCCGCATCCGCAGCCACAGCCGTTGTTGCCGCAGACAAGGGTCAGAATAAGCAGGGTGAGCAGGATCAGCCACAGAGTCTCGTTCTCAAAGATTTCGCAAATGCATCCCATATTCCAATTTCCTTTTCGTTCATAGTATTGCGGGGGTTTCACCCGCTGCCGGGCCGCGGCTCTCACCGCATCCCTGATACTATACTATGACCGAGGGGACGCTTTGCTACTGTTTGCGACAAAAAGTTATTCCAGATCGATGTGGGTGCAGTGCAGAAAGGCGTTGGCACTGACAATGCTGTCCGTGGGAATCTCTGTCTTGGCACCGCAGTCCTTGCAGGAGATCTGCACGCAGTCGTCCAGAATGTCCACGGCATAGTGGCCGTGACCCTTCGGGCATTGGCATCGGATTTCGCCCTCCGCGCTCAGTTCATGGATCACATACATAATGATGTCCATGATCTGCGGATCGCTGAACATGCGGTCGCGATCCCGGCGGTTTTCCGCTATGGAGGAGAATTCCTCCCCGCTGAGGATTTCCTTCAGCTCCCGATCCGCGTCGGCCAGAGCCCGATCCACATCCTCCTTGTGTCCCACAAAGCCGATGTTCATGCCCGAATAGGGGCAGGGAAACGCCATCAGATCCGTCTCGAAAAAGAACTGGGAGGAGATGGTGAAGGTGTGGGGATTGGGGCAGAGGAAGCAAGGGATCTGCAGGCGGACTTTTTTATCTTTGGTGTACACCACGGAAAGATCGCTTTTTCCGCAGGGGCATTTCATGCGGATCATGTCGGCAGACAGAGAGAACACGCCGATCAGGCTGATCACCGCGGAGCCGCAGTGCGGACAGCGATAGGCAAGAGTGGTTTGTTTTTGATTCAGAATCATATTTATCCGATCCAATCCATAGAATGTATGTATTATTATAACACCTGATATTATTTTATGTCAATCTTTTGAAAAGGGAATCTTTTCCCCGGGCCAATGAATCAGCAAAAATGCCACGTTCCACAGGGAAACGAGGATTTGGGGAAGGATTCGTCAGATTATGACGGAAAGGAGGAGCCATGCATCTGACGTTCGGTGAGAATTTCCGCACCGTCTTTTTGGACGTGGCGGAGTTGTGCGTTTTTGCCCGCCGTAAGGCGGGTGTGCCCACGGGATTTCACACAAGCTGTGGGGACGGCCATTTGGGCGAGGGTTTGTCCGATGTCCGTCGGAATGTGCCGGTTTCCGCTGTGCGGGAAGCGGATGGCTTTTCCTTTGTTTTCCGTGGGGAGATCGATGCGGTGTCCTTTGACGGGACAACCTTGTGTTGTGAATACCGGAAATTTGTGCGCCGCTCCCCCGACAGAGTGTATCCCGGGGATGACGCGGCCTATCTGGCCCGGGTGATGCTGTGCGCCTGTATGCTGGCGGAGGAGGAAGGCCGGGAGAGCCTGGCTATCCGCATGGCGTTTGTGCGGGAATCCGACGGAGCGGTGCAGTGCTGGGAGGGGATGTTTGCCCGGGCTGTGCTGGCCCGTTCTCTGGATGCTTTGTTTGAGCGTGCCGCGCCTTTTCTGGCGATGGAGGCTTGCCGCATGGGTGAGGGCAGGGAACAGCTGAAAAAGCTTCGCTTCCCCTATCCCACCATCCGGGAGGGACAAAGAGATCTGATGGAGGAGATGTTCCGCTGTGCGCGTACATCCCGCCGTCTGCTGGCCAGCGCTCCCACCGGAATCGGCAAGACCATGTCCGGCGTGTATCCCGCCTTGCGGGCATTGGGCGTCGGATATGGGGATCGGATCTTCTACTTCACCGCCAAAACGGTGACGGGCAACGCGGCATTGGATGCGGTGCGCACCCTGAGCGAACAGTGCCCCACTCTGCGATGCTGCCGCATTGCGGCCAAAGAGCGGCTGTGTCCCCGCCGCAAAAACGGGGAGAACGCCCACGGCATGTGCCGCCGCTGTGAGATGCTGGCCCCCCTGGGGAAGCAGTCCTATGAGGAACGGCGGGATCGGGCCCTTCTTTCCGTTTTGGAAAGCGGCACGGTGTACGACAGCCCCGATATGGTGAAAATCGCCGAGCAGTACGGCATCTGCCCCTATGAATTGTCGCTGGATGTCAGCGAATACTGCGATATGATCGTCTGCGATTACGGCTATCTGCTGGATCCCCATGTGCGCTTCCAGCGGTATTTCGTGCAGGATCGGGGAGAGAAATATATTTTCCTCTTCGATGAGGCCCACAATCTGCCTGACCGGGCCAGAGAAACCTATTCCGCCGCACTGAGCCGCTCGGAATTTCTCCGCTTTGCGGAGAGCGTCTGCGCCGCCTTGCCCGACGATCGGCCTCTGGCCGACGGATGCGATTGCATGCGTGCTGCATTCGACGGCATCGAAGCCATGTGCGCCGCCGAAGCGGAGGAATCGCCGGAGGGGGAGCGGGCGGGATGTATCCTGTTGTCCGCGGTGCCGCCTTTCCTTGTGGAGGCGGTGGGACGTATGCGGGCGGTGTGCGACGAATATCTGCGGCGGGATTACGAGAGTGCCGCGCCCCTCTTTGAGGATATGCGCACGGCCCTGCGCCGCTTTGCGGAATCCGTCGCCCTGGCGGACGATGCCTTCGCCTTCTATGCCGAAGCGGCGGGTGGGGAGTGCCTTGTGCGTCTCATGTGTCTGGATCCTGCGCGGATGCTGGATGAGGCCATGAAGAAGGCGGTGAGTACCGCCCTGTTTTCCGCCACCCTGTCTCCCATGGATTACTATGCCGACGTGTGCGGCTGCAAAAACGCCGTGCGGCTGGAACTGCCATCCCCCTATGAGCGGGAGAATCTGTGTCTGGTGACGGTGGATTCCGTGGGAACCCGATTGTCCCAGCGGCGGGATACCTCCGCCGACGTGGCGGAATTGATTGCCGCCGTGACGGAGAGCCGGGCGGGGAACTACATCGTCTATTTCCCGTCTTACAAATACATGAACGCCGTGTGCCGGCAGTATCTGAAACTGTCTCCGGGCAGTAAGGTTATTTTGCAGAAGCAGGGCATGAGCATCGGCGAGCGGGATCGGTTCCTGCGTGCCTTTGCATCCTCCGCCGCACGGGGAGAGGGACTGACCGCATTCTGCGTGCTGGGCGGCATCTTCTCCGAGGGAATCGATCTGCAGGGAGAGAGTCTCATCGGCTCCATCATCGTGGGGATCGGTCTGCCCGGCTTGTCCAGTGAGTTGAATATCCTGTCGGAATATTACGAAAAGACAAGAGAAAGCGGCCACGATTACGCCTATCTCTATCCAGCCATGAACAAGATCCTGCAGGCGGCGGGCCGCGTGATCCGCAGTGAAGAGGATCGGGGCGTGGTGGTGCTGATCGACGATCGGTACGCCGATCCGGGCATACGAAAGTTGTTCCCCGCCCATTGGAGCCGGATGCAGTACACGGGCGACGCCTACTCCCTCAGCCGGATTCTGGAAAAGTTCTGGGATGAATAAAATCGCTTCTGCCCCCCGCGGGCGAGGCGATTTTTTCTTTTTTTGCCCCAAAATCCCATAAAAATGCGAAGAATTCCCCATTCCGACGGGCGTTTTTTGTTGCACAGTGCCGAAATTCAAAAAAATGCAAAAAGCCTGTTTTCATTGGGCTTTTTTTGTGATATACTATGTAAGTTAATTATATAGAAAGATCGGGATACTATTTTGGTAAGAGAAGATTTGCGCAACATAGCGATCATCGCCCACGTTGACCACGGTAAGACTACCCTGGTGGACGGCATGCTGAAGCAGGGCGGTGCGTACCATGAAAACCAGGCCGTGGTAGAGCGCGTGATGGACTCGGGCGCCATCGAAAAGGAACGCGGCATCACGATTCTCGCAAAGAACACCTCCGTATATTATAACGGTGTAAAGATCAACATCGTAGACACCCCCGGACACGCGGACTTCGGCGGCGAAGTAGAGCGTATTCTGAAGATGGTCAACGGCGTCATCCTGCTGGTAGACGCGGCGGAGGGCCCCATGCCCCAGACCCGCTTCGTGCTTCAGCGAGCCATGGAGCTGAATCACCGCATCATCGTGGTGGTCAATAAGGTGGACCGTCCCGATGCCCGTATCAATGAGGTTATCGATGAAACGCTGGAGCTTCTGATGGATCTGAACGCCACCGACGAGCAGCTGGATTCTCCCATGCTGTTCTGCTGCGGCCGCTCCGGCACCGCATCACTGGATCCGGAAACCCCGGGCGAGGATCTGCGCCCTCTGTTCGACACCATTCTGGAGTACATCCCCAGCCCCGAGGGCGAGGTGGACGAGCCGCTGCAGCTTCTGGTTTCCTCCATCGACTACAACGATTACGTGGGCCGTATCGGCATCGGCCGTATTGAGCGGGGATCTCTCCGTGTCAATCAGGATGTTACCATCTGCAACTATCACAATCCCGGTGAGACCCGCCGGGCCCGCATCGCGGCCTTGTACCAGATCAGCGGTCTGGACCGGGTGGCGGTGGATTCTGCCAAGATGGGCGACATCGTTTGTTTCTCCGGTGCGGCGGATATCGGTATCGGCGACACCATTTGCGCCACCGACCGTCCCGAGCCCCTGGAGTTTGTGAAGGTGTCCGAGCCCACCATGGAGATGACCTTCTCCGTCAACGACAGCCCCTTTGCCGGCAAGGAGGGCAAATTCGTTACCTCCCGCCAGATCCGTGACCGTCTGTTCAAGGAGACCTTGAAGGACGTGTCCCTGCGGGTCAGCGACGGCGAGACCACCGATTCCTTTAAGGTGGCCGGCCGCGGTGAGATGCATCTGTCCATCCTCATCGAGACCATGCGCCGGGAGAATTACGAGCTGTGCTGCTCCATGCCCCACGTTCTCTATAAGGAGATCGACGGCAAGCTCTGCGAGCCCATGGAGAAGGTGTCCATCGACGTGCCCGATGACGCGGTGGGCAGCGTAATGCAGAAACTGGGTGCCCGCAAGGGTGAACTCATCGAGATGGCCAAGGTGGGATCCCGTACCCGCATCGAGTACTCCATCCCCTCCCGCTGTCTGTTCGGCTACCGCAGCGAGTTCATGACCGATACCAAGGGCGAGGGCGTCATCAACACTCTCTTCGACGGTTATCAGCCCTACAAGGGCGACGTGACCACCCGCTTTACCGGTTCTCTGATCGCCTCCGAGGATGGCGAGGCCACCTCCTACGGTCTGTTCAACGCACAGGATCGCGGCGCTATGTTCATCGGCGTACAGACGCCCGTGTACGAGGGTATGATCGTGGGCGAGTGCCCCAAGCAGGAGGATATTGCCCTCAACGTCTGCAAGAAGAAGCACCTGACCTCCATCCGCTCCAAGGGCGCGGATGAGGCACTGATCCTCACCCCGCCGAAGGTGATGTCCCTGGAGCAGGCCATCGAATATATTGGTGATGATGAACTGATCGAGGTAACTCCCAAGTCCATCCGCCTGCGCAAGAAGATCCTGAATACGGAATTGCGCCTGAAGGCCGAGGCAAAGCTGAAGAAATCCTGACGCACCCGTGTGCGGCGGAGATTCCGGAATAGGGCGATGCGGCACGATGTACCGCTCCGTGCGAATCGTCTCCCGGAATCCCCAAAATGGATTTTTTGCGAAAAACTATTGATTTTACGGACGAAATTTGCTATACTGATTATAGGTGTTGGAATTTCGTCGCTGAGCGGACGGAATTTTGTATAAATTTAAAGAAATTTTGTGCACAGGAGCATATTATATGATTTCTCGTGATGTTACAATAAAAAATAATGTCGGTCTGCACGCAAGACCTGCAACATTTTTTATTCAGAAGGCGAATTCCTATCGTAGTTCTATCTGGGTGGAGCGTGAGGACAGACGTGTCAACGCCAAGAGCCTCCTGGGTGTTCTTTCCCTGGGTATTGTGAAGGGAACTACCATTACTTTGATCGCAGACGGTGCGGATGAAACCGAGGCCCTGGACGGCCTTGCCGCGCTGATCGATACCGGATTCAACGAATAATCCGGCATGTTCCCGCAATGGGGACAATAAGTCTATAGGTTTTATGGCGAAAAGCGCGGTCGGTATGCTTTTCGCCACTTTTGCTTTTGGGAGGATCGTATGGAGTCACTGGCACATACCCCGCAAAGTGAGCAGGTGCTGTCCCATCTGCGCTCCAAGGCGGCGGCACTGCCCCGCGTGCCGGGGGTGTATATCATGCGCGCCCCGTCGGGAAAAGTGATCTATGTGGGAAAATCCCGCTCTCTTCGTGATCGGGTGTCCCAGTATTTCCACGGTGCCCACGATGTGAAAACCGCACGAATGGCGGGCAGTGTCCACGATTTCGATTTCATCGTGTGCGACACGGAGATGGAAGCGCTGGCGCTGGAAAACCGCCTGATCAAGCAGTATTCTCCCAAGTATAATATTCGTCTGAAAGACGCAAAATCCTATCCGTATATCCGCCTCAGTATGGGGGATGAGTATCCAAGACTGTCCATGACGCGGAGCCGGGCGGGGGATGATTCCCTCTACTTCGGGCCCTATTCCGGCGTGTCCACCGTGTTCTCCATCATCCATACGCTGGAGAGTACCCTGGGCCTTCCGTCCTGCAAGCGGGTTTTCCCCCGGGATATCGGGCGGGAACGCCCCTGCGTCTATCGGCAGATGGGAAAGTGTGTGGGCGTGTGCGCCGGGGATGTGGATAAAGAAGAATACGCCGCCTTGGTTCGCTGTGCGATCCAGATTTTGCGGGGCGGCACCAAAGACGCCATTGCGGATCTGGAGACGCGGATGAGCGACGCCTCGGAAAATCTCCGCTTTGAGGAGGCCGCCCGCTGTCGGGATTCTATCGCCGCCCTCAGACGGTTGGGCGAAAAGCAGAAGGCTGTGGGCGCACCGGATTTCGAGTGCGATGTGATCGCCCTGGCCCGGGACGAGGCGGGGGATTGTGCCTCCGTATTCTATGTCCGCGGCGGCTATATTGCGGACAGCGAACAGTTCCTTTTTGCTCCCGACGCCATCACGGAGGACGGCGGCGACGCCGATTCTCCCATGAGCGCGTTCATTCTGGGCTTGTATCAAAGCCGGGAGTATATTCCCCGGGAGATCCTTTTGTCCTTTCCCCTGCCGGAGGAGGAGATGGCGGCCCTGTCTGCCTGCCTCAGCGAGCGGGCCGGGCACCGTACCGTCGTGCGCACGCCCCAGCGGGGCGATGCCCGCCAGCTTTGTCTGATGGCGGAAAAGGATGCGGCCCAGCACAGGGAGAATCAGCGGCGACGGGAGGAGGGCGATATGAAGGTCCTCGTCCGTCTGGCATCCCTTCTGGAATTGGAAACGGTGCCGGAGCGCATCGAGGTGTACGACATATCCAATCTGGGAGCGGAGCACATCACCGCCGGCATGATCGTGGCGGAAAACGGCCGCTTCAAAAAGAGCGACTATCGCTATTTCAAGATTCGCTCCGTCACGGGCGCGCCCGATGACTATGCCTCCATGCGGGAGGTGATCCTTCGGCGGATCGCCCATCTGGAGGATGCGTCGGGAGGGTATTCCATCCGTCCCGATCTGATCCTGTTGGACGGCGGTAAGGGACATGTGTCCGTGGTGCGGGAAGCACTCCGGGAGGCGGGAGTGGATATCCCCGTGTACGGTCTTGCCAAGGATGAGCATCACAAGACCCGCACCGTGGTGGGCGAGGAGGAGGAAATCCAGATCGCACGGGACCCGCTGGTGTTCCCGTTCCTTTACAAATTGCAGGAGGAGGTTCACCGCTTCACCGTGTCCGGCATGAGTGCCGCCAAGCGGAAAACCCTGCGCACATCGTCTTTGGAGAAAGTAAAAGGCATCGGCCCCGCTAAGGCCAAAACACTGCTCTCCCATTTCGGCACGCTGGCCAATATGCGCCTCGCTTCCGCGGCCGACATCGAGGAGGTGCGCGGTCTGTCCCGGGCGGATGCGGAGAATATCTACGAATTTTTGCATAAAAACACATCGGATTGAGTACGAGGTAAGTAAACATGATGCGGATTATTACGGGCACAGCCCGGGGAATCAAATTGACCACGCTGGAGGGCGAGACCACCCGCCCTACCGCCGAGCGGGTGAAGGAAGCCGTTTTTTCCATGATCCAGTTTGAGATCGAGGGACGGGCGGTGCTGGATCTCTTTGCGGGATCGGGCCAGCTGGCCCTGGAGGCACTGAGCCGCGGCGCGGCCCGTGCTACGATTATCGACGCCTCCCGCGAGGCGGCCAATGTGATTATGGACAACGCCAAAAAGACCCGGCTGTTTGATCGGTGCCGCATTTCCTGTGCGGATTATGCGTCCTTTATCCGGGGCGCCGCCCATCGCGAACAGTACGATATCGTGTTCCTGGATCCGCCTTACGCCGCTGGACTGGTGCCGGAGGCGCTGCGCAAGCTGGCCCAGGGAGATCTGTATGCTCCCGGTGCGGTGATCGTGTGCGAGACGGACAACGGTACCGATGCCCGTCCTTCCCGCCGGAATCGGAGCGAGGAGGAGATCGAGGCGCGGGAAAACGAGGCGATTCTGCAGGATGTGTTCGGCGGAAGCGAGGAGCTGGCCGCGCTGTATACCGTGCAGAAATCCGTATCCTACGGGCGGTCGCGGATCACACTGCTTCGCCCGGTGGCAGGTGAGGCGTGATATGGCAAACGAAAAAAGGATTGCAATGATCACCGGCAGTTTTGATCCGGTGACAAGCGGCCATGCGGATCTGATCCGACGGGCGGCTAAAATGTTCGATTTTGTGTACGTGGCACTGATGTCCAACGGAGAGAAGGACTCCGCCGCTCACGGCATGTTTACCTATGGGGAGCGTCTTGCCATGCTGGAGGCGGCCTGCGCCGATCTGGCAGGGGAGGGAATCACCAACGTGAAGGCGGAATTATGCGTCGGCCTGTCCTCCGCCTATGCTGCGGAGCGGGGTGTGAAATATATCGTCCGCGGCGTGCGCAGCGCGTCGGATTTCGATTACGAATACTCCCTTGCCGCCATCATGAAGCGGTTTGACGCGGATCTGGAAACGGTGATGCTGCCCGCAGAGCCATCCATCGCCTGTGTTAGCTCCACCTACGTGCGGGAATTGATCAAATACGGCCATCCCATCGGCGATGCCATGCCGAAGAGCGCAGCACGGTTGGCTGTGTCCCTCTATGGGAAAAAATAATATTTCAAAAACAGCGCCGGACAGGCGCTGCTTTTTTATTGCAAATTATCGGAGCGGGTTGCGGACGGAGGGAATATGTGCTATAATCAAAATAATAAACGCAGTGGAGGAATTGAAAAATATGAAACACGGCTTTCGATGGATCATGGCGTGTGTGCTGTTGTCCTGTGCGGTTTTCAGCGGATGCACGGGCAAGGAGAATCCCGACACACCGACCGACACAGCCCAAACACCGGAGCAGCAAGGCTTTGTGCCGTCGCAGATCACCTTGATCGAGAACGGCGGGAGCGCGTACACCATTGTATATGCATCCGGAAGCGGCGTGGATTATCGCGCTATCGCAACGGATGTGCAGCGGCAGATTGAGAAATACACCGGGATAAAGCTGCCCATGAGCCGGGACGGATCCACCGGTGCGCCCACCGAGAACTGTATTCTGGTAGGCCCCACCTCCTTTGCCCAGTCGATGGCGGTGTGTGACGGAATGCGTGCCCACGATTATACGGTACGTACCGATGGAACACATCTTGTGCTTGGTTTGATCGGGGAAAAGGCAGCGGGAAATGCGCTGGATGTACTGATCGATGCCGTCGCGGATTATGATGAGACATCGGCCTCTCCGCTGGTTCTGTCGCTGAACGAGTCGGTCACGTTTACCGGATACCGCCTGCGCTCCTTTACGGTGGAGGGCGTGTCGCTGAGTGAGTTTGCCATCGTTTACGGAAAGGATGAAAACGCGGATGCGGCTTTGGAGGTACAGGCACAGATTTTTGATGCCTACGGAAGCCTTTTGCCGGTATATATGGACTGGGAAGCGGACCCCACGGGTCATGAGATCCTCGTGGGTGAGACAAAACGGCCGGCTTCCAAATCTGTTGCGGCACCCACCGACGCGCTTGGCTATGCCTGGAGCGTGTCTGACGGGAATCTGGTGCTGAAATCCGCGGGACTTCATTCCCTGATCCGGGGGGCAGGGCTCACTGCCGATCATTTTGCCGCACTAGGCAAGGAGATCGCTTTGGAAAACGGATATACGGCCGCCGGCACCATTCACAAGCCTGCCTGGGAGGCTGCATGGGCCGCGGGTACGGACATTCGTGTTATGAGCACTAACGTGCTGGCAGATACGTATATTGTGGATTGGAATGCATATCCCCACGTCGAGCACCGGAGTGAGATGTTCTTTGCCGCTGTGGAGTATTATCAGCCTGCCATCATCGGTGCCCAGGAGTTTGATGTATACTGGTGGCGGGAATGGAACAAGTACGCGCACAAGGATCAGTATGCGATCCATACAGCCGACAATCCCAGAGTCAGTGGGGAAAAATACCTATCCAACATCATCTACCGCACCGATCTTCTGGAGATGGAAGAGGGAGGGAATGTTTACTACAAATACAACACCAACGGCCGGTGCCGTGTGATGTGCTGGGGTGTGTTCAAGGTGAAGGCCACCGGGGAGCGGTTCATCTTCCTCAACACCCATTGGGATGTGGACGGAGTGAATGCCGACGGCACAAAAAACCCCGGATACAAGCCGCAACAGGCTGCGGAGACGGTGACCATGCTCCGGGATCTGCAGGCGAAGTATGACCTTCCCGTGATCTGCACGGCGGACTGGAACACACAGGAGACTTCCGACATCATGCAGAACTTCCTCAAGGAGATGGACATGGTGATTACCCGGCAAGTGCTGCACTCGGAACAGATTAATTATATCGATATGATTCTGGCCACCAAGGATGTGAGCGTGCTGCGCTGGGATCGGCTGGAATACCACAGAAAACCGGATCTGGGAACGGATCACCCGTGGGTGATGGCGGACTTGAAACTGCCGGATTGAA
Organism: Clostridia bacterium; assembly: GCA_017468385.1. Lineage (GTDB taxonomy): Bacteria > Bacillota > Clostridia > Oscillospirales > CAG-272 > SIG701. The sequence continues at coordinate 111,005 of JAFUIQ010000011.1, forward strand.
TAACCTGACAAACAGGGCGAGAGGAAACTCTCGCCTTGTTTTTTTGCACTCCGAATACGGTTATCCGTGTGCGAAAAATGTATAATTTTGGCGATTGCGGAAAGTGCAGGAATAGCCAAAATGTTGGAAAATGTTGGAAGGGACAGAATTCCCCTCGGGAAATGCTGCGGATTTGAGAAAAATGAGGAGAAATACCAAGAAAAATTTCATAAAATGCAAAAAAAACTATTGAATTTCCCATGAAAGTGTATTATAATGTTTACAGTGTGGTGAAGTGTGGGGGAAAGTAGTGTAAAATTCCACAGGAAAGGAGCTGAAAACTATGTTGATGGGGAAATTCACGCATAATCTGGATGCGAAGAATCGTCTGTTCATCCCGGCCAAGCATCGGGATCAGTTGGGCGAAACTTTTGTGATTACCCGCAATATAGACAAGTGCCTTTCTGTGTTCTCCATGGAAGAGTGGGAAAAGTACACGGACAAGCTGGAACAGCTCCCCTCCACCCAGGCCCGTGAGATCGCCCGCTTCATCTACTCCAACGCCGCGGATGTACAGCCCGACTCCCAGGGGCGTGTTCTGATTCCCGCCGAACTGCTTGCCTATGCCGGCATCGAAAAGAGTGCTGTGGTGGTTGGCTGCGGCCGCCATGCGGAGATCTGGGCAGAGGAAATCTGGAACGAAAAGAACAGCGGCGAAAATGCAGAGTCCCTGACGGAGCAGATGATCCGTCTCGGCTTCTGACGGATACGGAGTTTCATCTATGGAATTTTCTCACGTATCGATTCTGGCTCCCGAATGTATGGAGATCCTGCAGCCGGAGCGAGGCGGTGTGTATGTGGATTGCACGGCCGGCGGCGGCGGGCACTCCTTTGAAATAGCACGGCGGCTGCCCGAGGGCGGTCGGCTGATCTGCCTGGATCGGGATGATGCCGCCCTGGCGGCCTGCGAGAAACGGCTCGCCCCCTTCTCCGATCGGGTAACTTTGGTGAAAACGAATTTTTCCGGCATCGGCGCCGCGCTGGATATGCTGGGCATCGAACAGATTCACGGCGTTATGTGGGATCTGGGCGTGTCCTCCTACCAGTTGGACGAAAAAGGACGGGGCTTCTCCTATACCGCCGAGGCTCCTCTGGATATGCGGATGGATCAAACCGCTGCTTTCTGTGCGAGGGATGTGGTCAACGGTTATTCCGAGGCGGAACTCACCCGCGTGATCCGTGACTACGGCGAGGAAAAATTTGCGGCCCGCGTGGCCCGCGCCATCTGCGAAAAACGGGCAGAAAAAGAAATTGAAACTACCTCCGAGCTGGCACAGATCGTCCATCAGGCGATTCCCGCGGCGGCTCGGTTCAAGGAAAATCAGCATCCCGCACGCCGCACCTTTCAGGCGATCCGCATTGAGGTGAACGGGGAGCTGGATTCCATCCCGCCCTCCCTGGAGGAGGCTATCCGGCGACTGGCCCCCGGCGGCCGCGCCGCGGTGATCACCTTCCATTCGCTGGAGGACCGCATCGCCAAGCAAACCTTTGCCAATCTGGCATCGGGATGCACTTGCCCGCCCAACTTCCCCGTGTGTGTGTGCGGCAAGAAACCTACCGTCAAAATCCTGAACAAGAAACCGATTCTCCCCACCGAGGCGGAGATGAACGATAACCCCCGCTCCCGCAGTGCGAAATTGCGCGGAGTGGAAAAACTGTAACGAACGAATTTGATTAGTATTTGGGAGGCTCTCACATGACCACGTATCATGCTGCTGATCCGCGCGCCACTACCGGGAATCCCCTCTGCGATAAACTGAGACGGCAGTACAGCGGGCGTCTTACCGCCGCTGCCGCTCGCTCCGTACCTACATCGGAATTGATGGCACGGGTACAGCAGGGGCTGAATCCCTATGAGAATACTCCCGCCGTTACCTATCAGAGTGCCCGTCCGGCACCGGCCCGTCCTGCACAGCCGATGCAGAATCGCGCACCGCAGTCGATGAGCCGTCCGGCACCCGCCCGCACGGAGACCGTACGCCGGAATGCCCAGGCAAGACCTGCTGGGGACCGTGTGAAAAAATCCGCCGCTCCGGCCGCCCGCACCAGACAGGCAGCCCCCACCGCCCGCCGTCCTATGCCCGTATCCGCTGTGAGACGCGCTCCCGCGGCAAAGGAAATCCGCATGGCCAGCAAGCCCTTCCCGCTGGCAACGGTATCCCTGCTTGCTATCTTCACTGTAATGATCATGGTCATCATGGTCAGTTTCGCACAGAATTATGAACTGAACGGCGAGATCTCCGCCTTGGAAGCCCAGGCACAGGCGCTGGCACAGAGTGAGAGAGAGTTGTCTCTGGCTTTGGAGGAGCGGGACGACATCCGCGTCATCGAGGATATCGCCATCAACCGCATCGGTATGGTCCGCGGCAATCTGGTGGAAAGCCGTTTTGTGTCCGTGTCCGGCGGTGACCGCATTGTTTTGAATAATGCCGCTCAGGAATCCGATAAGCAGGAGGGCGGTTACGGATTGTTCTCCACCATGCTGTCCGCTATCGGAGAGAATCTGGATAAATTGAGAGAGTACGTGGACTGACGCGAGGATGCAGCATTGCGCCCCGCGTTTTTTCCAAAAAGATACATATATCCCGTTTTTTGCATATTTACGCCAAGGCACGCGTACAATACATACGGGAATCCGCAAGCATAGTGGGTGCTTGCGGTTTTTCGGCCAGTAAGTGGCTTTGCAAACTGTTCGGTAATGGAGGAGATATCGTGGCGTCATCTGCCAAGAGGATTGATAGGCGCACCGTAATGCGGTCGCTGATCGTTATGGCTGTGTTTCTGCTGGTGGCGGCAGTGCTGATCTTTGCGCTGTTCCGACTGCAGATTCTGGAATACGATTATTACCAAAAAGAAGTAATCGATCAGCTGACCCACGAAACGGAGGTCAATCCGGAGCGGGGCATCATCTACGATCGGAACGGAAATATACTGGCTACCAACACCACGGTGTATCTGATCTTCATCTCTCCCCAGGATATCATCGACGCCATGGCGGAGGCGGAAGCCGCGGCCGTGGAAGCCGCCGCGGACGGAAAGGAATCCGAATCGGATTACAAAACCGCCTATACATGGACATCCGCCGACGGAACAGTACATAACGATGTGAAGATGAACGAACTGATCGCCCGGGCGCTGTCGGATATTCTCGGCGTGGATTACGATTCCGTGATCGAGAAAGCGGCGATGAACGGCCGCCGGTATGAGGTGATCAAGAAAAACGTGGAGCAATCAGACGCGGAGCGGGTGCGGGAGTTTATCTCCGAATACGGCTTCACCCGCCAGATCTACCTGCGCGCCTCGGCCAAGCGATACTATCCTTACGATACGCTGGCCTGCCACGTTCTGGGATTCACCAACAGCGACGGCGTGGGCATCTACGGTCTGGAGGCCCAGTACAACAACATCCTGGAGGGCACATCCGGCCGCTATATCAAGGCCCAGGACGCCCACAACGGTGACATGCCCTTCGATTACGAGAGCTATGTGGAGGCCGAAAACGGCTACAACATCGTCACCACGCTGGATCTGTACATCCAGTATGAGCTGGAGAACCAACTGAAAACCACCTATTACGAATCCGGGGCGGGCAACCGCGTGTCCGGCATCGTAATCGACGTGAATACGGGCGGCGTTCTGGCCATGGCCACCTATCCCGCCTTTGACTTGAACAATCCCTACAAGCTGGATGAGGATTCCCAGAAGAAACTGGATACGCTGGATCCGGAATCGGATGAGTACACCCAGATGTATTACAATCTGCTCTACACCATGTGGAAAAACAAGGCTACTACGGAGCTGTATGAGCCGGGATCCACGTTCAAGATCGTTACTACCGCTATGGGCCTGGAGGAAAACGTCATCCGCCTGGAGGAGAATTTCACCTGCACCGGTGCTCTCAAGATTGAGGGCTGGACACAGCCGATCAAATGCCACAAAAAAGGCGGTCACGGTACACTGCCGTTCTATCAGATGCTGCAGCAATCCTGCAACCCCACCATGATGCAGCTGGCCAACCGGCTGGGGCAGGATACCTTCTATAACTATTTCCTGTCCTTCGGATACAATTCCATCACGGGCATCGATCTGCCCGGAGAAAGCTATCCCATCGTCAGCTCCAAAAACAATTTCGGCGGGGTTTCCCTGGCGGTCTATTCCTTCGGTCAGACCTTCAAGATTACCCCCATCCAGCAGATCACGGCGGTATCCGCCGTGGCCAACGGCGGCTATCTGATGACACCCCATCTTCTGCGGGAAATCGTGGACGATGAAGGCAACGTGATCCAGTCCTACGAGACGGACGCGGTCCGTCAGGTGGTCAGCACGGAAACCTGCGATACCATCGACTGGATTCTGGAAGACGGCGTGTCCGGCAACGGCGGCGCGAAAAACGCCTACGTGAAAGGATACAAGGTAGCGGCCAAGACCGGTACCTCCCAGAAGCAGGATAAATACGACGCAAACGGAGAGCGTTCCTTCCGTATCGGCTCCTGTGTGGCTTATGCCCCCGCCGATGACGCCAAAATCGCCGCATTGATCATGGTGGATGAACCTATGAAAGGCTCGGTGTACGGCAGCGTGGTGGCGGCTCCCTATGTGTCCAAACTGTTGTCCTTCGTTCTCCCTTATATGGGAATCGAGGCCCAGTATACCGAGGAAGAACTGAAGAAAATCGAGATCAGCCTATCCAACTACGTGGGTGCTACCGTGGAGGCGTCCAAAGCCGATCTGGGCTGGCGCGGCATCCAGTACACCATCGTAGGCGATGGCGACAAGATCACGGCGCAGGTTCCTGCCGCCGGATCCACCATATTCAAGGATACCGGCAAACTGATCCTGTATACAGGTGAGGAAGTGCCGAAAAATACAGTCAAAGTGCCCGATCTCGTCGGTAAGACGGCGGAGGCGGCCAATCGACTGCTTGTGAATGCAGGCCTGAATGTTTCGATCACTGGCGCGACCAACGGCGATACCGCAACGGTTATCAGCCAGACGCCCGCCGCGGGCGAAACGGTTCCGTCCGCCACCGTTGTCACCATTGAGGTGCGCCATCTGGGACTGACGGACGACTGATACGGGCCGGAAGTGAAAAGTCATACAACTTCACTTCCGGAGGTATCCTATGCGGCTGTATGAACTTTTGCGCGGCGTGGATGTGCTTCAATCGCACGCCGACGAGTGCATGGAGATTCCCCATATCGTGTCCGATTCCCGTCGGGCGCGGTCGGGATGTATGTTTCTTTGCCTGCGCGGCGTGCGCACCGACGGACATCGGTACATACCGCAGGCAAAAGAGAAGGGCGCGGCTGTGGCCGTCATTGACGATACAGCCTGCGCGCCGGCGGATCTGCCCTATGTGGTGGTGGGGAATACCCGCGCCGCGGCGGCGCAGATTTGGAACAATTACTACGGTGATCCCACCCGGGATATGCGGGTGGTGGCCATCACGGGAACAAACGGAAAAACATCCACGTCCTACATCCTGCGTGCCATCCTGGCCGCCGCCGGGTACAAAACCGGGCTGATCGGCACGGTGCGCTGTCTGTGCGGGGACGAGGAGATCGATCTGGGCGGCGGCGGAGAAATCGCCGATGTGCCGGCCGCCATGACCACGCCCGATCCGGAATTTCTATACGGCGCGGCGGCGCAGATGCGGGATCGGGGGACGGAGGTGCTGATTCTGGAAGCCACCTCCCACGCCTTGGATCTGCATAAGGTGGATGCCATGCATATCGACATCGGTATCTTTACCAATCTGACGCCGGAGCATATGGATTATCACGGCACCATGGAGCGCTATCTGGCGGCAAAGGCCCGCCTGTTCGCCATGTGCCCCGTGGGTATCGTCCTGGCTGACGATCCGTACGCCGGGCCGCTGATGGAGCTGGCACCGGCGTGCCGGTATATCCGATGCCGCGCCCGAGAGGATGCCGAGGGGGATGTTTACGCCCTGCGGCAGCAGATGCAGGGCATTGACGGCGTGTCCTATGTATATTATGCAAAAAACACGGTGTTTCGGGTGAAGTGCCCCGTGCCGGGACAGTTCACCGTGGCCAACACTATGCTGGCCATCACAGCGGCTTTGCGTCTCGGCATCGATCCGCTGACGATTCAGGATGCCCTGCGCAGCTTCTCCGGGGTGGAGGGGCGCATGGAGCGGGTGATCCTGCCCGGTGCACCGTTTACATTGTTTCTCGATTATGCACATACGCCGGCGGCGCTGGAAACGCTTCTTCGTACTGTCCGCCAAGCCCGGCGGGAGGGGCAGAAGATCACCTTGCTGTTTGGATGCGGCGGGGACAGAGATCCCGCCAAACGGCCCGTCATGGGACGGATCGCATCCGCTTTGGCGGATTTTGTGATCCTGACCTCCGACAACTGCCGCACGGAGAATCCCGCGGAAATCCTCTCGCAGATCCGGCGGGGGATGGATCGGGAAAAGCCCCACATCGTCCTCCCCGACCGGCGGGAAGCGATCCGCTACGCCATAAGGGAAGCGGGGACGGGGGATATCCTTCTGTTTGCGGGCAAAGGACATGAAAAATACGAGATCGACGCCTACGGCAAGCATCCGTTTGATGAAGCGGACATTGCCCGCCGTGCCTATGCGGAGATCACACGGGGATAGTGTATCCCCCATACCAAGGAAAGGGAATAAGCGGCTCCGGCCGCCGGAAATACAGAATGAAAGCTGAGTGGAAGATCCGATCCTATACCTCTGAGGAGATCGCCGGAATCACGGGCGGTACGCTGTTTCGCGGAACCGGGGCGAGCGGAGTGTGTACCGGCATCTGCACCGACTCCCGGGAAGTGACGGAGGGGATGTTGTTCTGCGCCATCGTCGGCGAGCGTACGGATGGACATTTGTATATTGACACGGCCTGCCGGGCCGGTGCCGCCTGTATCCTGGCCCAGCAGAAACCTACGGATTGCCCGTGCGATGTGGTCATCGTGCCGGACACGGTCCGCGCCATCGGCGAGTTGGCGGGCCATTATCGGGATCAGTCCGCCGTGCGGGTAGTGGCCATTACGGGCAGCGTGGGCAAAACCACCACCAAGGAATTCATTGCCGCTGTAGCCTCTGCCGGATTCAAGACCCACAAAACCGAGGGCAACCACAACAACGATCTGGGTATGTCCATGACGCTGTTTACCCTGTCCCCGGAGGATCGGATATCCGTTCTGGAGATGGGCATGAGCAATGCCGGAGAAATCCGCCGCCTGTCGGAGTTGGCGAAGCCGGATATCGCCGTCATCACCAATATCGGCACCTCCCATATGGAATCCCTTGGCTCCCGGGAGAATATCTGCCGCGCCAAGCTGGAGATCGTTTCCGGTATGCGGGAGGGAGGAATCCTTCTGTTCAACGGTGACGAGCCGCTCCTTCGGGAGGGCGCGCCCGCATCCTTCCATACCACGCGCACCTTCAGTGCGGACAGCCGTGAAGGGGATTACCGCGCGGTCAACGTCCGCCAGGCGGGCGAGGGCATGCTGTTTGATCTGATCTGCGGCGGAAAAGTGCTGACCAATGTGTCCATTCCCACCCTGGGACGGCACAATGTATACAACGCGCTGGCGGCGTACGCCGTCGGCAATCTCCTGGGTCTGGAGGAGGATACGATCCGTGAGGGACTTTTGCAGTTCTGCGGTGCGGATCGCCGCCAGAAGATCTACGAGATCGGCGAGGTCACGGTCATCGACGATTGCTACAACGCCAGCCCCGAATCCATGCGGGCGGCGCTGGATGTGCTGGCTTCCGTAGCCGCCTCCAAAGGAAAGCGCGCGGCCGCGCTGTTGGGCGATATGCTGGAATTGGGTGAGTATTCCCGCCTGATGCATGATCAGGTGGGGCAGTACGCCGCCCAGATGAAGGTAAACCAGTTGTTCTGCTACGGCATGATGGCGGATGTGGTGGCCGAAGCGGCCATCAAGCACGGCATCCGGGCGGAGAACGTGTTTGTCTGCCTGGATACCAAAAATCCGGCGGCCATGGCGGAGATGATCTTCTCTGCTCTGCAGCCGGGGGATGTGCTTCTGGTGAAGGCCAGCCGCGGCGTGGCGGCAGAAAATGTAATCGAATGTCTGCGGGAAAACTACAGCCGCAAACAGAAAAAGTAAAGGAAGCGTTTTTGTATGTTTGACGTAATCTTGTATATTTCCGCGCTGATTCTGACCTTCGTGATCACGGTGGTGATCTCCCATAAGCTGATTCCCGTGCTGAAAAGCAAAAAAATGGGCCAGAAGATTCTGGAGATCGGCCCCCGCTGGCACAAGAGCAAAGAGGGTACTCCCACCATGGGTGGTATTGCCTTCATTTGCGCGACGGTGATCGTGTGCATCCTTGCCTGCATTGCTGCTGCTGTGTGGGGAAATGGCAAAGAGGTGCTTCCTTTTGTGTATGTGCTTCTGTACGGCGTGCTCAACGGCCTTATCGGCGTGGTGGATGACAGTGCCAAACTGCGCAAAAAGCAGAACGAGGGACTGACCGCCCGGCAGAAATATCTTCTGCAGTTGGTGGCGGCGGCCTTGTTCCTGATTCTGATCGCCGCAACGGATATCGTGAACACGACCCTGTATATCCCGTTCATCGGCTATACGCTGGAATTGGGCATCTTCTATTATATCATTGCCCTTCTGCTGCTGACCGGCATGGTCAACAGCGTCAACCTGACCGACGGAATCGACGGACTGGCGTCTTCGGTGACGCTGGTGGTGGGCATTTTCTTCTCCGCGGCCGCGTTTTTCGCCATCCAGGCGGCACCGTTTTCCACCGCGCTGGCGCTTCTTGGCGCTACGCTGATCGGCGGAACGCTGGGATTCCTGGTGTACAATTTCTATCCGGCCCGGGTGTTCATGGGCGACACGGGATCCCTGTTCCTCGGCGGTATGGTGGTCGCCGGTGCGTTCCTTTTGGGAAATCCCCTGATCGTTGTGGTGTGCGGCATCGTGTACATCTGCGAGACCGCCTCCGTAATGCTGCAGGTAACCTATTTCAAATTGACTCACGGAAAAAGACTGTTCCGTATGGCGCCCATCCATCATCATTTTGAGCAGTGCGGATGGAGCGAAGTAAAGATTGTGACGGTATTTACGGTGGTGAGTGCACTCTTTTGCGTGCTGGCCTGGTTCGGGCTGTAAACCGATCGTACCGATGAAACCAAGAGAGGAGACGGCGTATGCCAACCCCCAGCGGAAATCGCCCGACGGGCGCATCCAAAGCCAATACCAACGCACCGCGCAAGCGCGTCGCTGTTTCCCAGGAACCCCGGCAGGCATCGGATGATGCACCCGTGCGCCGCGGCCGTGCCGTGCGCCGTGTCAGCGATCTGACGGTGCAGCGGGAGAAGCTACACCCTGCCAAAGCGAAGAGTGGGGATGAGGAGATCATCCGTGTAAAAACAGGCGTGGACCGCACCATGCTGGTCCTGATCCTGATCCTTCTGTCCCTTGGTTCCATTATGGTGTTCAGCGCCAGCTATCCGTCGGCTCTGGCCGAGCGGGGGGATAGCCTGTTCTATATCAAAAAGCAGCTTTTGTTCATCGCGGTGGGCCTCGGCGCCATGGCTCTTGCCAGTATTGTGCCCCCGTCTCTTTATAAAAAAGTATCGATTATTGCGTTCGCCGTAGCCTTGTTCCTGTTGGTGATCGTGCTGATCCCCGGAATCGGTATCAGCAACGGCGAGGCCCGCCGGTGGCTGGGCCTGAAAGGCACGCCCTTCACGTTCCAACCGTCGGAATTGATGAAGGTGGCGCTGGTCATGGTGCTTGCCTGGTATCTGGACAGATTCCGTGATGCGGTACTGGATCGCCTCGACAAGAAAAAATACATCCTGTACGGCACGCTGTTCCCCTGTGCCCTGGTGGGCCTGGCCTGCATTCTCGTGATGCTGGAAAAGCATCTGTCGGGGACCATCATCGTGGGCATGATCGGCGTGTGCATGATGTTCATCGGCGGTGTCCATCCCGGATGGATGTCGGCTGTGGTGGGCGTGGGCGGCCTCGGTGCCATCGCCGCGTTTCTGGCGGCCAATCCCTACGCTTGGAAGCGAATCACCAGCTTCACGGACGAGAATGCCGACAAACTGGATGAGGCGTGGCAGACCACCCAGGGGCTGTATGCCATCGGCTCCGGCGGCGCACTGGGCGTGGGCCTCGGTGCCAGCCGTCAGAAATACAGTTACGTATCCGAGGCGCAGAACGACTTTATCTTCACCATCTGGTGTGAGGAGATGGGATTCGTCGGCGCGGTGGTGCTGATCGTGTTGTTCCTTCTGTTCATCTGGCGAGGGTATGTGATCGCCATGCGGGCACCGGATACCTTCTCCGCGCTGCTGGTTTTCGGCATCATCAGCCAGGTGGGCATCCAGGCATTCCTCAATATCGGTGTGGTCACCGATGTACTGCCCAATACGGGCATCGCGCTTCCGTTTTTCTCCTATGGGGGCACGTCCCTCATTATCCTTTTGGCGGAAATGGGCATCGTTTTGTCCGTTTCCAAACATTCCTATCAGAAAAAATAATCCGGAGGACTTATGCGTGTTCTAATGACCGGCGGCGGTACGGGAGGCCATGTGAATCCCGCCCTCGCCATTGCCAATACCATCAAACAGAATGACTCCACGGCTGAGATCGCGTATGTGGGAACACAGCACGGCATTGAATCCAAACTGGTGCCCGCCGCCGGATATCCGTTGTATTTTGTGGAGATCCGCGGCATCCGCCGATCTCTGTCCTTATCCAATCTGAAAACCGCCTACCTGACGCTGGTTTCTCCCATTAAGGCAAAGAAGATCCTGCGGGAGTTCAAGCCCGACTTGGTGGTGGGTACGGGCGGCTATGTGAGCTGGCCCGTGGTGAAGGCCGCATCCCGGATGGGAATCCCCTGTGCCTTGCACGAGTCCAACGCCATCCCCGGCGTGGCAGTCCGTATGCTGGCGCCTTGCGTGGACCGTGTGTATTTGAATTTTGAGGAAACCGGGAAGAATTTGAAATGTCCCGAGAAACTGCTTCGCGTGGGCAATCCCACCCTGCATCCCGCCGTGGCACCCAGCCGCGAGGAAGCGCGGAGGATTCTTGGCATTCCCGATAAATATAAGTATTTCATTCTTTCCTACGGCGGAAGCATGGGCGCGGAGCGCCTGAACGCGGCCGTTCTGAAACTGATGCGGGATTTCACCGCCAAGCATCCTGAGGTCTATCATCTCCATGCCACCGGCGCCATTGAAAAAGAACTGTGCGGCGGCTGGTTCAAGGAAATGGGACTGGATCAGTATGAAAACATCAAGCTGGTGGAATATATCTACGATATGCCGTACCAGATGGCGGCGGCAGATGTGACCATCTGCCGTGCCGGTGCCATGACCATATCGGAATTGGCCATTGGCGGCAAGTGCGCCGTGTTCATCCCGTCCCCCAACGTGACGGATAATCATCAGTACAAAAATGCCAAGGTGCTGGTGGATGCGGGCGCGGCATCGCTGTTTGAGGAAAAGGATCTGGAAACCACGGAGGCAGCCCCTCTGACACAGAAGGTGGCTTATCTGCTCTCCGACGCCGGTGCGGCGGAGCGGCATGAAATGGAGGAAAAGATTCGTCCCTTCGCTGTCCCCGATGCGAATAAGAAAATTTACCTGGATCTTCTGGATCTGGTGAAAAAGAAGTAAATACGCACATCCCATAAGAGAGGAGGAGATGCGGTGAACAAAACGGAATACTTCACTGCCTACGGCGTAAGGGAACGGGCAGGGCACTATACCAAAACCCGTCGCCCGGTGCATGAGATCCGGGGCGAGGACGCGGTGCCTCTGCGGCGATCCCGGGTGCAGCCAACCATTCCCGATGCCGGATTGGCGCAGAAAATCCGTGAGGCGGAGATTTTGTACGGCATGCATCCCAAAGACGAGCCGCGGGCGCGGAATCCGTACAAAGTGCGGGATGCCATGGCGCGAACAGCCGCCGCGGCATCACCCGGACGTGCCCGGCCTGCCCATGCGCAAGCCGCGTCCCATGGACCGGCCACCGGCGCCAAACGCGTCAGCCGGATGGGAACAGAGGGCATCCGCCACGGGCCTCATACAGGCCGGGCGGCGCCGAAAGCTCCCCCCCGGGCCGCACCGCGGCAGGGACGCCGCAGTGATCCCGATCCGGCGATGAATACGGACGAAATTTTCATCAGCCAGAAGGAGCGGGATGCCCGCAAGCTGGAAGCCTACCGGCTGGCCCGCAAGCGGAAGATCCACTACCAGATGAACCGGGCGCTGTCCGCGCTTCTCATGATGACCTTATTCGTGGGCTGTGCGCTGGCGTTGGTGTACAAGCTGGTGTATGTGATCCGGGATGTGGATGTGACGGGATCCCAGCGGTATACCTCCGAGGAGATTCTGCTGGCATCCGGCGTGGAGGCGGGAGACAATCTGTACTCCTTCAGCTCGCGGATTGCGGAAAACGCGGTGACACTGCAATATCCCTACGTCCGTGAATTGGATGTGTCCCGTAAGGCGCCCTCCACGGTGCATTTCACCGTCACGGAGGACACGGCAGTCTTCTATGCGGAGATCTACGGGGAAATGCGAGCGCTGTCGCCGTCCCTTCGCGTACTGGATCGGGTCAGCCAAAGCGATATTGATGCTTTGGGATTGATCCGACTGCGCATGCCTGAGATCGAGAGTGCCATGGCGGGCCGCGTCGTCCAGTTCCGGGAGGAAAAACTCGCCCGGCAGATCCGGGAGACTACGGCGGAGATTTTGTCCTCCGTACTGTCGGAGCGGATCACGTCGGTGGATCTGCGCAACCCCTATCAGGTACGCATGGTGGCGGACAAGCGGTTCCTTTTGGAGTTCGGCAGCAACGCAGATCTGGGCATCAAGATGAAAGTGGCTTCTGCTGTACTGGCGGACGAGCTGTTTAAAACGGATATCAAGGCCCAGATTGACTTGAGCGTCAGCGATTCCACCAGCGTCATTCTGGACAATCAGCTGAATCTGGACGCATAATCTGTTCCGCAATTGCATAAAACCAGAAACTGACATTTTACAGATGCAGAAAAAAGGTTTGAGCCGCTTTTTGATAAAAAAAAGGCAAAAAATCAAAAAAATCTTGAAAAAATCTGCGAAATGTATTGCAAAAATCAAAAATAAAGTATATTATATTGTATAAGACAATTGCCGCACTATGCCTGTGCGGCGGCACGCTTCCATAAATAATGTTAACGGAGGACATAATAATGCCATTCGAATTTGATGATAACTTTGAAACCGGTGTAAATATTAAAGTAATTGGTGTCGGCGGCGGCGGAAACAACGCTGTCAACCGCATGATTTCGTCCAATGTCCGCGGCGTGGATTTCATCGCCATCAACACGGACAAGCAGGCCCTGGCCCGCTCCAGCGCACAGCACAAGATTCCGATCGGTGAGAAGATCACCAAGGGGCACGGTGCCGGCGCGAATCCCGAGATCGGCGCACGCGCCGCTGAGGAGAGCCTGGAGGAGATCCGCAACTCCATTTCCGGTGCGGATATGGTGTTCATCACCGCCGGCATGGGCGGCGGTACCGGTACCGGTGCGGCTCCCATCGTAGCCAAGATCGCCCAGGAAATGGGCATCCTCACCATCGGTGTGGTAACCAAGCCCTTCGCTTTCGAGGGTGAGAAGAGAATGACCCAGGCTGAGGCCGGTATCCAGGAGTTCGGCCAGTTCGTGGATTCTCTGGTTATCATCCCCAACGAGAGACTGAAGCAGGTTTCCGAAACCCGCATCACCCTGTTCAATGCATTCGCTATCGCGGACGATGTTCTCAGCCACGGCGTACAGAGCATCTGCGAGATGATCAATGTTCCCGGTTACATCAATCTGGACTTCGCCGACGTAACTGCCGTTATGAAGGAAGCCGGCTACGCACACATGGGCGTAGGCGAGGCTACCGGCAAGGAAAAGGCAGAGCTGGCAGCCAAGGCCGCTATCTCCAGCCCGCTGCTTGAGACCTCTATCTCCGGCGCACGCGGTATCATCATCAGCATCACTGCTTCTCCCGACATCGGTCTGGAGGATATCGATATTGCTTCCACTATGATCAAGTCCGAGACTGCACCCGACGCCAACGTAATCTTCGGTGTGGCCTTCGATCCTGAGTTGGAAGATAAGATGAAGATCACCATCATCGCTACTGGTTTTGCCAACAAGGCAGAAGAGGCTGCGCAGAACGGCGCTGCATCGGCGGAAGACGAAAAAAAAAATAATGATGTGAACGACGAGGAGAATGCTTCCTCTATCTCTGACGACGAGTTCAACGAGATCATTGATATGCTGAAGAACCGCCGCAAGGCAGAGCCTGCCAAGAACAACGGAACCCAGTTGTTCTGATTCCATCAACGAAATACGAAAGGGATGCCGTTTTTGCGGCATCCCTTTCCATTGGCAGACCGGCTCTGCGGTCTGCGAATTATCACAATCGAGGTTGTTGTATGCTTCAACGATTTATCCGGTATTATAAACCCCATATGCGGCTGTTTATGGCCGATCTGGCCTGCGCACTTCTGTTGTCCTTCTGCGATCTGGTGTACCCCATGATCACCCGGGAGATGATCAATGAGCACATCCCCAATCGGATGCTGGATTTGCTGCTCATCTGCGCCGCTGTCCTTCTCGGTATTTATATTCTGAAAATGTGCCTGAATTACTTCATCCAGTACTACGGCCATCTGGTGGGCGTGCGGATGCAGGCGGATATGCGCCGGGATGTGTTTGACCATCTGCAGAAACTGCCTTTTTCCTATTTCGACAATCATAAAACGGGTACCATCATGTCCCGCATCACCAGCGACCTGATGGATATTACAGAACTGGCCCACCACGGGCCGGAGGATCTGTTTATCTCCCTCATTATGCTGATCGGTTCCTTTATTCTGATGTGTGACATCTACGTGCCCTTGGCACTGATCGTGGTGGCAATGGTGCCGTTTATGGTATTCTTTGCCGCTAAAAAACGGCGTAAAATGAGCGATGCCTTTGCGGCCACCCGCGTGGAGATGGGCGAAATCAATGCCAATCTGGAAAACAGCATTTCCGGTATCCGGGTGTCCAAGGCGTACACCAACCGGGCGTACGAGAACAACAATTTTGCCGCAGGCAATAACCGATTCGTCCACGCCCGCACCGGGGCGTACAAGGTCATGGCGGAGTTTTCCGCCGGCACGACCATGATCGGGGATCTGCTGAATGTGGTTTTGTATCTGTCCGGCGGCCTTTTTGTCTACTATGGAAAAATCAATGTAGGTGACTTTGCCGCGTTCCTTCTCTACATCAGCGTGTTCATGAATCCCATCCGCCGGCTGATCGGCTTTGTGGAACAGTTCCAGAACGGTATGACGGGCTTCAAGCGGTTCGTGGAGATCATGGAAGCCCGGCCCGAGCAGGATGCTCCCGACGCGGTGGATGTGGGAACTCTGCGGGGCGAGATCGCCTTCAACGATGTGACCTTCTCCTACGACGACGGCAAGACAGTGCTGGATGGCCTGTCCTTCACCCTGGAGGCAGGCAAAACGCTGGCGCTGGTTGGCCCCTCCGGCGGCGGTAAAACCACCATCTGCCATCTGATCCCCCGCTTCTACGAGGTGGATGGCGGATCCATCTCCATCGATGGGATGGATGTCCGGGCGATGAGCCGTTTGTCCCTGCGGCATAACATCGGTATCGTGGCCCAGGATGTGTTCATGTTTAACGCGTCCATTTACGATAATATTGCCTACGGATGCCCCGACGCTACCCGCGAGGCGGTGGAAGAGGCGGCACGGCGTGCCAATATCCACGACTATATTTTGACCATGCCCGAGGGATATCAGACCGTGGTGGGCGAGCGGGGCATGAAGCTGTCCGGCGGCCAGAAGCAGAGATTGGCCATCGCCCGTATCTTTTTGAAGAATCCGCCGATCCTGATTCTGGATGAGGCCACCTCCGCCCTCGATAACGTGACGGAGCAGATGATCCAGCACAGCCTGGAGGAGCTCTGTAAGGGCAGAACCACCATCGTGGTGGCTCACCGATTGACTACGGTGCGGAACGCAGACGAGATCCTGGTGGTGACGGACAGCGGTATCGCGGAGCGGGGCAATCACGACAGCCTGCTTGCGCAAAATGGAATATACGCCGGCCTGTGGCGCGGCGTGGAAAAATAAAAGGAGATGCCATAAGGGTTATACTCTAAAGGATAATAAAAAAGGAAGCACGAATTTTCATGCTTCCTTTAATTATATCTTATACCATAACAAGCAGGACATTTGGGCGCCCAAGTGTCACTCGTTAGGTGAACCTAAACCCCTTTGACTAACTCAAAAAAACTTAATAAAACTTTGAAGTTGCAACCCATTTTATAAACTCCGCAAAAGTTCGTTTAGATGGAATAAAATCACGCAATTCATTATCCATCCAAATTTCACCAAAATGGTTTCCCGTGAGCACTAAACAATATTGATAAGTGCAACCCGCATAACAGATTGAAATCACACCACTATAGTATGGCATACTATCTGTATCGAGAGAATCAACATAAGCAAAAGGACATTTATCAAAGTGCTTGCATTTAGAACAAATTTCATCATCGTCAAGTTCGGGATTTATGCAATCCTTAAACCACTCTACAGGGTCTTGATTTTCGGTATGTAAAAAAGCTTTATCAAAGATAAAAGGTTGACTCAATAACTTGTTGTGATTATTAAGATTTGCACGTTTAATTCCGTTTACAATTCTTTCTTTACCATTAGGCATGGTAATACGAACGCCATTTCCAATATGCATCAAAAAATATTTATAATCTTCCGGTAAGGAAATGTTATTTGTTTTTTCAAATGTTTCGATTTCTGTTTGAGAAAGGTTGTCTTCGATTTTTTCGTATTTTATCTTTTTTAGAAAACTAAAAGTTTTCATATTGCACCTCCCGAAATTTTATTCAATTGTAACTAAATACGCTACTGTAAGCAATAATATTATTAAGCGATATAAAATGGTTATGCCAAGTATCCTTACGGGTACTTGGCATAAATCATCTTCTTTTTGTTACCGTACAATCTCCTTGCCGCACCGGGCACAGAATCTGGCATCCTTGGCCAGATCCGCACCGCAATAGGGACAGAATCCCGCCGCCGCCATATCTACGGTGCCGTTGGCGGTTTCCTTCATGCGGCGGATGGTTCGCTCGTTTTCTGCGATCTGTCCTTTGAGTTTCTTGATCTCGGCGCACAGATTCTCAATCTCCGGATCGAGCTCGTCTCCGGCCCGGTACTTGCTGAAGCAGATCTCGCCGATCTGTTTTTTCAGTTCGTTTGCCTTTTCGTTTTTGCTGAAATTGCTGGCGTGCAGCTTGCCGATTTCCACCACTTCGTTGGTCTTGTCGGAAATCTTCTGCGCCCATTCGCTCATCTTATCCATGAAATCCATATGTAGATCCTCCATGTTCTATTCTATGCAGGGACATTGATTACGGTTCCGGTCCCATAATATCCGGGTAGGCAAGGCGGAACAGACATTCCATGCGATCCGTATCCCCCATCAGGTGCAGATAGGCAAAGAGCGCCTCAAATCCTGTAGCACGGCGGTATTGAGCCACGGTGGCCCGCTTCGGCACATTGGCGTGCACGGAGTTGCGTGCCCGGCGGTAGATGGCTTCCTCCTCCTCGGTCAAATGGGGGAGAATCCGCTCCAGGGCATCGCTTTGGGCGGCGGCGGTCACATAAGAGAGTGCCGTTTCGCTGGGGTGGGGTGCGTTGTTCAGCACCAATTGACGGCGGACCAGCACCTCCAGCACCGCGTCACCCAGATAGGCCAATTGCGCGGAGGAGGCGGCTTGCGCCGCTTGTTGATTGTTCAAATTCGTATCCATACTATTAGTATAGCATCCGCCGCGGCGATTTGCAAGATGCGGCGAAAAAAAGATGCATCTTTTCCCATGGACGGACGTTTTTTCTCACTGTGTATGTACAGAAATGTGCAAAGTAACGGATCTTGTATTTTTACAAACAGTATATTTATATATTTTGATGGCATGAAAATATGGCATAACCGCTTGTTTGCGCGAAAAAAATGTGCTATACTTCTATTGAAGAAATACGTTTGCAGACGGAAACGGAGTGACAACATGATTTACGATGTACTGATTATCGGTGCAGGAATCACGGGGACGATGACGGCACGCTGCCTGGCGGCATACGACTGCTCAGTGGCCGTGGCCGAGGCGGGACCGGACGTGGCCTGGGAGGCCACCCGTGCCAATTCCGCCATTATCCATGCGGGATACGATTGCGTTCCCGGCACCGTGAAAGCAAAAATGAACGTGCGCGGATGCGCCATGATGGAGGAGATCTGCCGCACGCTGGGCGTGTCCTACAAGAAGTGCGGATCCCATGTGGTAGCTTTCGGCGAGGAAGATGAGGCCACTCTGCGCGAACTGTACGACCGGGGCATCCGAAACGGTGTGACGGGCCTGCGGATACTGACCCGGGAGGAACTGCGGCAAATGGAGCCCAACATCTCCGAGGCGGCTACCGCCTCGCTGTGGGCACCCGGCGCGGGCATCGTGTGCCCCTATGGGCTGGCCATCGCGGCGGCGGAGAATGCCGCCACCAACGGGGTGGATTTCTATTTCCGATTTGCCGTCAGCGGCGTCCGGGAGACGGATGGCTACTATACGGTGAGTAACGGAACGGATACCATCTGCGCCCGCCGCATCGTCAATGCGGCCGGGGTATCCTCGGCGGATGTGGCAAAAATGCTGGGCGACGAGGGGCTGGATGTACAGATCACCCCGCGCCGCGGCGAATATATCCTGATGGATAAAAAGTGCGGCGGTACAGTGAACTCCACGCTGTTTGCCGCGCCCTCCGCCAAAGGCAAGGGCGTTTTGGTGGCGCGCACCGTCCACGGGAATCTGCTGATCGGCCCCAACGCCAATGAGGTGGAGCGGGGCGATACATCCGTGACGGCGGCCGGCCTGGCCGAGATCACGGCGGGGGCTAAACGGCTCGTGCCGTCGGTGAATCCCCGCCAGTCCATCACGAACTTCGCGGGCATCCGTGCCACGCCGTCCACCCACGATTTCATGCTCTTTGCCTCGGAGGAGAAAAAAGGCATCATCCACGCCATCGGCGTGGAATCCCCGGGACTGGCGTCCTCACCCGCTGTGGCGGAGTATATTGTGCAGCTGCTCTCTGAGGACGGATTGATCTTGCGGAAGCGGGAGAATTATATCCCCACCCGGCGGGCAGAGGGGAATCCCAAACTGTTTGCCGAGATGACGGACGAGGAGCGCGCCGCCGCCATCGCCGCCGATCCTGCCTACGGACGGATCATCTGCCGATGCGAAACGGTGACGGAGGGCGATCTGCTGAGTGCCATGCACTCGCCCCTCCCGGCCCGGGATATCGATATGCTGAAGCGGCGCACGCGGGCCGGTATGGGACGCTGCCAGGGCGGATTCTGCTCCCCCCGTGCGGCGGCACTGCTGGCGGCGGATCAGGGCACCACACTGGATCACATCACGAAATCCGGCGGCGGATCCTGGCTGGTGCGCAAGAGAGAAGACATAGTGCGGGAGGTGGAGGATCATGCGTAAGAAACTGATTGTGATCGGCGGCGGCCCGGCGGGATTGGCCGCGGCGGTGGCCGCCTGTGATGCGGGAATCGCTCCCTCGGATATTCTGATTCTGGAACGGGATCGGGAGCCGGGCGGTATTCTGAATCAGTGCATCCACACCGGATTCGGGCTTCACCGCTTCGGGGAGGAATTGTCCGGCCCCGAGTACGCGGGCCGGTACGTGGACATGGTGCGCCAGCGGCAGATCAAGATCGTCACCGACGCCATGGTTTTGTCCCTGTCGGAGGATCGGCATCTGAGCTTTGTATCCCCCGCCACGGGATTTGTCCGCGCAGAGGCGGATGCGGTCATTCTGGCCATGGGGTGCCGTGAGCGGACCCGCGGTGCGTTGAGCATCCCCGGTACGCGTCCTGCCGGTGTGTACACCGCCGGCTGTGCCCAGCGGTATGTGAATATGGAAGGATATATGCCCGGAAGCCGGGTGGTGATCCTGGGCTCCGGCGATATAGGCCTCATTATGGCGCGCCGCATGACGTTGGAAGGCGCGAAAGTATTGTGCGTGTGCGAGCTGATGCCGTATTCCGGCGGTCTGGCGCGGAACATTGTCCAGTGCCTGAACGATTTTGATATCCCTTTGCATTTGTCCCATACGGTGACGCAGATTCACGGCAAGGATCGGGTCACGGGCGTGACCATCGCTGCGGTGGATGAGGCAAACGGCCGTCGTCCTATCCCGGGCACGGAGCAGTATATCCCCTGCGATACGCTGCTTTTGTCCGTGGGGCTGATCCCCGAGAACGAGCTGACCGTAGGGGCGGGCATCCATATGGATCCCGTGACCGGCGGTGCGGATGTGAATCAGCATCGGGAAACCTCCGCAGAGGGCATTTACGCGTGCGGAAATGCTCTGCACGTCCATGATCTGGTGGACTACGTATCCGAAGAAGCGGAGATCGCGGGACGCGCCGCCGCCCAGCGGATTCAGGCAATGGAAAAGCAATCCGCCCACACGATCACTGTAAAAACGGGCTTTGGCGTGCGGTACAGCGTGCCCCAGCGGATCGATGTGACGGATGGCGTGGAGGATGTGCGGCTGTTCTTCCGCGTGTGCGATCCGTACAAAAAGGTACGGGTGCTGGTGACGGATGAACAGGGAAATGCAATCGCCAAACGGGCGAGAAACGCGGTGGCACCGGGCGAGATGGAAAGCATCACGCTGAGGGCGGATGCGATTCGGATGCTGGCGGACAGCGGATGTACTCAGATCGGGCTGTGCCTGGAGCAGATGGAGGTGTGACGGTATGGAAACGGTAGTAAAACTGACATGCGTGGTATGTCCCGCCGGCTGTCCCATAACGGTGACGCGGGCGGAGGACGGAACAATTATGAGCGTGACGGGGAACACCTGCGCCCGCGGAAAGACCTACGCGGAGGCGGAACTGACCCATCCCGTGCGCACGCTGACCACCACTGTGGCGCTGGAGGGGGCGGAGGAATGCCGCCTGCCGGTGAAGACGGACAAACCGATCTCCAAATCGGCATTGTTTGACGCCATGCGGATCATCGCGGGGATTACGGTGCAGGCACCGATCCGGTGCGGGGACATCGTGGTACGGGATTTCGTGGAGGATGGCACCCATCTGGTGGCGTGCAAGACAGTGGAGGCAGAATAATATGTCTCTGGATTGCAAGACATCCGACTGCCTCGCGAGAATTTCCCTGGCGGAAAATTCTCCAAGGTGAAGTCTAGGGATGAGGCAGAATAATATGTCTCTGGATTGCAAGACATCC
>JAFUIQ010000027.1 GCA_017468385.1 Clostridia bacterium
GACAAAAACCGCTCCGCCGGCAACCGGGTGACCATCGATCACGGGGACGGGGTGGTAACGAAATATTTCCACCTGGCAAACGGAAGTATTCCGGTGCAGGTGGGCGATCACGTCACCGCCGGGCAGGTGATCGGACAGATGGGATCCACCGGGTATTCTACCGGGGCGCACCTGCATTTCCAACTGGAGATCTGCGGCGAACCCGTGGATCCTCTGCCGTTCCTTCTCGGGGAGGAAGGCGTCCCGGAACAGCCCGCCGACGACATGGACAACACCCCCGCCGACTGGGCGGAGGAGGCGGTCCGATGGGCGGTGGGCAACGGCATTCTGTACGGGGACGAGCACGGCAACTACCGGCTCCATGAGAACTGCACCCGGGAGATGATGCTGGTGTTCCTGTACCGAGCGGTGGGAGGCGGCGCATGAAGAAGTGGGAGTTTTCCAAGATCATCGTGGCCGCCACGATCCTGCTGGTGTATCCGGCGGTGATCCTTTTGTCCTGGCGGGTGATCGAGCTGGCGGAGATGGCCGTCACCATGAAATTCACAGGGGCGCTGCCGTACCTGACCGCTATCATCACCCCGGCCTGGGCGGCCTTCGCCACGATCCTCGGCTTCTATTTCAACAAGGCCAAGGGCGAGAACAAAGAGAAGATCCGCATGGCAAACAAACGAGATTTTTGAAATCGCCGGACATCCGGCAGAAAGAGGTACATATGGAAAAACAAAATCTTACTTTTGGTGCAGCACTCGAAGCGCTGAAAGCCGGCAAAAAGGTGGCCCGCGCAGGCTGGAACGGCCGCGGCATATATCTGTGGCTGTTGCCGGCGGCTGAAATCAAAAAAGAATGGTGCAGGGACGAGCGGCTGCTGGAATGTTTCGGAGACAGCGACACGTTGCTGGCTCTGGGCAGTATTCGGATGTATACCCATGATGCAACCGGCCGCACCGCTGTGCTGACCGGGTGGCTGGCTTCGCAGTCCGATATGCTCTGCGAAGATTGGTACATTGTAGAATGAGGAGGTAAAAACTCATGGAAAAGCTGAAACAGAAACTGTCCTCCCGCAAGCTGTGGGCGGCCATCATCGCGGTGATCGTGGTGCTGGCGGTCACAATCCTGGGGGAGGAATTGACCCCCGAAACCGTCGCCGCGCTGGAATGCGTGGTGGGCGCCGCCATGGCCTACATCTTCGGCGAGGGCGCCGTGGACGTGGCCCGCATTGTGGCAGAGGCGGTGAAGAAAGCATACTCCGCGGCGTATGAGGTCGTCATCGAGGACACCGAAACCGGCGAGGAAGACGGAAACGATCATCACGTGGAAAGTCAGTAAATATACAGTACAATCATCCACGATTTTTCCACGAAAAATGTGAATTTCACGAAATAAACCGAATAATTAACTGCAAGTGGACACAACATATGGTGCTTTGCAATATCGACACGTAACAATATATAGTGCAGGATATACGAGAGAAAAGCGCACTCACTTCCAGTTGTCTCCACCAAAAGTAAAAGAGTCCGCTCTGCGGACTCTTTTACTTTTTGACGAAGCTTATGCGGAACGAACCACGGACGCGCCTTGCGCGGCATGCGGTTCGCGTGTGAAGTGCGTCCGGGTTAGGATAGTATTGACCGCGAACCATGGTTCAGATTCCAGTTGTCTCCACCAAAAAACAGCATCCCATGTGGGATGCTGTTTTTGCTTATATCCCCGCTTGTCATAATGGGCCTGTTGTGCTATAATAGAAAAAAGACCATTCCACAAGGAGAACGGCATGAAAAAAGAGGAAGGCATTTCATGGAATCTGGACAGGCCTGCGTCCGAATGGCAGGAACTGCGAAGAAAGTATCCCGACCGCAAAGAATACATAAAGCATTATCATGCGTATAGCGACGAAGAATACCGCCGCAACATCGAATTTGTCCATTCTCTTGGACTGAAATGCGATTGCGTCGGTTGGAGTTATCTGGATCTTGCCCGACCGGATGTGGGGGAGATTTTGGATAAGATTGAGGCCTTTTGCCGTAAGGAGGGCTGGCTGGCTCGCGGCGGCTACGGATGCCGATACACGGATATGGAAAGCGATTGGTATGAAATAGACGCTCCGTATATAAATGAGGTGGAAGGCTCCCGAGACCAATTCCTTTACAACATCCGCGCATACAAGAACAAAAATCAACCGTTCTTTTTGGGATGGTGTGATAGAATTCCTGCCGTTGTTTCCGAAAAATTCCGCGAGGTCTGTCTGCGCCATAACATCCCCGATATCCGTTTTTGCTGGGTGAAGGATGTGGGACGGTACGATTCGATCCAGTATGCATTTATGTTCCCCGCCAACCGCGTGACCCGAATCGCCTGTGACCGGTATTTGCAATATTCTGACGATGAATCCCACAAGGGTGGTGAATTGGATCGGCCGCACGGACCGGGATCGGAGTTGTACGGGCAATTGGAGCTGTTGGGCGGATGGCTGCCGCGGCTTGCGGAGATATTCTATAATTTTCAGTTCAACCTGCCGGACTATTACCGCGTGGAAGATTTGCCGGAAACGGGATTTGCCTTTGTCAAGGGCGGGCGTGGTTATTGTGTGCGCCAGAAACTGCTTGTCCATAAAAACACCGCCGAGATTCTCGTGCGGGAAAAGGTGTTGGATCCGAAGTTTCTGCAGCCGGCACTTTTGTACAGCGGGGATGTTCCGCCGGGTTACAGCGAGCAGACGATGACCGAGGAAGATGAGAGAACGGCATTCGATCCGGCGCATGCGGCGGAGATGGAATTGGAGTACCAGAAAATCAAACAACTGGTGCGCCCCAAACGGAAAGCTACTGAAAAGCAGACAGTGAGCGCCTTGCGTGCCGCTAAGCGGGATCGCAAAGAAGATTTCGGCAAAAAGATGCGTAAAGAAATCGCGGAATCGCTGACGGATACACCGTACGCTCCGCTGATCCCCTATTATCTGGTTGCTGATGGGGGAAGTTTGTGCGATGAGTACGAGTTTTTGCCCCATAAAGAGGCACTGGAGATGAGCCGGGAATACGAAGAGGACATGGCCAGGGAAGAATTGACGGATACGCCCATCGGTATCGTTTTCTGTAAGTGTGCAGACGGCGATAAAGTCATCCTGACGCCCCTTGGAACGGTTGTGCGTATGAGTCATGAGGTGCCCGAGGCCATCGAGAAGTGGCCCACCCCGGCTCAGTTTATTACCGATGCCCTGGAAATGGAAGAATAAAGGGATGCTGTCACAAAATCGGAGGTGCCTATGATAAAACGAAAACGATATCCGCTGCTCCGATCCGTTTTCGGGATTCTGTTCGGCCTTGTGCTGATCGCTTATTATCTGGCCGCCGGATGTATTGGCGGATTTACCGTGTCCGTGTTGTGGGTGTGGCTGGCGGCCGGGATGAC
The DNA here is from genome assembly GCA_017468385.1 of Clostridia bacterium. Taxonomy (GTDB): domain Bacteria; phylum Bacillota; class Clostridia; order Oscillospirales; family CAG-272; genus SIG701. The sequence goes on from JAFUIQ010000027.1 coordinate 3,409, forward strand.
CATCACGCTCCTCGGCCTCGCGGATCTGTGGATGTGGTTTCACCCCATCCGCCCCATACGGATTGCTGTGGCCGTCCTGCGGTGGCTCATCATTGCGTGTGCCGTCGCCTTTTTCTCCGTCGTAGGAGCCGTTCTGTCCGCCATGCATGACACATGCCCCGTGCATGCGGATTATCTCATCGTGCCGGGGGCGAAAGTGTATGGGGATCAGCCCAGCGACGCGCTCCGCGCCCGCATCGATCTGGCGTGGGATTATCTGTCCCGCAATCCGGATACGGTGGCCATTCTCAGCGGCGGACAGGGAAGCGGAGAGAATATCAGCGAGGCGGAATGTATGCGCCGCACACTGGCGTCCTATGGCCTCACAGAGGATCGGATGCTCCTGGAGGAGCAATCTACCACCACCGCGGAAAATATGCAGTTTTCCTATGCATTGTACGGGGATCCCGATGCATCGGTGGGAATCGTCAGCAGCAATTTTCATCTGTACCGATCCATCCGCCTGGCGAAGAAATGCGGCTGGACCCGGGTGTACGGAATCCCGGCCCCCTTTCGGGGAATTATGCTCCCTCATTATATCGCACGGGAATTTCTCACCATCACCGTGGACACCCTGCGGGGAAATATGTAAAAAAGCAACTGTTTTCGCAGTTGCTTTTTTATTCATATCACTTCAGCATGTTGGACTGGTTCAGCACCATGGCGCTGTACAAAAACAGTACATCGTCCGCGGTGCTCAGATCCACCAGATTGGGCAGGTACGTGCTGTCTACATAGCGGATGTCTACCAGCGTGATCTTGGAGTAAGCCGGTACCAGCAAGGGTACGATGCTGCTTCCGAAGGAATCACGGAACACCACCAGCTCTCGTCCGTCCGTGCAGGCAGGATTCTCAATGGTGAGAAGGGCCGCCGCACCGGACAGGAACACCTCGTAGGGATCATCGCCGGTCAGCTGTTCCATATCGTAGATACCGGTGGTCTTTCCCGTTTCGTAGTTATATACCGTGCATCCGTCCAGAATCGGGTTGGTCAGATACGTCAGGGTGTCGGGCGCCATGGGCAGTGCCGCCTGGCCGTAATATACGCCGTAGAACGGGGCTTCCACCTTGTTCTCCACGTAATCCCATGTGAGGCGGTCGGCGATGTTCATGCCGCCTGCCAGCACATCCACTACACCGGACAGACATTCCTGCTTCCAGTGGGTATCGGTGCGGTAGTACTGATCGATGGTCAGAGCATCAAACAGATCGATGTGCTTGAAATCCGGCGTGCTTTCCCGGAACAGACGGAGCAACTCATCGTAATCGATGGAGGGATATCCGTTTTGTGCTGCCAGGAAATAGTTCTTGTCCGGGATTACGGCCGCAAATACATTCGCGCCCGTATCCTTGAAATGGGTGTTGTACAGCGTTTCGAACTTCTGACCCGCTGACGTAATCAATTCGGGACGAAGGGGATATTCCAACTTGGAAACGGAGTCACCGGCCAGATACACATCGTTGTTATCTTTTTGACCGAATACATAGTAGTGAGCGATGGCCTTCACCGTGCGGAACGCATCCCGGAAAGGGAACTGATCCAGCGTATAGGTTTCAAACTCGCTCATGAACTTGGTGTTCAGAACAGTTTCGGTGGTGATTTTGGGGAACTGCTTCAGCTTTCTTCTTTCACTGGTGGAGTATTCCTGAGGAGAATGAAGCAGGCATAGGAGCGCGCCGCCAAGGAAAAATACAAGAAAACAAACGGTTACAACATAATTCTTAATTTTCATACGGCACCTCCTCAGAAACGGAAATACAGGAACGGATTGAAGGATCCGTCCACCAGATAGGCAGTGCACAGCACGAGAAGCACCAGCATTACCGGGGCAATGACCACATTGGTGATCTTCGGGGTGATCTTGGATACAGCCGTTTTCACAACGGGAGTCGAGCCGATGATGGCCGCGATCAGCAGCACCGCATAGCTGCGCAGGTAGTACAGCGTCTCCGTGGTGACGAGGGGAATACCGCCCGCACCGAACAAGCCGCCTACATCTCCGGCAATGCCGCCCAGACCGTTTGCGTTGAAGATCACGAAGCTGATGATCATGATAAACAGCAGATACACACGGGACAGAACGCGGGGGAGCTTTTTCAGTATCTTTCCGATCCACAGCTTTTCGATGATCAAAAAGAAAGCGAAATACAACCCCCAAAGTACAAAGTTCCAGTCCGCACCGTGCCACAATCCGGTCAGCATCCATACCACGAACAGATTGAACAGCCAGCGGGGCGTGGAAACCCGGTTGCCGCCCATGGGAATATACACATAATCCCGGAACCAGGAGCCCAGGGACATATGCCAGCGGCGCCAGAATTCCGTTACACTGGTAGAAATAAAGGGATAGTTGAAGTTCTCAATAAATCTGAATCCGAAAATCCGTCCAAGACCGATGGCCATATCGCTGTAGCCGGAGAAGTCGAAATAGATGTGCAGACAGAACGCGATGGCATAGATCCAGAAGAACAAAACGGATTTCTCATTCGATTCACGGAAGATGTCGCACAATTCACCCAGAGGGTTGGCGATCAGGATCTTTTTGGCCAGACCTACCGTGAACCGGAATGCGCCGGAAGAGAACAACTCCGCCGTGTGGGAACGCTGCTTCAGCTCCGCCGCCACATCGGTGTACCGAACGATCGGACCGGCGATCAGCTGGGGGAAGAGCGCCACATAGGTGGCCAGATCGATATAATTCCGCTGTGCTTCCGTGTCACCGCGATATACATCGATGACATAACTGATGCTCTGGAACGTGTAAAAACTGATACCGATGGGCAGAGCAATTCTCAGAAGCGGGATAGAGATGCCAAAAATACCGTTCAAGTTGGCGATCATAAAGTCCGCATACTTGAAGAATCCGAGCAAAAGAAGTCCCGCGCCAACACCAATCCACAAAAAAACACGCGCATACCGCGTGCCGCGGAAACGCTCAATGAGCAGTCCCGCGGCATAGCTTATGGTTATGGACGTCAGCATCAACAGTGTGTATTTGGGTTCACCCCAGAAGTAGAAGAACAGACTGAAGAAAAGCAGAACGGCGTTTTTAAATTTTCCGGGAGCGATATAGTACACCAGAAGTACTGCCGGAAGGAAATAGAACAAAAACGGAATACTTGAGAAGAGCATATCAGCCTCCCGATGGAATCAGAAATTATTTCTCCAGCTTCTCGCCGGGGTTGCCAACGATGGAAACAAATGCGTCGTACAGAGCGTTGGTCATCTCGGAGCCGCCAAAGTCGTTGCCAACCATGACCATGATAACCAGATCGCGTGCATCGCCAACGATCATGTGATCGGCAGCAACACACATCCACTTACGCATGTCCATGTTGTCGAAGATTTCCTGCTTAACAGCAGCCATGTCCGCGCCTTCCTTAACGCGTGCGATGCAGAGAGAGTAGGGCTGAGAGCCGAACATAGTCTCTGCCCATACTGCTTCCGTCAGATTGTCGCCATTGGCCAGACCAAAGTAGTAGTTCACAGCACCGGCATCAGCGATGTCAATGGGCATAGCGGGAGCAACACTGAACTCGGGCATATGAATCTCGTAGATGGAGTTAACCAACTCTTCCAGAGTGCCCTCATAAGGGGTAACCTTCTCTTCCTGCTTATTGCAGGCAACAACAGACAGCATCATGAGAGCAGCGAGTACGATTGCAAGAATTCTTTTCATTGTGATAATCCTCTTTTCATTTTTTTAATTTTCCGTGAAGGCGTACCAGACGCCTTCCTCGGTTTGATAACTAAGGGTAAGGGTTGCCAGAGTGTTTTCATGGAAATCCATGAATTGCGCCACAGGGGTAGTTTGCGATGTGCCGGGATCCACCGACCAGTATGCGGTTTGTCCTGCCTGAATAAGACCGGACTGTCCCGTATAATGCAACTTTCCGTCTTCATCGGGGAGAAGGAGTTTGCCACGGTTGATCACCACGAACACGTCACATCCGAAATCCATGTCCAGCAAAATGCAGTTTTCGGCGACTGCCATAACCTCAAACCCGTCCTCTCCGGTGAGGGAGGCACCGCGGGTCAAAGTGCCGCTGTAGGAAACGGTGTGTGTGGTCACGGGTGTGCCCGTGGGAGCGTCGGGGGAGGTAAGTCTGGGAAGCGCAAGGAGAACGCATCCCACAACAAGTACAAGGCTTGCCAGGGCAGCCGCGGGGCGCATCACTGACAGTGAGAAAATGTCCCGTTTTTTTCGTGGTGTAAGCACTTTTGCGCGAAGATGGGCGGGGGCATGGATCTTTCTGTAAGATTCTTTCGCAGAATCAAGCAGTCCGTCCAGCGCGTCATCCCTGCGCAGATGGCGATTGTTCACGTTGTTCCTCCTTTACGTTTCTGTAAGATAGGCCCGCATCATCTCTCTGGCCCGCGTCAATCGCATTTTCACGGCGGATTCGGAGATGGTGAGGGCAGCGGCCGTTTCACGGACGCTCATCTCTTCCAGGTGATGCAGAACAACTACTTCCCGGTACTTGTCCGGCAGAGCCGCAATCGCTTCCATAACAGGGGAAGCGGTGTCGGGTGCGGCCATCTCGGGGAGTTCTTCAAAGGGAAGCCAGGCGCGTATTTTTCGCCGCCGCAAAAGATCTTTGCATTGGTTGACAGTTACGCGGATCAGCCACGCCTTTTCGTGTTCTGTGTCCTGAAAGGAAGGAGCATGCTCCAGATACCGGCAAAATGCATTCTGTACAGCATCTTCCGCATCGTCCCCGCTTTGCAGGATCGAAACGGACACGCGGTAGAGCATATCGGCATATGTATCATAGACTTGATCCAGAGTGTGCATATGCGAATCTGTCGGCATCTCTACGACTCCTTTCATACATAACACGCGTGGAAGGTGCGATTGGTCACAAAAGAAATAAAAAATTTTTTCTTTTCTCTATTGTACACCATCCGTCGGGAAAAATCATCGGTTATTTGAAAATCTTTTGGGATTTTACAAGAAAGTAATGAAAACGTATTGACTTTTGACACAAAACGAAGTATCATATGAATAGATGTTCAAATGATTGGAGGAAATCATGGCAATTTTGGAGCAGGAAGAGCGAAACGAATATCTGTGCGTGCATGAAGATACGGTGAGAAAAGTGCTTAAGGAAATGCCGCCGGAGGAAGATCTGTACGATCTGGCGGAGCTTTTCAAAGTATTCGGTGATTCCACCCGGATCAAGATCCTCTACGCCTTGTTTGCCGCAGAACTTTGCGTGGGCGATATTGCCCAGCTTCTTGGTATGTCCCAGACAGCGGTGTCCCATCAGCTGCGGGTGCTTCGTACCAACAAACTGGTGAAGGGGCGCAAGGAAGGGAAGATCGTGTTCTATTCACTGTCCGATGACCATGTCCGCACGATCATCGATCAGGGCATGGAGCATGTGGATGAGTAATATATTATAATGAAATTTTTATGAGGTGAATTTCTATGACAAAAACATTCAAAATGCAGGATCTGGACTGTGCCAACTGCGCGCGGAAGATGGAGGATGCCATCCGCAAATTGGACGGCGTGGCGGAGGTTCATGTGAATTTTTTGACGCAGAAGATGGTTCTGACGGCAGATGACGCCCGTTTTGATGAAATTGTACAAGAAGCGGTGAAACTGGTTCGCCGTGTGGATCCCGACTGCCGCATGGTGCTGTGATCGTATGAGCCGCAAGCAGAAAAAAGTACTTATTCGGATTCTGATCGCGGCGGCTCTGTTCGCTGCCGCCTTCGCCGTTCCCGTTCATGGAATCGGAAAACTGTGTCTGTTTCTGATCCCCTATGCGGTGATCGGATGGGATATTCTGTGGCGTGCGGCGGTCAATATCGCCCACGGCCAGGTCTTTGACGAGAATTTCCTTATGGCCTTGGCTACACTCGGTGCCTTTGCCACCGGCAGTTATGAAGAAGGCGTGGCGGTTATGCTGTTTTATCAGATCGGGGAATGGTTCCAAAGCTGTGCTGTTGCCCGCTCCCGCCGGTCGATTGCCGCGCTCATGGATATTTGTCCGGAATACGCCAACGTGGAAACGCAGGGGGGCATTACCCAGGTGGATCCGGCCGAGGTGGCGGTGGGCACGGTTATTCTGGTAAAGGCCGGTGAGAAGATTCCGCTGGACGGCGTTATCGCCGCGGGCGAATCCTCCCTGGACACCTCCGCCCTGACGGGGGAATCCGCCCCCCGATCGGTACGGACAGGGGATACGGTCATCAGCGGCTGTATCAATCGGGAGGGTCTTTTGCGTGTCCGCACTACCAAACCTTACGATCAGTCCACCGTGTCCAAAATTCTGGAATTGGTGGAAAACGCCTCGGAGCGAAAGGCAAAATCGGAGGATTTCATCACCAAATTTGCCCGTTGGTATACTCCCTGTGTCGTGATTGTGGCGGTGCTTCTGGCCGTGATCCCTCCCTTGTTTATGGGGGCGTGGGCGGAATGGATTCACCGTGCTCTCATCTTTCTGGTGGTATCCTGTCCCTGTGCTCTGGTCATCTCCGTCCCCCTTAGCTTCTTTGGGGGAATCGGCGGTGCATCCCGTGCGGGTATCCTGGTCAAGGGGGGGAATTATCTGGAGGTGCTGGCGCAGGCGGACACCGTCGTGCTGGATAAGACCGGCACCTTGACCCGGGGCGAATTCCGTGTGAGCGGCATACATCCCGTGTCGATTGCGCCGGAGGAATTGCTGGACATTGCCGCCCATGCGGAGATGTACTCCACCCATCCCATTGCCCGCTCTATTGTGGAAGCGTACGGCAAGGAGCCGGATTCCCGTCGGGTTGCCAAAACGGAGGAGATCGCCGGTCACGGCGTACACGCCGTGGTGGACGGACGGGATATCTATGCCGGCAATCCTCGCCTGATGGAGCAATCCGGGGCCAGTGCTGATCCCGTTACCTGCGGGGGGACGGTGGTCCATCTGTCCGCTGGTCCGGACTATCTCGGATATATCGTGATCTCCGACGGATTGAAGGAAAATGCCGCAGAGGCGCTGTCCGATTTGCATAAACTGGGCATCCGCCGCACGGTGATGCTGACCGGCGATACAAAGGCGGCGGCACAGGGAATCGCATCGTCGCTGGAGATCGATGCGGTGTGCGCGGAGCTTCTGCCCGGGGATAAGGTGTCCGCCGTGGAATCCATGATGGAGGGTGAGCGCAAGGGCAAGCTGGTGTTTGTGGGAGATGGCATCAATGACGCACCGGTGCTGATGCGGTCCGATGTGGGCATCGCCATGGGCGCCATGGGATCGGATGCCGCTATCGAGGCGGCGGATGTGGTCCTCATGGATGATAATCCCGCCAAAATTCCGTTGGCCATCCGTATGGCCCGCCGCACCATGGGAATCGTGTATCAGAATATCGTTTTCGCATTGGGCGTCAAAGGGGCGATTCTGCTCCTGGGTGCCCTCGGATACGCTGGTATGTGGGCCGCTGTCTTTGCGGATGTGGGTGTTTCTGTGATCGCGATTCTGAATGCATCCCGGGCGCTTCGCGTTCCCAAATAAATATATATGAATGAGGCTGTCTTGTGCGGATGCTCTGTCCGTGCAAACGGCCTCTGTCTTTTTCGTGTAAAATAGACGATATTTTGGAAGGATTTCACAGGATTTTTTGTAAAATGTAAAATTATAATGAAACTCTGTGCGATATTCTTGCAATTTCTCCCGTTTGCGCATATAATATAACTGTATGTGCAATCGAAAGGAAGGGAATACCATGAATACGATTTGTGTGCATGAGTTGTTTGATCTGTCCCACTCCATCTCCGCCCCTCTGTTTGGGGAAAATACGGAACCCTATCGGGTTCTTTCCGGATTGGCCGATAAAATCATAGAACTGGGCAAAGCGCTGGATCCCGCGCTTTTCGATATGCCACAGGAAAACGTGTGGATTGCCAAAAGCGCCAAAGTGGCTCCTACCGCCTGCATTATGCCTCCTTGCATCATCGACGAAAATGCGGAAATCCGGCATTGTGCGTTTATCCGCGGCAGTGCGATCGTAGGCAAAGGGGCGGTTGTCGGCAACTCCACCGAGGTGAAAAACGCCATTCTGTTCGACGGCGTGCAGATCCCCCATTTCAATTATTGCGGCGACTCCATTTTAGGATATAAGGCTCATATGGCGGCGGGCGTGATCACCTCCAACGTGAAAAGCGATAAAACCAACGTAAGTATCCGCACCGATGAGGGACGGATCGAAACCGGACTGCGTAAATTGGGCGCACTGGTGGGAGACTTTGTGGAGATCGGCTGCAATACCGTCCTCAATCCGGGTACGGTGATCGGCCGGAATACCACGGTGTATCCTTTGTCCCGTGTGCGGGGATTCATTCCTGCCGGGCATATCTATAAATCGGAAACGGAAATCGTTTTGAAACAAATGAAGTAAGAAAGGCTGGATCATACATATGGGAAGACTTTTTGGTACAGACGGAGTGCGCGGCGTTGCCAATACGGAACTGACCTGCGAGCGTGCCATGGCCATCGGCCGTGCGGCGGCTGCCGTGCTGACGGAAGGCTGTAATCACCGTCCTGTGTTTGTCATCGGTGCGGACACCCGACTCTCCTCCGATATGCTGATGTGCAGCGTTATGGCGGGTCTTTGCTCCGTGGGAGCCGATGTGATCCGTCTGGGCACGGTACCCACCCCGGCCGTTGCCTATCTGGTAGGAAAATACCAGGCGGACGCGGGCATCATGATCTCCGCATCCCACAACCCCGCGGAATTCAACGGCATCAAAATCTTCAGCGGCGACGGATTCAAACTGCCCGATCTGCTGGAGGAGCGGATTGAAGCCATCGTTCTGGATAAAGCTGTGGAGCTTCCTGTTCCCACCGGCGCGGGTGTCGGAAAAATCCGGGATGCCGAAAACGCCTGCCGCGATTACATTGACCACATCAAGAGCACCATGACGCAGTCTTTGTCCGGATTGCGCATCGCCATCGATTCGGCCAACGGAAGCGCTTCCCGTACGGCAGAGATGCTGTTTACGGAATTGGGCGCCGATGTACATATGCTGGCCGATCATCCCGACGGAATCAACATCAACGACGGATGCGGCTCCACCCATATGGAAGCATTGGCGGAGTATGTGCGGGAGCACGGCATGGATTGCGGCGTTGCCTTTGACGGCGACGCGGATCGGTGTCTCTGTGTGGATGAGCATGGCAATCTGGTGGACGGCGATATGATCATGTCCATTTGTGCCATGGATCTTAAGGAACGGGACAAACTGAACCACAACGCGGTGGTCGGAACGGTTATGACCAATTTCGGCTTCGGCAAGTTCTGCGAGGAATACGGCCTGCATTTTGTGGCTACCAAAGTCGGCGACCGCTTTGTGCTGGAGGAGATGATCCAGGAGGATTATTCCTTCGGCGGCGAGCAGTCCGGCCACGTGATCTTCCGCGAGTACGCCACCACAGGTGATGGCCAGCTGACCGCGGCACAGCTTCTTTCTGTTATCGCCCGGACGGGAAAATCCCTGTCGGAATTGAACCGCCGGATGGTAAAATATCCCCAGCGGATGGAAAACATCCGTGTCAATGACGAGGGCAAATTGCGTTTCTATACGGATCACGCCATCAAAGCCGCCATTGACGAAGCAAAAGCGTTTCTGGGCGCGAGTGGACGCGTTGTCGTCCGTCCCTCCGGAACGGAGCCGCTGATTCGTGTGATGGCGGAAGGCGAAAGCGAAGAATCCATCGCACAGGCGGTAAAACTGGTGTCGGATGCCATCAAGGCCCGACTCCTGTAAGGGTTGTATGTAAGCGCAGCGCCAGACTTTCCATAGGGAAGTTGACGAGGTGAGGAGTGATCGAACATTCGGCGGATGCTCCTCCGGCAGAGCGAACTGCCGCAGACCGATGACAAATATGCGGGTGACTGCAAAACAAAGCATCGGTGAAAGCGATAGCGGATAGATCCGCTGAGGTAATTTATTATGTGTGGAATCATTGGATTCAGCGGGGATCGCAACTGTGTGCCGATCCTGCTGGACGGTCTGGGAACGCTGGAATATCGGGGATATGACTCCGCCGGCGTGGCTGTACAGACCGAATGCGGCATTGCCGTTTACAAAACGAAGGGCAGACTGGATGCGCTGCGGGAATTGCTCAAGACCCATCCCGAAGCACAGGGCACTTGCGGTGTGGGACACACCCGCTGGGCCACTCACGGCGAGCCCTCCGATATCAATTCTCATCCCCACGAGGCAGAAAATCTGACACTCGTACATAACGGAATCATTGAGAATTACGCGGAACTGAAGAAAGAATTGGAAACACTCGGGTATACCTTCGTGTCCGAAACGGATACGGAAGTGGCCGCTAAATGGATCGGCCATGTCTATAAACAGATTGGCGATCCCGTGAAAACCCTGTTCGCCGCCGCAAAAGATCTGCGCGGATCCTTCGCCTTCGGCGTCATGTATCATGATCGCCCCCATACTCTGTATGCCATTCGCCGCGACAGTCCCCTGATCGTGGCAAAGACGGATACCGCCGGCTTCATTGCATCGGATATCCCGGCCATCCTGTCCCATACCCGCTCTTACTATCGCCCCGGCGAGGATGTGGTGGCGGTTCTGTGCGGTTCCGATGTGCATTTCTATGAAGAAAGCGGCGCGGAGAAGAATCTGGTGCAGGAAACCGTCAACTGGGACGTGGAAGCGGCACAGAAATGCGGATATCCACACTTCATGCTGAAGGAAATTCACGAGGAACCGGATGCGCTTCGCCGCACCGTAATGCCTCATCTGAAAGACGGCGTGCCTTTCTTCGGCGTGCCCATGCTGGATGGCGACGGATTGAAGGACGTGGGTACCATCCACATCGTAGCATGCGGTACCGCTATGCATGCCGGACTTCTCGGCCGTGCGTGGATCGAGCGCTTTGCCCGCATCCGCGTGGATGTGGATATCGCGTCGGAATTCCGTTACCGCAATCCTGTGCTGGCACCCAACGATCTGGTGGTGCTGATCTCCCAGTCCGGTGAGACCGCCGATACGCTGGCGGCACTCCGCCTGGCGAAATCCCGGGGCGTGCATACCTTGGCTATTGTAAATGTGGTTGGTTCCTCCGTTGCCCGCGAGGCGGACGATGTGATCTATACCTGGGCGGGCCCCGAGATCGCCGTAGCCAGCACCAAAGCGTATATCGTGCAGTGTGCAACCCTTCGCCTGTTTGCTCTGCGCCTGGCCTTTGTCCATGGTAAGATGAGTGAGGAGGACGTGCGTACCCGCTGCAGCGCTCTGGCACAGGAAATGCCCGCCGAGATCAGCGAGACTTTGCAGTTGGCTCCTCAACTGAATGAGATCGCCCGCCGCTTTAAGGAGCACGAGCATATCTTCTACATCGGCCGCGGCGTGGATAGCCATTTGTGCACCGAGGGATCCCTCAAATTGAAGGAGATCTCCTACATCCATTGCGAAGCATACGCCGCCGGCGAATTGAAGCACGGCACCATCTCCCTGGTGGAGGAGGGAACACCTGTTGTGGTGGTTATCACCGAGGATTCACTGGCGGAGAAGACCATCTCCGGCATCCGCGAGGTGCGCGCCCGCGGGGCTTATGTGGTGTGCTTCTGCGCATCGGCCGTGGCGGATCGCTACAGCATCCCCGCTGACGAGATCGTGCGGATTCCCGCACCGGCGGAGGATGCACCCCTGCCGCTGATGACTGCGCTTCAGATGCTGGCGTATTACACCTCCTTCGAGATGGGATTGGACGTAGACCGTCCCCGCAACCTGGCAAAATCTGTTACTGTGGAATAAGTTTAAAATGCCGCACGCATGTGCGGCATTTTTTTGCAAAAATCGCGTACTGTCGGGCGAATTTACACTTTCTCCTTGATATGGTGCGAAAAAAATGCTATACTACTTCTATGGATATTATTATTGATGAAAAGAACGCCGGGAAGATGATCCGTGCTTTCACAAAGCAGGAGTTGGGCTTCTCCTCGGCGATCTTGAAAAAACTGAAATATTCCGAGGGCGGCATCCGTGTCAACGGGGAATTTGTCACCGTGCGCTATGTGCTTCGCGAGGGCGATGTCCTTATGCTGGCTATGGACGATCGGGAAGAGGACGTCAGTCCCTATATCGTTCCCGCCGATTTGCCCCTGCCGGTGGTGTTCGAGGACGACGCGGTTACCGTAATCAATAAGCCCTCGAATATGCCGTCCCATCCTTCCTTTGGTCATCCCCTGGATACCGCCGCCAACGCTTTGGCCTATCGATATCGGGACCGTACCTATGTGTTCCGTCCCGTTAATAGGCTGGATAGGGACACCAGCGGCGTGATGCTGACCGCCAACACCAAGTTGGCGGCCCACCGTATGGCGCTGGCCATGCAGAGCGGACGCATACAGAAAGGTTACATCGCTATCACGGAAGGCGTTCCGCCGACAACGGAGGGAGTTGTCGACGGCTATATGCACCGGACAGCCGACAGCATCATTACCCGCGAAACCTGCGATGCCGATGCTCCCGGTGCTCGCCGTGCCGTGACGGAATACAGCGTGCTGTACGCCAATGATCGGCACAGCGTGATTTTGGCACGCCCCATCACCGGCCGGACGCACCAGATCCGTGTGCAGCTTACCTCCATCGGATGTCCGCTGGTGGGCGATACCTTGTACGGCCGGGAGGACGCGGATATGCCGCGGCACGCGCTTCACGCGTTCCAAACGGAGTTTCCCCATCCCGCCGATGATCGGCCCATGTGCGTGCGGGCACCGCTTCCCGAGGATATGAAAAACTGGATTGCAGAGCACTTCGGTACTGATGCGATAACTGCTTTGCAGGAAATGGATATACTATGATAAAAACTGCTTACCGAAAAATCCGCCGATATATGCCCTCCGCCTCTTTTTGGCTGTTTGTGTCGGCCGCGATCGCCGCACTGCTTCATGCGGGATTTGTTTTCGCCCCCGCTTTTGCGGATTTCTTCAACGAAAAGATCGCTGCCTTTTTCCGGGCAGTCTTCGCCCATATCACGGGATGGATTCCGTTTTCTGTAGCGGAAACGCTGGTTTTGTTTGTACCGGTGATTTTCGTGGCGGTGCTGGTTGGTTGTATCCGCCAGGCGGCCAAAGGATGGCGGCGCGCCATGTACAGCATCGTGTCACTGCTTTCTGTGATTGCTCTCATCTATACCATGTTTGTGGCTACCTTTGCCGCAGGCTATCATGCCACTCCGCTGGAGAAGAAATTAGGCCTGCCCACAAGGGAAGTATCCGCTTTGGAATTGGCGGAAACTGCGGCCATTCTGGCCGCCGGCATGGAAAGCACTCTGGATGAGGTGACGTTCCGCTACGAGGGTCCCTCGGTGATGCCCTACAGTTATGGGGAAATGTCCCGCCTGCTGATGGAAGCCTACGACCGGGTATGCGATACCTATCCTTTCATTCAGCACCTGGATTCCCGCATCAAACCCATCACCTGCAGTGAGGGGATGACGTATACCCACATCTCAGGCGTGTATACCATGTTTACCGGTGAGGCCAATCTCAACGTGAATTATCCCGATTACGTGCTTCCGTATACGGCGGCCCATGAACTGGCCCATCAGCGCGGCATCGCCCGGGAAAATGAGGCGAATTTCGTGGCGTTCCTCGTCTGCATGGCGTCGGAGGATCCCTATATCCGCTACAGCGGCTATCTGAATATGTATGAGTACGTATCCTCCGCCTTGTATTCCGCCTCCCGGGAGTATCACTCCATGATTCAGGGAGCACTGGATCTGCGGATCTATTATGAACTCCGTTCGTACAGGACATTCTTTGAGAAATATCAGGACAATGTGGTTGCGGACGTGAGCGAAACAATCAATAATTCTTACCTGGTGATCCAGGGAACGGAAGGAACCAGAAGCTATGGCATGGTGGTGGATCTGGCCGTGCAGTATCTGCTGAAAAATCGAAAATGATGGAAAGGAAGGATGGACGGCATGAAAAGAAAACAAATCGCGCTGATCGCGGCGGCGCTGGTCATCAGCATCGGACTGGGGTTTGTATTCTCCGTCCATGTCTCCGCCGCATCCACACCCAGTTTGTTCCACAACGATGAGAGATGGTACCGGGATACATCGGCCGGCTTGGAAATTATCGGCGGGCTCTATTATGTGCCCGTGGATGTGTTCGGCATGTTCCGCCATCTGGAGTTGACCATGGACAGCCGACGGGGCGAGTTCATGGTGTATAACCGCAATACCGGGGCGTATATTTCCGTGTTGTACAGCGAAAAGATTGCTTCCATCAACGGTGAGGACGAGGCGTATCTGAATCTGTATAAACTGCACGGGGGATATTATTACGTGCCGGCGGAGTATTTCTGTACCGTCTTGTCCCTGGGATACGAGGTGCGCCGCGGCAGCGGATCTGTGGTGGACGCATCCTTCCGTATACTCGATGGCAGGGAGACCAAAACCTTTGATGAATTGCTGGAGGGATATGCCCCTGATACATCGGGCGGCACATCGGATACACTTCCGCCTGTGACGGATACGGGAACGCCCGGCACCGATTCTACCGCCCGTACCAACTATATTACGTTCAACACTATCTCCTCCGCTCCCCTGGAGAGTATTCTGCAAACGTTGGAAGAATACAGGGTGATGGCCACGTTTTTTGTCACTGCAGAGGAACTGCGCAGTATGCCCGAGACAGCGGTTGCGCTGACAGCAGGAGGACATACGGTGGCACTGCGTTGTGATGATGCAGAGAACGTTCAGGATTTCCTGAACAAAATGGACGAGGCCAACGACATCCTCTACGGAATTACCAAAAAACGCACTCGCATTGTGCAGTTTGCGGCGGGTGAGAACGGGTGGACCGACGAAGATTATGCTATGATCCGTGACAGCGGCTATGTGCTGTGGGGATGGACCTATGATGTGCCCGACAGTGTAGGCTACAGCGTACGGTATGTGAAAAGTGCCTGCCGGCAGGAAGTGGTCCAAAACGAGATCAACGTGCTTCGGTTCGGATGCAACAATACGGCCGCCCAGGTGCTGCCGGATCTGTTGGATTTTCTCACATCCAATAACAATTATCGTGTATACCCCATATATGCCAGTCATGAAGAAGTTCGTCTTTCCGGAAAATAAGGAGTGATTTCATGGAAACCAAAAAGAAAATACTGATCGTTGAGGATGAAAAAAATATCGCCCAGGTGCTGCAGTACAATATCATCAAATCCGGCTACGACGCCGAGATTGCGAGCGACGGCGGAAGCGGCCTGGTGCGGGCTTTGAGCGGCGAGTTCGATCTGGTCCTTCTGGATATCATGCTTCCTGTGATGAACGGCTTTGAAGTATGCGAGCAGATTCGTCTGAAAAGCCAGATTCCGATCATTTTCGTCACCGCCAGGGAAGAGGAGAAGGATAAAATCCTCGGCCTGGACACCGGTGCGGACGATTACGTGACCAAGCCCTTTTCCTTCAAGGAATTGCTTTCCCGCATCCGCGCTAACATTCGCCGCAGTGCCGGAGAACCTATTGCGGAAAAGAAGGCAGAGGAAGCGGCTCCCGTGGTGATCGGCGATCTGAGTATCGATTGCGCCAAGTATCTGGTTACCAAGGGCGGCGAGCCCATTGAGTTGTCCAAAAAAGACTACGATCTGCTGGCCTTTCTGGCAGCCAATCTGGGGCGGGCTTATTCCCGCGAGGAGCTGCTGGAGGAAATCTGGGGATACGAGAACTACTACGGC
The DNA here is from genome assembly GCA_017468385.1 of Clostridia bacterium. Lineage (GTDB taxonomy): Bacteria > Bacillota > Clostridia > Oscillospirales > CAG-272 > SIG701. Next base: position 19,149 of record JAFUIQ010000027.1, read on the forward strand.
GATACCCGCAACGTAGACGTTACCGTGTGCCGCCTGCGCAATAAGATCGAGGCGGATCCCTCCAAACCCGAATATCTGATGACCAAACGCGGGGTAGGGTACTACCTGCGCCGTCCGTAATCCTTTCTGCGGAGTATCGAGATGTTTAAAAGTCTGTATTTTAAGATCGTTCTGATCTTGCTTGTGTTTATCCTGGCGGTTATGACCGTGGTGAGCATTGTCCTTCTCAACAGCGTCACTACATTCTACATCAACCAGTTCATGGATCAGATGGAGGAATGTTTTGCCGAAACATCCGCCTTGCATCAGGAATTGACGGATGCGTTGAGCGATTCCTCCTATGCGGAAAAGCAAAAGAGTATTCTCAAATCCTATGAGAGTATCCTCGGAATCGATCCCTACCGTAACTACTACATTCTTACCATGGACGGCGTGATGATCGACGGCTCCGATACGGAATTGGGCCGGGAATTGCGCATCACCCCCAATATGCTGTCCGCCATGGACGGAAAAACGGAAAACAAACGCCTGCGCGGCGACGGATATACGGATTTCGCGGTGTATCTGCACAACGGCAATGCGGAGTGTATTGTATATATGAAGGACAGCCTGGAGGAGATGGATCAGCTCAGCCTCATGCTACTGTCCATCGTTCTGCAGACCCTGTTTGTCGGTATTCTGATTGCCATTCTGCTGTCTTTCTTTCTGGCAAAAGCCATCACGGCACCGATTCAGATCCTGACAAAAAATGCCCAACTGGTGGCGCTGGGTGAGTTCTCCCACGAGATCGAAGTCCACTCCACGGACGAAATCGGTATTCTGACCGATACGTTCAACAACATGAAGAACGTGCTGAAAAACACGCTTCTGGAAATCGACGGTGAAAAAACCAAGCTGAAAACCGTGCTGTCCTGCATTTCCGATGCGATCGTGGCCTTTACGGATGGGGGATATGTGCTTCATTCCAATGAAAGCGCACAGAAGCTGTTCGGTGGGGATCTGGAAAAATCCTTCTCCATGGAGCGGTTCTTTGAACTTCTGGATATTCCGCTGGAGCGGAGTCCGAAGGGCATTGTCACAACATCCACCAATATCAACGTGGAGAAATCCGATGACGGCACCTTGATTTTCCGCGACAGACCCTTCGGCGGTCGTGTGTTCGATGTCAGCTTCGGACGGATCCACTATATTTCCGATAACGTTAAGCATGTGGGATTGATCGCCGTTATCCACGACATCACCAACCGCTTTGAATTGGATAAATCCCGCCGGGAATTCGTGGCTAACGTGTCTCACGAATTGCGTACTCCTCTGACATCCATCAAGGGCGCCTGCGAAACGGTGATGGATGATCCGGAAATGCCGGCGGAAACCCGCCAGTACTTCCTGGATATGGCATTGACGGAAAGCGACCGTATGACGCGCATCGTGTCGGATCTTCTGGTGCTGTCCCGGCTGGATAACAAGCGGACCCAGTGGAAGGTGGAAACCTTTGATCTGTGCCGTTCCGTGTCCCGTCTGATTGAGGTTATGCGCGTGGATATTGAGGCGAGAGAACATACGGTTTCGTTTACTGCGGAAGAAAATATACCGCAGATTACCGCGGACCGGGAGCGCATTGAGCAGGTTATTGTCAATGTGCTGTCCAACTCCGTGAAATACACGCCGGTCGGCGGGAAAATCGATGTGAGTGTCCGTGCCGCAGAGGAGCGGATTTCCTTCTGTGTGAAGGATAACGGCATCGGTATTCCCGAGGAGGACCAGGAGCGGATCTTTGAGCGATTCTATCGCGTAGAGAAATCCCGAACATCGGAGATGGGCGGTACCGGTTTGGGCCTTGCTATTGCACGGGAACTGATTGAAGCTCATGGCGGTACCATCCGGATTGAAAGCCGACTTGGAGAGGGAACGGCGGTTACGGTCACACTGCCTGTGGTTTGTAACCCTGCCTGATATAGTTTTGGGAAAGGAGGGAGAGTTATCCGTATTTCTATGAAGCGTACGGGAAAGAAAATCACAGCAGATATTTGGCTGAACGTGCTGATCGTCGGCTTGCTGGCCGCGCTGTTGGCGCAGTGTGCTGTATATCTGGTGGAATATGCACATATGGGTAAGACCAGCGGCGAGATCCCCTTTGAAATGCAGATGCTTTCCACCTCTGCCAAGGATTCGCGGCGCAGTCTGGATGCCTCTATGCTGCAGCCATCCTGCATCGTCGTTACCGCCGGTGGAAAAACAACCGGGGTTGTAAATTCCGCCGCGGTTGTGGATGAGATTTATACCGCTATCAGCGGAGCGTTGTTTGATGCTATGCAGAATGAGGCCGTTTCCGTTCCCATGGATGGGTGGCGGCAGGCATTGCTGCAGGATACCTATGTATATCTGCAGTATCCCACAGAACTGCCGTACCAGGTGATTTTTGCCTTTGCGGCGGCCAAAGAGGAAAGCGATGTGCAGATCCGTCGGGCGGATTCCTATATCGGCGTCCGGGAAATGGTTCTTACGGCGGATGCGGAGGGGAATCTGACGCGGATTCTGGTCCGCGGCGGCGAAAAAGTATATGCATTCTCTCCGGATACCAGCATTCCCATGGATACATTCACGGCGTATCCCCAGGCCTATCCCGAAGTGTTCTACAATGGCACGATGGACGATCTTGTGACCCATACCGAGTTTGTTGTTACGGAAAAAATTACCGCCCGAGATATTTATGCCTCTGTGGGCGGCGCATCCATGCTCCGTGCCAACAGCGATCACCTGGAGGATCTCCTCCGACTTTTGAATTTCAATCCGGATAAACTGCGGTATCACATGGAAGCGGACGGTACCTATGTGTATGTGGAATCCCACGGAATTCTGCGTATGGATACCAAAACCATTGCCTATACCGCGGCAGAGCAGGGCGGCATTTCGCTGTCCAAAGTGGTAGGACAGGACGCGGCGGGGGATATATATACCTATCTGCGTGCTGCATCCTATATAGTGCGCCGGCTGCATGATATGGATAACCAGTATACGGGCGGAGATGCCCAGTTGCGGCTGAAATCCGTGTCTGTCCGAAACGGTTCCGTTACGCTGAACTATGCTTTCTATTCGGACAATGTGGCTATATATACGAAGTCCGGAAATACAGGGCTGTCCATCACATTTACCGGCACGACCATCAGCCATATTTCCTTTGATATGATTGCGGTTCGCCGCAGCCTGAGCGAACATCGGCTGATGCTCCAGACATGGAGCAAAAAGCAGCTGGCCGGCAGCCGTCCCGCTATCATGCATCTGGTTTATCGGATGGATGCGGAAGAGATTGCGATTTCCGCGGAGTGGATGGCTCAGCTTGTCCGCAGGGAAGAAGGGAGAAGAGAATGAAGGGTTGGCGCGTGGTAAAAGTCACATTGGCCTGTGTGCTTGCGGCGGCCAATGTATTCATGCTCGGATTTCTTTACTCCGTGTTCCGTCCACTGGAATATATTCCGGAGGATGCCATCCGGCAGATGCGGGAATTGCTCCGCAAGGATGGCATTCTGATCCCGCAGGGAGTAGTCGATGGCCGGAAAATCGATCTGCCGATCTATGAAGGAACGATGACCCAGGATTACTATACAGTTACGGCAAGCAAACTGAGCCGCAGCGGCGTGTCGCTGACGTTCGATGCCCCCAATGGTATGGTAGTGTCCATGGCCAACGGAGCCAGATGCGCATTTTATGACGGGTTTGGTATCCGCTATACCGCAGCAAATGCACCGGAACATCATGTGCTGAGTACGTTGGATGAGACCGCATTGTCCCCCCTTTCCCCCGCCGATATGGAAACGGCACGGGAAGTCATCGACTTGTTTTTGGATGGCGTTTCCACGCCGAATGCCGCCTTCCCCTATACGATGGTGACTTGCGCCGAAGATACGGAAAGCGGCATACGGTACTGTGTGTGCGAGCAGGAAATGGGAGGACGATCCCTGATGGACTTCCGGACGGTGTTTGCCGTGCAGGATTCTCGGGTGATCGGTATGAGCGGATCCTGGTGTTTTGCGTCGATTGGTGCTTCCTATTCTGCACAATTGCTGGATCAGATCAATATACTGTATAGTGTAAGAAACCGGATTTTGGAAGAACGCGCGGGCACAGCCGATGACCGAGTGGAGATCGTATCTCAGGAACTTGGCTATGCCGTGTATTTCCGCGGCGATACGGAGAATTTTTATCTGATCCCAGCTTGGAATGTGCGGACGGATACAGGTGAAAACTATTGTATCAACGCGGTGGATGGTACATTATACACAAAATAAGAGGGGATTTGCTTCGCGATATTGTGTGAAAAACACCAAATATGTGATCACGATGAAAAAACTCGCAAAAAGCCCTTTCTTTTGTGGACACAAATTGATATAATATATACGTTAATAATTCCATAATGGATTCTTATGCTCGGACGTGAGTGCGCGGATCTGTCTTTCGGATCGCGTGCGGTCTTCCGTTCTCCGGGATAATACGGAAAGGAATAGATCTGTCATGACGACAGATTTGGATTATATATGGAAAAAATCGTTGTTCGCGGCGGAAATCCGCTTTTTGGCAACGTCGAGGTAAGCGGTATGAAAAATGCCGCCCTGCCTATAATATATGCGTGTGTTCTTGTAAAAAATAAGTGCATCATCGAAAACATCCCCGGCGTGCGGGACGTGACGGTTTCCTTCAACATCCTGCGTTCCATGGGTGCCTCCATTCGTATGCTGTCCAAAAACACCTACGAAATCGATTGCACCAATATCGATATCGAGTCCGTACCCGTGGATTCCTTCCGCAAGATGCGAGCCTCTTATTATCTGCTCGGTGCGGAACTGGGCCGTATGGGACGGGCTAAGGTTGGTTTCCCCGGCGGCTGTGACTTCGGCGAGCGCCCCATTGATCAGCATATCAAGGGATTTGAGGCACTGGGCGGCGTGGTCGATCTGGAAAACGGCAACATCTCCATCGAGGCCAAGGACGGCAAACTGGTGGGTACGAATATCTTCTTTGATCTGGTGTCTGTCGGTGCCACCATCAACATCATGCTGGCGGCGGCTACTGCGGAGGGTACTACCATCATCGATAATGCGGCCCGTGAGCCCCATATCGTTGACCTGGCCAACTTCCTCAACACCTGCGGCGCCAATATCCGCGGTGCGGGTACCGATATGATCAAGATCAAAGGTGTTCCCAGCCTGCACGGTTGTACCTATGCCATCATCCCCGATATGATCGAGGCGGGCACGTTTATGATCGCGGCGGCGGCTACCGGCGGCTGTGTGCGTATCAATAATGTTATTCCTAAGCATCTGGAGTCCATCGCGGCCAAGCTGGATGAAATCGGTGTAACGGTGGAGGAGCTGGACGATGCGGTTCTCGTAAAGGGCAGTCATGAAATGACCCGTACCAGCGTGAAAACCCATCCCTATCCCGGATTCCCCACGGATATGCATCCCCAGATGACGGTGCTGTTGTCCCAGGCTAAAGGTGTCAGCTACATCACCGAAGGCGTGTATGAAAACCGCTTCCGCTATGTGGATGAGCTTCGCCGCATGGGTGCGCAGATCAAGGTGGACGGCCGGACCGCTATTATTGAGGGCGGCGAAAAGTTGAGCGCGGCTCCCGTAAAAGCAGTGGATCTTCGCGGCGGCGTGGCTATGATCATTGCCGGATTGATTGCCGAGGGTGAGACCGAGGTGGAAGATATCCATCTCATTGAGCGCGGATACGATGATATCGTGGGCAAACTGCAGCGCATCGGTGCGGACATCCGCAAGGTGATTCTGCCCGACGATGAAAATACACTGGCCAAAGCAAACTAATAAATCTTAATAGAGGTATAAAACAATGGTAGTTACAAAAGACACAATTATCGGCGATGTTCTGGATTATGATGTAGAAACCGCCAAGTTCTTCTTTGAAATCGGCATGCACTGCCTCGGATGCCCTGCATCCCGCGGTGAGAGCATTGAGGACGCTTGTGCTGTGCACAACACCGATCCCACCGAATTGGTGAAGAAGCTGAACGAGTATTTCGCTGAAAAGAAATAAGAGAATAAACGGCGGGGTAACCCGCCGTTTTGCATAGTATGATGAAAGAGTTACATGATTTGCCCATGACCGATGCCCGCCTGCGGCTGGCGGCATCCTTTGTCCGTCCCGGATGCATCCCCTGTGATGTGGGAACGGATCATGGTTATCTGCCGATCTGGCTGATTTTGTCCGGTATCTGCCCCCGGGCTGTGGTGTCCGACGTGAATGCGTCCCCTTTGGATAACGCCCGGGAAAATGCCGCCCGCTTCGGCTGTATGTCCCGCCTGTCTTTTTATCTGGCGGACGGCCTGAACGAAATCGATTTGGAAAAAGAGCAGGTGCAGGATATTCTCATCTGCGGTATGGGCGGCGAGTTGATCGCGCGGATTCTGGAGAATTCCGACTATACCCGCCGGGAAGGTGTGAAATGCATTTTGCAGCCCATGTCCTCCATTGTGGATCTGCGGCAGTATCTGGCACGCCGCGGATACCGGATCGAGGACGAAAAACTGGCGGGCGCGGCGGGGAAAATCTATACCTGTCTCCATGTGTCCTACGATGGCGTGGTCCGGGCCCCGTCCCCTGTGGAACTGCTTCTCGGCGAGGCCCACATACGCCGAGGCCGGGCGGGGAGTCAGTGGTTTTCCGATTATCTGCTTCGTGAGATCCGCTCTGTCCGGAAACGCCGGAACGGCCTCGCCGCCGGCGGACATGATACTGCCTTTGAGGATGATCTCCTGGCGGAACTGCAAAAAATTGCTGAAAGTGAAGGTGTTGCACTATGACGATTCGCGACTTGTACCGCGCCCTTGATGAAATGTATCCCCGATCCCTTTCCTGCGAGTGGGATAACGACGGATTTATGCTCTGCGCCGCTCCGGACAGGGAAGTGACCCGTGTTATGCTTGCATTGGATGCGTCTGACGAGGCAATTTCCTATGCGGCGGAGAATGGGTGTCAGGTGCTTCTTACCCATCATCCTCTGTTGTTTCGTCCTTTGCGCAGCGTTACTCCCGATTCTTTGAGCGGGAAACGTGCTTTGACCGCAGTCCGCTCCGATGTGGCGATCATGTCCTTTCACACCCGTCTGGATGCGGGGCAGGGCGGCGTAAACGATGCCCTGGTGGAAGCGCTGGGATTCACCTCGGCCGGTACTTTTGGCGATGACGGTGCTCCCACGTTGGGACGGATCGTTCATCTGAATGAAGAAATGCCCCTGGCGGATTTTGCCGCCCACGTGAAGGCCAGATTGGGATGTCCCATGATCCAGTATGCGGGCAAACGGCCTGTCAAGACGGTGGCTGTAGTTGGCGGCGGTGGAGGGGATTTTATTTATCCCGCTTTGGCCGCTGGCGCTGATACGCTGATCACCGGCGATGCGGGCTACAATATTACCCTGGATGCAGCAGACGACGGCATCAACGTGATCCAGGCCGGTCACTACTACACGGAGGCACCTGTCCTGTCCCGCCTGGCGGATATTTGCCGGAAGCTCACCGGTGCAGAGTGCCTGTTCTTCGACAGCAATCCCATCAAAGTCCTGTAAATCAAAGAACGCAGAATCAGCCGATTCTGCGTTTTTCTTTATGATTATTCTCTTACCGCAATAAATTCCTTTGCATAGGGAAGTGTCATGATCCAGTCGCACAGCACGTGCCACTCCGCCAACTTGTGATAGCGGCGGGCATAATAAATGTTGCTCAGATTTTCGTAGTTCAGGGTGCAGGTGCGCATCTGATTGTAGGAGGAGGGGAGCAGCTGAATCATGTCGTGCCAGTAAGACAGCTCTTTGGTCTCCACAAACTTCACGCGCTGCTTCTCCAGCAGGGCGATCACGGAATCCAGACAAGTGAGCGCTTCCTCGCTCATGCGGTCACAGCTGAAATCGGCTCTCTCAAAGGATTTGGCGTGAATCTTATGCATGGTGGAGGTGGAGTTGGCCACCGTGCCTACCTTGTAGGTGTCGAATTCCTTCCACCAGTACAGCGGCGCAGTGATATCCACCGATACGAAAATCTGCCGCAGGAATTTGCGGTGGTCCGTGCCGGCGACGGCAAGCCGATGTCCGAAATCCACGTCCACCGGCCCCAGTGTGAAAACGCCGTTCTCGTCGTACCCACTGTCGCTTTTCGCCCAACTGTTCATGGGATTGCGGGCGCCGCGGATGGCATTGTCCAGATTCATAACGGAGGTTCTTTCAATTTGGATCATGGCGGACTCCTTTGTTCGTCGCGATATATTTACTGATATTATAGTACAAAAACGGAGCAATGTCAATTTAGCTTGCCAAAATATTCGAATCATCGAATAAATGTGTGATTTGTGGTAAAAATACCTTCGCAGGAATTTAGAAAATCCATCCCCATGTGCGAGAGTGCAGGGGAGAAAGGTTGAAACCATGAATAACAGCAAGCAAGTAAACAGACAAAACCGCGTTCTTGTGATTACCATCGCCGTGATTCTCGCTTTTGCCGCCGTGCTGGTGTGCCTGACTGTGATGCAGGATCGCCGTGAGAAACCCGCGCCGATCCCTCCCGCCGATTCCGCAACCGATACGGGAACGGCCGGAAATCCCCCCACCACATCACATACGAATAAGGAACCCCCCGTGCCCCTGGCACCGGCCGATTCAGCCGACACCACAGCACCGGGTGAGTCGGACACCACCGCCGCCATGGAGCCGGAGGAAATCGTTGAGCCGGTGAATGCGGCAGATGTTCTGCCGAACTTCATTGCACCGGTAGCCGGGATGGTGACAAAATCCCATCAGGTGGATGTGCCCGTGTATTCGCTGACCATGAACGATTACCGCACCCATTGCGGTGTGGATATCGTGTCCACCAGTGGATCTGCGGTATGTGCCGCGGCGGACGGGAAGATTGCCGAGATCTGGGAAGAGCCCATGATGGGCGTGTGCCTGTCCATTGAGCACACAGGCGGTGCGCGCAGTATCTATAAAAATCTGGCACCGCAGCTGCCGGACGGCGTGGTTGTCGGTGCGTCGGTGAAGGTGGGCGATCGGATTGCCGCCATCGGTGAAAGTGCTTTGATGGAGGTGGCGGAATCACCCCACCTTCATTACGAATTGGAGATCGACGGTGTGTGTGTGAACCCGGCGGACTATATGCTCATCGGATCCGAGGATACCGGGTACGAAGGATAAAGAACATGGCGGGACTGTCGTTTGGTACGGCGGTCCCGCTGTTTTTGGGGAATTTTCGTGAAAAACAGAATGTTCACACAGATTCACTTGATTTTGGCCGCTGACGTGGTATCATATAATAGAATACGTATAGCCCGCATATATTGAATGGAAATGATGCTTTAACGGGGTACTGCACTATGCATAAAAAATCGTCTTTGGCCGTTCGTGCAGCAGCGCTGCTTCTTTCGTTCGTCCTTTCTGCTGTGCTGTTTGCCGGATGCAGAGAAAACGAGGGGGAGATCCTTTCCTGCGCTCTTACTCCGGTGGAGACGGGGGCGGATGTGCCTGCACTGCGGGCGTTGATCGATCCGGCCAGTGAAGTGCGCGGTGTGTACATTGCATCGGTGTATAATATTGATTTCCCCAGCAAGCCGGATCTGAGTGCCGCCTCCCTCAAAAAAGAGATCGACGATATTCTGGATACCATGGCGACGGCCGGACTGAATACGGTGTATTTTCAGGTGCGTCCCGCCTGCGATGCTCTGTACAACTCGGATATTTTCCCCGTGTCCCAAGCTCTGTCCACCAAAGGCAAGCTGGTGATGGATCCCCTGGCCTATCTGGTGGAGCAGGCGCATAAACGGAATATCTTTGTGCACGCCTGGGTCAATCCCCTGCGGGTGTCCACCGGATCGGAAGCCAATCCCAATGTGAAGGTGGAGAATCTTCCCGAGGGAAATCCTGCCAAGGCCCACCCCGAGTGGGCGGTTGCCTATGCGGACGGACGGCTGTATTTTGATCCCGGTATCCCGGAGGTGCGGCAGCTGATTGCCGACGGTGTGCGGGAAATTGTGGCGGGATACGACGTGGACGGCGTCATTTTCGACGATTACTTTTATCCCTATCCCGTCACGCTGAAGGATGGCACCATCGCTCTCTTTGATGATGATGCCTCATACGCCGCTTACGGCGGCACTATGGCCCGTGCGGATTGGCGGCGGGAGAATGTCAATAAAATGATCAAAGCCGTCTACGACGCCGTAAAAGGTGTCAGCGAGGACGTGCAGTTCGGCGTATCCCCCTTCGGTATCTGGAAAAACGATAACGGTACGAACGGCGGCTCCGCTACGCGGGGCATGCAGTCCTATTTCTCCATCTACTGCGATCCCCTCGCCTGGGCGGAGGGTGGATACATCGATTATCTCGCACCCCAGATTTATTGGCGATTCTCCACTGAGGTGGCTCCCTTTGGGGAGTTGGCGCGCTGGTGGAACCGGATGCTGGACGGCACAGGCGTTGATTTTCTCGTCTCCCATGCCGCCTATAATTACGATGTGTGGGCATCCCCCGAGGGGGAGATGGCGGAGCAGGTGCAGTTTGCGCGCAGTGAGCTGACCTACCGGGGCAGTATTTTTTACGGATACGATGAGATCCGCCGCAACGCCTTCTCCTTGCGGGACGAATTGCTGAAAGTGTATGCAGAGAACATACTGTACGTGACCCCGTCGCCCACCGGCGAGGCGCCCTTTGTCACATCCCCCCCCAGCGGCACCTATGTGAATGCATCCGGGACGTACCTGGTCGGTTCGTCCTCGCCGGACAAGCCCCTGCGTATGAACGGGCAGCCGGTCAGCCGCACCCGCGGCGGATATTTCTCCGTCTATGTCCCCCTGGCCAATGGAGAGAACACATTCACCTTCGTACAGGAGGGCGTGACGTATACCCACACCGTTTATCGCGGCACCGCACCGACGGAGCTGAAATCCGGCGACGTATCCCCCATGGACAAGTTCTCCATATGGGATGTGTCCCCCGCCAGGGATGTCCTCAAAGACAGCGGCAGTACCCTGCAGATCACGTGCACGGCCCCCGCCGGGTCCATCGTGACTGCCTATCTGGGCAATCTGTCGGTCCGCTTGAAGCAAACCGACACCAAGATGTCCGATAAAGAAAAGTGGATGCCCGCTTCCTTTGTGGGACAGTTGACGCTGCCGTCCTGTGAATCCGATGAAATCCGGGCCGCAGGCGAGATATTTATTCTGGCCGCATCCGGTGAGGAGGAAGCATCCGCCACCGGCGCATCCGTGCGCGTCAAGGGACAAAACGCGCTGATTCCCGTGCGTGTCAAAGAGGATCACACGGAACTTAAGGTGGGGATGAATTCCTATTATTACGATGATTTTTCCGTCCAGTCTTCCGGCATGACGGACTATGCCCGCTGGCAGGGAAGCGGTATGTATCTGTTGCGCGTGGGCGGGTACGTTTATGAGGGCGCTGTTGAGGAATTGCCTCTCGATACGCAGATTCCCATCGGAAAATTGCAGAGCGTAACGGTCGGATCCGATGAGGACAACACCTATATTTCCATTGGGGTGGATCAGAATATCCCCCACAATGGGACGGTGCGCAACGGTTCCTTTGAATTGACGCTGTATAACGTGGATACGTCCACCGTGCCGAAGGAGATACCTGTCGCGGCGAATCCGCTGATCACCGCTGTGCGGGTGGTGTATCCCAATAAGGCCAATTGCGTCCGCTTTGTGTGCACGTTGGTGGATGAAAAAAACTTCTACGGATTCGATTTTGTGTATGATAAGGACGGCGCCCGCGCCGTTCTGCGCAATCCCCGCAATTTGCCGCTGGACTCCGATGCCCCCTTATCCGGTGTGCGCATCGTGCTGGATGCGGGCCATGGCGGTGAGGATACAGGTGCCCTTGGCTCCGGTGCGATGCACGAGAAGGATCTGAATCTGGCCGTGACCATGGCGGCAAAGACACGTCTGGAGGATTTGGGAGCGGAGGTGCTCCTTACCCGAGCGGATGACAGTACCGTATCTCTCACGGAGCGCACGGATTATCTGTGCCGCGTGCATCCGGATCTGGTCATTTCCATTCACCAGAACTCCATGGAGTATTCCACCGATATTACCCGCGTGCGGGGATCGCTCTGCCTTTGGTGGGCGGACGCCGGCGTTCTTCTGGCCGACTGTATGTCGGATGCCGTGGCCGATGCTTTGCATCGGTACGAACGGCCGCCGCAGCAGCAGAGGCTGATGCTGTGCCGCAATCCCAAATTCCCCTCCGTTTTGGTGGAAGTCGGATTTATGACCAGCGTGGAGGAATACGAGTATATGCTGGATGGCGGTGTTGAGGATGCGGCCGAGGGCATTGCCCGGGGAGTAATCGCCTACTTCGCCGAACAAAAACAATGGATTCAGTGACAATTATAAATAAGGACAGACAACAATGATAGGTGTTATAGCAAATACAATTACGGTTCTGATCGGCAGTCTGTGCGGATTGCTGCTTTGCCGCGGCATTCCCGAGAAGGTATCGGATACGGTGATGCGCGCCATTGGCCTTTGTACGTTGTACATCGGTATCAGCGGCGCGCTGGAAGGGGAAAATACGTTGGTGCTGATCCTTTCCATGACCATCGGAACGATGCTCGGTGCGTGGCTGGATATCGACAAGCACTTCACACAAGCCGTCGAGAAGATCGAGACGAAATTCCGCCGCGGCGACGGAAAGGTTTCCCTGGCGGAAGGGTTTATTTCCGCCAGCCTTCTGTTTTGCGTGGGTGCCATGACAATCGTCGGTTCCTTGCAGGCTGGATTGACCGGGGATAACCGTATGCTGTTCACCAAGAGCATTCTGGATCTGATCTCCTCCTTCATTTTTGCATCTACGTTGGGGATCGGCGTGGTCGCATCCGCGGGATTCGTGTTTGTGTTCCAGGGAGCTATCGTGCTGGCGGCCACGTGGCTGGCCCCTCTGTTGTCGGATGCCGTGATCGCTGAGATGACATGTGCCGGATCGCTGTTGATCGTGGCCTTGGGACTGAATCTGATCGGCGTGACCAAATTGAAAATCCTCAATTATCTGCCGGCTGTTTTCTTGCCGCTCCTGCTGTGTCCCGTATACGACTGGATTTCTTCGTGGCTGGCTGCCATTCTGTGACGAAAGGGGAAAACTATGTACAAAATCCTGGTTGTGGATGATGAAGAAATGATCCGCCGGCTGATTACCAAATATGCCGCCTTTGAGGGGCATTCCGTCGTGGAAGCGGCGGACGGCATGCAGGCGGTGCAGATGTGCCGTGAGGGCGAATACGATATTCTCATCATCGATATTATGATGCCGGAGCTGGACGGGTTTTCCGCCTGTCGGGAAATCCGGAAGTTTTCGGATATTCCCATCATCATGCTCAGCGCCCGGGGCGAGGAGTACGATAAAATCAACGGATTCAGTCTGGGTATCGACGACTATGTGGTGAAGCCCTTCTCACCGAAGGAATTGATGCTCCGCGTGGACGCGGTGATGAAGCGGGTGCGAGCCTCCGCCAAGCCGTCGGATTCTGCCCCCGCCAATGAAATCATTGCGTTGGGCGGACTGAAAGCAGATCTCACCGCGCGGATTGTCTACATCGACGGTGAGCGGGCAGATATGTCCCCCAAGGAATACGAGTTGTTTTTCTATATGCTGAAAAACCGGAATATCGCGCTCTCCCGGGACAAACTGCTGTCCGAGGTGTGGGGATACGACTATTTCGGCGATGACCGCACGCTGGACACCCATATCAAACTCCTGCGCCGCAGTTTGGGTAAGTACGCGGATTATATCGTCACATTGCGCGGTGTGGGCTACCGATTTGATACGGGCAAGATTTTATGAAGAGAACAAAGAACGACACGTCCCGCTATACGGGACTCCGTGCCCAGATATTTGTTGTGTTGGCGGTGTTTGTGCTGGTCGTATTGGCAATTCTGTGGGTGTTTCAGCTGTTTTTGCTGAAGCCCATGTATGAGTCCATTAAATCCAGTGAACTGCGCGTTGCCTCTGAGCGGATCGCGGACAGCACGGACAAGGCCGATATGCAGTCATTGACGGATACGATAGCCAAGCGTGGGAACATCTGCATCTCCGTCTACGAAATCATAGGCAGAGATGCGATTCTTCGCGCCAACTCCCACATCCAGGGAAGCTGTATCATCCATAACGTCACATCGGATTCCCTGATGAACCGTTTGTATGCCGGTGCCCTGGCGGATACGTACTATACAGAGCGTATCTCGGAGAACTTTTTCGTGTCCCATACCGTGAGCGGTGGCTCGACGGGGGATGTGCCGGAGAGCATCATATCCTCCCGCCTGGCAAAGACCAAAGCGGGGGACACATATCTGATCGTGCTGAATGCGGAAATCGAGCCGGTGGGAAATACCACGAGAACGCTATCGGTACAGTTGGGGATCATCACCGGAATTCTTTTGATTGTGGCTGCTGGTATTGCTGTTTTCATTTCCCAACACATTTCCCGCCCCATTGCACAAATGAGCAAGGAAGCGAGAAAACTGGCGCTGGGATCCTACGACGTCCATTTTGATGGCGGCACGTCCCGGGAAACGGCGGAATTGGGCGAGGCGCTGAACTACGCAGCACGCGAGTTGTCTGCGCTGGATACCATGCAGAAGGAATTGATTGCTAACATTTCCCACGATCTGCGCACACCACTGACCATGATCTCCGGTTACAGCGAAGTAATGCGGGATATCCCCGGCGAGATGACGCCGGAGAATATGCAGATCATCATTGACGAAACCAAGCGGCTGAACGCGCTGGTCAATGACATTCTGGATATCTCCACCATGACCGGCGCGGGGCGGAAAGAGTTGGCCTGCGAGACATTTTCGCTGACGGATACTGTGCGCCGGACATTGGATCGGTACGGAAAACTCCGCACCCATGACGGATATACAATTACTTTTGAATGCGATCGGGAAGCGTTTATTTTTGCGGACCGCTCCAAAATTCTGCAGGTGGTCTATAACCTGATGAATAATGCCATCAATTATACGGGAGAGGATAAAGTAGTCCGCATCCGACAGATCACGGAGAGCGGTATGTGCCGCATCGAGGTGACGGACACAGGGGAGGGTATCCCTAAGGAGCAGCTGCCTCAAATCTGGGATCGGTATTATAAAGTCAAAAACTATTATAAGCGATCCGTAACCGGCAGTGGCTTGGGATTGTCCATCGTGAAGAATATCCTGCTTCTGCATGGAGCAGAATTCGGTGTGCGAAGCGAGGTTGGGCAGGGAAGCACTTTCTGGTTTGCTTTGCCGGAGGTGCCGCCGGAAGAAGCGGCTCTGGATCCGTAAAATTTAACCGAAATAAGAAGGCGATGCCGAACCCGGCATCGCCTTTCTTAATGTATTATTGATTTATCCCACCGTCCGGCAGACGGCGGCGAAAATTCCATTCTTGCGCAGAGCTGAAGCGCATACTTCTGCACGGGCGTCGGAGAGGAAGATGCCGAAAACGGACGGGCCGCTTCCGCTCATCTGAGTGCAGATGGCGCCGTAAGCATTCATCACATCCTTCAGCTGCTGTGCTAACGGGCGGATAGGCAGAATCACTTCTTCAAAAGCATTGTAGATGCAGTGCCGCAAAGCAGGGGCATTGTTGGCGGCCAGTGCCGCATAGACCTTATCCGCGGAGCGGATTTCGTGGGGCGTAACCGCATAGGTTTCATCCAGCATACGGAAGGCTTCCGCGGTGGAAACCCCCTCGCCGTTTTTGGCAATCAAAACCGTGTAATCGGGGTGTCCCATAATGGGTGTCAGAATATCGCCGATTCCCTCACACCGACAGGTACCGCCGTGGATGCAGAAGGGTACATCCGCACCCAGTCTGGCTCCCAGCGCCAGCAGAGAATCCATGTCCAGGGCATTACGGAAATGGCGGTTCAGCAGACGGAGAATGGCGGCCGCATCGGCACTGCCTCCGCCCAGACCGGCGAAAACAGGAATCCGTTTTTCAATACGGATGTCCAACGCATAAGAGGGGATATGGGCCGCCTGCATGTACATCTGTGCCGCCCGATAAACAAGGTTTCCCTCGTCTGTCGGAAGCGATGCGTCAGAACACTGAATGGATATGGATTGTGTATTGGTATCGGTGGATATGTCGGCAGAAATCGTATCGCTCAAGCCGATTGTCTGCATACAACTGTGCAGTTCATGATAGCCGTTCTCGCGGCGTCCTGTAATATCCAGAAACAGATTGATTTTCGCGTGAGCAGTTTCGTGCAGCATAAGTACCATCCGTAAATCAGTATAGTGGTGGAGCGGGGAATGCGGGTCTGCATCTGTATATACATTATATCACGATGCAGAACAACATGCAAGTGTAACGGCGTAACCGCAGAAAAGCAAGCCGACAAAATCACGACGGACAGTCGGCTTGTTAGATTGCTAAAACGGATCAAGAAGCAATTATTCGGCTTTGACCCCAAAGATGCGGTCATGGAGCCAGGATTCCCGCAGCTGAATGGTCAGACCACGGTATGCGTGGGGTGTGCTTTCGGAGGTAACGGTGATCTGCGGCAAGGTAGGCGGAGTGAAATCGAATTTTTCGATCAGCATCTGCCGCACAAGATCCGAGAAATCGGCCCCGTTTTCATACATAGTGCACTCAAGGATGATCGTATCCGGGTCCACAATACGCATGACATTGTGAATGGCGCGAGCCAATTCCAGGGCATTTTCCTCCGGGCTGTTGGACAGGCTCAATACGGCGTTCAAAGGCTTGGCCGGGGCAGTCAGCATGCGGCCGAAATTTCCCGCCATATGATGGGCACCGCGAAGGAGATCCCCGCGGTGAATGACAGCACCGTGAACGGCAATGTCGGAAATACACCAGTACAGGATCGTTTTATCTCTGTAATCCGTGATGTGGGAGATGTTGGAGGTGGCCGCCGCATTGTACCCGGTCTCTATGTACAGAGGAGCGATGGAAATGTGGCTGCGCACCGTGGCAGCAACGGGGATTTGTTCCAGTTGGGGGAGATGCGGGCAAACGGTGCGGTCTGTGTCCGGAAAATAGGGACCGGGCACGGATACACCCATGCCAATGCAGAAATCTGTATTCATACTTTGAGACAGAAAGTGGGATACGCCGCGCAGGAACTGATCCAGGTTATCGGAGAAGGACATGCTGTCCACATAGTGGAATGGTATTTTTTCCACACACTTCAGCCGCATATTCATAATGCAGCAGCTAAAATTTCGGGATGTGAGATCCAGAACCACAGCAAAGTGTTCCGGATTTATGCTGAGCAATCCGGCACGGCGTCCGGCGGATGCCTTCATTTCCTTGCATTGTTCGATGACATGTATATCCAAGAGAGCGTCGGCTACTTTGCCGACGGTCATGAGACTCAAATCAGTTTCGGCTGAGATGTCTGCACGGGAGATTTTTTCCGCTTGTGCGATCGACAGGAAAACGGATTTTATACTTTCCCAACGGATGCTTTTCAGATTGATATTTTCCATAATGCGTGAGATCCAGGGACTCCTTTCGTCTTGGGTGCGGCAAAATGCACGAGACAAAAAATGCCTACAAAAGTAATTATAGAACAAATTGTCCGTTTTGTCAACATTCTTTATAGGAATTTGTGGGAATTTCCCGTTTTGTATACGAAATACGGACATCGTAAGACGTGGATGGAAAAAGTCAGCAAAATTCAGATTAGTTGTTGACAAAGGAATTAGACAGGTGTATAATATGATTTGCACCGCATTCCGGCAGTAGGATTGGGCCGGATATCAATATAAAGGACGGAGAGGACGTCTTGTATACAGACGTCTGTAAAACGAAAGTGACGTATCAGAATTCTATCGCTGCGGAAGGGGAGTCATCCGCTCGCGAGATCGATTATACCAAAAAACTCCCGGATGCCGAATATGAAGTGATGCAGGCGATCTGGATGGGAGAGCCGCCGCTGAATACAGCGTACCTGATGGAAAAGGTGGGCCGTGAGCACGGCTGGAAAGCCCCCACGCTGATTTCCTTCCTGGTCCGTTTGGAGGATCGCGGCTACATAACATCCTGTAAGCGCGGCAAGGAGCGGTATTATGCGCCGGTAGCTGAGCGCGATACCTATCTGCGTGCGGTCACCGAGCAGTTTGTTCATCAGTATCACGGCGGCTCATTTGTCCGCTTGATGGATGTGCTGTACAACGATAAAAAATTGTCCGAGGCAGATATCGATGATCTGCTGCAGTGGCTGAAAACCAAGTACTGATATGGCGGATGTTTCCTTCAATCGGTCACGTTTTCTGCAGGTGTGCTATGCCATCAGTGCGGAGGGACACCCGCGTTTCAATATCGGAACGTATAAGGAAAAGAAACTGCATCTCGTTCTGAAGCACTATTTTGAACCGCTTACCGCATGTCATGAGATTCCTCATGCCGGCTATATTGCGGATATTCGGAGAGCAGATGGAATTGTGGAAATACAGACCTCCGGCTTTGCGTCCATGAAGGGCAAGCTGGAGGCTTTTTTGCCCGATTCCGCCGTCACGGTGGTCTATCCCATTGCCGAGAAAAAATGGGTGACATGGATTGATCCCGAAACCGGAGATATCCAGCCCCGGCATCGATCCCCGAAAAAAGGATCGCCGCTGGATACGGTCCCGGAGATGTTTTTTATTCTGGATCACCTTAAAAATCCGCACCTGACCCTCCGTGCTGTGATGCTGGAGGTGGAGGAGTACCGTATGCTGGACGGCAAACGAAGCCGCTCCCGTAAGCGTGGGTCCTCCCGCTACGAGCGGATGCCGCTGGATATCTATCGCGTGTACGACTTCCATGATACCGCGGATTATATCGGGTTGCTTCCGTTTGCGCCAGGGGCTGTGTTTACAGCCAAAGAACTGTCGGAGGCATGTGGATTTCGCGGCCGCCGGCTCAGTGCCGCTATCCGTGTGTTGGAGCGGGTGGAAGCCATTGCCCGCGACGGAAAGCAGGGGCGTGCTTTCCTGTATCGTGTTTGTGAAATTCCTTTCGATTCCGATTGCAATCGGGAGAAAAATGGAGTATAATACTGTCTGTGAGTATATATTGATGGAGGAGATATGCCATGAGCCGCAGCCCGAAGGGAGTCAATATCCCGTGGTTTTTTATCATATTGGCATTTGTATTCGGCGCGTGGCCGATCGGCGTAGTTCTCGTCCTTCTTCGGGAATTGCCTATCGGTATTTCCGCTGCCGAGACAACGCAAAATTCGGCAAAAGCCGCGGATGAGAGTGCTGACAAAAAGAGCCGCTCCGCCCCCAAAAAGAAAAAATCCAAGAAGACGCAAAAATCCGGCAAGGTCACAGTTTTACGTATTGTGGCTGTGGTGCTTGTTGTGTTGGGCGTTTTAGCCGGTCTGTCGGAGTTTTCCGATATGATAGCCTATGGATTTGGCAGTCACCATGTTGAAAATCTGATGACGGCACTGTACTTTATTCTGGGCGGCGGTGCTTCCTGGCTGATCGCCAATGTGTTCCGTAAGCAGGAGCGGGAAACGGCCCGCTATGCGGCCATCATCGGCAAGCAGGACAGCGTCAGTCTGATGAAAATCTCCTCTGCCACATCCTACAAAATCGGACGGATCAAACGGGATCTGCAGAATATGATCGATGACGGATGGTTTGGCGATCAGGCGTATATCGATCATACCAATCTCTGCTTCATGCGCACACCGGATGCGGAGCCGGACGGCGTGGCTCAGGCGATGGATGCGCAGCGGCGCACTATGGCCAACGTCGCGCAGGATCTGGGGGCGGAAGCTCCTGTGGATATGTCGGACTACGATTCTATTCTGAAGAAGATCCGCCGCCTGGACGAGGACATCGTGGATGAATCCGTGTCTGCACGGATCCGCCGGATCGAGTCCATCACCCGTCATATTTTCCATTATGTCAATGAAAAGCCGGAGAAGAAAAACGAAATTCGCATGTTCATGAACTACTACCTTCCGACTACTCTGAAACTGCTGGAATCCTACCGGCGGATTGAGCAGGTAGGTGTGGCAGGGCAGAATATGCGGGATACCAAGGACAATATTGAGAAGATCCTCGATATGCTGGTCGTTGGATTTGAAGGGCAGATGGATCAGCTCTTCAAGGCAGAAAGTCTGGACATCACCAGCGATATCGAAGTGCTGGAACAGATGATGAACAAAGACGGCCTGACCGACCACTCGGATTTCGTCATCCGGGAGGAATATTCCGATGAGATCACCGACGATCTTGCGGATACCGGTACGGCACAGGCACAGAGGCCGATGGATATGTGATAGAAAAAACCTACCCGATGCGGGTAGGTTTTTGTTTTTGCTTAAATGAAAAACTTTCGTTCCATGGACTCTCTTGCCGGGCGGCAGATGGCCAGGAAAATCAACATGCCGCCCAGCAGCACCAGCGTGGTCAGCGGATACAAAGACCATCCGATAAAGCGGGAGAAACCGAAGGTGATATTGATCAGAAACTCCGTCAGGAGTGTCAGCGCGCCGAAGGCAATGAGGGCACCGCCGAAGATGTACAGCTTGCCTCGCTTCACATATCGCACAAGAGACACCGCCGCAGTTACGATAGCGCACACACCGCCGATCACGGGAAGAGCAAAACTAAGATACCAATGACCGTCCGTGGCGAAATTGATGTACAGCACATAGAGGGCGACAGTGGCGAATCCGCAGGGAACAAAGATTACGGGATTGGGATCCCGGAACCACATAGGCAGAATCAGAACCACATAGGCAGTTATAAGGGCACCGATAACATATCCGGCCCATGTCAGCGTTCCGTTCAACTGCAGATCACACAGCAGCACGATCAGGATAGGCAGAAGAAACGCCGCACTTAAAATGATCAGCGGCCAGCGGGATGAGGAGGAAGAAGCAGGATGTTTTCCCGCAGGGTACAATTCCTCCCCCGATTCCCGGGTGATATCCGGGTGGAAAACTATCGTGGCACAAAGAGGGCATTGCTTCTCCGTATCCGCCAGCTTTACACCGCATTTAACACAATACATACGTCTACCTCCTTAATTTGGGCAATTGCTTTGCACCTGCATAGGCAAGCCCATGTCCCGCAGTACGCAGTGGAAATGATATTCCAGTTTCGGCTCGCGGATGTTGCGGATGAAATTGATGCGCAACTTATCCCCGAAGGACAAAACGCCGCAGTTGTACGGGGCCGTAGCCTGGATACCCAGAATGAAATCCATCGTCTCCACATAGGGCACCATCGCCTCGGGCAGCGTTACCGCGCCCAGATTGGATAATGTGAGGCAGGATTTTCGCTCACCCACGGAATCAAATACGGCCTTCATCACGATGTTTTTGATAAACAGCGGCATCAAGCGCACCGCCAGAAGCAGTTCGCTGTTTACGTTGGTGGCGATCTTCATGCTCATCTGCTTCGGGTTGATATCCATGCCCATCCGATGGCGGATCGCCTGACAGATTTCCTCAAAGGTGTACTCCCCCAGCTGAGGCAGGATCTCCGGCGTGGTGTACAAGGCGAAATTCCGCAGTGTACGGCTGGGGAACAGCTTGCGCAGATTGACCGGAATCAGCACCTTCAGCGGCTTCCGCTTCTTGAAATTGGGAACGGAATCCTTCTGCAGATTCTGCATGGCCATCATCATTGCTGCGCACAAAAAGGTGGTCAGACTGACTCCGTATTCGTGGGCTTTGGCAAGCACGTCCTTGGTGGATATCTCAAAACAGGTCAGATGGAGAAATCCGGACACCTCCGGTGTACCCGTCAAACGCCACGCGGTCCGTTCCTGTCGGCTGGCGGACACACTGCCGGCATATTTCAGGAAGCTATCCTCCATTTCCGCGTCCGACGGCTCCTCCAGCCGGCCCAGGACCCCGTACTCTGCCGGAATATGGATACCGTGCTTTTGCTCCAGATATTCGGCAACCAGACTCTTCAGAAAGACCAGAGCGCCGTTTCCGTCCGTCAGTGAGTGGAACAATTCAACCGCAATACGGCGGTTGTATACGATCACGCGGAACGCGCATCGGTTGATTTCTTCCCGGGACATCTTGGTGAGGGGATAACTGCTTTCCTCCCGGATGTCCGGCACCTCGGACAGCTGCTGCAGATAGTACCAGAACACACCGCGGCGCAGGCGGACAGCAATGGAGGGAAAACGGCGCACGGTGACATCCAGCGCGGTTTTCAAGATTTCCGTATCCACCGGTTCCTTCAGCGTGGCCGACAGACGGAACACATTGCTCCAGTTCTGTGTGCGGGCGGCGGGATAAATTTTAGCTGCATTGTCCAGACGAAGCCAGCGAAGTTTGTTTTCCTTGGCCATGACCTGATTCAAAAAACGGTTAATGGCATACAGATCCTTTTGATCTTCCGCCAATCCGTAGAGAATGTAGGAATGCCAGCGATCGGGTGCCGTGATGCATTGACTTCGGCATCCGGCCGCCAGAAGCCGCTCGTGCATGCCTTTGGCATCGCCGTACATGATTTCGTTCTTACCCACAAAAATCAGCGACGGCGGCATACCGTCCAGATCGGCGAACAGGGGAGATACCAACGGATTGTGGGGATCGTCGGTATAGCTGGAGGCAAAGAAGTCCAGGATCTCTTTGGTCATGGATGGATCCGCGTCCCGATTGGCAGTGTAAGACTCGCCCGACTGAGTCAGATCGGTCCAGGGAGAGATCGCGATGATTCCGCAGGGCATCGGCATATGATCCTCTCGCAAACGCAGGCAGAGGGAATAGCAAAGTCCACCTCCAGCACTTTCGCCGCACAGGGTAATGTGTTCCGCACCATAGCCCTTTTCCAACAGATACTGATAGGCTGCCATGACGTCGTCCAGCGCGGCGGGGAAGGGATTTTCCGGCGCCAGCCGGTAGGCGGCACAAAACACGCGGGTGCCGCTTTGTACGGCCAGCATGGCCCCCACGCCGGTGGAGTATTCCAAGTCCCCGCAGGTGAAGCCGCCGCCGTGCAGGTACAGGATCACGCCCTGACGGCGTTCATCCTTGGGGATTACCCATGCGCCGTCAAATCGATCAAAGGCGTGCTCCTTGACCATGACCTGTCCCTTCTGGCGGAATTCCATCAATTCACCGATCTTGTTCTGGCATTTCCGGATGGTTTTCAGGGACGCGCCGCTGAGAAGCGGCTTCAGAATGGCAAGCTGAGTGCGAATGATTTTAGCTGATAATGGCATTCTTTCATCCTTCTTTTGTGATACAGTAAAGAGGCTTATGGATTCCCGGCGGGATCTGTAAGCCTCTCTGTCATGAATAGTGCAATACGATGTGGGTATGATGCATACAGTATACAATTATTTTGCGAACTGCTCCAGCAGTTTAATCTTTTCCGTGGAATATTGATAGGCATTTTTGAAATCTCCCAGCGTGCTGGCACAGCTTTCCAGCGCATCCAGCACACGGAATGCGGTAAAGAAGCCCTTATCGGCGGATGCGTGTACCTTTTGCAAAAGCGTAAACGCATCTTCGTGCCGGTCCTGCTTCATCATTCCCTTGGCCGAGATCATATCCCGGTATATCGGTGAAACAATCAACTCGGATTCGTTCAGAACGGATGCGGCGGACAACTGATTCCGGTCGATGGCATCCAGCGCGTGAAGATAAACAAAGAACTCCGTAGGAATGCGGGAGGATGGATAGCGGGATGCGTCAAGCAGTTCCTGCGGCAGCCGGTTCTGATGGGCACATTGGATCAGGAGAAGCAGAAAACGGATTGTGGACGCAAGGGACTCCGATGCATAGGTGCACCCGGCAAGGGCATCTTGTGCGGCGGCAAGATGGGTGGATGCCGCGGTCAGCGTGCCCGACGCGCAGGCGGCGCCGGCTTGCGCAAAGGAACATTCCGCCATGACCATGCAGATTTCGTCGTCAGGACGGGGAAACTCCCGGCATGCCGAAAGGCATCCGGCATAATCACCGGATCGGTACAGCCGACGGATTTCCCGGATGCGGCTCATCTTCGTGAATTCGGAGATCTCCTCATCCGACGAAGCGAAGAAATATCCGACAGGAACTTCCAACCGCTCAGCCAGATAGGTCAGGGTGGGCAGGGAAGGCGTTGCATTGCCGTTCTCAATCAGGCTGAGCATATTGCGGGTGATCACATCACCGCATAACTCCGTCTGTGTCATGGAGCGGCTCAGCCGCAGAGCGCGGATCTTTTTTCCGATATCACAGTATTTCGGATCCATGCCGATCAGTCTTTCCGGGAGGGCACACGGATGCCGTATTTCTGATCCATTTCCGTCAGGGCGCGGCGTATGGTCTCGGTAACGGATGTCTGGTAGTAGGCTACTTTTTCTTTCAGGTCCCTGTTGCGATTTTCAAAATCAGCCAGGAGTGAAGATGTGCTGTCCCGCATTTCCCGCAATACCGTCAACAATTCGCTGACGCAGTGATCCGTAGATGTGTGCAGCTCGGTGCTGATCTGCGACAGCATACTGTCGGCCGCGTCGGACAAGCGTGAGTGGATATACGTGGCTTCATTTTCGGTTTCCGTCATGATCCGTGTTGCTTCCGCATTGGCGGAGGCAATGATGCGGTCGGCGGAGGTGTTGGCATTGATCAGAATATCACCGATCTGAGCGCTGATCTGATCGTATTTCAGGGATTTCTTGATATCATCGGATTCCGGATCCTGTGCGGGAGCCTTTTCCGCTTCCGCCAGTTTGGCGGCATATGCATCCACCTGGGATTGCAGGAGTGCAATTTGCTCTGTCAGACGGGCATTTTCTTCTTTCCGATTGTCGTTGGATTCGCGAAGGGCGCCCAGCACTGCCTCGGCTTCCTCTTTGGCTTTGTTGGCAGCGGACGCGTCCTCTTTGGCCGCGGCGAGAGCGGTGTCCGCTTCGGCAAGACGCGCCTCTGCGGCGGCAAGCTGTGCGTGAAGATCCGCCTCACGTGCTTCAAAATCACGGTTCAGGTCTATAATATAGGCGTTAACGTCCTCCCGTTTGTATCCGCTTAATGCGGTGCGGAATGCTACATCTTTCTGATTGGCCATGATACACACGCGCTGTGACAGCGCATCCTCACATAATATTTTTATACAGTAAGTATAGCATAATCCGGCAAAAAATGCAACGGTTGTGTGCAGGATTCCCAATATATATTTCTTTTTTATGGAAAAGAAGGGAAAATCCGCGGATTTTCTATGGACGAAAGGGAAATATTGTGATATAATACTCCTGATATGGTACTGTTTCCGAAATTGCATATCAACTATTGGAGAACTGTATGATAATAGAGAGTATTCCCACCGCATATCCTGCCGGGAATTGTTGGCTTTGTTACGATGAAGCATCCCGGTATGCGGTTCTGGTGGATCCGCCCCGGCAGGCGGATGATGTGGATGCCGTGCTGAAAGCACAGGATCTGCGTCTGCAGCTCATTCTTTTGACGCATGGACATTTTGATCATATTTTCGGAGTAGATGCACTGCGTGATCGGTACGGCGTGCCGGCGGCTATCCATGAAGCGGACGCCGATATGCTGGGCGATCCTATAAAGAACGCATCCATGCTGTTCTTCGGTGAGAGGCATATCTACCGCCCGGCGGACAGATTGCTGCGGGACGGGGATGAAATTGCTGTCGGCGCATCGACGATCCGTGTTATGCATACCCCCGGCCATTCCCCCGGATCGGTCTGCTACTGTATGGGCAGGGACTATATCACCGGCGATACCTTGTTCCGGGAAAGCATCGGCCGTACCGATCTCCCGGGCGGGGATTGGGAAACCATGCGCCATACACTGGACCGCTTTGGGGACTGGTCGGATCGGATCCGCATTTACCCCGGTCACGGGGAATCATCCGGTATGGCACACGAGAAAAAATACAACCCTTATCTGCAAAGGAGAATATAATGGATTATCAATATCTTGCCGAGTTGCTGTTTCCGCAGGTGACACTTACTCCCGAGGAGTTGGAAGCACGCTATCCGGCACGTCAGTTGCCCGAGGGAGCCAAGGTGACCCGATTTGCCCCCAGCCCCACGGGATATGTACATTTCGGCGGACTGTTTCCATCCACGGTAGGTGAGCGTCTGGCTCATCAAAGCGGCGGTGTATTTTATCTTCGCATAGAGGATACCGATGCCAAGCGTGAGGTGGAAGGCGCGGCGGAAGGACTTATCCGTACCCTGGCCACATACGGCATTCATTTTGATGAGGGCGCCATTCTGGACAATAGCGGCCAGATTTCCGATCAGGGGGCGTACGGACCGTACCGTCAGTCCGAGCGTGCGGAAATTTATCAGACGTTCGCCAAACAGCTTATCCGTGAGGGAAAAGCGTATCCCTGCTTTACCACGGAAGAGGAGCTGGACGAGCTCTCCCAGATAAACAAAAAAGAAGAGTTGAAAAATACGGATTGGCAGGCGGAAGCAGAAGCGCGCCGGGCTGAAATGCTCGCCCGCAGAAACTTTACCCTAGCCGAAGTGGAAGAGCACCTGCAGGCGGGACATCCGTTTGTTGTCCGGATTCTTGCGGACGGTGCGGAAGATAAGAAGGTCAAATTTACGGATTTGATCAAGGGAGATATGGAAATCCCCGAAAACGACGAGGATTTTGTACTTTTGAAATCCGACGGTATTCCCACATACCATTTCGCTCACGCAGTGGATGATCATCTGATGCGGACTACCCATGTAATCCGCGGTGAGGAGTGGCTTCCCAGTCTGGCCAAGCATTTGCAGCTTTTCCGGTACCTTGGATTCAAAACTCCGAAATATATGCACATCGCACAGATTATGCGTCTGGATGAGGCGGGCAATAAGAAGAAGCTTTCCAAGCGTGATATGGGCGCCAATATGGATGACTATACCCGCATGGGTTATTGCGCTGAGGCAGTGTGTGAGTACGTGATGACATTGCTCAACTCCAATTATGAGGAGTGGCACATGCAGAATCCCGATAAGCCGTACACAGATTTCCCATTCAGCATCAAAAAGATGTCTGTTTCCGGATGTCTGTTCGATTTCGATAAACTGAACGACGTGTCCAAAAACGTGATCTCCCGCATGACGGCGGATCAGGTGTACGATCAGGTGCTGGGATGGGCGAAGGAGTTTGATCCCGATTTCGCCGCAAAACTGGCAACCGATCCCGCGTATGCCAAGTCCATTCTCGCCATCGGCCGCGGCGGCAATAAGCCCCGCAAGGACATCACCGTATGGAGCGGTGTCAAGGATTACATGGGCTTCTTCTATGACGATTACTTCCGGGTGGAGGAATCCTATCCCGAGACTTTCGCTAAGGCGGATATCGTTACCGCGCTGGAGAAGTTCATCGAAACCTACGATTACAACGACGATTCCACGACTTGGTTCACCAAGATCAAGGAGATCGCTCCCGTCATCGGCTACGCCCCCGAGATGAAACTGTATAAAAAAGACCCGGATGCATATAAAGGCCACGTGGGTGACGTCAGCATGTTCTTGCGGATTGCCGTAACGGGCCGCATGAATTCTCCCGATATGTACAGCGTTATGCAGATCCTCGGCGCGGAGCGTGTGATTGCACGTGTGCGCGCGATGATCGATTCTATTCAGTAATTTACGGAAGGTTTGCAGTATGGAATACACATCCAAAAATTTTATTCATGATTTTATTGACGAGGATATCGCGGCAGGGAAGACCGAAACCGTCCACACCCGCTTTCCTCCCGAGCCCAACGGATATCTGCACATCGGTCACTGCAAGGCGCTGATGATCGACTTCGGCACCGCGGAAAAGTACGGTGGCCTGTGCAATCTCCGTATGGATGACACCAACCCCACCAAAGAAGATGTGGCCTTTGTGGAAGCCATCAAGGAAGATATCCACTGGCTGGGATTTGATTGGGGCGACCGCTTCTTCTACGGCTCCGATTATTTCGAGAAAGACTACGAGTACGCCGTTGAGCTGATCAAAAAAGGTCTGGCCTATGTTTGCGAATTGACTCCCGACGAGTTCCGCGAATTCCGCGGCGATCTGACTACACCCGCGAAATCTCCTTACCGGGATCGTCCCATTGAGGAGAGCTTGGATCTGTTTGCCCGCATGCGTGCCGGCGAGTTCGAGGATAACAAGTACACCCTCCGGGCCAAGATTGACCTTGCCTCCGGCAACTTCAATATGCGTGATCCCGTTATCTACCGCATCCGCCATATGCACCATCACCGCCAGGGCGATAAGTGGTGCATCTATCCCATGTACGACTTTGCTCATCCTATCCAGGATGCGCTGGAGGGCATCACCCACAGCCTGTGCTCTCTGGAATTCGAGAATCACAGACCTCTGTACAACTGGGTGATCGATAATGTCAGTGTACCCCATAAGCCCCGCCAGATCGAGTTCGCCCGCCTCGGTATCAACTATACCGTCATGAGTAAGCGCAAGCTTCGCCAGCTGGTGGAGGAGAATCGGGTGTCCGGCTGGGACGATCCCCGTATGCCTACTCTGTGCGGTCTGCGCCGCCGCGGCTATACGCCCAAGTCCATCCGCAACTTCTGCGAGCGCATCGGCGTGGCAAAAGCGGCCAGCGTGGTGGAATTCCCCTTCCTGGAGCACTGTCTCCGTGAGGATCTGAATGAAACCGCATGCCGTGTCATGGCGGTGCTTCATCCGATCCGCCTGACCGTCACCAACTTCCCTGAGGATGTTGTGGAAAAAGTGACCGTGGAGAACAATCCTATGGATCCCGAAGCCGGCAGCCGTGAAGTAACCTTCTCCCGTCATCTGTGGATTGAAGCCGATGACTTCATGGAAGAGAAGGTGGGCAAGTTCTTCCGTCTGTTCCCGGGCAACGAAGTCCGACTGAAGGGCGCATATGTAGTAAAATGCACCGGCTGCGTGAAGGACGAAAACGGCAATGTGACCGAGGTCCTCTGCGAGTATGATCCCGAATCCCGCGGCGGCGATCCCAAGGACGGCCGCAAGATCAAGAGCACCATCCACTGGGTGGATGCTTCCAACTGCGTGGATGCAGAGGTCCGTCTGTACGACAATCTGTTCAGCGATCCCGATCCGGACGGGGAAGGAAAGAACTTTCTGGATTGCCTGAATCCCAATTCTCTTGAGGTGCTGACCGGTTGTAAGCTGGAGGCATCCCTGGCCGATGCCAAGGCACCTGCTTCGTTCCAGTTTATGCGTCTCGGCTACTTCTGCCCGGACTCCAAGGATTCCACACCCGATCATCTGGTGTTCAACCGCTCCGTCAGCCTGAAGGACAGCTACAAACCCCAGTAATTTCTATAAACCGC
The DNA here is from genome assembly GCA_017468385.1 of Clostridia bacterium. Taxonomy (GTDB): domain Bacteria; phylum Bacillota; class Clostridia; order Oscillospirales; family CAG-272; genus SIG701. The sequence continues at coordinate 48,436 of JAFUIQ010000027.1, forward strand.
CGTATGCGTACGGCGGTTTTTTAATGGGTGAAAGTTATGGCTTCTGGAAACAATTGCATGGAATTATTTTTGCAAAATCTATTGACAAATTGATGGAGATATGATATTATAATTAAGCCGTTTTTTGGATGCCCCATTAGCTCAGTTGGCAGAGCACTTGACTTTTAATCAAGGTGTCCGGAGTTCGAATCTCCGATGGAGCACCACGGAAAATCCCGCAAATGACCTGTTACCAGGCGTTTGCGGGATTTTTTTCGTCTTATTTTCATTTGGCAAAAATATATCGATATTTGATATCGATACGATCCGTTCTATTGACTTTGCATAGACCGCATGATATAATGAATCTGTTAGGCGGGGCTTTTTTAAGCCCCAATGTCTGTTTAATTTATCGTGCAAGGTACACCCATCATCTGCATAGGAAACGGAGAAAGATTATGGAACAAAAGAATGTCTCTCTGCAAACGCTGCGCCGTCTCCCCGTGTATTTGCATTACTTGCGCACAGTGCAGGATCAGTGTGTCAATATTTCCGCCACCGCAATTGCGGACAAACTGGGGCTGAATGATGTGCAGGTCCGGAAAGACCTGGCATCGGTCAGCGGAAGCGGCCGTCCCAAAACCGGCTACAAAACGCTGGAACTTCTGCAGCAGCTGGAAGATTATCTCGGATGCGGTTCCAGTTCCACCACGGTGCTGATAGGCGCGGGCAATCTGGGAAAAGCGCTTATGGCTTATTCCGGATTCGACGATTACGGCCTCGAAATCGTCGCCGCCTTTGATAAGAACCCCGCATTGATCGGCGAAGAAATCAGCGGAAAACCTGTGTATCCCATGGAAAAATTGGGCGAGGTGTGCAAAAAGCATAATATCCTGGTTGGTATAGTTACGGTTCCCGCATCGGTGGCCCAGGACGTGTGTGATGTGCTGGTAGCCCACGGCGTCCGTGCCATCTGGAATTTTGCACCTACCATTCTCCGCGTTCCCGAAGGAGTGCAGGTGGAGAACGAAAATCTGGCGTCCTCTCTGGCGGTACTTTCCCAGCATTGGCGTTCCCCCCGCAATAAGTGATCGTAGTATATACCAATCCATTAAAATTTTCAGGAGGCATCCACCATGGCTGAAATCCTGCGACTGAAAAAATCCAATTGCCGAAATTGTTATAAATGTATCCGCAACTGCCCCGTGCAGGCCATCCGCTTTTACGGAAATCAGGCGTATATCGCCAACGATATGTGTGTGTATTGCGGACAGTGCTTTGCTGTGTGTCCCCAGGAGGCACAGGAATTTGCGGATTCCACCGAAGCGGTATCCAGCCTTTTGCAGGGGAATGAAACAGTTGTTGCATCGGTTTCCTCTGCTTTCCTTGCGTATTATGACGGCATCGGCTTTGATGCTGTGCGCCGCGCCCTTATGCAGCTTGGCTTCACCGATGCAGAAGAAACGGCGCGAGGCGCCGTGCTTGTAAAGCGGGAATACGAACGGATTCTGCGGGAAGGGGAGCGGGAGATTATCCTTTCGTCCACCTGTCACGCTGTGAATTTGCTGGTGAAGAAGTATTATCCCACCCTGGTGCATTGTCTGGCACCGGTGATTTCCCCCATGGCCGCCCATGCCCGTATGATTAAAGAAAAAATGCCGCAGGCCAAGGTGGTGTTTGTCGGTCCCTGCCTGTCTGCCAAAGATGAGGCGATGGCCGGTGCGGCCGATGCGGTGCTGACCTTCAGTGAATTGGATCGTATGCTGGCGGACCGGCAGATCGTGATGGACACTCTCCCCGAGAATGCGCCCCGGGAAGGCAGCACCCGCATGTTCTCTGTAGCGGGCGGTATTTTGAAATCCATGGCTTGCGAGAATGAAACATATACATACATGAGCGTAGACGGCATGGACGATTGCCGCGATGTGTTGGACGAGATTGAAAAAGGGAACATCTCCCGCTGCTTTATCGAGATGTCCGCCTGCGTCGGCGGATGCATCGGCGGCCCTGTGATGAAGAAGTACAGCCTGTCGCCGATCCGCCACTATCAGGCGGTGGCGGCCTGTGCCGGAAAAGCGGATTTTTCGGTGGATCCGCTGCCGGAGGAGTGCGTTCGCTGTGAATACACCAGCGATCGTGCGGAGCGGCATGAACCCAGCGAGGAGGAGATCCGCGCGGTCCTTCACCAGATGGGCAAGATCCATCCGGAGCAGGAATTGAACTGCGGCACGTGCGGATACGATTCCTGTCGGGAGATGGCGGCGGCTGTCTGCCGCGGTAAGGCGGATATCAGTATGTGCCAGCCCTATGTGATGGCCAAATCCGAGCATTTCACCAACACCATTCTGGACAATTCTCCCAACGGAATCCTGGTTCTCAATGAAGATTACGAAGTGCAGAGAATCAACCGGGCGGCGATGCAGATGCTGCATATCCAGTTCCAGTCGGATATGCTGGGACAGCCGGTTATGAATATTATGGATCCCGTACCGTTTATGGAGGTATTGCAGAACAAGATTCCAGTAGTTGCCCGTCGCGACTACTACGCGGAGTACGGCATCTATCTGGAGCAGACCATCCTGCACGATACGACTGCCCGACTGCTGCTGGCCTTTCTGCGGGATGTAACGGCGGAGGAAACGGATCGCCAGTACCATGAGCGCCTTCTGGAATTGACGGCGGAAACCGCTGATAAAGTGGTCGATAAGCAGATGCGTATCGTTCAGGAAATCGCCTCGCTTCTCGGCAAAACAGCTGCGGAGACAAAAATCGCTTTGACAAAGCTGAAGGAGTCCATGAAGCATGAGCAGCACGAACATTGATCTGTGTACAGATATTGGCTACGTCAGCTTGAATCACGTGGGCGAACAGCTTTGCGGCGATCACGTGGAAGTTGTGTCTCCGGAGGGGGGCACATCCACCGTCGTTGTGCTGGCGGACGGCCTGGGAAGCGGCGTAAAAGCCAGTATTCTTTCCACGCTGACGGCCAAAATCATCTCTACCATGATGGCCGCCGGTATGAAGTTGGAAGATGCGGTGGAAACCATCATCGCTACCTTGCCGGTGTGCGCTGTGCGTGGCGTGGCCTATTCCACTTTTACCGTCCTGCATTTTGTGGATAATTCCCGGGCGGAAATCATCCAGTACGATAATCCCCGCGTCATTCTTCTGCGTCACGGAAAGAATTACGAAATGCCCACCACCCGCGTGTCTATTGCGGGCAAAGAAATTCTCCGTTCTGAAATTGAACTGAGCGAAAACGATGTGTTTATCGCCTTCAGTGACGGTGTCGAGCATGCCGGCGTGGGCGGTATCTACAGCTTCGGATGGAAACGGGAAGATATCATCTCTTTCGTGGAGAAGTATTGGGATGTTAAATCCTCCGCTATGGAGATGACTTCCGTTCTGCTGGATGAGTGCGAGCGTCTGTATGACGGCCGTCCCGGCGATGATGCCACCGTGTGCACGGTGCGGATTCGTCCCAGCCAGCCGGTGAATCTGCTGTACGGACCTCCTTCCAACCGGAACGACAATTACAAGATGATGTCCCAGTTCTTTGAGCGGGACGGAAAACATATCGTGTGCGGCGGTACCACGTCATCCATCGCCGCCCAGTTTCTGGAGAAGCCGCTGCGCGTGGGATTTGAATATGTCGATCCGGAAATTCCGCCGGTGGCGGAGCTGGAAGGCGTGGACCTGGTGACGGAGGGCGTGATCACCGTCAACCGTGTGGTGGAATATGCCAGACAGTATCTGGAAGACGGAAAATCCTACGAGGATTGGTGCGATAAACAGGACGGCGCTTCCCGCATTGCCCGCATGCTTTGCGTGGATGCCACGGAGATACACTTCTTTGTGGGATGTGCGGTCAATCCGGCCCACCAGAACCCGAATCTGCCCATCAACTTCAACATCAAAATGCACCTGATCAAGGATTTGGCGGATGTGTTGGGGCGCATTGGAAAAGTGGTAAAAGTAACATACTATTGAATTCTATTGAAACAGTAAGTGGAAAAAATCATGTATAAAATTTTGAAAAAACGGATACTGAATCCGACAGTGACACAGATGTCCATCGAGGCCCCCCTGGTCGCCCGTAAGGCGGAGCCGGGACAGTTTATCATTCTGCGCGTGGATGAGGAGGGGGAACGTATCCCTCTCACCATTGCCGGATATGATCGGGAAGCCGGATCGGTGGATATCATTTTCCAGATTGTCGGTGCGACAACGGAGAAGCTGAATCATAAAGAAGAGGGCGAGTCTATTACCGATTTCGTTGGTCCTTTGGGCAAGCCCACGGAAACCGACGGCGTAAAAAAGGTTTGCATCGTCGGCGGCGGTGTGGGATGTGCAATCGCTCTGCCTGTGGCACGAAAATTTCGCGAGCTCGGATGTGAGGTTCATTCCATCATCGGCTTCCGCTCCAAAGATCTCGTGATCCTGGAGGAGGAATTCCGTTCGGCATCCGATCGGCTGACTGTCATGACCGACGACGGCTCCTATGGGCGTCAGGGCGTAGTTACCGTTCCTCTTGCCGAGGCTATAGATGCGGGCGAAAAGTACGATGAGGTCATCACCATCGGTCCTTTGATCATGATGAAATTTGTGGTGGCGACCACCAAACCGCACGGCATCAAAACCACCGTTTCCATGAATCCGATCATGATCGACGGCACGGGTATGTGCGGCGGATGCCGACTTACCGTGGGCGGTGAGACGAAATTCGCCTGTGTGGATGGTCCGGATTTCGACGGATTTGAAGTGGACTTCGACGAAGCCATGCAGCGCGGTACCATGTACCGGGATTTCGAGCGGCACGCGTACGAAGAAACGTGCAATTTGTTCCAAAAAGAGGTGCGGTAAGAATGGCAGCCAATATGAATCCGAAAAAGAATCCCATGCCCACCCAGGCCCCCGAGGTGCGTGCTCATAATTTCGACGAAGTAGCCCTCGGTTACGATCGGGAAACCGCCATCGATGAGGCGCTCCGCTGCCTGAATTGCAAAAATATGCCCTGCGTGACGGGATGTCCCGTCAATATCCATATCCCCGCCTTCATTGAGAAGATCAAGGAGGGGGATTTCGAGGGGGCGTATCAGATCATTGCCCAGTCCTCCAGCCTGCCCGCGGTCTGCGGCCGTGTATGTCCCCAGGAAACCCAGTGCGAGGCGAAATGCGTCCGCGGCATCAAGGGCGAGCCGGTGGGCATCGGTCGTCTGGAGCGATTTGTGGCCGATTGGCACAATACCTATTGCACCGGTGCGCCCGTTGCTCCTGCATCGAACGGTCACCGCGTGGCTGTGGTGGGATCCGGACCGTCCGGTCTGACCTGCGCCGGCGATCTGGCCAAGAAGGGCTATAAAGTTACCGTATTTGAAGCCCTCCACCTGGCCGGTGGCGTGTTGGTGTACGGCATCCCCGAGTTCCGTCTGCCGAAAGCCATCGTTCAGAAGGAAGTGGATACCCTCCGCGCCCTGGGCGTGGATATCGAAACCAACGTGGTGATTGGCAAAACCATCACCATCGATGAGTTGTTTGAGGACGGATACGAGGCGGTGTTTGTGGGCTCCGGCGCGGGCTTGCCCCGGTTTATGGGCATCCCCGGCGAATCTCTGAAGGGCGTCTATTCCGCCAACGAGTTCTTGACCCGCTCCAATCTGATGAAGGCTTACCGCACCGATTCCGATACGCCGATCCTGCGCGCCAAGCGTGTAGCGGTGGTAGGCGGCGGTAACGTGGCCATGGATGCCGCGCGTACCGCTTTGCGGCTGGGTGCGGAGCACGTGTATATCGTGTACCGCCGTTCCATGGATGAACTGCCTGCCCGGCTGGAAGAGGTGGAGCACGCCATGGAGGAGGGAATTGAGTTCAAACTGCTGAACAATCCCACCAAAATCCTCGGCTATACCAATCCCGATGACCGCCGTGATCCGAAAAACGGATGCGTCATCGGCATGGAGTGCATCCGTATGGAATTGGGCGAGCCGGATGAGAAGGGCCGCCGCCGTCCCGTGGAGATCCCGGGATCGGAATTTACGATGGATGTGGATGCGGTCATTATGTCCATCGGCACCTCTCCCAATCCGCTGATCAAATCCACCACGGACGGCCTGGCGGTGAACCGCCACGGCGGAATCATCGTGGAGGAGGAAACGGGCGCTACCACCAAAACCGGCGTGTACGCCGGCGGTGATGCGGTCACCGGCGCGGCTACGGTGATTCTTGCCATGGGCGCGGGCAAAACCGCGGCCAAAGCCATCGATGAATACTTGACGGGGAAGAAGTAAACAAAAAGAGCCTATCTCTCGATAGGCTCTTTTCTCATTCTCCCAATTACCTTTTGTGTTCCCACAAACAACAAGGAAAAATGGACGATAAATTGGGATTGGTTAGTCTACTTAAGTTCGTTTCCGTTTTCGTCAAGAAATAAATACTCATGAGGAAGCAAGACGTTATAATAAATAAACGGGTATTCTGTTACCTCAATTTCTTCTACACCTGCATAGTCATCAATTTTGATGGTCTTGCATTTCGGGTTATTAATGCAAAACGAATAGCCGTTGTGCCATTCTAGAACATAAATATCTTGCCCCCTCAGTAATGGCTTATATGTTTTCACGAATTTGTACTCATTGTTTTCGAGTTCAACAAATTCTATGGGATGAGGACGATTCATTTGGTACTCATTACCCGTGATAAACCAAAATAGATGTGTATTACGGTCGATTGTTGATTTGCCAGCAATAACCATCTCAATGGTATCCGCTTCTGCAAGATTTATTTCTTTGCGAGCCTTTGCAATCAATCCTTCTTCGCCAACTATTTTGGATGATTGCACAGCAAATACACTGATAAGGCATATTACTACCAATAGTACGAAAACACAAATCAGAATTCTCTTTTTCATTCAATCATAACTCCTTTGACAAATTCTTATTCATCGAACACATTATCATAGTCCGGGAACACAATATCAAATGGGGACTTCTCATTTTCTATCCAGTTTCTTTTTCACATCCGACAGGCGGAAGAATTCCAAAAAACGCACATCCGTCAGCGGCACGGTAAACGTCCTTCCGTTCAAATAAGCCAAATGTCCGCCGGGTACGGTAAAGCGCAGCTTGTAGGAATACAGTGCCTGATAGGAATACCCCAGTGCCCGATCGTTTTTGTTCACGCCGTATTTTCCCTCACCCAACAGGGGATGGCCGATGGATGCCATATGGGCACGGATTTGGTGGGTACGTCCCGTCATCAGATCCACCTCCAGCAGGGACAGATCCTGCGCCTCGGAATACGCCAATGCGCGGTAGGCGGTGATTATCTCCTTGGCTCCCCGTGTGGGATGGCTTTGCACCCGCACCGTTTTCGTCTTCGTGTTCTTGAACAGATAATCCCGCAAAGTAGCGGATGGCTTCTCCATCCGTCCGTGGACGGCGCACAGATAGGATTTATGGACGTTGCCCAGCCGGATCTGTTCGTTCATCTCCCGCAGGGTTTCCGCGTTCTTCGCCGCGATTACGATGCCACCCGTGTTGCGGTCGATCCGATTGCACAGGGCAGGGGCGAAGGAGTGTTCCTTTTCCGGATCGTACTCGCCTTTTTGGAACAGGTATGCCTGTATCTGGAAAATCAGCGTTTCCCGCTCCGATACCTTATCGGAGCCGGATTCGTCCTTGTCTCCCGTGTGAGATAGGACACCGGGGCGCTTGTTGCATAGGAGAATGTTATCGTCCTCGTAAACGATGTCCAACTTTACATGGACCCGCTCCAGTTCGTTTTCTGCTGTGGCCGTGGTAAAAAACTCATCAGGAATGTACATCTGCACCGTGTCCCCGGGCACAAGCATTTGCTTTTGCTCGGCTCGCTTGCCGTTCACTTTGATCCGCTTGGTGCGGATGAATTTATACATAAGAGAAACGGGCAGACCTTTTACGGATTTGGTGATAAACTTATCCAGCCGCTGTCCGCCATCATTTGCATTGATCACAAATTCGCGCATGAAACCTCATTCCTCCTATGTGATAGCATCAATCTATCGTATTATACTACGGATGTGCGGAATTTTCAAGGGATGCAGGCGGAAAGTCTTGTTTTTTTTCGATTCTGTGATACAATAGATATAATAAAAACCACCGGAGTAATCTATGACTTGTGAATCCAGCACCGCACCTCGCGTGGCATACTGCACGCTGGGGTGCCGCGTGAATCAATATGAATCGGATGCCATCGCCGCTCTTATGGAGGCGGATGGCTTTGTTGTGGTGCCCATGGGGCAAGAGGCGGACATTATCATCGTCAATACCTGCACGGTGACCGCGGAGAGCGATCGCAAATCCCGTCAGCATATCCGCCGCGCCGCCGCGGCCAATCCGGGGAAGCCACTGATCGTTACGGGATGCTTTGCCCAGGTGTCCCCCGATGCCGCATCCGCCATTCCCGGGGTCACCGCTGTGATCGGCAACGGACATAAAGCGGAGATACCCGCCATCGCCCGCCGTTTGATGGATGGATTGGCATGTGAAGCCCGGACGGTGACGGATATGTGCTTGGCCGCCTATGACGGATTGACACTGACCACGCCGCGCCGCAGTCGTTCCTATATCAAAATCCAGGACGGATGCGAGAATCGTTGTGCTTATTGCATTATCCCCGCCGCACGCGGGAAAATCCGCTCCAAACAGCCGCAGGATGTTCTGGCTGAAGCCACCGCTTTGGCGGATGCCGGCTGCAGTGAGATTATTCTCACCGGCATTGAGACCGCCGCCTACGGCCGGGATTCCGGCGGTGCCTTCGATCTTGCCGGATTGATGGAGCAGTTAAACCGGATTCCCGGGATCGAGCGGATCGGCCTCGGCTCCTTGGAGCCGAATCTGATGCGGGAGAAATTCCTTTCGCGGATCTCATCGCTGACGGCCGTTCTGCCGCATTTTCACGTATCCCTCCAGAGCGGATCCACGTCCGTTCTGCGCCGTATGCGCCGCCCGTACAATGCGGAGCAGGCCATTGATTTCATCCGCGCTGTGCGGGAGTATTTTCCCGATGCCATGCTGACCGCGGACGTGATCGTCGGATTCCCCGGGGAGACGGAGGAAGAAGCCGCCGAAACCATGGCGTTTTGCCGGGAAGCGCGTTTTTTGCATCTGCATATCTTCCCGTACTCCATTCGCCAAGGGACGGAAGCGGCCGCTATGCAGGGCCAGATTCACGATTCATTGAAGCGCAGTCGCGCCGCTAAGCTGGCGAAGCAGCAGGCGGAGATCAAGCGCGCTTTGCTGGATGCCTATGTGGATTCCCACCGCGATATTCCTGTACAGGTGCTGATTGAAGAAGAAAAAAACGGATATCTGCACGGTCATTCCGAGCATTATGTGGAGGTTATCCTGCCGACCAAGGCGGGGCAGATCGGTGAAACCGTACCCGTTTGTCTCACCCAAACGGACGGTGACGTGTGTTACGGACAATAATAAAACCAGCCGGGATAAACCGGCTGGTTTTATTATGCGGTCAATGATAGTTCGTCTTGTTTTTTAAACAATATACTCCGGCGATAGCAGATAGTCAAAAGCAAACTGCACAGTACCCATCCGGCAGGATAGGCCAATGCCGTTAACAACAGAGACTGCCCGATAAACCGATGTGTCAGATACAAATAGGTCTGCCGGAACAAAACGAAAGAGAACAGCATGATTACCATGGGGATTTTAGCGTTTCCTATGCCGCGCAAGGCACCTGCATAGATCTGGTTGAAGCAGATCATCACATAGAACGGAGAGATGACGGTGATGAAATAGGCACCGAATTCAATCACATCTGCCTCGGGCGAAATCAGCCCCAGAAGCGGCCGTTTGCAAATGATGACCAGAACGGCCAGTATCGCAGTAATGATGGCGGACAGCTTGAGAGCCTCCTTCACACCATCCCGGGCGCGGGTGTATTTTTTGGCGCCGTAATTCTGTCCTACAAAGGTGGTGGATGCCATGGCAATGCTCTGTACGGGGATCAAAAGAAACGCATCCAATTTGTTGTAGCTGGTCCAGCCCGCCATACAGGCGGATTCAAAGGCGTTGATGTAGGATTGCACGAACACGTTGGAGAACGAAGTGACAGCCTGCTGGATACCGGCGGGCATGCCCACGGCAAGGATGCTTTTCAGCATGTCTGCTTTGATGTGCAGGCAATGCCAGCGGATGCCATAGGGGGCATCGGTGCGCGTGAGGACGACCAAAACCAGAATGGCGGAGCAGAATTGGGACAGAATGGTAGCCAGTGCCACACCGGCCACGCCCATGTCAAATACCAGAACGAACACGAGATCGCCTGCGATGTTCAGCCCGGCAGAGAAGGCGAGGAAGTACAGCGGTCGCTGGGAATCTCCCACAGCACGCAAAATGCCTGCGCCCATGTTGTAGAGAAGAAGTCCCGATATGCCGGAAAAGTAGATGGACAGGTAGGTCTTGGCCTGCTCAAATACGTCCTCCGGTGTGTCCATCATTTTCAGCATCGGTGTTACGATCAGCATGCCCACCGTGGTGGCAATCATGCACAACAGGAATGTTACCGACAGAGTGGTATGTACCGCTTCATGCAGTTTTTCATTATCCTTGGCGCCGAATCGTTGCGATATGATAACGCCCGCGCCTACCGACAGACCGTTGCATAACCCCACCAGCATATTGATGATGTTGCCGGTGCTGCCTACGGCGGCCAGTGCCTGTTTGCCAACATACTGACCGACCACCACGGAGTCCACCGCGTTGTACAGCTGCTGGAACAAGAGCCCCAGAGACATGGGGATAGCAAATTCCAGAAGATGCCGCCATATGGCGCCATTCGTCATATCCGTATCTTTTTTACGATGGAAAATAAGAATCGCCTCGCTTTCGGGAATGTACCCGAAATTTACTCGGAAACCTTGTTGATATCGTAAGGAGTTGTCTGGTATACGAAATAGTTCAGCCAGTTGGAGTACAGCAGATTGGCATGGGAGCGCCAGCTGACAATGGGTTCCTTGGTGTCATCGTCATCGGGATAGTAGTTCTTCGGAACAGTGATGGGAAGACCGGCGTTTTTGTCGCGCAGGTATTCCTTCTCCAGCGTACCCCGATCGTATTCGGAGTGACCGGTGATGAAGATCTGGCGGCCGTTTTTGGAGGAAATGGCATATACACCTGCTTCCTTCGAGGAAGCAAGGATCTTCAGCTCCGTCACTTTTTCAATATCTTCCCGCAGTACCGTAGTGTGGCGGGAATGGGGAACAGGGAACACATCATCAAATCCGCGGAGCAGAATGGAACGGACATAATCCGCCTTGTGGGGGAAAATGCCGAACATCTTCTTATCCAGCGGATGTTTTTTTACTCCGTAATGATAATACAGACCGGCCTGCGCACCCCAGCAGATGTGGAAGGTGCTGTGAACATGGGATTTGGACCATTCCATGATCTCGCACAATTCCGGCCAGTAATCCACGTCCTCGAATTCCATCTTCTCCACCGGCGCGCCGGTGATCACCATGCCGTCGAAGTACTCATTCTTGTATTCCGCAAACGTGCGGTAAAAGGAAGTCAGATGTTCTTCGGACACATTCTGGGATTTATGGGTGGCGGTGTGCATCAGATACAACTCTACCTGCAAAGGGGTGTTGCTCAACAGGCGGGACAGCTGTGTCTCCGTGTCAATTTTGGTAGGCATCAGATTCAGAAGCAGTATCCGAAGCGGACGGATATCCTGGGTGATGGCCCGGGTTTCCGTCATAACGAAAATATTTTCCTCTTCCAGCACCCGGGTGGCGGGCAGTTCGTTGGGAATTTTAATCGGCATGTGTATTATCCTTTCAGTGCACGGTCCAGATCGGCAATCAGATCTTCCGCGCTTTCCAGACCACAGGACAGACGAACCAGCTCCGGCAGCACACCGGCGGCCAGCAGTTCTTCGTCGTTCATCTGTCGATGGGTAGCGGATGCGGGATGCAGACAGCAGCTCCGTGCATCGGCCACGTGCGTTTCAATGGCGAATACTTCCA
>JAFUIQ010000028.1 GCA_017468385.1 Clostridia bacterium
GCACAGAACATCGTTCCTAACTCCACCGGCGCTGCAAAGGCAATCGGTCTCGTAATCCCCGAGCTCAACGGCAAGCTCATCGGTTCCGCTCAGCGTGTTCCCACCTGCACCGGTTCCACCACCATTCTGGTAGCCGTTGTTAAGGGTAAGGATGTTACCAAGGACAGCATCAATGCCGCTATGAAGGCTGCTGCTACCGAGTCCTTCGGTTACAACACCGATGAGATCGTATCCTCCGACGTTATCGGTATGCGTTACGGCTCTCTGTTCGATGCCACTCAGACCATGGTTGCTAAGATCGACGACGATACCTACCAGGTACAGGTTGTTTCTTGGTACGACAACGAGAACTCCTACACCAGCCAGATGGTTCGCACCATCAAGTACTTCGCAGAACTGGCATAAGTTTTGTGACAAAACACAGCGGACGGGTTATCCCGTCCGCTTTTTTATACCAAGAAAAACCGCAGACGTGACATATTACGTCTGCGGTTATCTGTATTTACTTGTTCAACTTACTTTTGTATACTTGATACGTCTTAGTCTTGGTTAAATCCATATCAAGCAGTTCAAGAAGCGTATTGGCAAAATCCATCCAATCGGCATCGTCGGGGAGATTTTTAGATTCAATCCCCATATATGCGTGCCCTTTATTTCGGTTCATTGGAAGCTCTATCCAAACATACTTCCCCCGTCCCGGCCCCCATCCTGGGCACCAACCCAAATTGACATATTTCGTGCCTAAAGTTGCTTTCTTAAAACCCTTTATCTGATAATAAAACTCCGCTAAAGAACTCTTCCCAAGTGGTAGCACTTCGCCACTTTCCCAAGCATTCATGCCGCGCTCAAGTGCAACGGACAATTCTTCCGCCGTGTACGGTGCTCTCAATTCAATCGGATTTTGGGCGGGTAGCCAGATTGGAGACCAAACATCCCCCTCTATTTTATCCGGATTTTTAGACATGGAAAAGATCGCCAAATTATTATTCGCATCCACAAGAATATCAACAAATTTTCTTTCCAGTTTTATTTCGTTCATAGTATATCCCCTTTTTTTTATTGCTAAATCTTGCTTCTTTGTTATTAAAAATCGTGCGGATCACAATACCCATAGTCGGCATCGTTCAGTTTCCTGCCCAGTTTTTCTTCGTGTGAAAGAATAAGATTCAGAAAATTGTATATATAATCATCTAATGCATCATTTTCATTTTGCCCTATGCCGCAGATACTGTCATACGAGTTTTCAGCATCATGGATGAATATGTTGCCATATGCGTAATACATACCATCTGTCATATCTTGCCATATCTTGACTTTGCAATGAGTATACGGAAATACTTCCGTGGAGATGAGATTATACTCGTTGATCAACTTCCTGATGGCTATTTTGTCACTGTATTTCAGTTTGTCGTATTTTCTCATAAATCCAATTCCTATCCCCCTCCAATGATGCGTTTACCGTTTTTTCTCGTGATGGCGAACGGAATCACCAATCCAGTGCCCATAGGATATGCGAAACAATTTGGGTAGGGGTGAATCGATTAAGCGTATTATCGCTTACATAATACCCCAACAAATCCTCATAAGCCGACGAGGCAATGGAGTATATGCCTTCATAATCGTCCGCTTTGCCGCACACATCAAAAAACACATCTTTATCATCGCAATCGAAGTCATCGATTACCACATCATCTCCCGACTCATTTTCTCGGATTGCCCGAATAAATAAAACCATACGGCAGCCATTGGGGGACGGATGGATTTCGTTGAGCTTTTGAAATATATCCATCACTTTTGTTTTGTGATCTTTTTCATAATGTTTTTTGTATTCAGCAAAAACACCATCAAAATCTGTTTTCAGTATAATATCCTTTACTGTCACCATTTGCCGTCATCGCTCGCCTTCAGTGAGTTTTTGAATACAATTATGTCCGTTTCTCCCAAATTTCCCCGCAGGAATAGCCGTCATTGTGCTTTGTGTACCCCGGCATACTGTCGTCGATCCAATCCCTGTGCGCCGGATGCACTATCCATGCGCACACATTTTTCGCGCCGCTAACTATAGATCGCAGCGGCAGCTCCGTATCGAAAAACAGCTCCGTACCCATGGCAACTATCACATAATTCGCCAAAGCACCCTGTTCAATCCATTTCACTATGACCTGATACAACGATTCATATATGGCGCGGTTTTCCCCATCTATCTCGTCTTGATCCAACGAAGGATGCAAGCAGGAGCACCACAGGGAGTACTGATATAGTCCGTTTTCCATGGAAACAAACATGCCGCAGTTGGTGTTGTCTCTGTTGGGAAAGTCAATCCGTAGTATGTTCCCCGCATCAATGAACGCTTGTGTATCGTTTCCGTTAGCGACAGGTGCGGATTCCGTAAAAAACCAGTCTTTTGCCGCGCTGAAAAGGGGAGACGTAATCCCGCGCACGCCCAATACCCGCAGTGCATCTTCCGCAAAGGAGGGGCATGCATATTTTTCGGTGAAAATCATTATTTCAAAATTTGCACTCATTTTTCTTTCCCCCTTTTCTCTATTCTACCATACATCCACCCCATTGTAAACAAAATCCCGCCAAAATTTCCCCATCTCAAAATCCGTCCCAAAATGTTTTCCACTTTCTTTCCGTTTGTTTATGATTTGTTCAAAATAATGGTGTATCATAATAATACAGGGAGGTGGTTTGTGCAAAATGAAGAAAATTGACGATGTTTTGCTGCTGAACGAGGAAAATCTGGCACTGGCGGCCAAGGCCGAAATCGACACCGTCAGTGACGTGATCAAGGAGTTCCGCGTGCTGATGCAGATGTACAGCGCGGGCATCAGCGTGGTGAAAACCAAATTGGAAACCCTGGACGAGGAATTCCGCGCCAAATACGACTACAATCCCATTCATCATATAGAATCCCGTCTGAAGGAGCCCCGCAGCATCTTTGAGAAAATGCGGCGGATGGGCATCCCCCCCACCTTGGGCGGCATGAAAGACGGCCTTACCGACATCGCCGGCGTCCGGGTGGTGTGCAACTACATACAGGACGCGGAGATGATCGCGGAATTGCTTTTGTCCCAGGATGACGTTTCCCTCATCAAGAAAACGGATTACATCCACAATCCCAAGGAAAGCGGCTACCGCAGTCTGCATATCGTCATCGAGGTGCCCATCTTTCTGTCCGACCGGACGGAGCGGGTTCCCGTGGAGATCCAGATCCGCACCATCGCCATGGACTGCTGGGCCACGCTGGAGCATCATCTGGGGTACAAGCGGGCGGGCATTCTGCCGAAGGAACTTCGCTACCGCCTGAAGATCTGCGCCATGGCCATCGCCGAGGTGGACGAGGAGATGCAGGAAATCAAACGGGAGATCGAGCGGCTCCGGCCGGATTCCATGCCATAAAAGAATACAGACAAGTGCCCGCTTGCGGGCACTGTTTTTTATCGTTTTTTCTCTCCGGGCTTGCAAAGTGCCCCGGAGTATGATATGCTGACAAAAAACGGAGGTGTTGTCTATGAAACTGGGAATGATTCATCAGTGGCGCGGGGAGTGCTTTGATTACGTAAAAGGGAAGGACCTTTCCTTTATTGAGATCTGCCGCAATTACGATCCGGAAACGGAGGAGTTTATCGCCCACGCGGATGAGGTGAAAGCCAATGTGGAGCGCACCGGTGTGACGATCACCTCGGTGGGGCGCTGGAACGCTCACCCCAATGCCGGCGGCAAGTTGGATACCGACGTGTACGACCGCATGGTGCGGCTCATGGATGCCGCCCATCATGTGGGAGCGCCCGTGTTTGTCTGCGGATGCAATTACGATAAGGAAATCAGTCTGTTCCGCAACTATTCCTTTGCCGTGGAGTATTTCTCCCGCCTGCTGGAGGAAACGAATAAGCGGAATATGAAACTGGCCGTGTACAACTGCGATTGGGAGAACTTCGTCTATGCTCCGCCCGCATGGGAAGTCGTGCTGGGGGAGTTGCCCGATCTGATGCTGAAATACGACTGTTCTCACGCCTATTACCGGGGCGCGGATTACCTGAAGGAGCTGTATACCTGGCTGCCTCGGGTGGCCCATATGCATGTCAAGGGCGCGGTTGCCGTGGGCGGCAAGCGGGTGGATGATCCGCCGGCCGGGCTGGACAACATCGATTGGCAGCGGGTTTTCGCCATCCTGTATGCGGGAAAATACACGGGTGGTCTCAGCATCGAGCCCCATTCCGCCACCTGGTCGGGTGTCCTCAGTGAGCCGGGCTTGGACTTCACCCTGCGGTATATCCGCCGCTTCCTCCTGGGATGATTTCCGCCCGCTTTCGGAACAATCCTTGGCTTGGGGATGGAATTTATATTGACATTGCCCAAAATCTGTGATATCATATTAGTATTGTAAGCGAGTATTGCCAAAGTACTCACAAATTCTTTACTTAATGGAGCGTTGCACTATGGAAACCAAACGGAATCTAAAGTACTTTACATCGAAAGGTATCTCACCGATGGGTATCATCTCTCTGGTAGTTGCCTTGATCGGTTTTATTTGCCTGTGTATCGGCCAGGGCCTCGGATTTATCGGATTTATCGGTGTTGTAGTAGGCCTCGGTGCTTATATGTTTATAAACGGCGGTAAGGCAAGCGGTGACGATATTGAGTATCAGGTCGGCGAGAAAGAAAAGGATATGCGTGAGCGCGGCATGATCCGATTTGAACTGTTCGAAAAGAGCCTGAAGTATAAGGATCCCTTTACCGTTCACGGTTACGAGTTCAACGACGAAGTGTACTACAAGAAAGGCTCCGACGGACGCAACCGTACCAGCGTATTCTCCTCGGCGATTCTGTTCTTCACCGGTGAGAAGATTCACATTCACAGAAGACGTTTCTCCTTCATTGAGGATCTGGACGAGGAGCTGGGCGGTTCTTTCCGCTACATCGATCTGGATCATGCGGAAGTGCGTGACTTCTACTTCCAGCGCGAGGTTGGCAAGCGTACCGTTAAGTTCCACGACTATCATTTCGTAGTAGTGGGCAAGGACGGCAGCGATATTTTGGATATGTCCGTGGATTACGGCGCAGATATCGATAAGGCATGCGATGATATCAACCGCATCATCGAGATCCGCACCAAGGCATATTATGAGAAGCTTGCCCGCGTGGAAGCAGATCGTAAGGCAAGACTGGAAGCAGCTGCTGCGGAGAACAAACAGTAAGACAAAATATAAAAGGCTGTCGCTTTTGCGACAGCCTTTTTTGTTTTATCGGTTGCTGTTTTTGCGGATTCTGACAATACCGATGCTGATAAGGACAGCACTCACAAACAAAAGGGAAACCAGGCACAGTAAGTAAATGTTGCCCTCCAAACACTGCCTCCAATCGCTGAAGTTCACTTGATAGGAGCTCTCACTTGTGCCAAACAAAATATCCACCGCATACTCCGTGAAATAATACACAACTGTACTGAGCGCGATGCAGATACCTGTTTTCAGAAAAGCATCCAGGGGGAAGGTACCAATAACAGCGCAAAGAATGACGGGGGCAAACGCGTAGCACGCGATCAGTATCGCGGGAAGGATTCGGAAAGAATTCCCGATGCGGATGTACAATAACAGTACAACGGTTAAGATTAAGGTTATTGTAAAGGAAAAAACAAACTTATAACGGGAATACGGGCTGTTTGATAAAAGAATGGGGACAAACAGCATCACATATCCCATCAGGGTGCCGATGCAGGCAGTTGGAAACCAGGATATCCCACCGGTGTATACTGCACAGGTGAACAACAGCAAACAGATGGACAGATAGGTGGAAACACAAAAGGCGAGCAGCTTTTTTGACTCAAAAAAGGATGTGACCGTGGGGATAAAAGTGTAAGCGCAAATCAGTGCGGTCAATACGATGAAAAACCAGGACAACGTGCGGTCTATGGCAAGATTGCAGATAAAACAAGTTAAGAGCGCGACCCCGTAAGATATCGTCGGAACCCAGAACCATGTGTCGCGGATCACACGGAATTTCCGTGCCTCATGCTTCATTTTTCGTGTGTCTGTGTCCGTCGAGGCGGTAATCAATTCGTGTTCGCTTATGTCAAGAACACGGCAAATATCGGAGATCAGAGTAATGTCGGGATAAGACACACCCCGCTCCCATTTGCTTACCGCCCCCTCGGTGACAAACAGCATCTCCGCCAGATCTTTTTGGGAATAGTTTTTCTCGCCTCGTTTGAGTTTTATGAACGAGCCGAATGTTTTTTTGTCAGTCATATCGATGTACCTCCGGCCCTCATTGTACGGCAGCAGACGCCCCGTCGTCAATGGATTGTTAAGCCACCCCCGGTTTGAGGCGGTGGAACGCCGTTCTATTTCAGAAACAGGCGCTGAAGGATGTAGGTGATGACCTCCGCAATCAAAAGCGCCGCGCCCACAACAAAGTAATAGATCACCAAAGAGTTGGTGGTGCCGTAGATTTCCAGTGCACCGTATACCAGGGACCCCAGCGTCAAGGTGGCCATCGCACAGTGATGATAGCCGAGGATGATGGGGGCAGGGTAGACCTTGATACCGAAAGTTCCCATAAGGAAAAACGGAAATACGCATAAAATGAGGGGAAACGCAAACGCGTAGATCATGGCGTAAGAGAAAACGCCGTGGCTGAAGTATTCGTACACCGCGCCGAGAAGCAGGCAGAAAAGAGTGATCAGAAAATACACAAAGGCGGTTTTGCGCGCCCGTTTCCGGTTAGTTTCCATATCCGATGTATACAATGTCACTCACCTCCCTCTCATCACCCAGATCTCCGTTGGAGGTGGGCGTGTTTACCACCCGTCCGTTGAAATACATGGTGGCCGATCCGCCGCCGTCCAGATTGTAGGCGGTGGTGGCGCCAAGACCGTGCATGAATTCTGCCAGCTCGTACACCGTCATGCCGGTACTGTCGGCGGTGCGTCCGTCTACGGTCACGAATAGGTAGTGCAGTGTGTCGATGATGCCGATGGCGGTGCGGGGATTGTTTTGTTTCTCGTGGCCGTAAAGGCGTTTCGTGATGACGGACACCTCTCCGTTTTTCACCAGCGCGGGACCGAAGCAAAGAATCTGGCAGGCACCTGCTTCGATAAGAGGTTCGGCCTTGTCCCGCCATTCCGTGATGATGCCGAAGGATCCGTCCTTGTAGATCACCAGATCCTGCTGCTTGTCCCGGTATGTATCCCGGTACAGAACTCCGTTGCGCATGACATATCCTCTATCCCGTGCCCCGTAGAAATCCCCGTTGATGGCCAGAATGGCCCCGTGGCTCTCTGCGATGTCCGAGGTGGTTGCTGTTATGTTCTTGCCGTATGTATCCTGAGCAAGTGCGGTCCGCAAATACTCAGGGGAGGACAGACGAATGTCCGCCACGTGAATGTTGGCGTGCATCGCCCGATGCTCCGTTATGGTGATCGTGATGTTGTCGTCCTGATAGGAGGTTTCCGTGATGATGGGTTCTGCGGGCTCCGGTGCGGTGCTGCTTTCCGATTCCGCGGCGGGATTTTCTGTGACGGGCGCGTACTCCCGTGCAATGACGAATGTATCCAGAAGAACATACACGGTGAATAAACAAAGCAGGATACAGTAGAGGAAAATCCAGATTGACTGTTTGATTTTCATGCGGTACTCCCATGTTGATTGGTGTGTTGCAGGGGGATAGGAAACATTATTGTTTGGCTTCGTACCAGTTTTTTCCCGTCGCCACATCGACGGTCAAAGGAACCCGAGTTTCGACGGCGTGCTCCATTTCGTTTTTCAGAATGACCGCGGCGGCATCCGCATCCTTTTTGGATACTTCCACAATCAGTTCGTCATGCACCTGCAGAATCAACTTCGCATCCAGCCCGCTGTCGCGCAAAGCCCGGCGGGTGCGGATCATGGCGATCTTGATGATGTCGGCGGCGCTTCCCTGAATGGGGCTGTTCATAGCCACCCGCTCCCCGAAGGCGCGGATGTTCCGGTTCTGGGAGGCAAGCTCCGGGATGAGCCGCTTGCGGCCGAACATGGTGGTGGTATATCCGTCCCGCTTGGCGTTTTCCACGGAGGATTTCAGATAGGCATCCACCCCCGGATAGGTGGCCAGATAATTGTGGATGTATTCACCGGCCTGACGGCGGGTGATCCCCAGATCCTGGGAAAGGGAATAGTCGCCGATGCCGTATACGATGCCGAAATTCACCGCCTTGGCCTTGGAGCGCAGCTCCGGCGTCACCGCTTCCAGCGGCACGCGGAATACCTGGGCCGCGGTGGATGTGTGAATGTCACTGCCTGCCAGGAAGGCCGTCTGCATGTTCACATCTCCGGAAATCTCGGCCAGCAGCCGCAATTCGATCTGGGAATAGTCCGCGTCCAGCAGAATGTGATCGTCATCCGACGCGGTGAAATACCGGCGCATCTCCCGACCCAACTGCCCCCGCACGGGGATGTTCTGCATATTCGGATCGGTGGAGGAAATACGGCCCGTGGCCGTGCCGGTCTGGTTGAAGCGGGAGTGGAGTTTTCCGCCCTCATCCGCCAGAGCGATCAGATTGTCTCCGTAGGTGCTGCACAGCTTGATCAGCTGGCGGTAGTCCAGAATGGCACCGATGATGGGGTGCATAGGGCGCAGTTTGGACAGGGTTTCCGCGTCGGTGGCATAGCCTGTCCGCGTCTTCTTTTTGCTGGGCAGGCCCAGACGCTCAAAGAGAATCTCGCCCAACTGCTTGGGGGAGTTCAGATTGAACAGCGTGCCCGCCATGGTGTAGATCTGCGCCGCCAGTTCCGATGCGGCGTTCTGCAAGGTGCCGATGTACTGGTGCAGACCGTCTGCGTCCAGACGGAATCCCTCCATCTCCATATCAGCCAGTACCTCGGACAGCGGAATCTCAATATCCCGCAATAGATCGCCCATGCCCGCCTCAGCCACTTTCTCCCGCAATACAGGTGCCAGATCGGCCACCATGGCGGCCTCGGCGGCTATGCCCGTGTCGGTCATGTTCATCATAAGGTACCGAAGCACCGTTTTGTCCATGGGATAATTTCCCTCACCGGGGGAGAGCAGATAGGCGGCCAGCATGGTGTCAAAGACACACGTTACCTGAACGCCGCGGGCGGCCAGTGCCTTGTACAGCCGCTTGTAATCGTGACAGATTACCGACCGTCCGCCGATCCGATCCCGCAGTACATCACTGGAAATGTCCGGGGGCAGAATCCGCCGCATCTCCCCGCAGAGCAGGGCGAGCGTACCGTCCTCGGCTGCCGCCAGAATCACATCGCCCTCGGCGGGCAGAGATTCCCCGGATGCATACGGGGCGAACTCCGGTGTGGCCGGTGCCACCTCTACCGGACTGGCTCCGGCGGACGCATCGGGCAGAAAGCGGGATTTCAGCGCGGTGAATTCCAACTCATCAAATAGTTCACTCAGCGCGGCCGCATCGAATTTTGCTTCAGCCTCTTCCTCGGGGATGGGCGCGGTGCGGCAGATGGTCGCCAGATCCTTGGACAGAAAGGCGCTGTCCCGTCCTGCATGCAGCTTGGACAGTACCGATTTGGTCACGCCCAAAGCCTCCGGATCCGCATACACCGCTTCCAGCGTGCCTGCCTGGGCGATCAGCTTCAGTGCAGTTTTCTCACCGATGCCGGGCACGCCGGGGATGTTGTCCGAGGTGTCGCCCATCAGCGCCTTCACATCGATCAGACGAATCGGATCGATGCCGTATTCCTCCCGGAACACCTCCGGCGTGTACAGAATATCCTCTTTGGTCTTGGCCAGAATCACCGTGGTGGAGGCGGAGATCAGCTGCAGCGAGTCCCGGTCTCCCGTGAGAACAAAGGTGTGCGTGCCGCCCTCCCGCTCCGCCGCGGCGGATACGGTTCCCAGTACATCATCGGCTTCGTATCCCTCCAGGGCGATTACCCGGCAGCCCAGTGCCGCGGCGGCCCGCTTGGCGTAGGGCAGCTGGATGGCCAGCTCCTCCGGCATGCCCTTGCGGTTGGCCTTGTACTGGCTGTACATATTGTGCCGGAAGGTGGGGGCCTTCCGGTCGAATGCGCATACCATGCGGGTGGGGGAAAGTGCGTCGATGTGCTTTTTCAGAATGTTCAGAAAACCGTATACGGCATTGGTGGGGATCCCCTCCTTGGTGGAGAGGGGACGGATACCGTAAAACGCACGGTTCAGGATACTGTTGCCATCGATTATCAGCAAATTTTCCATGGGGATACGTCTGCCTTTCTGTTGTCGCGTATAGATAGGTATATTATACCACATACTCGGTCGTTTCGACAGAGCGCAGCGCGAATTTTTGTAAATCTTTTTTATAAATTGCCCGGATGCATGGCTCCTATTGCAAGCGGGGCGGAATTGTGTTACAATGGAGACAAATCAAACAAACAGGATGGGATTTATGAAGAAAATCGGCGTTATTGTAAGCGCGCTGGTGTGCGCGTGTCTGCTTCTCGGCGGATGCACCTCTCTGCGCACCCATAAATTGGATGATGCACTGCCCGATGTGCTGGATGAATACTCGCTTCTGCCGCAGATCGAGTCGGTGAAAATCACCCGCCGGGCGGACGGAAAACAGATCGTTCTGTCCGGGACCGAGGTGGACACGGTGATGCTGTGCTTTGAAAACATCGTATGCACGCGAAAGAAATCCCCGCCGCCGGCCGCCTCCTATGTGGTAGAGTTTGTCATGACCGATTCGGCGGTTGTCTGTGATCCTCTTGTGATCGGCGAGGCGAAGGCCTCACGGGCATCTGCCTTCGGCATCGGGGAGTATTACTACGAGAGTATCCATATGAAAATGGATGTAACCTACCTGGAGCAGCTGTTTGCACGGAGCGATTCGTGACAAATTCGGTCAATAAATGCAAAAACTATAGTGTCAACTGTAGTTGTTAACAAAATATGCTATATTTTTCTGTTTTTTATGCTATAATGTAACGTATGTGTGAATAGTTCGTTTCACATTTCAACTACTGCAGAGGAGGGTGCGCTGCATCCGCAGCGATCAAAACGGATTTGGAAAGATTATTTGAATATTTGAAGCGAAGTCTGACCATTGCCTGGAAGAGCGTGTTCTTCAATTTCAAGCAGTACATCTGCTTTTTCGCGGCACTGTTCATCATCCAGATGTTCTACGGTCTGATCTCGGTTTCCACAGCCAATAATAATCAGGTCGAGTATCAGCACGTTCAGGCGGAGTATGACTATCATATGGTGCTCCGGGATCTGAATGAGGATCAGTATCTGTATCTGGTCAACAATTCCGCCGCCGTTTTCAAAAACGATACCATTTTTGAGATCGAGCGGGTGGAGGAAAACCTGAACTACATGAGCGGACGGAACCGCTTCGACGTGTATCTGTTCTTTGTCCGTAATAAGGATGTGTCCTGCAGCCGGTTTTACTCCAAGTATCTGGATCCGCTGAAATCCCTGGGACGGGAGGGCGAGTCCTTTGTCATTACCGAAACGCCCCTTCTGCGTTTTGAACACAATGAGCAGAACAATCTGGCCACCTTTATTTTTACCACGCTTCTGCTTCTGGCCGTGTCCATCTTCCTGCTGACCGCCTTGTACAACATCCGTGTCAACCAGTATAAATTCACCTACGGTGTGTATATGACCTTCGGCGCGGATTTCAAAAAACTGTTCGGTACGGCGTTCTGGGAATTGTTCGTGATCTCCATGGTGACGCTCATTCCCGCCGTGCTTCTCTCCACCCTGGTGGTGTACCTGATCTACCTCCCCTCCGGATTTGCCTTCCACTTCTCCTTTATGGCTTTTTTGCAGGTGGCGCTGTTCAATCTGGTGGTAGTGCTGGTGTCCGTGTGGATGCCCATGCGGATTATGTCCATCCGTCAGCCTATGACGCTGATTGTGACCGAGGACAACTCCAACCTGGTTACCTCCCCCATGCGCTCCATCAATCTGATGAAGCACAAATTCCCCACCCATTACGAATTCTGTTCCACGTGGCGCTTCCGCAAATACAGCGTCCAGCTTCTGACCACGGCTATCGTGTTCTGTGCTTTGTTCATCTGCGGTCTGTACTATGCGGATATCGATGCCACCAAGCTGGCCTACCCCCGTCCCCAGTTTGTGGTGGATCTGTCCAGAACCGCCTTTGTGTACGATGACCAGATGAGTACAGAACTGTACGCCATCGAGGGCGTAACCGAGGTCAAAGCCACCAATAACAATATCGAAGCCATGGAACTGGCTTCCCATATCCTGACCTCCAAAGAGAACGTGATGCCCTTCAGCAATCAGGTTATCTATAAAAACGAGGCCAATCCCCTCAAAAACCACCGCGTAACCAATGAAGTGCTGTACACCGGCATGACACAGGAACAATTGCCGCTTCTGGAAAAGTACAGCTATACCGGAGATCTGCAGTCCATCTTCACCAACCCCAATACGGTGATCATCGGCGACTCCATCTCCAATGTAAAAAAGTACGATTTTGAAGTGGGCGACACCATCATGGTGGCCATCAAAACCGGTTCGCTGAAAAAGGTGGATCCCAACCTGTCCGGCCGAAACCTGCTGCGGGAGCAGTTGGAATCCAATACATATGACTACGTCACATTCACCGTCGGCGCGGTTCTGCACGATATCCCCTCCGGCTCCATGCCTGTCTTCTTCAACGTGGACGACTACACGGAGGTTACCGGCAAAAAGGCGGACACCACCCTCCTCCACATCTTCGTGGATCAGAATCTGACCCCCGAGGAAAGCGATGTCCTGGATGGAAAAATCCGCGATTGGGGCCGCCTGTACGGCGAAACTGCCGTAACCAATACCCATCAGCTGAGCCTGGATACCATCGTGGCCGATAAGCACCAGACAGAGTTGTATATGTGCATCGCCATCCTGATTCTGTTTATCTCGCCGCTGGTGTGGTTCTTCTCCCAGACCTTGTACTATTTCAAGCGCGAGAAGGAATTCAATATTCTGCAGTCCATGGGTGCAACGGTCAAGGATATCCGTCACATCTATCTGCAGGGCGGTCTGGTCATGGCGGCACTGTCTCTGGTGGTGGCCATCGTCCTCAGTTACATCGGCAGCTACGCCCTGTTCTATATGTTTAACGTAATGGCACCGTATTTCACGCAGGAGAATGTGCGCTACGAGTTCTATATGCCCTGGTATGCGATCCTCACCAGTATCGTCATGTCCGTAGGATGCGGCTTCTTCTCCACCTATCTCCCCTTCCGCAGTTATATCAAATCGAGATTTACGCTGGAAAACGGCGGCGCCGGTGACGGCGATGAAGGACACTGATGTTGTCCCACACTACTCAACTGAACAGAAAAGGATAGAATACTATGGCAGTAGAATACATGCTCCAAACCGAGAGCGTTATCAAACAGTATAAACAGTACGACACCGTCGTTACCGCCGTCAACCGCGTCAGCATCAAGGTGGAGCCGGGCGAATTTGTGGCCATCATCGGTACATCCGGTTCCGGTAAAAGTACCTTTCTGCACATCTGCGCCGGCCTGCTTCGCGCCGATTCCGGCCATGTGAAGATCCGCGGCAATGACATCACCAAAATGTCCGCCGATGAGCTGGGCCGCTTCCGCGGCATCAATATGGGATTCATTTTCCAGAGACATAACCTGATTCCCCAGTTCACCGCTTTGGAGAACATCCTGATCCCCACCGTCATGTGCAATAAGCCGGACATGAGTTATCAGGAGAATCTCCGCCGCCTGGTGGAAACCTTGCAGCTCACCGAGCGTCTGCACCATCTGCCCAGCGAGTTGTCCGGCGGTCAGCAGCAGCGCGTGGCCATTGCCCGTGCGCTGATCAATATGCCGGATATCGTCTTCGCCGACGAGCCTACGGGAAATCTGGACCGGGCCAACGCCGACGAAGTTCTGAAGCTCCTTCTGGAGACCAAGCGCGTTATGGGCCAGACGCTGGTTATGGTTACCCATGACTTGTCCATCGCAGAGCATGCCGATCGTATCTTCCGTATGGATAACGGCGAATTGAAACTGCACCGGGATTACGTCACCGGCAACAGAAAGACCATCACCACCTATTGATTGTGTCCGACGGGACTGCCGCAAAGTGCGGCAGTCCCGTTTTTATCCTTTTATGGGAAAGGGAAAATCACTCTTTTTCTGAAAAAGGGTTGACAAAACGAAAAAATATGGTATCATATTACGTAGTGATCGCAGGAGATCAATCAGGGGAGTTCCCCGAAAACTAAGGAGAATGTCACAAGTGGACGCAGGCGACGGTAACAGTCGAAGTACATTTTGTTTATATATGGTTGATTAAGCACATAACCTGTACCCGGTATCGGAGCAGGCTATGTTTTTTTGCGTTTCGGACCATTCTCCCGCGTGAATATCCCGCCATCACATTACCAATCGTACAATAGGATTATTTCTTATAAGGAGTCAATCATGCCTGACGGTAGTATAACGAAGATCATTATTATGCTGGTCTGCCTTGCTTTTTCTGCATTCTTTTCGGCCAGCGAGACCGCGTTTACCTCTGCCAACCATACGAAATTGAAAAACCTGTCCGCGGATGGAAACAAGCGGGCATCGCTGGTTCTCAAAATGCTGGAGAACTACGATAAATTGCTGTCCACTATTCTGGTCGGAAATAATATCGTAAATATTACGCTGTCATCCGTTGCTACCTTGTGGTTTATCGATTTGCTTACCGATACCAACCTGCTCAGTGCCGCATCCGCTATTTCCACAGCGGTGATTACCGTAGTGGTGCTGATCTTCGGCGAGATTTCCCCCAAGAGCCTGGCCAAAGAAAAACCGGAAAAGTTTGCAATGGCGGTAGCTCCGTTTTTGCAGCTGATTTCCCTGATTCTGACCCCCATCAATTTCATCTTCATGCTGTGGAAGAAGCTGCTGACGCTGATCTTCAAGCCCGCGGAGGTGGAAGCGGTGACGGAGGGCGAGGTGCTGACGCTGGTGGACGAAGCCCACGAGGACGGCAGCATCGATGAGTACAATAAGGAACTGATCGAGAATATCTTCGATTTTGACGATCTCTCCGCCGGGGAAATCGCCACCCACCGTACCGAGTTGACTACACTTGCCCAGGATGAAACCATGGAAGAGTGGGCACAGATCATCCAGGACAGTAGGTATTCCCGCTATCCCGTCTGCGGCGAGGATGTGGACGATATCATCGGCGTGCTGGATACCAGAGAATACTTCCGTATGGAAGACAAGAGCCGCGAGTCTGTGATGCAAAACGCTGTCAAGCCCGCGTACTTCGTGCCCGAAACGGTAAAAGCGGACGTGCTGTTCCGCAACATGAAGAAAAACAAAGAATCCATGGCCATCGTGCTGGATGAGTACGGCGGCGTGCAGGGCGTCATCACCTTCACCGATCTGGTGCAGTGCCTGGTGGGCGACTTCACCGAAACCGATGAGGACGGCGAGGAAGTGGTTCCGATTCTGCAGCTGGAGGACGGCCGCTGGCAGATCAGCGGTGCCGTAACCATTTCTGAGTTGGAGGAAGCGCTGGATATGGAAATCGCCGATTGCGATTCCGATACGTTCAGCGGATTCGTGCTGGGCCTGTACGGCTCCATTCCCGAGGATTGCTCTACCTTTGAGATCTCCACCGAGCAGATGGAGATCCAGGTAACGGAAATCCGCGAGCATCGCGTGGAACAGGCCATCCTCACACTGGTTACCCCTGACGAGGAAGAGACGGAAAAGGACGTCAAAGCCGCCAAGAGCGAGGCCGTCCCCTCCGGATCCTGACAAACATAAAAAACACTCCCCGGCCGGGGAGCGTTTTTTATTTCAGCAATGCCTCTTTCAGATGGGCGAAAATTTTCTTTTCCTCCCGGGATATCTTTACCTGCGTCAGCCCCAGTGCCTCCGCCGTGGCCTGCTGGGAACACTCACGGAAATACCGGAGAAACAGGATTTTCTTCCACTGCTCCGGCAGGGAATCGATCACTTCTTTCAGTGCGATCTGGTCGGTGCGCCGCTCGATCATGTCCTCCGCCGGCAGCAGATTCTCCAGAGAAAAGTCGCTGTCCTCGTCCCCCAGGGATTCGCTGAGCGAACGGACCGGGGAGAGCGCTTCCAGGGCCACAGCGGCCTCCGTATCGCTGATGGAAAACATCTCTGCCAACTCGTGCAGCTGGGGCTCCCGCCCCTCCTCCCCCAGGAATTTCTCCCGTGCCGCCAGAAGGGATGCCCCCAACTTCTTTTGCCGCCGGCCCACCTTTACCAACCCGTCATCCCGCAGATACCGGCGGATTTCACCGATGATCAGCGGTACCGCATAGGTGGAAAACTGGGTCCCCCGGTCTGTGTCAAAACTGCGGATCGCCTTCAGCATGCCGATGGATCCGATCTGGATCAGATCCTCATATTCCACACCGCGTCCGCGGAATCGGTTGGCAATGCCTCGTACCAACCCCGCGTTTTTGTCCATGAGTTCCGCCATGGCGTCCCGATCGCCATCCTGCGCCTGCTTCAGCAGGGATAGATTGTCCGAGAAACGGTTTTTTATCTCATCCATGTCATTTGATCCGGGGCAGGGGAGAGAAGTGCTTGCTCATGATGACTTTTGTGCCTTTTCCGGCGGCGGAGGTCACCTTCAGAGAATCCATGAAGTTTTCCATGATGGTGAATCCCATGCCGCTGCGCTCGTTCTCCTTGTCCGTGGTGTACAGCGGCTGCATGGCCTCGTCCAGATTGGGGATGCCGCGCCCCTTGTCCTTGATTTCGATGCGGAATTCCCGGTTGTCGTACAGCTTCATCGTTATGTAAATCATGCCGATGGAGTCGGCGTAGGCGTGAACGATGCAGTTGGTCACCGCCTCCGACACCGCACATTTGATGTCGGAGAGTTCCGTGATGGTGGGATTGACCTGGGCCACAAAAGCGGCGCTGACGGAGCGGGCAAAACTTTCATTGATGGAATGGGACGGCAGTACCAGCCGTGCCTCATTGATGGGTTTTCTTCTTTCTCTCATGGTTTAACGCTTCCTTTCGATTTTGATCATGCGGCCGATGCCGGCCACGTCCAGAATTTTGCATACGTTTTCCGCCGGGTTCAGCAGGGTGAATTCCGTGCCGATCTCCGATGCCTTGTTGAACCGGCCGAGAATCAGCCCCAGGCCTGAGCTGTCCATAAATTCCACCCGGGATAAGTCCAGCGTCAGTTTTCGCGGGCGTGTCTTGTAGAGTTCGTCATCGATCTGTGCGCGGATGGTGCGCGCATTGTGATGATCTATATCTCCGTGAATTGTGCATAACATACAGTTTCCTCCCATAGTGACGGATATCCGTGCCGTTTGTGTTTGCATAGCCATACCTCATATGATTACTTTTTATTCATTATACCTGTCCTCCGCCGCAAAGATTGTCATAATGGGGCGGCCAATTCCCAATATTTGCGGCGAATTTCCCGCTTTGCCTTGACTTACATCCCAAATCCATTTATAATTACATATATACTTTAGTGAGGAATGGCTATTGCCAGGTGAATGACTATGAATAAACTGATCGGTGCCGCAGTTGTCGGCCAGTCCGGCGGTCCTACCGCCGCCATCAATGCAACCCTTGCGGGTGTAATCCGCAGCGCATTCTCCCGGGAGTCCGGCGAGTGCATCACCAAACTGTACGGTATGCGTAACGGTATCGAGGGATTCCTCGACGGACGCATTGTGGATCTCGGTGAGATCTTTAAAAATGAGGACGGCACTGCCAATGAGGAGAAACTGCAGATTCTCTCCCAGACGCCTGCGGCTGCTCTCGGCTCCTGCCGTAAGAAACTGCCCGATCCCGCACAGGATGAGGCGTTCTTCGATCGCCTGATCGAGAAGTTCCGCGAGCACGATGTCCGCTACTTCTTCTATATCGGCGGCAACGATTCCATGGATACCGTGGAAAAACTGAGCCGCTATATTGCCGCCCACGACTATCCCATGCGCGTCGTCGGCCTGCCCAAGACCATCGATAACGACCTGCCCGGCACGGATCACGCGCCCGGCTTCGGATGCGCCGCCAAGTTCATCGCATCCCAGATGCAGGAAATCGTCCGCGACTGCGCGGTATATACCGTTCCCGCTGTTACCATCGTGGAGATCATGGGACGTGACGCCGGCTGGCTGACCGCCTCTGCCGCTCTGCCCCGTATCCTGGGCGGTGCCGCTCCCGATTTCGTTTATCTGCCGGAGTCCGTATTCTCCATGCAGGCCTTCTTCAACGATATCCGTGCCGCTTTTGAGAAGAAACCCAATCTGGTTATCGCTGTGTCCGAGGGTATCCGTTTTGCCAACGGCACCTACGTGGGCGAAGGCGACCAGAGCGGCGTGAAGGACGTGTTCGGCCATCGCTATCTGGCCGGTACCGCCAAGACCCTGGAAGACGCTGTCAAGCGTGAATTCGGCTGCAAGGTCCGCTCCGTGGAGTTGAGCCTGACCCAGCGCTGCGCCGCGCATTGCGCATCCCTGACCGACCTTGCCGAGTCCGCCGCCGCCGGCAGCGCCGGTGTGCAGGCCGCTATCCTGGGTGCTACCGGATGCATGATCGCTATCGTCCGTGCCGATGAGGCCAACGGCTATTCCGTATCCTACGAAACCTCCGAGATCACCCACATCGCCAATAAGGAGCGCAAGGTGCCGGATGAGTTTATCACGGAGCGCTGCAACAACGTTACCGACGCATGCCTGGAGTATCTGCTTCCCCTGATTCAGGGTGAACCCCAGATCATCTACAACCAGGGCCTGCCGGTGCACATGAGTATCTGATACAAAAAATCCCGTATACAAAACGTATACGGGATTTTCTATTTTCACATGTTTTGAGTGGATTTCCGCCCCCGGATCGGCACGAAAAAAAGAAAAAATAAATTTCGTCAATTTTATTGACAAATCCGCTCGGGTGTGGTACATTGAACACACACAAAGGCACTTGATGTTTTCTGCAGTTACCGGTGATGCACCGATGAACACGGAGGTTCCCCAAGTCGAATTGTTTCTGGCTACAATCAGAATACGATGCAGATACGGTTTTCCGACGTTCTCTTGATCGCCGTCTAACAAGGGAAGGAAGCGTTACAGGCAAGGTAGGCGGCAGCCCACCTTGCCTTTTTCAGTTCTCCACGTTCCGCCAGTATTTGTAGTAGGCAATCAGCTGACGCACCTGACCGCCGTGCTCCAGATCGGGCGCGGTGATGACCACTCCCTCCAGGGACAAAAGCTCCCATGCCGACAGATCCACGATCTTCGTGCGCAGAAGAACATCCTGGCTGGCATATACCAGGATCTCGTCCCCCTTGACAATGATCGCACCGCTGTGACCGATCACTTCCTCAATGCCGTCCTCTTTCTTTTCCAGAACGCATTTGAGCGAGCGGCCGTCCAGATGCTTCGCCATATCCCGGCGATACCGCTTGCTGTTTGGATTTTTGCTTTTGAATAGATTCTTGAAAAGCCCCATATGTATACCTGCTTTAACCCTTTGATCTGTTTTTTACAGTATAACACATTTTTTATCCCATGCCAATGCATTCGGGACAATTCCATAACAAAGGTGGTGTTTTTTCCATGCTGCCGCTGGACCGATTGAGCCCCGCCGCCGAAAAGGCGGTACAGGATGCCGGAATTGCTTTGGAGAATATCTCCGTCGTGCTCCGACTGGATCTGGATTTGGAAGGCCGTTTTGGAGAGAGCTGGCTGCTCTATGATAGCCACTCTCACGCCCTCGTCCGCCTGCTTGGTGATGCCGATACCATTTGCAGCGATCTGGACGAAAAGGAAATGAAGAAACGTAAGCGTAAGCCCACGGTGACGGATATTCTCAATCCCACAGCCCACCTTCACGCCGCCGCCGTGCGGTACGTGGATTCGCTGGATCTTACGTATTATACCGATGCCGCCGTGGACAATTTTGCTTCGTCCAACCGCATCGTTCTGCAGAAGCATGATGCGCCTCGCCCCGATACGGAGGGGATGGAGGAAGAAGAAAAGAAAGCGACGCTGCAGGAGTGGAATCGGGGGCGCACCGCGTTTATCGCGGGGTACTGCACCAACTCCCGCAAACAGCGGCTGTTCGCCTTTCTTGACATCGTAGAGCGGCTTCTGCGCGGGGATGAGGTGGGGGAGAATGATCCCATCTTCGATCAGTTCAACATGCGCTGCCCCAAATGCGGCCGCGTCTATGAGGATCAGAGCCGCCGCGTCTGCACCTACTGCGTGGATCGGGGCGCTTTGATGAAACGACTGCTGGCCTACTTCAAGCCCTTCAAATGGCAGCTCAGCATCGGTCTGATCTGTATGCTGGCCACCTCGGGCATCTCCCTTCTGTCCCCCATCATCAACGGACAGATCCTGTATGACCGGGTTATCGCCTCAAACGGTATATGGCATACCTGGGAGAAGTTGATCCTGGTGTTGTGCGTGGTGTTTGGTCTGGCCCTTGTTTCTTTGGGAATCAATATCATCCAGAACCGGAATATGGCGTCCATGTCCACCCGGGTCACCCGCCAGATGAAGCTGGATATCTTCACCGCCATGCAGCGGCTGTCTCTGGCCTACTTCAACCAGAATTCCACCGGCCGTCTGATCAACCGCGTCAATTACGACGCCAACCGCATCAATTCCTTCTATATCGACGGCGTGCCGAATCTGATCATCAACGGCCTCAACTTCATCGGCCTTACCATCTTTTTGTTCATCATGAACTGGAAGCTGACGCTGATCGTGTTCCTCCCTGTGCCGCTGATCATCTGCATCTTCAAATTCATGCTCCCCAAGCTGTGGCGCATGTACACAAAGCAGTGGCGTAGCTCCTCCTCCCTCAATTCCATGCTGGGCGATTCTCTGAACGGTATCCGCGTGGTCAAAGCATTCGCCAAGGAAGCAGAGGAAACGAATCGGTTCTATTCCTACTCTCAAAGACTGTACGAGGCCAATCTGAAGGTGAACATGGTGTCCCTCACCATCTTCCCACTGGTAGGCCTTCTGATCGGTATCTCCTCCCAGGCCATCTGGGGCGTGGGCGGTATTTCCGTCATGGGCGGAGATATGACTTACGGTGAGTTTACCACCTATCTGGGATATATCGGCATGATCTTCGGCCCGCTTCAGTTTTTCACCAACTTCACCAATATGCTGACGGATACCATCAACTCCGCCGAGCGTATGTTTGAGGTGCTGGATGCCAATCCGGACATCATGGATGCGCCGGATGCGGTGGAACTGGAGACTTTGAAGGGAGATATCACCTTCCAAAACGTGTGCTTCCACTACAATCCCAACCGCCCGATTCTGAAGGATGTGAACATCGAAATCCATGCCGGCGATAACATCGGCCTGGTGGGACATACGGGAAGCGGAAAGAGCACCATCGCCAATCTGATTACCCGCATGTACGATACCATCTCCGGTACCATCTATCTGGACGGCATCGACATCCGCAAGATCAAAACCGAATCTCTTAGGAAGAATATCGCCATCGTGTCCCAGGAGATCTTTCTGTTCCGAGGATCCATCGCCGATAATATCCGCTACGCCCGGCCGGATGCCACCATGGAAGAAGTGATCGAGGCGGCCCGCGCCGCCAACGCCCACGATTTCATCGAGCGTCTGCCCCAGGGCTACGAAACCGAAGTGGGAACGGGCAGCCGATCCCTTTCCGGCGGCGAAAAACAGCGCATCTCCATTGCCCGCGCTTTGCTGCTTTCCCCCTCGCTTCTGATCCTGGATGAGGCTACCGCCGCCATGGATACGGAAACGGAGCGGCTCATCAGCGATGCCTTGGCCAAACTGGTCCAGGGTCGTACCACCATCTCCATCGCCCACCGCCTGTCTACTTTGAAGGATTGCAACTATCTGTTTGCCATCGAAAACGGAGAGATCGCCGAGGAAGGCACCCGTGAGGAACTGATGGAAAAGCGAGGCGTGTACTACAAGCTGTATACACTGCAGAGTCAGGCAATGAAAAAGGTTCTTTCCGGTATGTGACACCGGGGAAAGGATAACGATTATGGCTGAAGAAAAAACCAAAGTTTCCCCGACGGAAAAACCGTCTGAGGAAAAAGAGAAAAAAGATACACCTGCGCCCAAACCGTCCGATGAGGCAAAAGAACTGTCCAAACCGGGAACGGTGGACGAAGAGGACGAGGAAATCGACGCGGACAAGCTGTTCCAGCGCCGCCCGTCGGTGGCCCTGACCCCGGAAAACGCCCGCTTCCGCCGCTCTGCCGGCGGGATGATCTCCCTGGATCTGATCGGCGGGGAGGAGACGGAAACCTTTGAGCGGGTGGTGGTGCTTCGCTCCTTCCCCATCACGGCACCGGAGGAATTCCTGTCCGTGCGGGAACCGGATACCCGCAAGAAAGGCCGCGGTGCCGAGATCGGCATGATCCGCTACCTGAACGATTTTGATGCGGATACCGTGGCGCTGATCCATGAGGAGTTGAGCGTGCGCTATTTCACGCCCCAGATCCTGAAAATCCACTCTGTGAAGGAGAAGTTCGGCTATTCCTATTGGGAAGCGGAGACCACGGCAGGAAAAGTGTCCTTTGTCCTCAACAATCCCTTCGCCAATATCCGCGTGCTGGAGGATCAGCGCATTTACATATCCGATATGGACGGCAACAGTTTTGTGATCCCCGATCCCACCGCCTTGGATCGGGCCAGCTACCGCCGCATTGAGGTGTATATCTGATCCGTTGGATCAAATTCATGAGAGGAATTAGGTTCCGATATGAAACTGATGTATGAATTGGGCCGTGAGGATCGGGAGGCATTGGAGAATGCCTTGCAGGAGGGCGAATCCCTTATGTACTGCGTCCCGTTCAATATGTACGGGGAATCCTTCGTGAACGGATTCACCGCCGTCACGGACCGGAATATATTCTGCCTTCTGGACGGACGGGTGGTGGGGCGGTTTGCCCTGGCCCGCTGCCGGGATTTCTCCACTGAGGTCCTGTACGGCAACTGTACCTTCCTCACGGTGTACGACGGATCGCCTACCGTGATCTGCCGCTTTATCTCCGGACGCAATCTGCCCCGGTATTCTGTCCTCGTCAAAGCCTGCGATCTGTTGGCACAGCGTGCCGCCGCCGGTGAGAAGCCGGGGGATCCTTTGACCAACGGGGAGCCGGAGCGCTTCTGCCCCAAATGCGGACGTCCCTTTGTCCGCGGCACCATGATGTGCCCCTTCTGCCGCAGTAAAAAGGAAGTATACAAAAAACTGTGGGGCCTGACCAAAGGTCTCAGACTCATGCTTTTGTTCCCTCTGATCGTGGCGGCTTTTTCCGTGGCGTTTCAGTTTATTGTTCCCGCCATTCAGCGAGCCGCCGTCAACGATTTCATTACCAATGAGGCGATCCGCCCCGTGTTGCCGGGCAGTCCCGCCATGCGCGGCTTTATCGGCATCATCGCCGCCATCGTGTCCATCGATCTGTTCCAGCGCCTCTTGAACGTGATCCAGGGCAGATTGAACGTGATCTCCGGCAACCGCTTCACCCTTATGATGCGGGCGCTCTTGTACGAGAAGATCCAGAATCTGTCCCTGTCCTCCATCTCCAACAAATCCACCGGCGATCTGATGGGCCGCATCACAGGCGACGTCAGTACCGTCCAGGGATTTATGACGGGCCAATTGCCCAGTTTGTTTGTGCAGGTGGTGTCCTTCATTCTGGCGGTGTTCCTTCTGTTCTATATGAACCCGCTGATGAGCCTGTTCGTCTTTGTGCCGATCCCTCTGGT
Organism: Clostridia bacterium; assembly: GCA_017468385.1. Lineage (GTDB taxonomy): Bacteria > Bacillota > Clostridia > Oscillospirales > CAG-272 > SIG701. The sequence continues at coordinate 23,729 of JAFUIQ010000028.1, forward strand.
GGTCTTTCTCATCTACAAATTCTGGGAAACGGTGCAGCTCCGCAACCGAAAAGCGTGGATGCTGAACCGCCGGGTGAATCAGCTTCTGCAGGATACCTTGAACGGCATCCGCGTAGTGAAGACCTTTGGCAGCGAGGAGCGTGAGATCCGGCGCTTTGCCGACGCAACCCAGCGATCCTCCCGCCAGAGCGAATCCAACGCCAAACTGTTCGATACCATCTTCCCCCTCTTGGGATTTGCCGTCCGCTTCGGCAGTTATCTGATTTTGTTCTACGGCAATATCATGCTGTTCAAAGGCAGTATGACCGTGGGCGAACTCCATCAGTTCAATTCCTACGCCAATATCATCTACGGCCCGCTGATGTACATCACCTTCATCCCCCGCAATATCTCCAACTTCCTCACTTCTCTCGGAAAGGTATTGGAGATCCTGGAGGAACAGCCGGAGATCTCCGATATCAGCATGCCCATCGATATCCGTATTGAGGGCGACATCTCCTTCAAGGATGTTACCTTCGGCTACGAAACCTACAATCCTGTTCTGGAGCATATCGATCTGGATGTGAAGCAGGGCGAGATGATCGGCATCGTGGGCCAATCCGGCTCGGGTAAAACCACCCTCATCAATCTGCTCATGCGCCTGTACGACGTGACGGAGGGCGCCATCACCATCGATCAGGTCAATATCAAGGATATCTCCCAGAGTACGCTCCGCTCCCAGATCGGCGTGGTGCTCCAGGAAACCCATCTGTTCTCCGGCTCGATCCGGGACAATATCCGCTATTCCAAACCGCTGGCAACGGATGAAGAAGTGGTGGCCGCCGCCAAACTGGCCAACGCCCACGATTTCATCGTCGGCCTGCCGGAGGGATATAACACCATGGTGGGCGAGAAGGGATATTCGCTGTCCGGCGGTGAGAGACAGCGCGTGGCCATCGCCCGTGCGCTGATTCACGATCCCCAGATCCTCATCCTGGATGAGGCCACCGCGGCCCTGGATACGGAAACGGAGAAACTGATCCAGGATGCCATCAATAAACTGACGGAAAACCGTACCACCTTTGCCATCGCCCACCGCCTGTCCACTTTGCGCAACGCGGATCGGCTGATCGTTCTGGATCGGGGTAAGCTGGTGGAGTGCGGCACCCATCAGGAATTGCTGGAGCAAAAGGGATTCTACTGGCGCCTGGTTATGGCCCAGCGACAGGATTCCGGCATGATGAAAAAGCCCGCCGCCAAGAGCGCGGGATAACAAAAAAGGATCGCCTGCGGCGGCTTCCCATGCGACAGTATGAAAGCATTACTGACATAGGAGCCGTGCAGGCGTGCGAGAAAAATAATTGGCGATACTTGGCGGATAGCCGGGTGTCGCCTTTTCTCTCTTGAACCGTTAAGACACGGAAAACGACCGAACAGACAACAATGAACATTTCGCGTTGTGTATTTGCTATAATAATATATGCAAATAAAACCGAAATGAGGATACCGCAAATGCAGGCAATACAAACGACCCAGCTTGTCAAACAGTACAAAAACCGGACTGCCGTAGATAAGCTCGATTTGGAAATACGGCAGGGTGAATTATTCGCTTTGCTTGGTATAAACGGCGCGGGCAAAACCACCACTATCAAAATGCTTTCCTGCTTGACCAAACCTCCGGCCGGGGATGCTATCGTGGGCGGCCACAGCATTACAAAGGAGTCGAAGCAGGTAAAGCGGCTGATTAGTGTATCTCCCCAGGAGAGTGCGGTTGCTCCCAATCTTTCCGTAAAGGAAAATCTGGAGCTGATCTGCGGGATTCACGGATTCTCCCGGGAACAAACGAAAGAAAAGATTCAGGAGCTATCCAAGCAATTTTCCTTGGACAGTGTTCTTCAGAGGAAAGCCGGCAAGCTGTCCGGCGGTTGGCAGCGCCGTGTCAGCATTGCCATGGCATGGATCAGCGAACCAAAAATACTATTCCTGGACGAACCTACGCTTGGTTTGGATGTCATTGCAAGGCACGAGTTGTGGGAAGCGATTCGCTCTTTGAAAGGAAAAGTGACGATTATCCTGACGACGCACTATATGGAGGAAGCCGAGGCACTTTCAGACCGCATAGGCATTATGAAAAACGGCCGTCTTCTTGCGCAAGGAACGGTGGAAGAACTGAATAAGCGTGCCGGAACAAGCGATTTTGAAACAGCGTTCGTTTCCATTGTGAAGGAGGATGCGGTATGAGAAGGATGAGTTTTGCCAAAAGATGTACGAAAGAAATTCTGCGCGATCCGATCAATCTTGCCTTCGGCTTGGGATTTCCTTTGGTCTTATTATTGCTCCTTAGTGCTATTCAGGCCAACATTCCGGTGAGCCTGTTTGAAATCGACACTCTGACCCCCGGCATTACCGTATTCGGACTGTCGTTTATGACACTTTTTTCCGCCACCCTGATTGCCAAAGACCGGGAAAGTGCCTTCCTGCAACGATTGTACACAACACCGCTGACGGGATTTGACTTTATCATAGGCTATATGCTGCCCATCCTGCCCATTGCCCTCGGGCAGACGGTGATCTGCTATTTGTTTGCGATTCCCTTGGGACTGACTGTCAGCATAAACATGGTTTATGCCGTTGTGGGTATCATCCCTATGGCGATTTTCAATATTGCATTGGGACTCTTGTGCGGCAGCCTTTTGGGCGTAAAGCAGGTCGGCGGTATTTGCGGAGCACTGCTTACCAATCTTTCCGCATGGTTTTCCGGCGTTTGGTTTGATTTGAATCTTGTGGGCGGTACTTTTAAGAGAATTGCCCATGCGCTTCCGTTCGTTCACGCAGCAGAACTGGAAAAAGCATTGTTCAACGGAAACTTGGAGGGCGCAGTTTCGCACATTCTGCCGATTCTTCTGTACAGTGCGCTGATAACAGTGGCGGCTGTGTTCTGCTTTCTTTGGCAAATGAAAAAACAGTAAGGAGCCCGGGAGATGAAATATAAACTTATTATCGACAAAAACGCAGACGAGGAAATCATAGCAATCGTTCACGCCCCCTCCTCGCTGACACAGCAGATTGAAAATTTTGTCTGCAGTTATTCCGGTGCGGACTACATGATGGGGTACAGAGATGACGAGATGCGGAAGTTGGCGTTTGAGGAAATAGAATGTATTACCGTTCTTGACAGAAAAGTGATTGCCATTGACGCGAAAGGCAACCGCTATTCGCTCAAGGACAGGCTTCGCGATTTAGAGGATGTTTTGCCCTCTTATTTCATCCGCATTAACAAATCTACTCTTGCCAATGAACATCGGATTCTGCGCTTTGATGCGGTATTCAGCGGTGGCGTGGATGCCGTGTTTGCGTGCGGATATAGGGAGTATGTTTCCAGACGATGCTTTGCGGAAATCAGACGGAGGTATGAGAGAGTATGAAGAAGTTTGTTTCAGAATTTTTGCGCCGCGGCTTGATCGCCTGCGGTTTGGGCCCTATCGTATTGGCGACAGTATATTGGATCCTGCAGCAGACTGCTGCTGTGGAGACGTTAACGGTCAACCAAGTCTGCATCGGGATTTTTTCTTTATCCGCACTTGCCTTTATTGCGGGCGGCATGAATGTCATCTACCAGATCGAACGATTGCCCTTGATGGTGGCCATCCTGATTCACGGCGGCGTGTTATATATCAGTTATCTGGCCACTTATTTGCTCAACGGTTGGCTGGAATGGGGCGTGACTCCCATTTTGGTTTTCTCAGGCATATTCGTTGTTGGCTATTTTGCGATCTGGGCGATCATTTATTCTATCATCAAGAGGAATACAGAAAAACTCAACGAAGTGCTGAAGCAAAGACAGCAGACTGCAGAATATAAATAACAGGCGGAGATTGTGGGAGAGCAAGATTCCGCCGCGGGAGGACCATCCCCAAACCTTGCGTCTGTGACAATCCGAAAGCGGCATGATTTGCATCATGCCGCTTTCGGGAATAGTATCAGAGCGTTTTAGGATCGCCTGCGGGCGATCCTTTTTTGTTCCATCAATCACATTTTTTGTCTCTTCACTTACTCCATCCGTTTTATCGGTAGGGGACGGCGCCCTCGACGTCCCTCGACAAGAAAAACTTGTGAATACTCGGTTTTCAATCAAACGGCAGTTGATTTCATCAATGCCGCCTCCATTGAAATCAACTACGCGTTGTGATATGATAAAGACAACGAAAGCAGCTTTCCGTTATTTTAGAAAATACATAAGGAGATACTTTATGAGTATTGAGATAATTGGCAAACAGATCGCCACCTTGCGCAAAGAAAAAGGAATAAAACAAGAAGAACTCGCGACATATGTAGGTGTAAGCACACAGGCAGTTTCGAAATGGGAAAACGGAGGTGTTCCGGATACGGATCTTTTGCCCAAAATCGCGGACTTCTTTGCGGTTTCCGTGGATTTCTTATTTGGGCGCAATATCACGGATTACAGCGATTTGCAGTCTGCGCTTATTGAAAAAGTGAATAACACTCCCTATGACCTGCGATTCAAGCAAGTGTTCAATTATTGTTGGGATATGGAACGGGCCCTTATGGATGATATCCATCTGATTGAACGAAACAGCATTGAAGACTACGAAAAAGAAATCGATGAAACCGCCCAGCACTACTCGTCCATGGAGACAGATCATGGTTTTACACGAATGGGTGTGGCAAATCGGCTGCAATACTTTTTGATTGTGCCCGAAACCAAGGATACAGACGCGGCATATTTCCATGGTATCGACTATCCTGCTTTTTTCAAAGATTTCTCCGATGCAGATGTTTTTAATGCATGCGTTCTGCTGCACCAACGGGAGCACAAAAAAGCGTTTACGCCGCTTTTGCTTGTGAAAACCATGGGAATGACACCTGAAAAATCAAATAAGGTATTGGAGATTTTGAAGAAATACAGCTTGGTGTACACCACGCAGATAGAAATGGACGATGAAGTGCAGACGGTTTATCATTTCAGCTCCACCCCGTCATTTATTGCCTTGCTGATTTTCGCCAGAGAAGTGATAGACAAGCCAAGGATTTTCTGCTACTCTTGTCAAAACAGAGGCAAACCTTATCTGAAATAAACTTCTTCGTTATGATATTGGCTTGAAGGGATATATAAGAAAACAGCCTATACAAATTGTGTATAGGCTATTTTCTATTCTTTCGTGTTTGTCGCATGGGAAAGCGATGTATTTTATTCCTTCCTCTTTCCTCTCCTCATCATACTCATAAGAGAGAACACGAGCATGGCCGCCAGATTGAGCAGCACCACGCTGGCCCCGCCGGGCAGATCGAACAGATAGGATACGGTGATGCCCAAAAAGAAGCATACCACCGCCACCGCCGCCGAGGAGATCACCACCTGCCGGAAGGTTTTGAAGAGCCGCATGGAGGTAAGGGCAGGGAAGATGATGAGGGCCGAGATCAGCATAGCGCCCATCATGCGCATGCCCAAAACGATAGTCACCGCAGTCAATGCCGCGATTATCATGTTGTACATGCCCGCACGCAGTCCCGCCGCCCGGGCGAACGCCTCATCAAAGGTCACTGCAAAGATTCTGTGGTACAGCAGCACGAACAGCACCAGCACGATCAGGCTCAACACGATGCTCAACACCACATCCTCGCCGCTCATGGCGTAAATACTGCCGAACATATAATTGTAGATATCCGTGTTCACCCCGTCTCCCAGGGGCAGTACCAGCACACCCATGGCCAGAGCCGAGGTGGAGATTACCGCAATGGCCGCATCTCCCTTGATCTTGCTGTTTTCGCTGAGCCGCAACAGGAAGAAGGCGGACAGCACCACCACGGGAATAGCCACCGCCAGCGGCGCGGCATGGCACACCGCCGCTACGGCCAGAGCACCGAACCCCACATGGGAAAGCCCGTCGCCGATCATGGAATACCGCTTTAGTACCAGGCTGACGCCGAGAAGGGAAGCGCACAACGAAACCAGCGTGCCCACCACCAGCGCACGGATCATGAAGGGATAGGTAAACATGGACAGAAAATTCTCAATCATGACCGTACCCTCCCATAAAAGTCCTGCCGGCCTCGGAGGCCAGATAATCCTCCCGCTCTCCAAAGAACAGAGGCCGATGCTTGATATGCAGTACATGAGTCGCGCTTCGCAGAGAGGGCCCCATGTCATGGGATACCATGATCACGGTAATGCCGTTCTGACGGTTCAATTCCTCAATCAATCCGTAGAAATCCCCGCTCACCACCGGATCCAGTCCCGTGGTCGGCTCGTCCAGCAGAAGAAGCTGTCCCGCCGCGCATAGCGCCCGTGCCAGACGCACCCGCTGCTGCTGACCGCCGGATAATTCCCTAAAACAGCATTTCTCCAGATCCCGGATGCCCAGCCGTTCCATGGCGCGGGCGGCGGTCTTTTTTTGCTCCGGTGTGTAGAACAGGGTGTGGCCGCCCCGACCGATGGTGCCGCTGAGCACCACCTCCCGCACGCTGGCGGGAAAATCCCTCTGCACATTGGTCTGCTGAGGGACGTATCCGATATCCTGCCGGGTCAGACCGTCTCCGTATTCGATGGTGCCGGAGACAGGATTCATCAATCCGAGCAGCCCCTTGACCAGAGTGCTTTTGCCGGAGCCGTTCTCGCCCACGATGCAGAGATATTCTCCGCGGCGAACGGAAAAATCGATCTGTTCCGCCACCACGGTGCCGTCGTAGGCCAGGGATACATTTTTACATTGAATCAAAGCCATCAATACAAAGCCTTTCGAAGATTTGTCAGGTTTTTGCGCATCAGGGAAACGTAGGTTTCCCCCGCCGCGAAATCCTCCCCGGATACGTTGTGGCAGGAGTGAAACAGCAGCTTGATTGCGTCGGTGTTTTCGCAGATCGCATCCGCCAGCCGCTGATCGGAGAACTCCGTATAGAACACGGCAGGAATCCCCTCCGCGGTTACCATATCGATCAGATAGGCCACGGTTTTCGGCCCCGGCTCGGTTTTCTCCGCGCATCCGGGATAGGCGGCGTAATAGGACAGCCCGTACCGCTCCACAAAATAGAGAAAGGGGAACCGATCCGCAAAGAGAACGGTCTTTCGCTGCGCCCCTTGTACCAGCACGGAAAATTCCGCATCCAGCGCGGTGATCGCATGGATATACGCCCCCGCCTGGCGGTTGTATACATCGGCGTTGGCCGGATCGATCCTCCGAACCGCATCCCGTACCGCGCCCACAATGGCGGCGGCGTTTGCGGGGGAGGTCCATACATGCTCATCGTATGCCCCCTCGGTGTGATCGGATTCCTCCTCGTCCGGGTTGTGGATGTGCTCTTCCTGCAGAAGATTGGCCGCATCCGTCATGGCCAGAACCGTGATGCCGGCGGTGTCGATGGAGGAAAGGATCGCATCCATCCACGCGTCCGACTCCCCGCCGCCGTAGATGAACAGATCGCACATCTGTATCTTGCGGATGTCCTGGGGGGACGGATCATAAGAGTGGGTTTCCGTTCCAGGCGTGATCAGCATCGTTACCGTGCCCGCATCCCCCACCACTGCCCGGGCGAAATCGTAGGCAGGGAAGGTGGTGGTCACCACCTGCAGCCGGCCGTCATCCAGGGCGGGATCTGCGGTGCATCCGACGAGAGGCAGCAGCAGAAGGACCGCTGTCAGAAAGCAAAGTATCCGTTTCATGCTTTGGCGCCTCCCGTACCGGATTTAGACCGACAGGCCGCGCAGACGCCGTAAATGACCGCGTTGCCGCCGATGAGGAATCCGTGATCCTCCAGAATGTGCTCACGTACCTCCCGCAGCTGATCGCATTCCATGTGCAGAAGATTGCCGCAGTGGGAACACTTCAGATGAAAATGATGCTCGCATCCCACGCCGACGGCGTACTGATAGACAAAGCTGTCCGCCCCCGCCGCCTCAAAACGGCGGATTACGCCATCCTCCAACAGGGCGGAAATCTGCCGGTACACCGTGCTTTTGCCCGGCTTTTTGTCTCCGACAGACAGCGCGTGAATGATCTCATCAATGGTATAGTGATGATCCTTGTGTTCGATCAGAAAATCCAGGATCCGTTTTTTATGACTTGTCATGTATGCCATGATCTATCTCCAATTTGGGAATCGTTCTCAAATTGAAAGTATACCACGCAGGCAGGGAATTGTCAAGACGCGCCGGGGCGGAAAAGAAATATTTACAAAATGTTTTCACGCGTGTGACAAAAAAACTGGCGGAATCCATTATAATATTCCGATAGTTATGCGTAAAAGGAGAGCCCCTATGAAGTGGACGGAAGAATATAAAATCAACGTGCACGATACCGATCTGAACGGCATCGTCAGCGCCAGCGGTATTTTGCGGTATATGCAGGATACATCCAATCTGCACATGGCGGGAGAGGGCCCCTCTTACGAATCCCTGTTTGCGGAGGGCAATTCCTTCATTCTCAGCCGCATCAGTCTCAGCATCTACGCGCCGCTTCATGCCCATGATGTGATCAAGAGCCAGACCTGGGCGGTGGCCAGCCGGGGCTTTACATACAACCGCTGCTTCCGCATCATCCGCGGTGAAGATATCATCGCCGAGGCCACATCGGTGTGGGCGTTGGTGGATATTCATTCCCATCGGATCCGCCGGGTGGGCGAGATACCGGTGCATTATTCCGAGGATGACCCGCTGGAGTTGGATCTGCCGGCCCGCTTCCGTATCCCCTCCGAGGCGAAATTGAGCCTGATGGGGGAGCGCACCGTTTTGTACGCCGATGTGGATCGGAACGGCCACATGAACAACACCCATTATCCCGACATCTTCTGCTCCTATCTGCCGGAGATGAAGCACAGCCGTGTGATCTCCTGCATGTTCAGCTTCGTCAAGGAAGCCCCCTTGGGAGAGACGGTGAAGATGTACTGCGGTGAGTATGACGGTGCCTATTATGTGCGCTCCGTTCTGCCCGACGGATCGGTCAACGCCGAGGCGGAGATTCTGCTGGAGCGGGTATGATGAACCTATTCAGCGGGAGGGAATCACTCCCGCTTTGACTTTGTTTACCTCTCTGCCTGCGTATACATGCGGGCAGGGAAGAGGCACAGGGAGAACTTTATGAGAATCCAGCTTTCCGACCATTTCACCTATAGAAAATTATTGACGTTCACCTTGCCGTCCATTCTTATGATGATCTTTACATCCATCTACGGCGTGGTGGACGGGCTGTTCGTTTCCAATTTCGCGGGGGATATTCCCTTCAAAGCCGTCAATCTGATCATGCCCTTTCTCATGATCGTTGCCACCGTGGGATTCATGTTCGGCTCCGGCGGTACCGCCATCGTGGCCAATACCTTCGGTGCCGGCCATAAAGAAAAAGCGAACCGGTATTTTTCGCTTTTTGTGTATGTGACGTTTGCTTTGGGCATGGTGTTTGCCGCCGCGGCCTTTATCTTTCTCCGTCCCATTTCCGCCTTGTTGGGCGCGGAGGGGGAGATACTGGAAAACTGCGTCTTGTACGGACGGATCGTTTTGTGCGCCCTGCCGTTTCTGGTGCTGCAGTTTTTGTTCCAGAGTTTCTTTGTGGCGGCAGAGAAGCCCCGTATCGGCCTGTTTGTGATCATCGCCGCCGGTATCACCAATATGGTGCTGGATGCGGTGTTGGTCACCCTTTTGCCGCAGGAATATAAATTGGCCGGCGCGGCCATCGCTACCGCCGCCAGCCAGTTCGTGGGCGGATTTGTACCGCTGATCTATTTTTTTCGGCCAAACAGTAGTATTCTGCGGCTGGGAAAGACCCGATTCGACGGCAGAGCCATCCTGAAAGCCAGCATCAACGGTTCCTCCGAATTCATGAGCAATGTGTCCATGAGCCTGGTGGGCATGCTGTACAACATCCAGCTTCTGCACTTCGCGGGGGATGACGGCGTGGCCGCCTACGGTGTGATGATGTACGTCAGCATGATCTTCTCCGCCGTGTTTTTCGGCTATTCCGTGGGTACCGCCCCGGTGATCGGTTACCACAACGGTGCCGGAAATCATGCCGAGCTGCGGGGAATTTTGAAAAAAAGTATGGTTATCCTGGCCATCAGCGGCCTGGTCATGCTGGCAACGGCGGAATTACTCGCCGTTCCGCTGGCCCGCGTTTTCGTAGGATACAGTCCCAGCCTGACCGCCATGACGGCACACGGATTTGTGATTTTCGCCGTGTCGTTCCCCTTTATGGGATATGCCATCTTCGCCTCCGGCTTCTTTACCGCGCTGAACGATGGCGTCACCTCGGCGATTATCTCCTTCCTTCGCACCCTCGTGTTCCAGTTGGGGGCGGTGATCCTGCTTCCCATGATTTGGGAATTGGACGGCATCTGGTGGTCCGTGGTGGTGGCAGAGGTCATGGCGGTGGTGTTCTCCGTCATCTTCCTGATCGCGAAGCGGAAGCGATATCGGTATCTGTAAATATAAAACCGGCAGCCGATTTCGGCTGCCGGTTGCATTTTTGTATATTGTTTCGCGATTACGGCGCTTCTTCCTTCCAGCGGCACAAGTCCTTCCGATCGCAGTGAACACATTTCAGCGGGGCTTTTCTTATGGCAAGAAGGGGCAAGAGTTTGAAAAACAGCCGCTGCCAGCTGACGCGAAAGGTGTTGCCGCAGTTGGGACATACAAATGGCTTTTGGGCGAATTCCTTGCTCCTTTTTAACGCAAAACTAATGCCCAGAGCAATCCAAATGAAGTTTGGAATATTAAGCAGAAATGTTACAAACCGAGCAGTCATGGTTTTCTCCTTTCGTCATGGCAGGTCGGGCCTGCCTTACAAAAATGTCATATCTTATAGGGGAAATCGATGATTGTCGAAAACACCTGCGCGTGCACGGACGCAGGTATCTTCCACTGATTACAGTATAACATCCCTGCACCGTGTTGTCAACTGATTTGAAAATATTTTCTTGGAACTCACAAACGGAATCATATGAACGCAACACAGAAGGATCAAACGAGAACCGGCAGCCGATTTCGGCTGCCGGTTCTTTAGTGTTTCACTCTTTCTTTTGTTTTGCGATGGCGGCCTTCCAACAGCTGTGGCACATGGCTATGTAGGAATCGTTGCCGCCCAGCAGGATCTGCCCGCCCTCGGTGACGATTCTGCCATCCCCGTCGATGCGGGCGTTGACAATGGCTTTTTTACCGCAGGAGCAGATGGTTTTGATCTCGGATATGGAATCTGCCACTTCAAACAGCCGGCGGCTTCCCTCAAACAGATGGGTAAGAAAATCCGTGCGCAAGCCGAAGCAGAGCACAGGCACATCAAATTCGTCCACGATCCGGCGCAGCTGATCGATCTGCGGCGCGGTGAAAAACTGGCACTCATCCGTTATGATGACATGGTAGTCCTTCTGTCCCCGGAAGGTTTCATACAGATCCGCCTCGCGGGGCACAGCATATGCTTCCGCGGACAGCCCGATGCGCGAGCAGACAGTACCGATCCCGTCCCGGGTGTCCATAGCCGGCTTGATCAGCCATACCCGCATTCCACGCTCCTCGTAGTTGAATTTGGTGATCAGCGCGTTGGCGGTTTTGGAGGAGCCCATGGCTCCGTATTTGAAATATAGTTTGGCCATTGTGCTTTCCTTTCCGGTGATGTGTATCTGCATTGTAATCGATTTTTGTCCCGTTGTCAATACGTTTCGGTGTGAATTGTCGGATATATTGCGCGGCAAGCGGTGCTCAGATTCCGTATCCGCCCGTCAGCGGATCCCGGAATATCCCCATCTCCGGCGGGCGGAAGGTGAATACCGCAAACAGTACCGCGATCACGCAAAGGAGAAACAGCGCCCCTTTTGCCCATCGGCATCGCACCGCCCCGCCGTTGAACAGTCGCGTCTCGTATATATACGAAGCCGCTGCCGCCAGGAAGAAAATCCCGATGTTGAACCAGTCGGGGGACGGGCCGATCACGCCGTTGTACGTGTAAAAGAGTACGGGGATCAGGACAAGCCCGAGAAGGATCCCCCGCAGCTTAATGCACCAAAAATCTCTCCGCTCACGGAAGAATATGCTCTGCACCAGAGCGTAGAGAAACATTGGCCAGAAGAGCAGCTTCATGTGCTCCCATGTGGATTCATTCACTCCGGAAAAGGGGGCGATCCAGGGGGCGCCGCCCAGCCAATCGTATAAATAATGCAGTATCGTACCTCCCAGCGAGGTTACGGCAAATCCCATCCATTGCCAGGGAGATAGGGAACGATTCATGATATCACCTGCCAAAATGCGCTTTGCAACAGTGTATGCAGTCCGCCGGCACTTCATGCGGGATGGGGGAGGATTGTCAACGGCAGGGATAGATACTGGTTTAGTGAATTGTCCGCGAATCGCTCCATGACGGCAATATTTCGAAAAATGTGTTGCCGTTCAATGAAATGTATGGTACAATAAACATGAAATTATTGCGTTGATGTCAAACTGTGTGAATGCGTACTGTGAGAAATTCATAGAAAGGGAAATGCAATATGGATATTGAATACGCGAAGGAGATTTTGGTGGCGTTGGCTGACGGTGTAAATCCGGCCACAGGAGAATTGCTTCCGGCAGAGGATGTATGCAATCAACCTGAGGTGATCCGCGCACTGCATACGGTCCTGAATACCTTGAGAAATACTCCTTCCGCACCGAAAAAGACTCGACTGGAAAATGCGGGTAAGACTTGGAGTCCAGAAGAAGACGATGCGTTGCGTGAGGAATACCGCCAAGGAATGAAAGTGTCCCAAATCGCAAAACTACATATACGTTCCCGTGGTGCTATAACAGCACGTCTTGTTCGTATCGGCGAGGTGAGCAATCCATACGAAGTGTATTGGCGGAATAGATAGTGTATACGTACTTTACTTGTTGAAACAACTTCAGATTCCTTAAGAAAATTAAGCTTTTGGGTGAGTAGTCTCAAGAAACATCTCAAATGAATAGGAAAGGGAGAAATAGCAATGATGCGACAAAGAAAATTTGTGATTGGAATAACTGTAATCCTGATGATTCTGATGTCGTTTACAGCGTGCTTAGGTAAATACGACGGATATAAGTTGGTGGAGCTGCCTGAAATTGGTTCATTCTATGTTCCGCAAGAGTGGGAGTGTATTCAAGAAGGTGATTTCGTGTATTTTACAAGCGGTCCCTCTGACAAAGCAACCATATCGCTGTCGGACTGTTATATGCTTGGCACACTACACAATGAGAGGGTAAGCAGCTATGAGGCAGTATCATCTGTCATAAACATTGAGGAAATAGAGCAGATTACCAGCGAAGTGTACTCAAACAGTGTATTTCTTTCTGAATCCAGGGTGGAAATGAACGGCAGAGTTGTCACCATGTATTCTTTGGAGTGCCTTGTTACATATGACGAACGGTTTTCATTCATTGTGTTAGACGGGTCTATCGATCCAGCTGTTCTCAAACTCATTGGAAAGTCATTTGACAGGGTGAATTTTGAGAAATAAATATATTATACAACAAAAGGAGTTGCCCGTCGGGCAACTCCTTTTTCTCATGTATTCAATTTCCGCAAATCCTCAAACATACCAAGATCCGTGCGGCAGATCGTCAGCGGCGAGATGGAAATATACCCATGCAGAGCCGCATTGGTGTCGATCTCGTAATCGTGCCCCTCGGTGTACACGCTCTTTCCCCGGGCAAGATACATATCGTCCCCCTGGGGATCAAAATCGTCGGAGTAGTAGGGGCCGCCCTGCCGGGTGATCCGTATGCCGACGGGATTTTTGGGGATGTTCACGTTGTACAGGCTGTGCTTGCCCATGAGATCATGCTTCGTGAAGAAATCGTATACCGTGTCCAGATGCCTGTCGTCGCAGGGATAGGATGCGGGATCGGTGGAGAGGGCAATAGCGGGAATCTTCATACTGCCCGCCTCAAATACCGCACCGGCCGTGCCGGAATACATAATATCCCGACCGATATTCAGCCCCCGGTTTACCCCGGAGATCAGAAGATCAAAGTCCATCTTCAATCCCAAAACAGCGAATCGCACACAGTCCGCCGGGGTGGAGTCCACCGCCCATGCGGTGATGTCCGGTGCCAGCTGTGCCTTTTTTACCTCAAAGGGCTCGTGGATTTCGATGCTGTGGCTTTTGCCGCTCTGTTCCACCTTCGGCACCACGGGGATCACCTCCCCCAGCTTGCTGCACCAGCGGATCAGAGGGATTAGCCCCTCCGCATGGAGTCCGTCGTCGTTTGTCAGAAGAATTCTCATAACCAGCCCTCGTGGGTTTCTTTGTATTCTTTCACCAGAGCGTCCGCATCGGCCAGAAGCGCGTCCACTTCCTCCCGATTGTATACGGTGGCGCCGCTGGCGCAGGCGTGTCCGCCGCCCCGGTATTTTTCTGCAATGGAGTTGATGTGCACAAAGCGGGAGCGCAGTCTCACGCGGATGGTTCCCGCCTCATCCCCGCTTTCGATAAACGCGATCCAGCTGATGCATCCGCGGATGGAGTCCAGATTGCCGATGCAGGCGCTGGCCTGCTCCAGGGACAGACCGAATTCCTCCTGCATAGCCCGGTCGATGTAGATGTAGGCCACGCCGTTTTCGGTGATCTGCATCCGCTCGTAGATGTGGGCCTTGAACTTCAGATATTCGTAGGCCTCCAGATACAGCCGGGCATACAGCAGATCCGTGTCCACGCCCACATCCAGAAGGATGGCCGCATTACGGAGGGTGTCCCCCGTCACACCGCTGTACTTGAAGCGGCCGGAATCCGTCACCATGCCGGTGTACAGATGGGTGGCCGCCTCGGAATTGATCTTCAAAACATCCCGGAACGTGTTGTAGAAATCCACCACCATCTCACAGCAGGAGGATCTCTCCTCCTCCACCCATTCGATGGATCCGTAATGCTCCAGCGGGATGTGGTGATCGATCTTGATGACCTCGCGGCAGAGGGTGTATTTCTTGTTGGAGATCCGCGACTCGGATGCGGTGTCCAGCACGATGCCCAGAGCCTCGGCGTACATTTCATCGGGGAGCTCCTCGTCCTCCGGGCCCATGAATTCCAGATATTTTGCCGTCTCTGCGTCAATTACGTAGACCTCCTTCTCCGGCCAGGTCAGGCGTATGATCTCCTTCAGGCCCTTAGTCGCACCTACGCAGTCACCGTCATTGCGTACATGGCGGAACAGGATAATGCGGCTGTACTCCTGTATCTTGTCCAGAATCTGTTTTTTGATCTCGTAATTCATTTCGCCTCTCCTTTCGCCATGTCGTCCAGATCTTTCAGCATGGCCATGGCTGTTTCGTAATCGGGCACCGTGGCACCGCTGGCCTTGGCGTGACCGCCGCCGCCGTATTTCACCGCAATGGGATTGATGTTGGGCCCACCGGAGCGGATCTCGCACAGAATCCCGTCCACATCCTCGGTGAAGTTGACCCAGATATCCGTGCCGCGGATGTCGGCCATGGTGTTCACCATCCCTCGGGATGCGGAGAACACGCTGATGCCCAATTCCGCCACTTCCTCTTTGGTGGTGTAGATATAGGCCACCCGGTTTTCCGTGAACTGCACCTTCAAAAGGAACTGTGCTTTCCTCTTTTTATTTTCGTAATCATCCGCATACAGATCCCGATAGATCTCGCTGGGATCAAAATCTTCCTCCCGCAGGCGGGATGCCAGCCGATGGGTGCGGGCGGATGTGCCGTCGTAGCGGAACCGGCCCGAGTCGGTGACCATGCCCGTGTACAATGCCTTGGCGGCGGCTGCGTTCAGCACCAGACCGCTCTCTATGGCCATCTCGGTAATCAGCCCGCAGCAGCTCTCAAACGTGCTGTCTACCACTTCCACGTCGGCAATTTTGCCGGAGAAAATATGGTGATCAATCCGCGCGGTGCGAGCGGCAAGGCGGTACCGATCATCGCTGATCAGGACAGGGGATCCCGTATCCAGAATGATGGCCAGCGCGCCCTCGTAGGCGCTGTCAGGGATCTCGTCCATGACACCCCCGCCGATGAAACGGTAGTTGCCCGGATCATCTCCCACGGCGTATATGGCCTTGTGGGGATAACTGGCCTGCAGAATATATTTCAGTCCGAACTGGCTGCCCAGAGCGTCTCCGTCCGGGCGGCTGTGGCGGTGCAGGATGATCGTGTCGTGACTTTGTATCTCGCGGAGTATGGCTTCAAACATGGCGTATCTCCTTATGTATGGCCGATTCGGCGCTTGCATTTCGTATCGCTGCAGGGTATAATAAATAGAGAAGGGGATGGTTCTCTCTCTCTCTATCCTGAACAGTATAGTATACACGAAATTGTCCAAAAAAGCAAACGGTTTTTGAAAATAATCGTAAAAAATATACATAGGAGGTGCAAAGGGTGAAGCTGCTCATCGTGGACGGAAGCAATCTGCTCTTTCAGATGTTCTACGGAATGCCGGCACGGATTACCAATTCCCGGGGCAAGGCCATCCAGGGTACCCTGGGATTTGTGGGTGCGCTGCTCAAGATGATCCGCGCCGTGTCCCCTACCCATGTGTTTGTGGCCTTTGACGGGGAGTGCGAAAACGCCCGCACCGACATCGACGGAGATTACAAGGCCAACCGCCCGGATTTCAGTGAGATGCCCGAGGAGGAAACGCCCTTTTTCCAGTTGCCTGATATTTTTCGCGCCCTGGATTTTTTGGGCATCCGATACCGCGAAACGGAAATGTGCGAGGCAGACGATTGGATCGCCGGTTACGCCCACCGCTACGGCGGGCACGCAGATGTGGTGATCGCGTCCCAGGACAGCGATTTCTTCCAACTGATCACCGACCGCGTCCACGTGCTCCGGTACCGGGGGGATCATTCCATCTTGTGCGACCCCGCCTATATCCGGGCGAAATTGGGCATTGAGCCCCAGCGGTATGCATCCTATAAATCCCTGACGGGGGATACCTCGGACAACATCCGCGGGGTGGATAAGATCGGCCCGAAAACCGCCGCCGCTCTGATGAATCAGTTCCGGGACGTGGAGGATTTGATCGCCCGCGCGCCCGAGATCGAAAAGCCCTCCGTCCGTGCCTCCGTTATAAGCAGCACGGATCGCATCCGCCGCAATTACGCCCTCATCGCCCTCTCGGGGGAGGCGGATCTTCCGTTTGCGGCGGAGGATTTGGCCTATACATACACCGGCATTACCACCACCCAGGTGCTGGCGGGGATCGGTCTGCGGTGAGAGGTATCTCTATAAAAGAATCATGAGCACGTGGAACTTTTCCATTGTCCGCCCGTCCAATTCGGTGAAAACACACAAAGGAGGTAAAGTTGTATGAAAAAAATTATTGTATCGTTTTTTGTTTTGTCGCTCGTTTTATTACTTGTAGGATGTATTAGTATCAAGCCGAGCTCCGACACTATCCCTCCCAATACGGATGTAAATCCACCAAATACGGATACAGATATGGAGGGAACAACTCCACAGGAAACAGTCGAGGACCAAGAAATATCCACGCAGTCTTTTGAAGATATCTATCACAAGGCAGAATGGGTATATTCGCTATTTACAAGGTATGGGAAATTAACTTACACCGAAAACGAAATTTTCTATAACAACGAGCGGTATCAAGAAGTAATGATGGATGAGTTTGATACGCTTGATGAGTTACGCTCTCTTTGTCTTTTGTATTTCAATCAAAATGTGACAAAAGTATTGATGGGTACCTGGGCCAAAACAGATTGTCCGCTTTACATCGAGCAAGACGGCAAAGTTTATCGATTTAGCGGATATACTGCACCCTACACATACGATGCACCGTATAATTACACCTTTGACCTTCAAACCGATAACAAGGGACGAAACTATGCCAATATATATGCAACGATGGATTCAAACGGACAACAACTTCCTTGTCAGACATACTGTGGATATGAAATCGGCGAAAACGGTGAAATCATATTTATCAGATTTGACTTGATGGCAGAATCCTTCTTTCGACAGTATCGTGTGACGGAAATATCACCTGAACTGGAACCGCTGACAAACGGCGGTGTGTGGACCTGTGTTGCAATATATGGAGAAAACGGAAACACGGGCAGCGGTTGGAGTGGAAAAATTCAGGCCTATGAAGATGGAATCGTATATTTCGTGTTCGGCAGCACCAGGGGGAAATACGATAATTCTATAGAACAGTATGTTACTTTTAAGGTTACGATAACAAACGGAAGTATCGTTTCCTGTGAAGAATCAGAAAATATTATCACTGATTTTTTAAGTGGGTCAGCATCGGTGTATAAAGGTGATGCTTTTTCCGAAGAGAATGTCAAAATTATGACGAAAGCACGATATACCACCGATCGATCCAATGCATATATGATGGTGTATACAGTGCAGATGGAAGGTAATGAAATTAGTCTTTCCGCGTATGCAGATGGTACAGATATGGGGGGCCGGTATACCGGCACGTTTGAATATGACAATGAAACCGGTGAAATCATTCTGCATCTGACATATCATTATTTCAGAGATGATAACGGACCAAACGAAAAAGATATCGGCGAAGTTCGCGGAAAACTCTATGAAAGCAATGGATTGGTTGCTTTTGTTTGCACGGAGGCAGGAGAAGCAATCATTGACGAAGGAATGCCGCTTATATTCGTGAAAGAGTAAATGATCCGTCCAATTCAGTGGAAATGGAATTCGGAGGATGTGTATGAAGATTGTTAAGAAGATGGCGATCCTTGCTTCGCCACTGGTGCTATTTATCGTTTTATTCCTCCCTTATGCCTGGCTGAATCAGGCGTATATTGTGAAATGGCTGGGCTGCGGCTGTCCGGTGATTGATGATTTTGGCAACATAGTCGAAAACAATTTCAATGCCAACGACTTTACGGCGCTGTTCTGGCTGTTTGTTTCCCTGTGCACAACGGCAGCATCCGCCTTTTTATCCGGGAGGATACCGAAAAAGTGGGTCCGGGTTCTGTATGTGGCGGGCATGCTCCTTGTATCGCTTTTGATCGCCGATCAGTTCCGGCTGATCCTGGCGTGGAGCTGATCGGATGCGGAACGATTGTAAAACATATGATGGAGGACGGTGTTCAAATGCAGAAATTAACAAAAGAAACAGAAGCCATTCTGTCGGAGCGTTTTGGCCGCGACAGCATTATCGCCCTGGCAACATCCGTTGACAATATTCCTTATGTCCGAGAGCTAGATGCCTTTTACGAGGACGGTGCTTTTTATGTTCTGACCCACGGATTGTCCGGGAAAATGAAACAGATCGAGCGAAATCCCACCGTGGCGCTGGCCGGAGATTGGTTTACGGCCCAGGGAACCGGTGTGGATTTAGGCTATTTTGGGAAAGAGGGAAATGCACGCATCGCCGGTAAAATGCGGCAGGTGTTTTCCGAGTGGATCGATAACGGACACAACGATTTCGAGGATCCCAACACCTGTATCCTTTGCATTCGGTTGATCCATGGAATTTTGTTCTCAAACGGCACGCGCTATGAAATAGATTTTACGTAACAAATTAACCTTACAATAACAAAAGCGGAGGGAAGCCCTCCGCTTTTTGACTGTTCAGTGGCCGCGCAGATCCATATCCAGCAACTCCCAGATAAAACCGCTGTCGATGTAGTGGCTCATGTTGGCTTTCATGCAGTCAATGGCATAATAGTTTCCATCGGCGTCAAAATGCTGAAACGTATGGACGCCAAGCCAGTCCGGGTTGTCCTGCTTGCGGACGGAGATGTATTCACCCACAGACTTTCCGTGGGTTGTGTAGTACTCTTCCAACTTCTCGGGAGGCATATCGCTTTCCACCAGAATTACCCCGATGTACTGCATCCCGTTTCCGTTGCCGAATATTTTACCGGCTATGGAAACCGATTCCACCAGGCGGGTGTTTTCCGGCAATTCGATGGCGCGCAGATCCTTTTCTATGCTGTCAGCGATGCAGTTGTTGGCGATCACGATGCCCGTATAGAGCAGGATCGGCAAGAGGATCAGCACGGTAAGCAGCACCCGGAAGACGGTTTTGATGATTTTCATACGCTGTCCTTTGTCATCCTCTCTCCATCTTCACCACGCACTCGCAATGGCCCGTGCGGGGGAACATGTCAAAGGGCTGTGCCCGGGTGATACTCCATCCCGCCTCTGCCAGCGATGCCGCATCCCGGGCCAGCGTAGCCGGATTGCAGGATACGTACACGATCCGCCGGGGATTCAGCCGTTTCAGTGCCCCGATCATTGCGGGCGAGCATCCTTTCCGGGGCGGGTCGATGACGACGCAGTCAAAATGCATTCCCTCCGCCTCCGCTGTGGCGCTGTCGCCGCATCGGAAACGGATGTTGCTCAGATGATTCCTCTCTGCGTTGGCAACGGCATCCTTCACGGCACTTTCTACGATCTCAATGCCCATCACCGTTGCGTGGGGCGACAGGGATGCCAGAGTCAAACCAATGGTTCCCGTGCCGCAGTACAGATCGGCGGCCACCTCGCCCGGCTGCAGATCCGCAAATCGAGCCACGGTGCGGCATAATTCTTCCGCCACGGTGTGATTCACCTGATAAAAGGCTGCCGGGGAGATCTGCAATTCCAGATCGAGAAAACGGTCGCAGAGGTAGTTTTCCCCCATAAGCAGCTCATACCGTACGTCCCGCTCCTCCGGCATGCCGATAGAGAGAAACAGTCCCACCGCCCCGGGAAACTCGCGCCGGATCGCTTCTGCCCAGATGCCGGCGGCACGGCGGATGTCATCACTGTCGCATTCCGCATGCAGAACGGCGGTGAAGGTGTCCTCTGCCCCCCGGCGGATGGCCAGCGCCCGAAAGGGAAGTCCAGGCGATTGCTCACGCAGGATTTCCGTGGTTACCCGGGCAATCGCCGCAAACAGCGGCGGCAGAAGACGGCATCCGCCCTGTGGAGGATAGCAGAATCGGTTGGTGGCGGCGGCGTAATAGCCCGCATCATAGGATGCATCCAGATGGAACACGGTCTTGTTGCGGTACTGATCCGCCGTGCCCGTGAAGATGGGATCCCAGTGAATATCGCCCCATCGGCGCAATGCGCCGCGGACGGATTTCTCCTTCAATTTCGCTTCCGCTTCGTAGGTGATGTGGCGGAATGTGCATCCGCCGCATCCATCTGAAACCGGGCAGTCGGACAGTACGCGATCGGCTGACGGGGTGATGAGCCGAATCAGGATTGCCTCGGCGTACCGTTTTTTTACCGCAGTGATCCCAATCTCCGCCGTGTCGCCGGCCACCGCGCCGGGGCAGAATACGGCCATCTCCTCTACCCGGGCAACGCCTGCCCCCAGAATGGATGTGTCCGTAAACGCCGCTGTTATTCTGTCGCCGATCTGCATGGAAATCTCTCCTTATGATTGATGATACGATTATACCGCATTTTTTTGCGTATGTCAAATTGTGCACCGGGTATTGCAAAGGGAGGAAATGCGTGATACACTGAAACAAACACTAAAGAATCGAGGCTGACTATGAATACCATTCGTTGTAATCTGTTTCCCGGCGGATGCCATCACTGCATCACCATGAGTTATGACGACGGAAATCTGGCCGATGTACGACTTGCGCAGATTTTTCGGGAGAACGGTATTGCGGGAACATTTCATCTGAATGCCGGCGAGCTGGATCAGCCCGGCAGAGTGGCCGCGGCCGATGTTCCCCAAATCTACGCGGGACATGAGGTTTCCTGTCATATGGTCACCCATCCGTTCCCGACGGAATTGCCGGATGCGGGCGTGCTGGCGGAAATCACGGAGGATCGACGCATATTGGAGCGTGCAGCAGGCACAATCGTTCGGGGCATGTCCTATCCTTTCGGGAATTACGATGACCGGGTGATCCGTCTGTGCCGTGCCGCCGGCATGGAATATGCCCGTACAACGGTGGCCACCCACCGATTCACCTTACCCCAGGATTTCATGCAGTGGCATCCCACCTGCCATCATAAAGGGGATATTCTGGATAAGTTAGACGCGTTTTACGCACCGGATAAGTACAGCACCATGCGGCTGTTTTACATCTGGGGACACAGCTTCGAGTTTAACAACGACTCCAATTGGGACCGGATCGAGGAGTTTTCAAAGAAAGCCGCACACCGCCCCGACACGTGGTATGCCACCAATATCCAGATCGTGGATTACGTGCAGGCCATGCGCTCGCTGCGGGTGGATGCGGACTGTACCCGTGTGTACAATCCCTCCGCTTTGGAGGTTTGGTTCACTGTCAACGGCGATACCGTCAGCGTAAAGCCGGGGGATGTGTTCCGCCTGCAGTAATCCTGTTTAGCAAAAATAGAAACCACCCGCTGCAGCGTTTTTTCGCTGTCGGGTGGTTTTGCTTATTATGGCTTTCTTTGGGAATAATCCACGAAACTGATATTCACATCGATGAAAGCGTCGGGTACGCCGTCCAGCTTGGCGGAACTGCCGTACTGCCAGATATCGAAATCGTAGTAGAATGTGGGCTGATCCTTGTACTCTGCGTACCAAAAATCAAAGGCCTGGATCCGGCTCAGCTCGTAGTAGAGCAGGGACACGTTCTGGTTGCAGTAGACCATGGGGGTGTATCCCGCCTCGGCGATGGTGTTGCAGAATACGTTGGCCGCCTCGCACAGCTTTTCCGTCTTGATATTGTTGGTGCGGGCCGTTTCGCTGCCGATGGTTTCCCAGTCAAAGACCACAGGGAAGGTGATGTCGTATCCCCGGATCTTGTCCAGAACGAAACGGGCTTCCTCGTAGGCCTCATCCGCGTCCAGCGCCTGGGAGAAAAAGTACACACCTACCTTGATGCCCGCATCCAGCGCGCCGCGGATGTATTCCTCGAATTTGGTGTCCGGATTGATCACACCGCTTTCGTAACCGCGGTAACCCACGCGGATGAATGCAAAGTATACGCCCTGGGCTTTCAGCTTGTGCCAGTCGATGTTCCCCTGCCAGGAGGATACGTCCACCCCGAAATAGGTGGTGACCGACTCGTCCGCGTAGGTCATGATGCCCTTGTCGTTCTTCACAAACAGGGACGGATCCCAGGAGCAGACGGGCAGATGCTCGTTCACGGGGACTACATAGGACGCCACCTTCAGATGGCGGGTGAATCCCGTGGGGGTATACTGCCGGATCTCCCCGTAATGCTGTACGGTTTTCAGCCGGATCGTCTCCGCGTTGACTCCTTCTGTCAAAAGGATGTTGCCGCCGATGTCGAAATTCAGTATGGTCACGTCGTCCGCGGCGATGATGACAAAATCGGCCAGCCCCTCAAAGGGACGGTAGTCGTATTCGCCGCTTTCGTAAAAGCAGGCAGTGATCATGTTGTTGAAGATGGTGACCGCTTCCGCCCGAGTCAGCGGAACGCGGGGTAAGAAGCAGTTGTTGTCACTGCCGCGCAGATAGCCTGCCTCGGTCATGGCTGTCACATATCCCTTGGCCCACGGGGCGATATCCCCCGCATCGGTGAAGGACAATTCGCCGTCGGCGGCGGAAATGTCAAAGGCCCGCGCGATCAGCGTGATTGCCTCTTCCCGGGTGATCGTGGCATTGGGGGAGGCGCAGTTGCGCTCATCGCCCCGCATTACACCTGCCGCCCGCAGCTTCTGGATGGCGTCGATGTACCAATCCTCCCGCAGATCCATGAAGTAATCCGGCGAGGCGGTCTTATAGCGCATGATGCGCTGAAGGATCACCGCGATTTCCGCACGGGTCAGGGGATCGTCGGGACGGAACAGCCCGTTTTCCCCTACAACCACGCCCAGAGATGCCCATCGGTCGATGGCATCCTTGGCCCAGTGCCCGGCCGTATCGGTAAAGGAAACGGGGGTGATTTTGTCGGGGGTAGAGGATGGCGTGTCGGCGGACACGGGACAGACCGCCGACGAGATCAGGAGTGCAGTGGCAATCGCTGTACTGATAAATCGTTTGAGAACCATGTTGGCCTCCGGCAAACCGCAGATTATGCGGAAAAATGTCATAATCCTATTATACAGGATTTCCCCGGGGGAAACATGAACTGCCTATGAATAATTTTAAAAAGATAGGGCGGAATTGTTTACGATATTGCATAAATATTCCTGTGCAGGAACAAACAACAAAAAGCACCTGTGCCCGGCACAGGTGCTTTCGTCAAATGGATTCCAATTCAGGAAGCGGACTCCGCCGCCAGTGCTTCCTTCAAAGCGCAGGCCAGCTGATCGCCGCAGGACGTGGATTTGAAGCCGCAGGTGTTGCCCGACAGCAGATCAATCACGCGCTGTGCTTCCATGCCCTCCACCAGTTTGGCAATGGCTTTCAGATTGCCGTTGCATCCGCCGGTGAACTGTACATTTTTTACGATTCCGTTCTCCAGATCCAAGGTGATCTGAGAGGAGCAGGTTCCTTTTGTTTTGTAGGTATGATTCATTTTATATTCCTTTCGTGGATCGTTTATTCCGTGATAGTCAGCGAGATATTGGCATTTCCCGCGGATATGGCAATCTTGCCCGGATGGGCACCGGTGGTGGATTCCGCCGTGTAGGGAAGGGACAGTTTTTCCCCGTTCAGTGTGCAGCTTCCGCCGGATCCCCGGATGTCCATGCTGTAATTCTCCGTCGCGGAGGGGACATGGATGTCCAGAGCACCGGTGGTGATCTCTGCGTCCAGTTGGGTGAAGTAGAACCGGTCCAGGTCGGCATCACAGCGATTTCCCTTGAGGGAGAGTTCGTTCAGACTGCAGTCTTCCATGTCCAGGGAAATGGAAGGGGAGTCGATGGTCAGCGCACTGGCCGTGCGGATGTCACTTCCTGCCAGGGTGACGGAGCGATCTGCCGTGATCTGCAGATCCAACTGAACGCCTACCTTCTCCGCGTAGACCGTGCCGTTTTCGGCAGACAGGGAGATCACCTTCAGCGCCGAGTCGGCGCCGATGTATATGTTGACCTTTTTGGGACCCAGCTGGGTATTGCCGAAGCGGAGGAAATAGCGCATGCCCGAGAAGCTGAATCCGCCCTTGAACGAAAGCAGGGATTTCAGGTTCGGGATTTCATCCAGGGAGATGGTGTTGCCGGATGTGGCCAGCGTGTACAGACCGTCCCGGAAATTGAAAAATTCGATATAGGATTCCTCCGCACCGCCGTAGATGTGGATCTCGGCGTCGGTGACCACCAATTCGATCTTGTTCACATCCGATGACTTGAAATCATGGCGGACATAGGTGCCGCCGCCTTCCGCATCGTGGAACAGAGTGTAACCGTCTGTGACCGCAATATCCTTGGCTACGGTACAGGCGATGACGCCGCCGATGATCAGCAAAACGGAGACGACAAGAAAAATAATAGATGTAGGTTTCACAGTGTGTAGCACGCCTCCTTTGCCCGTCGGAAGAGATCCTTCAGCTTTCCGGTGCAGAAATGGAAGAGAGAGCCGAGGAGCCGCATAAGCAGCGGAACCAGTCGGATCGCCATATTGTATACAAGGATGCCGCCCAGCATGACAATGCCCGCCACCATAATGCCCAGGCCGATCTCATACAGACCGGGAGCGGCAGATGCCACGGTGATCAGCTGTGCGATGCCGTAGGCAATACAAACGAAGGAAATGGCGGCACCTATGGCCACCCCGCCGATCAGCCCTGCCACCAGCAGGATAATCAGCGAACACAATGCCGTGAACATGGCGGCAAACAAGCTGAAGTACAGTACCAGGAAAATCAGTATCAAGGGAAGGGAGCAGGTGAAAATGATCCAGAAGGTCTGCTTGCCGCGCGGTGTGACGGCATTGACAAAGCCGTCTTCCTCATCGTCGCGGATCATCTCTTCATAGAACGCATCCTCGTCCGCCACAGCGGATGCCTGACGGGGAGAGGGCGTCACGACCGGTTCCCCGGTGTACACCTTCATATCGCTGTCGTCGTCCTCCTGCGAGTCCGATGGCACCTCCGGGGATGTTTCGGGGGAAGCCGGTTTCTCCTTTTCTGCCGCCGGCTTGGTTTTGATCATAACGATGGCCTGTGCCAGGCGGGAAACCTCCTCCGGGTTCTCTATATGTTCGACTCGCGCAATATCCTCCGGGGTGAATGTCTGCGCAATCACGCGCACATGGTGGTCGGCCACTTCCGCCGTGGCCCCGTGACGGATCAGTTCATCATGCAATAACTGAAGAAAATCATCTTTTTTCACGCTGCGAATCACCTCATTTCATCAAGAAGGTATGGATTTTTCTCAAATTGTATGATACAATTCTATGTGCCGATACGGCGAATACCTGTCCTTTGGACGGACCGATCCGGTGTTTGTTCCGACGCATGGACACAGTATGATATATTATTTTACCAAATAAGGACGAAAATATCAATATGAGAATGCGAAAAAAAAAGCACGGCAGTGAAAGACTTGCCTCACTTTCTGCCCTGATTTGTTCAAATCCCGCCATTCTTCGGGAAAATCCCCGTTCTGTTTTCGAGAAAGATGCTCCCCTTTGCCTGGAGATCGGCTGCGGAAAGGGCGACTTTGTCAAGCAGTTGTCCGTGGCTGCTCCAGATTACAACTACTTCGCCATGGAGAAAGTGGACGACGTGCTGGTGGTGGCGGTGGAGAAGTATGCCGCCA
The DNA here is from genome assembly GCA_017468385.1 of Clostridia bacterium. Lineage (GTDB taxonomy): Bacteria > Bacillota > Clostridia > Oscillospirales > CAG-272 > SIG701. Next base: position 50,254 of record JAFUIQ010000028.1, read on the forward strand.
GCCGGGAGTTGGGCGGTCTCGGCCCCCACGGCGGATGGCTGGCTCCCGACGGTACGCTGTACGCCGACGGGGAAACCTGGGATATCCCCCTGGCTCAGCGGGGCAATGTCCGGTTTCTGTCCGGGGATGCCAAAATGCTGCCCGAGATGTTCGGCGAGAATACCTTTGACGTGATCTATGCCAATTTCAGCGACCCGTGGCCCAAAAGCGGCTACGAGGATCGCCGCCTGACGGCTCCCGCCTTTCTAGCCATCTATGAGAAACTTCTGCGGGATGGCGGCCGCTTCTGCTTCAAAACGGATAACGTGGGCCTGTTTGAGTATTCCGTGGAGACCGTGAGCGCGTCCCCCTTTGAGATCACGTTCCTCACCCGGGATCTCCACGCGTCAGAGCGTGCAGAGACCAACATCATGACGGAATACGAGCGGAACTTCACCGCCAAAGGCGTGAAGATCAACTGCCTGGAAGCCGTCATCCGGAAGTAAGAATCAATGGAAGTACTGGATTCCCGGGAATTGTGCGCGCTGATCGGCGCGCTGATCGCCCGGAGTGCTCCCCGTGTAGAGTATTACGCCGCCGATATCAAGCGCTTCAAGCGATCCTTCAGCCGGCAGGATGTGGCTGTTTTCCGGCAGGCGGGATATCCCGTGGGGGATATGGAGTTGTTCTATGTGATTCAGCGCTTCTGCGACGATATCGCCCTGACCGATATGGTGTCGGATGCGTATATGCGGGATCTGTACGCCGCCGCACGGAAACTGTCCGCGGCGAAGTTCCGGGAGAATCCCTACATACAGTCTGTCCGTGTGCCGACGGCCGCGGTGGGCAACTTCTGCCTGCGCACCTCTTTTTATCGGCGCGGGGAGATTTTGCTCTGGGATATGCCGGATCTGGCGGCGGAGCCTGTGGTGCCCAAACTGGGATTTTTCACGGAGGACGTGGTTTTTCCCAGCATCTATGAGGGCGACACCCCATGGATGAGCGTGTGCCCGTCGGAGATCTTCTCCATGGAGGCATCTGTTGCGCAGGCTCACGGCCGTGTGCTGGTGCTGGGCTTGGGACTGGGTTACTATCCGTTTATGATCGCGGAGAAGGAGACGGTCACATCCATCACCATCGTGGAGCGTCAGCCGGAGGTGGTCCGGCTGTTCCGGGATCATCTGCTGGGGCAGTTCCCTCATGGGGATAAAATCCGCATCGTGACGGCGGATGCCCTGGAATATATGGATACCGTATCCCCGGATATGTATGATTTCTGCTTTGCGGATATCTGGGAGAATCATGTGGACGGCGCCGAAGCGTATGTGCGCCTCAAGCCTCACGAGAGACGCCTGCCCCATACGGAATTTGCCTATTGGATCGAGGATCCGATCCGCTGGTATCTGGAGGAGAATATGTAACTAAAAAATGTCGTACATGTGTGCGGCATTTTTCTTTTTCCCCTCGGCGGAAACAAACAAAATGCGCCCCTCGGATGCGACAGCATTTTTGCGCCGCGGGGGATATAATGTTACCAGCGAGGAGGGGATGTATGGAGACGGTACTGTATGCCGATGTGTTGTTCCTGATCAATTTCAGTATGGATTATCTGTCCCTCTTTGCCGCCGCCCGCCTGTTGGCTCTGCCGACGAAGACGAAGAGGATGCTGGCGGGGGCGGCTCTGGGCGGTATCTACGGCGTGCTGGCCACGGCGATGGCGTGGCAGGGAATCCTCGGTGCCCTCACCGCCTTTCTTGCGTCCTGTGCCATGGGGTGGATCGCCTTTGGCCGGTGCGGCGGCAGGGGAGGCTTTTTTCGCGCCGTGTTCTCCGTATGGGGGATCGGCGCCCTCCTCGGCGGATTTATGACGGTGTTCAGCGGGCTTTTCCAGGGATCGGTGCCCTATTCCGCCGGAGCGGATTTTCCTGTGGCCATCGCTGCCGCAATATTGTTTGTCCGGCTTCTTTGCCGCCGCGGCGGACGGGGGTATGCAGAGGTATCCTTTTCCTATGGGGAGAACGGATATACGGGACGGGCGCTGATCGACAGCGGCAATCTGCTCAGGGATCCCATCAGCGCCCTGCCGGTGGTGCTGATCCGCGCCTCCGATGCCCGCGCCTTTGCCGGCGGCGAGGTGGACGGAAAGTTCGCGGGGATCATGCCTGACGGCATCGGACTGTCCCCCGGCGTGCGGGCAGTTCCCATGCGCGGCGCGGACGGCACACGGATTCTGTACGGATTTTTGTGCCGGGAAGTACATATACGGCGGGGCAAAACATCGGTGTGCCGCAGTGCGGTCATCTGCGTGGATCGGGCGGCCGGGGACGGCTACGGCGGATGCGGGGTTCTTTTGCCCGCATCCTTATTATAATTATGAGCGAATCGGAGGAGCAGGAATATGATCATTTCGGGAAAACTACTCAGCTTGTGGGATGCCGTGCGTGCATGGATCGGACGGATGATGATAGCGTATTACGCCCATGGGGACAACGGGAATTTCTATATCAACGGGGCGGATGTGCTGCCGGCCCCCTTGTCCGCCGAGGAGGAAGCGGCGGCCATTGCCCGCCTGAGCACGGATGAGGCGGCGGTGTCCGTGCTGATTGAGCATAATCTCCGTCTGGTGGTGTACATCGCCCGCAAGTTTGACAATACGGGAATCGGTCTGGAGGATCTGATCTCCATCGGCACCATCGGCCTGATCAAAGCCATCCGCACCTATCGGGCCGAGAAGAATATCAAACTGGCCACCTACGCCTCCCGCTGCATCGAGAACGAGATATTGATGTTCATCCGGAAAACGTCGGTCTTGCGGGGAGAGGTGTCCATCGATGAGCCGTTGAACACGGACTGGGACGGAAACGAACTGCTGCTTTCCGATGTGATCGGAACGGACGAGGACTCCGTCAGCCGGGACATCGAGCGCAGCGAGGACGAGAAGACCATCCGGTGCGCCATCGCGGAGCTGGAGCCGCGGGAGCGGATGATCATCGAATTGCGGTACGGCTTCGGCGGCGGGCCGGAGCGCACCCAGAAGGACGTGGCGGATATGCTGGGCATCTCCCAGTCCTACATTTCCCGGCTGGAAAAGAAGATCATCCGCCGTCTGAAAGAAAAAATCGAAACAAAAATTTGAAAAAAATCAAAAAAGGTCTTGATTTGTCCGGGAAGATGTGATATAATCCATGACATATGAATATCTGTAGAGAGAGGTGTAACAATGAAAAGTGGAATTCATCCGGAATATAAAGAAGTAACGGTTCGCTGCGCTTGCGGTGAGACTGTTGTAACCCGCTCGACAAAAGGCGATGCGAACGGCGAGCTGCGTGTGGACATTTGCTCCAAATGCCATCCGTTTTTCACCGGCAAGCAGAAATTTGTGGATGTGGGCGGACGCGTAGACAAGTTCAAGAAGCGTCTGGCTATGTCCGGCAAATAATTGACTGTTTCGTTCGAAATCGGATAAGAAGTGCGGGGATCCCTCGGCTTCTTATCCGTTTTTTCGTTTGGGAGGTATTATGAACAAGAATCTGTTTTCGGACACGCCGGAGGCAATGCCCCGCGCTATTGCGTGCGCTATCTATCCCCAGGGGGGCGAGCACGAATGTATGGTTTCTCTCGCTGAAGTTGGCCGGCTTCTGGACACGGCCGGTGCTGAAATGGTGGCCACTGTCACCCAGATGCGGGATAAGCCCGATGGCGTGACCTGCATCGGCAGCGGTAAACTGAAAGAGTTGTCCGATCTTTGCCTGGCGGAGGATGTGTCCATCGTGGTGTTTGACTGCGAGTTGTCCCCCTCCCAGATCCGCTCCATTGAGGAACGGATGGAGGCGGAGGTGGACGTGCTGGACCGCAGTATGCTGATCCTGGATATTTTCGCCCGTCATGCCGTTACCTCCGAAGGACGTCTGCAGGTGGAGCTGGCACAGCTTCGCTATACAGCCCCCCGTCTGGCAGGTAAGGGCGCGGATATGTCCCGCCTCGGCGGCGGTATCGGTACCCGCGGCCCCGGCGAGACGAAACTGGAAATCGACCGACGCCGGATCAAATCCCGCATCCGCATGCTGGAGGAAGAATTGGAGAAGGTGGAATCCTCCCGTGCCACCATGCGTGCCGCCCGGGATCGCTCCGGGCTGGTCCGCTGCGCCATTGTGGGCTATACCAACGCGGGCAAATCCACCTTGCTGAACGCCCTGACCGGGGCGGGGATTCTGGCGGAGGACAAGCTGTTCGCCACACTGGATCCCACCACCCGCCAGTATGTGCTTCCGTCGGGGATGAAACTCCTTTTGACGGATACGGTCGGCTTTATCCGCAACCTGCCCCATCATCTGATCAAAGCGTTCCGCTCCACCTTGGAGGAGGCGGCGCTGGCCGATGTGATCCTCCATGTGTGCGATGCCTCCGGGGCGGAGTTCGCCGATGAGCTCAAGATCACGGACAATCTGCTTACGGAATTGGGCGCGTCGGGCAAGCCGGTGCTTTTGGTGTTCAATAAATGCGATCTCATCGCCGATGGGGAGCAGAAGATGCTTCTGAAGCGGATCGCCGATCAGGGCGGATGCGAGTCCGTGTTCATCTCCGCGAAAACCGGGGAGGGCATGGAGGAGTTCACTGAAAAGCTGGAGAGAATCGCCTCGGAGGGCCGCTCCCGGGCGGAGTTTCTGATTCCGTATTCCGATGGCGGCGCGGTGAATCTGCTCCACGCATTGGCCCATGACGTGCAGATGGAGTACGTGGATGAGGGCATCCGCGTGACGGCCACCGTGGATGCCAAGACCCGTGGCAAACTGAAAGAATATCTGATCGTGCCGGAAAACACAGCCTGCACAGAGGACGACGAGGAGGATTGGTGATGGCGGAAGCATCCGTGGCCCGATTGGCGCTGGCAAAGCGTGCATCGGCGGAAATGATCGAGCGGAAATCCGTATTTATCGGCACCGCCGCTCCCGTGGCCTCCGAGGCGGAGGCACGGGAGTTGATTGAGGAAATGCGGCACAAATATCACGATGCCACCCATAATGTGTATGCCTATCAGTTGTCCGGCGGAGCCATTGCTCGCTATTCCGATGACGGCGAGCCCCAGGGCACGGCGGGCATTCCCGTTCTGAATATCGTGAAAATGTCCGGCGTCAGCGATCTGTGCGTGGTGGTCACCCGCTATTTCGGCGGGATCCTTTTGGGTGCCGGCGGTCTGGTGCGCGCCTATGCCGCATCGGCCAAGCTGGCCATCGAAACCGCCGGTATCGTTACCATGACGGATTTCGCCATTGTGCGCATTCGCTGCAGTTATTCCGAATATCAGAAGATCACCGCCGCCCTGCCCAAGCTGGGCGTCACCGAGGACGATACCCAGTACGATGACGCCGTAACCATGACGGTAGGCGTGGACAGCACCCGTGTGGACGATCTGATGCGTGCCCTGTCCGAGATGACAAACGGCCGTGCCACGGCGGAAATCGTCGGCCACGAGGAGCGTCCCCGTCCCCAGAATGTGTAAGGCGGACGGTCGAAAAAAGTAAAAAAGAAATTTTTTGCGTATATTATATATACAATACCTGTAATCCATCAATATGTATGACGGAGTATCTATGGAAAAAACAGTAAGCCGTATTTTTTGTGAGCGTGAGCGTGAGACGCTGTCGCCCTATGCTTTTCTTACGGAAAATACCCGGGGCAGAGACCATCCCTGCACCCCATGTCCCAACCGCACGGATTTTCAGCGGGATCGGGACCGTATTCTTCATTCCAAGGCCTTTCGGCGTCTGGTTCATAAAACGCAGGTGTTCCTTTTTCCCGTGGATGAGCATTACCGCACACGCATGACCCATACCCTGGAGGTGACGCAGATCGCCCGCATCATCGCCCGTGCTCTCATGCTCAATGAGGATCTGTGCGAGGCGGCGGCGCTGGGCCACGATCTGGGCCATACCCCCTTCGGTCATGCCGGGGAAACGGTGATGCAGCAGTGCTATTCCCCGGAATTCACCCATTACAAGCAAAGTCTGCGCGTGGTGGAAAAGCTGGAGAACGACGGCGCCGGACTGAACCTCACCTGGGAGGTACGGGACGGCATTGTCAACCACACGGGGGATCACCTGGCATCCACCCTGGAGGGTGTGATCGTCAAGTTCGCCGATCGGATTGCCTATATCAATCACGATATCGATGACGCCTGCCGTGCCGGCATCATGTCCATTGAGGATATTCCGGTGGATATCCGGGAAGTGCTGGGCGAACAGCACGGCGTCCGCATCAACCGCATGGTATCCTCCGTGATCGAGGGCAGCACGGATTCTCCGGTGATCCGCATGACGCCCGAGTTGGGGGAGGCTACCAATAAGCTGCGCAAATTCCTGTTTGATAATGTATATTACAGCCCCATTGCCAAGGCCGAGGAAGTGAAGGCCATGGAACTGCTGGCCCGCCTGTATGAATACTTTATCCGGTATCCTCAGAAGATGCCGCAGGTGTATTACCGGAATCTGGAAACGGATCCTGTGGAGCGGTGTGTCTGTGACTATATATCCAGCATGACGGACCGCTACGCCATCGATCTGTATAAAGATCTGTTTGTGCCCAACGTCTGGCGCACACCCAACTAAATAATTATAGAAGGAGGAAAAAACGTGATCCCGCACAGCATTATTGAAGATCTGAAATACCGCTCGGAGATCTGCGACGTGATTTCCTCCTATGTTGCTTTGAAGCGGGCCGGGAACAATATGAACGGCCTGTGCCCGTTCCACAGCGAGCGGACCCCGTCCTTTACGGTCTTTCCTGCTACCCAGTCCTTTTACTGCTTCGGCTGCGGTGCCGGCGGCGATGTGATCAGTTTTATCATGCGCACGGAAAATCTGGATTATCGGGCCGCCCTGGAATTGCTGGCCAAGCGGGCCGGCATCACCTTGCCGGATGACGATGTCCGCGAGGAAGGCGGTGTCAGCCGCAAACGGATTCTGGAAATGAACGTGTGCGCCGCCCGGTTTTTCCGGAACAGGCTGTACGACGAACGCACCGGCGCCGTGGCCCGTGCCTATATCGAGCAGCGTCAGCTGCCCCCCGCCATCGTGCGGCGGTTCGGCCTGGGCTATGCCCCGGATTCCTTCCACGATCTGTGCGATCATCTCCGCCGAAGCGGCTATACGGATGAGGAAATGACCACGGGCTTCTTGTGCGGCACCGGTAAAAACGGCCGGCTGTACGATATCTTCCGCGGACGACTGATCATCCCCATCATCGACGTGACGGGGAATATCGTGGCCTTCGGCGGACGGCTCATCGGGGAGGGGAAGGAAAGCCCCGACGGACGGAAGCCCCCCAAATACCTGAACTCGTCGGATACACCGGCGTTCAAAAAAATGCGCAATCTGTTCGCCCTCAACTTTGCCAAGGCCAAGTGTGAGGAGCGGCTGATCCTGTGCGAGGGATATATGGACGTGATCCAGCTCCACGCAGCAGGATTTGAAAACGCCGTGGCCACTTTGGGCACGGCCATCACCCCCGAGCACGCGCGGATCATCAAAAAATACGCCTCCGATGTGGTCCTGGCCTACGACAGCGATTCCGCGGGACAGAACGCCACCAGCAAAGCCCTTCGTATCCTCAGCGACGCGGGGGTGGATGCCAAAGTCATCCGCATGGACGGCGCCAAGGACCCGGACGAATACATCAAGAAATTCGGCGCGAAGAAATTCGCCTCCCTTCTGGGGGAAAGCCGGTCCCGGTTTGAATACGATCTGGAAAACGTGTGTAAGCAGTACAATCTGGATAATCCGGAAGAAAAAATCAAGGCGGCGGAGGTGCTGTGCGGCAAAATCGCGTCGGTATACTCCAGCGTGGAACGGGATGTCTATATTTCCCGTGCGGCCAAAGCCTTTTCTTTGGATCCCGCAAGTATAAAAAACGATGTGGATCGCATCATAAAGAGAAGACAGAAAGCCGCCAAAGCCGCTCGCCCCGGGGAGTTGTACCGGGCGGGGATGGGTATATCCGATCGGGTCAACCCGGATTTCTCCCGTGTGCCGAAGGCATCCCGCTTTGAGGAAACCATCCTCGGGCTGATCATGCTCCGTCGGGAATACATCCGCCGGGCGGTGGACGGAAAACCCGTCTGCGGAGAGGACATGCCTACCGGTCTGGGACAACGGCTGCTGGCCGCAATCCTTGCCGGCGAGGAAAACGGCGGCTTCGGATTTGAGTCACTGAACGAAACCTTTACGCAGGATGAGGTGTCCCGGGCGGAGAAAATGCGGGTGGACCGCATGAAGCTCTCAGACAACGGTCCCGAGGTGTTTGACGAAACCCTGCGGGCACTGCGGGAGGAAAACGAGAAAAACCGCAATAAGGATGACGGGGACTTTCTGTACTTTATCCGTAAAAAACGTGGCGATCTGTCGCCCGATGCAATAAATCATTCCGAAAACAATACATAACCAAAGGGGAAGAAACATGGAAAGCGAAAAGAAAGTGGACATGCGGGATCTGATTGAGAAGGGTAAATCCAAAGGATCTCTTTCCAACAACGATATTATGGAGGCGATCGATTTTTCCGATTACGATATCGATCAGCTGGAGAAACTGTACGAGACGCTGGAAAGCAACGGCATTGAAGTCACCAGCTACATCAATCCCGCCGAGTTCGAGGACATCGATACCGAGGTGGAGCAGATGGAAAATACCGAGGAGATGGAGAAGGTGCTCTCCCAGGAGGGCCTTGCCATTGACGATCCGGTGCGTATGTACCTGAAGGAAATCGGTAAAGTGCCGCTGCTGGATGCGGATCGCGAGTTGCTTCTGGCGCAGAAGATGTCCGAGGGCGACGCGCGCGCCAAGCAGGAATTGGTGGAAGCCAATCTCCGTCTGGTGGTCAGCATCGCCAAACGCTACGTGGGCAAGGGCATGTTCTTCCTGGATCTGATCCAGGAGGGCAATCTGGGTCTGATGAAGGCTGTGGAGAAGTTTGACTATACCAAGGGATATAAGTTCTCCACCTACGCCACCTGGTGGATCCGCCAGGCCATCACCCGTGCCATCGCCGATCAGGCCAGGACCATCCGTATCCCCGTCCACATGGTGGAAACTATCCATAAGGTGTCCCGTGTGTCCCGTCAGCTTCTGCAGGAACGGGGCCATGAGGCAAGCGCTGAGGAGATCGCCGAGGTCATCGGCATGAGCCCCGAGAAGGTCCGCGAGATCATGAAGATCGCCCAGGATCCCGTTTCCCTGGAAACGCCCATCGGTGAGGAAGAGGACAGCCATCTGGGAGATTTCATCGAGGACAGCGATTCCCCCGCTCCGGCGGATGCGGCATCCTATGCGCTGCTCCGCGAGCAGCTCAGCGAGGTGCTCCACACCCTCACTCCCCGTGAGGAGCATGTGCTGAAGCTCCGCTTCGGCCTGGACGACGGCAGAACCAGAACCCTGGAGGAAGTGGGAAAAGAATTCAATATCACCCGTGAGCGTATCCGCCAGATCGAAGCCAAGGCGCTCCGCAAGCTCCGCCACCCCAGCCGCTCCAAGAGACTGAGAGATTATCTGGATTAAGGGAATGTACCAACGCGGATTCTTTTGGTAAATGTGCATGGTTTGTGCGCACGCCCATTGTGTTAAGTGCCCAAAACGAAGGTTGCATTGCCCAAAAATACCATTGGATTTTCGTTGATTTGCTACAAAAAATGTGCACGATGTGTGAATGGCTTCGTGCGAAAGAGTGTGGTTTTGCCCCGTCGGGAGCGAAATATTGCTTGACATATGAGGCAAAATCGTGTAAAATATTTTAAGATTGAGTGGCAGTTTTTTGTCTGCGCAATGATATTGAGGAGGATCCCTAAATGAAAAGAAAACTTGCATGTCTCCTGCTGGCGTTTGTGACAGTGTTTTCCTGTTTCGCTTTTGCCGGCTGCTCGGATCAATCCGGCGACAAGACGGTAGAAAGCACCGAAACGGACGGCTCATCTTTGTCCACGGTTACCCTGACCCTGTGGGTGCCCACCGATGAGGATACCACCGAAGAAGCAATCCTTGCCGTAGAGGAGGCAATCAATAAAATCACCAAGGCGAAGTTTGAGACGGCCATCGAACTGCACGCGATTCCCCGCGATAAGTACGACGCTGCCATCGAGGCTCGCATTACCGAGATCGAAGAGCATATCGCTTTCGAGGAGGAAGAGGCTGCCCGTAAGAGAAAAGAAGCCGCTTCTCTCGCTGCGCAGGGTATCACTACCGCTCCTGAAACTACCGCTCCCGAGACCACCGCTCCCGAAGGTGAGGATACATACGTCAACGATATCGGCATGCAGATCCTCAAGTATCCCAAGGTGGGCGAATATCAGATGGATATTTTCCTGGTTCGCGGATATGACAATTACGTTTCCTATATCGACAGAGAAGCTCTGTCCGAGCTGGATTCCGAGTTGACCGGTAATTCCAAGATTCTGAATCAGTATATCTATCCCACATTCCTCAGCAGCGTCAAGTTTGACGGCACTACCTTTGCCATCCCCAACAACCATGTGGTGGGCGAATATAAGTATCTGCTGGTCAATAAGCGCCTGGTGGATGAACTGTACTGGAATCCCGATGATCTGAACACTCTGGTTAAGTGCAAGGATTTCATCCTGGACGTAAAGGCACGTACCGACGTAGTTCCCATGCTGGCACCCGTGGAGGCCTCCGGTATGAAGTACTGGTCGATGGAGCAGGATAACGCGTTCTCCCTGATTTCTTCTCAGATCCCCACATCTTCCACTCTGCTTACCTTCTGTATGCCCAGAAGCACCCTGGGTATCAAGGGCTATTCCGATACCATTCATATGATGAAGGCTCTGAAAGAGGCGGACTGCTTTGCAGCTGATCCCACAAAGGTGGAAGAGTTCGGTGTCGGTGTTATCTCCGGCGACGCGTCCGTTCTTGCCGAGTATGAGGAAGATTATTATGTAAAGGTATATCAGGCTCCCCTGTTTACCGTTGAAGAAGTGTACAATTCCATGTTCGCTGTCAGCACCTACACCAAGGATGTGGGCCGTTCCATGGAAATCATCACCGCTTTGAATACCGATCCCGAGCTGCGGACCATCCTGCAGTACGGCGTGGAGGATATTCACTGGCGCGTTAATCCGGAGAACACGGAAGTAATCGATGTAATCAGCGATGATTATAAGATGAACCTGGTGGAGACCGGTAACGTTTATATGACCTATCCCGCTCCCGGCGTTTCCCGTGAGTACTGGGAGTACGGTAAGGTGCAGAACCTGGCCGCACAGGTGGATCCTTTCCTCGGATTTGATGCAGCTACCTACCTCACGGAAGCCAATAAGGCCGACTACGAGGAGTTGGCTCGCCTTTCCCAGTCTGTATATGATCGCGTTGAGGCTATGACCGCGGATGAGTTCGCCGCAGCCCTGACCGATCTGAGAAAGGAAATTGCTACCAACGAAACCGTGGCAAAGCTGATCAATAAAGACGAGCCCGAAAGCATCTCTTCTTACTACAGAGAGTTCTATCTGGGCAACGGCGGTCAGATCGACGAATAAGGTTTTTACAGGAACCCGCGTAAGGCGGGTTCCTTTTTTCATCTATAATTGTAAACATTTTGTGAATAGCGGAAAATACGTTGCATTATATCCTATAATGTGGTAAAATACTGTAGCATGCGCAAATATGTGCATAGCACACACACGCTTGTGACGGCGCCTGACGGTGCTGCGCGGTAAAGATAAAGTTTACCGGGCCTACGGCTTGCAGTTCAGACGCTTTCGCGTGGCGGAAAATAACCGTAAGGAGAATAAAATCATGGCAATTGTAAGCATTAAGCAGCTTCTGGAAGCCGGTGTACATTTCGGTCACCACACCAGACGCTGGAACCCCAAGATGGC